>NZ_FUXX01000004.1 GCF_900167015.1 Succinivibrio dextrinosolvens DSM 3072
AGGAAGGCTTTACTAAGAGAAACTTCACCTGTATCGGCATTTAGTCTACCGACATGAACTCTCTTAGCAACTCGAGACTGTTTCTTAAGCGGGTCCCATTTATTGTAGTAAGAGATGATATAGGTTCTACCCATTTTGTCTGTATAGCTTGAGTAATTCCACTTGATTTCAGATGAGTCAGTCATATAAATAGTCCATTAAGATATATTATGGACTATGATATAACAAAAATAGAATTACATAAAGAAAAAATCTTAAAAAACAGTGGAATAAAAAGAATATTTAGATGATTTGTGATAATAATCACCCTAGTTTAAAACTAGGGTGAGCGGAGGTTGGGTATTATCATAGCAAAAGAGTATACAGGTAAAGATTTCGCTTAGAACTTCAGCTTCTTGAATATAAACTCAGGGATCATTTTTACAAATCCCATAATGAAGTACCAGATAAGAGGAGTGTAAACAATGGTGTGTCGTTTCTGCATGGAAGCAAAAATCTGCATACCGACATAATCAGGAGAAGCTGTAAGCAGTTTTGGCTTCTTTCTGTGAGCATTCAGCTTGGTCTCAACCAGACCGCATTTTATATCCAGAACATTTACTCCATGAGGATATAAAACAGCTCTAAGTCCTGAAAGATAAGTACTAATTGCAGCCTTTGCACTGCAGTAAACGTAGTTGGAGTAATATCCCCTATCTCCTGCAACAGAGCTTATAACCACAATATGACCATCTCCCTTTGCCTTATACTTATCAGTTACAGAGGCTAAAAGAGTAGCTATAGCAGTGTAGTTAACGTTAATAATTTCCAGCTGATTCTTTAACTCATAATGACATACATTAACATCACCAAGAGTACCTGCTGCTATAAACAGCACATCAGGAATTTCTCTATCATCAAAGAAGGTAGCGACCTTTTCTGAATCTGTTAAATCCAGAACCACACCGTTGATTATACGACCACAGTCCTTATAAAAATCAGAACAGGTTTTATTAAGAGTTTCTTCGTTTCTGCAAGTAATGGTTATGTTGTAATCCTTCAGAGCAGCCATCTTAATAAAAGAATGAGCAATTTCAGAACTGCCACCGATTACCAGTAATGATTTAGACACGAGAGAAATCCTTAATAATGTAATTGAGTTAAGACAAAAAAAGCCCCACAAAAAATGGAGCTTTATAAGTTTATAAATTAGTTCTTATCCAGACCTAAAACTTCATTCATGCCGTAAAGACCAGGCTTTTTACCGCTTAGCCATAGAGCTGCGCGCAAAGCACCGCGGGCAAAGGTCTGTCTTGAGGTTGCAACGTGACCTAATTCAACGCGCTCACCCTCTGAGCAGAACATAGCAGTGTGTTCACCAACAATATCACCACCACGGATTGAAGAGAAGCCGATTGATCCGTAAATACGCTCACCAGTGATACCATCTCTGCCTGCAACCATTACATCCTTCAGGTTAACATTACGGCCTGCAGCAGCGGCCTCACCGATTGCAAGAGCAGTTCCTGATGGAGAATCAACCTTATAGCGGTGATGAGCTTCAACAATTTCAATATCAGCATCAGCCATAACAGCAGCAGTCTTCTGAACAAGATTTAGAAGGATGTTCACACCAACTGAGAAATTTGCTGACAGAACAATAGGAATTACCTTTGTGTAATCCTTAATCTTGTCACGCTGATCATAATCAAAGCCTGTAGTACCAAGAACAACAGCACAGTTATGCTCTTTAGCGTATGCTAAAACAGCCATAGAACATTCTGGTCTTGAGAAATCGATAATCAGATCAGGTACTACTGATAATTCATTTATATTTGGAACAACTTCAACATTGCATCCGTTTGGAAGAGAATCCCTGTTTTTATCGATACCACAAACAACTTTAGCATCAGCAAGACCGCGACAGCATTCCCATAAAGCGTGGCCCATACGACCGCCTAAACCAACAATACAAATTTTAAGCATGCTTAAAGCTCCTTTTTCATTTTTATTAAGTGGTCGTTTATATAGCCGATTCTCTTCAATCCAAGATTCTCGTAAAAAATAAGTCCACCACTGTTTTTCGTTTCAACATCAACTTCTATACTGTGCCCGCCTTTGAGCAGAACCATCTGTTCTGCTATCTTCATAAGGTTTGAGCCTATTCCTAGTCTCATGTATTCAGGCGCAATATAAAGTGCAAGTATCTGACCTAATTTTATTTCGTTAACGAAAGTTAAAAAACCATAAAGTTTATTTGCACCACAAACTAGCACGGTCTTATAGTTCTCACCATTTAAGCGCTCTTCCCAGTATTTAGTGAACTCTTCAGGTGGAAGATTTATTGGCTCTGCTCTGTTTTCATATTTAGCAGATTCAAGCTCAAGTTTAACGATGGCAGCAGCATCTTTAACTTCAGCCCAGCGTAATGTTACTACATCTTTATTTTTAAGAGTGATGGTAGTTTCAGCCATTCTAATTTCCGCTCTGTTTTAATAGTGCATGAGCTGACTGACGGGTAGCTTCAGTTACAACATTTCCCCCCATCATTCTGGAGATTTCTTCAACTCGTCCGTCCATATCAAGCTTTATGACAAGTGAGTGAACATTACCGTTATCTTCAACCTTGTTCACTAAAAACTGCTGGTTGGCACTTGCAGCAACCTGAGGCAGATGAGTAACAGTTATAACCTGCACACTCTGACCTAACTGTCTTAACAGATTGCCAACGCTTGAAGCGGTTCTACCTGAAATACCGGTATCAACCTCATCGAAAATAAGTGTTGGAGTTGAGTTGGCAGAAGAGGTCAGAACCTCAATGGCAAGAGCAAGTCTGGACAGCTCACCGCCAGAAGCAACAGCCCCCAGTTCCTTTGGAGACTCTCCAAGATTTGCAGAAAAAAGAAATTCAACGTCATCTCTTCCGCCTAATCTAGGACGACAGTTCTCATCACGAACAACTTTCACAATAAAAACACCATCCTTCATGGCGAGTTCTTTAATCTTTAAAGAAACCTCAGATGACATGCGTTTTGCTGCAGCAGCTCTTAACTCAGATAGTTCACTGCATTTTGCTTCATAAGCATCTCTTAGCTTTTTAACATCAACTGTTAAACCAGCAATCTGCTCTTTTAAAGACATGAAATGCTCAAGCTCTTTCTCAAGACGCTCCCTAACCTTATAAAGCTCCTTTGGCTGAACATCGAAACGTCTTGCAAACTCGTGGCATTTTGAAAGTTTCTCTGACAGTTCCTCAACAAGTTCAGGGTTTGCCTTCAAGGTCAGATCATTTAAGGCATCACGGGCCAAATCTAGGTGTTCTGCCGCCTTTGAAAGATCCTCAACAATTGGGTCAATGCTATCCTTAGCATAAACACTGACACGGCTTAAATCAGAAATTCTTGCAGAAATAATATCAATGATATTGTGCTCTTCATTCTCCAGAACACCTAAAGCAAGAGCAACTGCATCCTGAGCCTGAGACTGATGCTGCAGAGAGTCATAATCAAGGCTTATCTGCTCGTAATCGCCTTCCTTTAAATCCAGCTTATTTAAGGCATCAAGCTCAAATTTCAGATTCTTGTAATTAGATGCCCCCTGCTGCTGTTCATCAGCAAGTTCCTGCAGTTTTCTTCGGCTTACATTATAGGCATTGAAAGCTTCATCTACAGCCTTAACCTTATTATTGAGCTTTCCAAAATCATCAACCAGCTTTAGCTGATTGCTCTTGTCTATAAGCTTGATACTTGCGTGTTGACCATGAATAGCAACAAGCATTGCGCCTATTTCCTTAAGCCATGCAAGAGTACATGGAGTATCATTGATATAGGCCTTGGATTTTCCATCTGAACCAATGACTCTTCTTAACATCAGAGAGCCATCGTCACTCACCAGATCATGAGATTTTAAAAATGATTGAGCCTGTTCATTCTTATCAATAGAAAAAACAGCATTAAGTTCTGCCTTTGAAGCTCCTGTTCTGACCATATTGGCATCTGCTCTAGCTCCCAAAAGCAGAGATAAGGCATCTACGGTAAGTGATTTACCGGCACCGGTTTCACCTGTTATACAGGTCATTCCAGAATTGAAATCTAAAGTATTCTTGGTACTTAAAGCAAAATCTTTAACAATTAGCTGTTCAAGCATAAAACAATCCAGTTATACCAGGCTCTTGCCCCATCCTAATTTCTTTCTTAAAAGACTGTAGTAGTCATATCCACGTGGGTGCATTAAAGTCAGAGGGATCTGATGCTGTCTTATCATTACAGTACACTTTGTATCAGCTCTCATAGTTACCTGACCGTCACAGTTAATTGCAATCAGCTCTGGTAAATCATCAGGGCATTCAAACTCGATTTTGATTTCACTCTTGCCAGGGATGATAATTGGAGAACAGTTAAGCGAATGAGGAAACATTGGAACCAAAGATAAAAGATCAAGATGAGGTTCAATAATAGAGCCACCAGCAGATAGCGAATAGGCGGTAGAACCAGTAGGTGTGTTGATAATAATACCGTCACCTCTGATGGTATACATATATTTATCACCGATGGACACTTTTAGAACCATCATGTGAGCAATCGTACCGGAGTGAATTACAGTCTCATTTGTAGCAAGAGAATGTCCAACCATCTCTCCAACACCATCCTCAGAACGACGAGAAACAATAACATCAATCATTGTTCTCTCTTCGAGGGTGTATTCTCCGTTTACAATTTTCTTTATGTTCTCATCAAGATTTGATGGACTTACATCTGTAAGCAGACCCAGATGACCTCTGTTGATTCCCAGCACAGGAACTTTAAGATCAACAAGTGTTCGTGCTACACCTAAAACAGAACCATCCCCACCGACGACAATAATCAGATCAACATCCCTCATATCCCTTCTGGAAATACATTCTATATCAGGAAGATTAAATCCAACCTGTGTATTGGCATCAATATAGACTTTTACACCATAAGAAGTAAACTTCTGAGCAATTTCCTTAATTGCAGAAGACAAAGGTCTTTTGTAAACCTTGGATATGATTACAACTGATTTGATTTTTTTTTGCTGTACGTTTTCGGTGGCCACGTAAAGACTCCTACGTTTTTTATTTATATTTTACCTTGCAGGTAGCCTTTTTTCAAAAAAACACGGCACATTTTGATGCATATTTTTCTTAATTTTAAAACGTGCATCCTATTGGGGAACAGACTCATATTCAAAAACAAAATCTCTAAAGGCAATATGCTCTCCCTTATTGTGATAGTCATTGATCTGAGTGTTGAGGATATTTATCTGATTTGAAAATTCTGACTGGATGTATTCTAGGACTGCAGATAGCAGATTGTATGCCTGAATTCCGTTAGCTTTGGTCTTTTTTATAGAACAGTACAGATCATTCATCTCTACACAAACAGAATACCAGCTTAAATCCTCAGGTATAGCTTCTACGTAGTTCTCATTTATATATTTAACCAGCATTCTAAAATCTGGAACTTCATTCTTATGACTAGAATAGTACTTGAGCATCATTGAGCCAAGACTGATAACATCGTAAAAATCTCCACTGCGCATACACATGGAATAGAAATACTTGCAGGCAAGGACTGCAGAGAAAAACTCAACTGCCGGAGATTCAGTCCAGTCTGCGACATCCGGCTGATTGTAGCGGCATACTACCAGGGATTTTAGGGAATCTATATTACCAAGTCCTTTCTCAAAGCACTTTATTACAGCCAGTGTTTTAGCAGCCTCATCCATACCAAACTTGGCAGTTTCTCTTAAATTAAGAATGGCCTCATCAATCATGATCTGATTTAAGCAGCCGCTTGCATGAATAATGAATAAATCATACTGGGCGCTTCTATAGTCTGGATTCTTTGGTCCTACTTTCATGAGCATAGCTTTAGCCTTCCTATACTGGGCAGCCTTCATAAACAGTTCGCCACGCTCCAAAGCGGTCATTGATAAAGCCTTCTTTTCCATACACCTCACCTTCATAATTTCTTATTTCGGGTTACTTTACAGAGTGTATTTAGAAGTTTAGGTGCATAAATAAAACGCAACCTTGAAATGTGTACAGAATTTGGCTTTTATCCGGCAAAAATCGCTAAGAATTGATCATAATCACCAAAAATAAAACAAAAGGTAAAAAAAAATGAAAATAAAATAAAAATCCCAAAAGAATTTGGCATTCAATTGGGATTCTCTTCGCATTAAGAAATAAAATTACTTATGTATCAGACCATTAAAAACTAGTCTTTATGCAGACCTTTTCTGATTAACGCATCAATTTTCATTGATTCTGTGACTAAAGAGTCATATCTCAAATCAAGTTGTGGCATATATCTTAAGTTCAGTCTTGCTGCAAGCTGGGAGCGAAGGAAACCCTTGGCGCTCTTTAAACCAGTCATTGCAGATTTAATTTCTTCCTCATCATCAGTGAGGAAAGAAATATATACACGAGCATTTCTTAGATCCGGTGAAACATCAACCTCTGTAATAGTGGCGTTTTTCACACGTGGATCTTTGAGTTCATTCTGCAGTACATCAGCTAGTTCGCGTCTTACTGCAGCTGCTACTCTTTCATTTCTTCCGTAACTTTTCTTTGCTGGCATATTATCCTTTAATTAATCAAGTGTACGTGCAACTTCAACCTTCTCGAATACCTCGATACGGTCGCCAACACGAACATCCTGATAATTCTTAACACAGATACCGCATTCGTTGTTCTGCTTAACCTCAGATACATCATCCTTGAAACGACGTAGAGAATCAAGCTCACCTTCGAAGATAACAGTATTATCACGCAGCACACGAATAGGAGCTGAACGCTTAACAACACCTTCAACAACCATACAGCCTGCAATTGCACCGTACTTAGGATGACGGAAGACATCACGAACCTCTGCATAACCGATGAAGTTCTCACGAACTTCCTTCTTAAGCAGACCGGACATAGCCTTCTTAACATCATCAATCAGGTCGTAAATAACGCTGTAGTAATGTAAATCAACTGATTCAGAATCGATTACCTGTCTTGCAGGACCATCAGCACGAACGTTGAAGCCGATGATTACTGCGCTATCTGCTGCAGCAAGAGTTGCATCGTTAGCGGTAATACCACCAACACCAGAACCGATAATCTTAACCTGAACTTCTTCGTTACCAAGTTTCAGCAGTGCATCAGAAATAGCTTCAACAGAACCCTGAGTATCAGCCTTCAGAACAACCTTAAGTTCTGAAGCATTGCTCTCCTTGAACATAGAAGCAAGCTGAGCACTCTTCTGCTTAGCAATCTTAAGCTCACGGAACTTACCCTGACGGAACAGAGCTACTTCACGAGCCTTCTTTTCGTCGGATACAGCGGTAACTTCATCACCAGCTGAAGGAACACCAGACAGACCAAATACCTCAACAGGGATTGATGGACCTGCCTCATTTAGCTCCTGACCCTTTTCATTACGCATTGCACGTACTCTACCGTACTGAAGACCACATAGAATGGTATCGCCCTTGTGTAAAGTACCTGAACGAACTAGAACAGTAGCAACTGGACCACGGCCCTTATCAAGACGTGATTCGATAGTTACACCTTCAGCCATACCGTCATGAACAGCCTTAAGCTCTAAAACTTCAGCCTGAAGAGTAATTGCCTCTAACAGCTCATCAACACCCATACCAGTCTTTGCTGATACCTCTACGAACTGGTTCTCACCACCCATAGACTCTGGGATAACAGAATGCTGCATTAATTCGTTGATTACACGCTGAGGATCTGCACCTGGCTTATCCATCTTGTTGATTGCAACAATCATTGGAACCTTAGCAGCCTGAGCATGCTGGATAGCTTCAAGAGTCTGAGGCATTACACCATCATCAGCAGCTACAACTAGAACAACGATATCGGTACACTGAGCACCACGGGCACGCATTGCGGTAAATGCAGCGTGACCAGGGGTATCAAGGAAAGTAATACCATTATTTCTGGTCTCAACATGATAAGCACCGATACGCTGAGTAATACCGCCGGCTTCGCCAACAGCAACCTTTGACTTACGGATGTAATCAAGTAAAGAGGTTTTACCATGGTCAACGTGACCCATGATGGTTACAACAGGAGCTCTCATAGTAGCCTCAGAGATAGAACCACCTCTCTCTCTTAAAAGCTGCTCTTCGATCTCATTCTCCTTGCGAAGAATAACCTTATGGCCCATTTCCTCAGCAACAACCTGAGCTGTAGACTGATCTAAAACCTGGTTGATGGTTACCATTTCGCCTAACTTCATCAGACACTTGATAACCTCAGTAGCCTTAACAGCCATCTTTGCAGCTAAATCTGCAACAGTGATGGTTTCACCAATTTCAACATCACGGGTTACTGGTGCAGCTGGACGGTTAAAGCCGTGCTGCTGATTTAGTTTTGCAGCACCCTTAACGCCCTTACCAGCCTTACCGCCCTTCTGTCTACGGTTATTCTGCTGTTCAGCTTCTTCAAAACGCTTGTTGCTTCCGCGTCTGTCAGTACCGCTTCTGTCTCTGTGACGACCACGGTTCTCAGCTTCACGCTCCTGTCTTGCCTCTGCTTCACGAACATACTGTGATGTTAATGAATCATCATCGTCATCATCACTTGCACGTGCAGCTTCTTCAGCAGCCCAGCGAGCTTCATTCTCTTCAGCAAGCTTTCTGGCCTGCTCTGCAAGACGCTTAGCCTCTTCCTCTGACTTACGCTTCTGCTGCTCTTCCTGAGCCTTGCGTAATTCAGCAGTTGCCTTATCCTCTTCCTTCTCCTTGTGAGGAGCAGGAGCTGACTTAGGTTTTACTGCAACCTTAGTAGCAGCCACCTTAACTTCAGCCTTAGCTGCACTCTTCTCTTCAGGAGCCTTCTGCTGTTTTTCAGCAGCAGCCTTTGCAGCAGCTTTCTCTGCAGCTTCCTTAGCCTTACGTTCCTGCTCTTCCTTGGCAGCCTGCTCTTCAGCAGCTTTTTTCTCTAAAGCTTCAGCTTCAAGCTGAGCCTTTCTTGCCTTAGGATCGACAATAATCTTTTTCTTTCTAACTTCTACCTGAACTTTCTTAGTTCCCTGCATAGCAGCATTGGAACTAGAAGACTTCTTTAAAGACATGCGTTTTGGTGCTGCGCCTGTCTGTTCTTTCTCTTCACTCATCTAAAGCCTTCCTTAAATCTTACTTTGCTGAATCTTTGAACCAGAACTCATTTCTAGCTGCCATAATAATTTCGCCAGCCTTCTTCTCGTCCAGACCTTCGATATCAGTTAAGTCATCAGTAGCCTGCTCAGCTAAATCTTCACCGGTCTTGATACCGTGAGCAACTAACTTAGTAGCAAGCTCCTCGTCAATACCTTCTAGTGCAGATAACTGCTTGATACCTTCAGCATTTTCAGCCTTCTCTTTTGATTCCAAAGCTTCTCTTGCAACGTTCTGTAACTCTGAAGCGGTTTCTTCATCCATACCATCAATTTCTAAAAGATCTGATGGATCAACATAAGCAACTTCTTCTAGGTTAGTAAAGCCTGCATCTGCAAGTGCTCTTGCAAAATCGTCATCAACATTCAGGTTATCAGTAAAGTTCTTTACAATCTTACCAACTTCTTCCTGAAGATTTGACTCAAGCTCATTTTCAGTCATAACCTTTAGATCCCAGCCTAGAAGCTGAGAAGCCAATCTTACATTCTGACCATTTCTGCCAATTGCTAAAGCAAGATTCTGCTCTTCAACTGCAATGCAGATGGAGTGGTCTTCTTCATTGATGATAATTCTAGAAACTTCTGCAGGTTCCATGGTATTGGTTACATACTGAGCTAGATTCTCATCATATAAAACAACGTCAATCTTTTCGCCTGACAGCTCATTTGATACAGCGGTAACACGAGCTCCTCTCATGCCGATACATGCGCCTCTTGGGTCAATACGCTTATCTTTTGAACGCACTGCAATCTTTGCACGAGAACCTGGGTCACGAGCGACACCCATAATCTCAATTACATCCTCGCCAATCTCAGGAACTTCAATTCTGAATAATTCCTTTAAGAAATCAGGAGATGTTCTTGAACAGATAATCTGTGGACCACGATTTGCCTCAGACTTGATTTCCTGTAGAAGAACCTTAACACGGTCACCTCTACCATAAGTCTCGTGAGGAATAATCTGATCTCTCTTTAATACAGCCTCAGCATTGTTGCCTAAATCCAGAACCATGATGTCATGAGTCTGCTTCTTAACTGTAGCGTTAACAATCTTGCCAACTCTTTCTCTCTGCTCAGCAACAACCTGCTCTCTTTCTGCATCCTTAACTTTCTGAGATAGAACCTGTTTTGCAGTCTGAATGGTAATACGATCGAATGCTACAGACTCAATCTGCTCCTCAACAATATCACCAGCCTTAATGCCTGGATGGTCAATAACAGCTGCCTGTAGAGAAATCTCCTGTGCAGGCTTCTCCAAAGGACCATCTGTGTCTACAACAACCCATCTACGGAAAGTATCATAAGAACCTTCTTTTCTATCAATAGATACGCGAACAAGAATTTCTACCTGATACTTCTTCTTGGTTGCAGTTGCTAATGCAATCTCTAAAGCCTCAAAGATTTTATCTCTTGGAATAGCGCGTTCATTTGACAGCGCCTCTGCAATGGCAATAATCTCTTTACCCATTTTCTATCTAAGACCTCGTTATGATGCGCTTCTAGGAGCTTTCTTGTTGTTCTGTGGAAATTCAGGAACGACTCTAGCAGTGGAGATATTGGAAAAAGCGACTTCCATTTCACCAGATACTTTATCGTTAATCTTGAGCATGCCATCTTCTGAAACACTCTCTAAGATGCCCTGAAGTTTATGTCTTCCTTGAGTTGGCATACGTAGTTCTGCCTTAACAGTCTTTCCAACATATGCCTTAGTTTGTTCAAGTGTGAACAGGATTCTGTCAAGACCAGGTGAAGAAACCTCAAGTGTATACTTAGGTGCAATTAAATCTGCAGCATCCAATGCAGGAGACAACACATCCATGATTTCTCCACACTTGTCTGCGCTTACACCCTCTTCTGAATCAATGAACACCTGTAAAACCGCATGATCGCTACCGCCTCGGTATCTTATTCCCCAGACTTTAACATCCATGGATTCAACCAATGGTGTTACAAGTTCAGTAACTTTTTCTTCAATGGTTCCTGCCATTAGTACCTCTTAAATCCCATAAAAAAAGGACCGCTAACTAGGGTCCCTTTCTTTTGAAGTTCCACTATATCAAATACATATCTTAAGATATGTATAGGTTCAAGCTCACACTTGAACAGACTTGAATCTGTATAAATCCAAGCATGCATATTTATAGCAGATTATTGTAAAAAAATCAAGTTTTATCACTCCTGAGATTTTGTTTCAGATTCTTCTTCCCCGCCATCTTTAGGTTTATTTCGAGTCAGTTTTAAAACATTGATACTGGTTAAATCAGCACTTGAAACTTCAATAGTCCAGCCATCAACCTCCAGTTTTTCTCCCTGCTTAGGAACTCTCTGGAAGCGATCAAGAACATATCCAGCAATTGTCTGATAATGTTCATTTGCACTGATAGCAAGTCCTGTTTCTCGCTCTAGATCCGATAAAATGGTATCGCCATCTACACGATAGGCACTTTCGGATTCATCATATGGAAGAATTTCAGGTGTTTCAGTTCTGCTTGGCATCTCTCCCGTGATTTCCTCAAGAATATCCTGTAGAGTTACTACACCTTCAAAAACACCAAACTCATCAAAAACAAAACCAAAATACTTCTTGTTTTTCTTAAACTGTTCTAAGGCCTTTAGAATACTGATTGTCTCAGGCAGATGAATAGGCTGTACTATCTGGCGTTCAATATCTCCAACAGCAGTATTGCCCTGCAACATCTGTCCTAAAAGATTTGCTCTTACAATAAAACCTAAAGGCTGATCCTTAAATCCGTTCTTATAGGCAATCAGTCGACTGCGGGTACACTGCATTGCCTTTTTAATAACAGATGTTGTAGAACCGTCAATCTTAATCATCTGAAGATCAGGTCTTGCTGTCATAACAGCCTTAACCGGCAAAGTTGAAAGCTGCAGTACTCTTGACACCATTTCCTGTTCCTGAGAATTGAAAATATCCTCCTCAGGAGCAGAAATAATTGCATCCTTCAAGGTTGGCATATCATCAGGACGGGAACCAAGCAGTCTTAGTACAATAGTAGCTGCAGTCTGTCTTGCAGTATTATTCTTTTTTAGCTGAAGAAGATTCTTTCTTGAAATCTGATTAAAGGACTCAATAAGAATTGAAAAGCCCATTGCCGAATACAGATAGCCTTTACTTACGTATATATGGAAAGCTTCCAGAATTAAGCTGAATGCAATTAAAAGCAGGAATCCTAAACACAGAATAACCAGTGTAGGATGTTTTGTAACAAACTCTGAAATAGCTCCTGACGCCCATATCAGAAGTACCGAAGCAATGGTTACAGAAATAATCATGATATAACCATGATTAGTCATACCGATGGCTGTAACAATGGCGTCTGCAGAGAAAAGAACATCCAGAATAATAATCTGAGAAACAACCACAGCAAAGGACTGAACTACAGCCTTATTAACCGTCATAGCCTCTTCAACGTCTGTTGCCTCAAGCTTTCCATGCAGCTCCTGAGTTGCCTTATAAATAAGGAACAGACCACCAGCAAGCATCATCAGATCACGGCTTGTACACTCAAAGTCATAGATAGTGAATAACGGTTTAGATATCGCGACAATATATGCCGCAGAAAGCATGAGGATGATTCTTATTACAAGAGCTCCCCCAAGACCAAGATATCTTGCCTGCTTTGCCTGTTTAGGAGGTAGTTTTGCAGAAAGAATAGCAATAAACAGTAGGTTATCAATACCCAGAACTGTCTGAATTACGGTCAGAGTTAAAAGACCAACCCAGGCGGTAGGATCTAAAAGCCAGGCTATATCGAATTGTAAGGTAGGTCCTGCTATAGAACTTGCGAGCTCTTCCATACTACAGGACTCCTTTACCTGAAAGATTTAAAACGAAAAAGAATCTTAAATTATCACAACAGGTCGGGTCAGGGTTCATTTTTAATTAAATATCACTCCAAATTAACAAAGGCTCTTACTTTAGATTTTAGAAAAAAAACTATAGCAGAGCCGTACATTAATCATAAATCGAAAAACAGTTTATTTTTTTCTACCAAAACTGCTCTTAACAGTTCCTCTGCTCCTTACTGCAGAGAATTTGCTTAGCTTTCTGCCTGAGCCATTACTATCATCTCGACGAGCTGAATAGCTTGAACGGGATACTATCTTAGACTCAGAAATATTTCTGTTTTCATTTGAGGAAAAGTTCCTCTTGCCTCTTCTTGAAGAATCCTTGCTGTAAGGAGCCTTTCCTGATTTTGAAGGAGCTCTGCTCTTCTCTCCGTTTTTTGAAGGATATGAAGACTTTCTTCCTTCAGTTTTCTTCTCATATTTTCTTGGAGATGACTTCTCAGAAGAAGGCTTACCTGAAGATCTGCCACCTGCAGCTCTTGGCTTTCTGCTCTCACCAGTCTTGCGAGCTCCCTGAGCAGAAGGCTTCTTGCCTCTGGTTGACTGAGCAGCGTCTAGATCCATTGAGCTTGCTACTTCCTCAATAGGATCAAGATGAACAGTCTTTCTTAACTTGTTTATTTCAGATAATGTCAGTTCTCTGAACTGACCGGTCTTAATATTAGGATCAAGACTTACACCTGCGTATTTGATTCTGATAAGACGGCTAACCTTAAGACCAACAGCTTCCCATAGGCGTCTAACCTCACGCTTACGACCTTCCTTTAAGGTAACGTGATACCATGAGTTACGACCTTCACCGCCCTGATACATAATCTTGCTGAATCTTGCAACACCATCTTCCAATGTTACTCCCTGAAGAAGATCTGAAATCTGCTTCTCAGAAACTTCACCATAGATACGAGCAGCGTAAACACGCTCAACCTCATACTTAGGATGCATTAGCGCATTGGCAAGTTCACCGTCAGTTGTGAATAATAGAAGACCTGAAGTGTTAATATCAAGACGACCAATATAAATCCATCTGCCAGAAGGAGGCTGTGGAATATGATCAAAAACAGTAGGTCTGTTTTCTGGATCTGATAATGTGGTTAACTCACCTTCTGGCTTGTGGTACATCAGAACTCTGCACTCAACCTTATTTGAAGAAGGTGACAGCACAACCTTGTTATCGATCTTAACTGTAATATCGTTTGCTTCAAAACGGTCACCGATGGAGGCAATCTTGCCATCAACAGAAACTCGGCCCTCATCAATCATCTGTTCTAGGGCTCTACGTGAAGCGATTCCAGCACGGGATAAAATTTTCTGTAACTTCTCAGTCATATATCTCTCAAGCCATAAAATGGCGATAAAAAAATTTCGTAAAAGCGTATTTTATCATTTTGGGAGAGATTCTATCGAATTAAAGATAAATTTATTTTAAAATACCTGCAAAAAGGAGATATGATGCCAGATAACGATAAAGACAGCAGTGTCTCATTCTCAATTCTCGGAGAGAATTTTAATCTTCGTTGCTCTTCCGAAAAGAAGGCAATTCTTGAAGCCTCTGTAAAAAATCTTCAAGCAAAAATTTCTAAAATGCTTAGGGACAATCCTAGTATTTCCCCTTTTCAGGTAGCGATTCTAGCTGCGCTTGACTCAGAAAGTAATCTACTGGAATACCTGGATGCAGATACTCCTTTTATCAATCAGGCCACAAAGAAAATCCTAAAAATGAAATCCGAATTAAAGAAGACAGAAAATGGCAGAGTACAAAGGAAATAAAGAATTCAGAAAAAAAATCCGCCAGGAAATTCTTAAACAGAGAAGAACTATTCCCGATGAGGATGCTTATAAAGCAGGACTTAATATCGTAAAGGTTCTAAAGGAACATCCTTTTTTCACAAGTAAAAAAATTGTTGCTTCCTATGTCAGCACGGGAGGAGAAATATCAACCTCACCGCTGAATGACTATCTACTAGACGCCCACGATCTGATTCTTCCTTTCATAAATATTAACGTTAAAGGCAGTATGGATTTTTATTCATTCAAAAAGGGAGATCCCCTTATAGAAAATAGATTCCATATTCTTGAGCCAGAGAATAAGAAAGAAAATCTGATCAGACCTGATTTAATAGATGCTATTGTTGTTCCGCTGGTTGCTTTTGACAACAGAGGAAACAGAATGGGAATGGGGGGAGGATACTACGACAGAATGCTGAAAAAAATTTCTGCAGAATGTCTTCTGATAGGTATCGCTTATGACTTTCAGCTTATTGATAATGTTCCAACCGAAAGCTGGGATATGCCATTAGATGAAGTGATTACTCCGACAGCTCACTATATATATAACAAAAAATGGCCATAAGGCCATTTTCTTTTAAACGCAATATCAGACTAGAAATTATTTCTTATCTGAAACTACTGGAGCATCACTCTTAGATGCATTATTCTCGGTCTTAACTGCAGGTGCATCAGTCTCAACAACAGGAGCATCGGTAGTAACTGCAGGAACTGACTCTACAACTTCAGCCTCTGGAGCATCACCAATGTTTGAGAAGTTTGAAGTCTCTTCGTGCTGAGCCTTCTGAAGATAGCCTAAAGCTAAACAAACACCAAAGAAAAGAATAATTAAAAACCAGGTTGAACGGGTTAGGAAGTTACCTGAACCAACTGAACCGAAAACAGTATTTGAAGCGCCAGCACCGAAAGATGCGCCCATACCAGCGCCCTTACCCTGCTGAACTAAAATCAAAGAAATCATCGCAATAGCGATTAAAAGTAGTAAAACGATTAAAACTTGATACAACATAATAATAACGCACCCTATTTTGCGTACATTTAGACTGCAAAATGATACAAGTTTATGAAAATAAATTCAAGAACTTTTAACTGTCGGACTGACGAATAATTACATCAGCAATTCTCTGAGCTTTTGAGCGAACGTCATCACGGTCCTCGCCTTCAACCATCACTCTGACCAGAGGTTCAGTTCCTGATTTTCTCAGAAGCACACGACCGGTTGAGCCTAATTCCTTCTCAACGGCTTTTACTTCCTTCATAACAAGTTCATCGGTAGTGATATCAATACCGGCAGTCAGACGAACATTAATAAGTTCCTGAGGGAACATTACAAGCCCTTCAGATAGTTCTTCAATATCCTTACCCTCGTACATACATGCCTTTAAAACCTGAAGAGCAGAAACAATTCCGTCACCAGTTGTTGCATGATGAAGAGAGATGATATGACCACTGTTTTCACCGCCTAGCTTCCAGTTTCTCTCTAAAAGCTGTTCCATAACGTAACGGTCACCTACCTTTGCTCGGCAGAATTCAATATTCTCGCGCTTTAAAGCAAGCTCTAAACCAAGATTTGTCATCAGAGTGCCAACAACACCGCCATTCAGACGATTTCTCTTCTGAGTATCCTTGGCAATAATGTACAGAAGGTTATCTCCGTCGCGAAGAACACCATGTCTGTCACACATAAGAACACGGTCACCGTCGCCATCAAAGGCAATACCAAGATCAGCCTTGGTTGCAAGAACTTTGGCAACAAGAGCCTGAGGGTGAGTAGAGCCAACCTCATCGTTAATATTAATACCGTTTGGTGCATCACCGATTGTGATCACTTCAGCGCCAAGCTCTCTAAATACAGATGGAGCAATATGGTAAGTAGCACCGTTTGCACAGTCTAAAACAATCTTTAATCCTTCAAGGCTGAACTGGCTTGCAAAGGTTGACTTACAGTACTCAATATATCGGCCCTGAGCATCCTCCTGACGGTAGGCACGACCAAAATCAGAAGCAGCAGCAAGCTCAATTGAATCTTGATCTAGATACTTTTCAATCTCAAGCTCAATTTCATCAGGAAGCTTTGTACCCTGACCTGAGAAGAACTTGATACCGTTGTCAAAGTAAGGATTATGAGAAGCACTGATTACAACACCAAGATCAGCTCTGAAGGCACGGGTTAGATGAGCTACTGCAGGTGTAGGCATAGGACCTAACATTACAGGGGACATTCCGCCAGCTGAAAAACCAGACTCAAGAGCAGCCTCAAGCATATAACCTGACAGACGGGTATCCTTACCGATGATTACCTTTCCGCCTTTTTTCTTACCTAAAACTTTACCAGCAGCTAAACCTAACTTTACAGCAAAATCTGGAGTAATAGGAAACTGACCAACACGACCTCTAACGCCGTCAGTTCCAAAATATTTTCTTTTCATTTGTTATTTTCTCATTTTGTATTGTGATTCTTACCTAAACCACGAATTGCATCTCTCAGAGTTCTCAATCTTCTGACAATTGACTTAGATAATCGATATGGCTTTGTCTTTGCTGACATAATCTGCCAGAAACCAATAGCAATTGCAATCTCACTTACATCAGAAGTTCTGATAATCTGCACTGATTTATCTGACGCACAGAATACAGCAGCAGTAAGAGAAAGTGTACGATTCTCTTTTAAAAGAACATCTTCAAGAGGAAGCTGACGAGGAATTCCTACACAGATTGGCAGAGCAAAACTCTTGAAGGATTCCAGTCTTCCGATAAGTCTGAGCTTTGAATTTACAGAAGCATTTATAATAGAAGGGTCAATGACAATTCTTTTTCTGGCAATACCAGAATTTAACAACGAATCTATCTTGGCATAGAAAAACTCAGAAATTAAAGACACAACATCTGTGTCATCTTCTACGCGTTCACTAGGTTCACAGTGGATGCAGACAACTGCCTCAGAATCCTTGAAAGCCTTAATAGCCTCTTCCGAGTCTAGTCCCTTTGATGTAATAATCATTGAAACACCAAGCTTAATGGAGTTAATGATTACACTTGGATTGTCAGAGTTTACAGCAATTGGAACTGAAAGCTCTTTTAGTAAAGCCTCAACTACACTGCAGACTCTTGACTCATCAACATCATCAAGATTGAATTCGGTCTTCTTGGTTCCAACTTCTAAAAGTTCAGCTCCTGATTTAACAAAAGAATGAGCAAGTTCAACAATTTCTTCTATTGATCTAGAATCCTCTGGATATAGAACAATTGTGCCCATAACCTTGGTCAGACTCAGGTCCAAGCTTTTATTATCTGGCAATTTTAGTTTCATGCAATTCCTTATGTGATTTTGTCGAAAAAAGAACCGTCCTTTTAGACAAACACCGTAATACATCTGTTCTAGTATTACGGTGATAATAATAGATTAATACAATCTATACTGTTTAAGTTTAGATTCTATTTCTTTACTTATCTTCTTTTTCTGATGAATCCTGTGACTTATCCTCAGAATCGATTCTTACATCATCGTTCTCTAAAGGTTTCTGTGATGCATCTGAAGAATCATTATTATCTGATGAATCTGAATTGTCATCAGACTTATCTTCAGCTGAATCTGAACCTGATGAAGTCTTGTCCTCATGCTTAGAAGGAGCTCTTACTTCACGACGATTCATAAGATCATCAATCTGATCTGCATCTATGGTTTCATATTTTAGAAGAGCATCTTTCATGTTCTCTAAAATATCCTTGTTAGCCTCAAGCAGCTCAACCGCTTTCTGGTAGCAGGAGTTGATAATCTCGGTTACTTCCTCATCAATTGTTGCTGCTGTCTTGTCAGACATTGCAATCATTGAAGATGAAGCTCCACCTAGGTATGCAGAACCTTCATTATCCTTCTCATACTGCATAGGAGCTAATTTCTTGGAGAAGCCCCAGCGGGTAACCATATTTCTTGCAATCATGGTTGCTCTTTCAATGTCGTTTGAAGCACCGGTGGTTACAGCATCAGCACCAAACATCATCTCTTCAGCAATTCTTCCTGCAAACAGAGTTGAAATGTTTGAAAGAAGGCCTCGTCTGCTCTGAGAAACTCTATCCTGCTCAGGAAGATACATGGTTACACCTAGAGCTCTTCCTCTTGGGATAATAGAAACCTTGTATACAGGGTCGTGCTCTGGAACAAGCTTACCTACGATAGCATGACCTGCCTCATGATAAGCAGTGTTAATCTTCTCATGCTCATTCATAGCCATTGAACGACGCTCTGCGCCCATCAGAAGCTTATCCTTTGCCTCTTCGAATTCCTGCATTGAAACTACACGCTTGTTATGTCGAGCTGCTCCAAGTGCAGCCTCATTAACAAGATTTGCAAGCTCAGCACCAGAGAAACCAGGAGTTCCACGAGCGATAGTTGCAGTATCAACATCCTTGCCAAGAGGAACTTTCTTAACATGAACATTCAGAATCTGCTCACGGCCTCTTACATCTGGAAGACCTACAACAACCTGTCGGTCGAAACGACCTGGTCTTAGAAGTGCAGGATCAAGAACGTCTGGTCTGTTGGTTGCTGCAATAATAATCACAGCCTCAAATCCTTCGAAACCGTCCATTTCAACCAGCAGCTGGTTCAGAGTCTGTTCACGCTCGTCATGACCGCCGCCCATGCCGACACCACGCTTTCTACCAACAGCATCAATTTCGTCGATGAAAATGATGCAAGGAGCGTTCTTCTTAGCCTGAGCAAACATATCTCTAACACGAGAAGCACCAACACCAACGAACATCTCAACGAAATCAGAACCTGAAATTGAGAAGAACGGAACCTTTGCCTCACCAGCAATTGCTCTTGCAAGTAAAGTCTTACCGGTACCTGGAGGACCTACCATCAGAACACCACGAGGAATTCTACCGCCAAGCTTTGAGTATTTTGTTGGATCCTTTAAGAAGTCAACCAGCTCAACCACATCTTCTTTTGCCTCATCACAGCCAGCGACATCAGCAAATGTTGTCTTAATCTGGTTCTCTGAAAGAAGTTTTGCCTTTGATTTACCGAATGACAGAGGATTACCCTTTGAACCGCCCTGCATCTGTCTCATAAAGAAGATCCAAACTGCAATCAGCAGTATCATTGGGAACCAACTTATGAAGATGGCAAATAACGTGCTCTGCTCCTCTGGCTTGGTACCAGAAGTACGAACATTGTGGCTTAAAAGAGTATCAATGATTGCAGGGTCGGAAATAGGCATTACGGTTACAAATTTCTGACCGTTGGTCTTGATACCGTTAATGACCTTTCCGTCAAATGTTGCCTGAGCAATCTGATCTGACTGCACTTCCCTTACAAAGGTAGTGTAATCCTGTAACTGGCCAGAATTATCTGTCGTGCTGAAAGACTCGAATAGAGTCATCAGAATGACAGCAATCACCAACCACAATATAAGATTTTTTGTCATATATTTCACTTACTCCAAATCTTCTTCAGGAAGATCTTCAATATTTTCTTCACCAGGAGCAACGCCATTCAGAGGATGGCCTTTAAACCCGGTTGCAACCATGTATACCTCACGAGAACGATCTCTTGAAGCATCAGGCTTTCTAACCTTTACGGTTGTAAAATCATTATGCAGTTCCTTTAAGTATTCCTGAGAACCAACGCCCTGGAATACCTTAACAACAAAGGTTCCGCCTATTTTCAGAACACGTCTTGCCATATCAAGAGCGAGCTCTGACAGATACATTGCTCTTGGCTGATCAATACCGACAGTTCCTGACATATTTGGTGCCATATCAGAAAGCACAACATCTGCGCCAACACCAATCATAGAATAAAGTGTCTTGAAGACTTCTTCGTCTCTGAAATCACCCTGTAAAAACTGCACGTTACGGATAGGGCGGATAGGAAGAATATCCATAGCGATAACTCTTCCACTTTCACCGATACATTTAACCGCATACTCAGACCAGCCACCAGGAGCTGCACCTAAATCTACAACAATATTTCCCTGACGGATAAGACGATCTTTTTTCTGCAGTTCTTCTAATTTAAAAGATGCTCTTGAGCGAAGACCAAGCTTATGGGCTTGTTTTACATATGGATCGGAAAAGTGCTCATGTAACCACCTAGATTGACTGGCAGTACGTTTTTTTGCTGGCATTAAATTGGGATCCTTGAATACATTAATTTATTTGTTTATATCTCTTGAATATTATACAATTTGTACAGCTTTAATCAATAAAAAGCCAAGAAACGACTGTAGAGATAGAAATATATTATAGTTTAGTCAAATTATCTCGATAATAGTTCTCAGTCTGATAATGAGAACATACAAACAATAGGTTTACTCCAGAGTTTTCATTTAAGGTGGTCAGAAAACTCTGTACTAATGCTGTTTAGACTTAGCTAAACAGCAAATTTTGCAGAATTTTTTAAAGAGGATAAAGATGTCACTAAATTCACATCAGCGCCAGTTCTTAAAGGCTCAGGCTCACCAGTTAAAGCCTGTTGTTATGTTAGGTAACGATGGTCTTTCAGAGAATGTTTTAAAAGAGATTGACTCAAGCATTGAGCATCATGAGCTAATCAAGGTAAAGTTAAATGCAGGTGAAGGCCGCAAAGAGCAGGCTGAAACAGCTGCTAAGACTGTAAACGCAGAGCTAGTAAGTCTAGTTGGAAGAATTGCTGTTCTATTCCGTCAGAGAAAAGACGACAGCAGATTTATCCTTCCACGTTAGCTCCCCAAAATACAGTTACAAAAAAAGGATCCTGATGGATCCTTTTTTTGTATGAATTTTTTTCTAAGACATCTATTAGATGTATTCAACCTTTACTACTTCGTAGCAGATAGTTCCCTTAGGAATCTTAATCTCAATCTCATCCTCTTCCTGCTTGCCAAGTAAGCCCTTAGCAATTGGAGTCTTGTAAGAGATCAGGTTAGAATCAATATCAGCCTCGTCCTCACCAACAATCTTGTAAGTGATTTCCTTATCTGTATCAACGTCAACTAAGGTTACTGTTGAACCAAAGATAACCTTTAGCTTACCGCCTGTAGGATTCTTAAGCTTGGTTACATCGATAACGTTAGCAGAAGCTATCTTACCTTCGATATCCTTGATTCTAGCCTCGCACATGCCCTGCTCTTCTTTAGCTGCATCGTACTCTGCATTTTCACTTAGATCACCGTGGCTTCTTGCCTCAGCAATTGCTGCAACAATACGTGGACGCTCAACAGTCTTTAAACGAACCAACTCTTTTCTTAACAGCTCTTCACCACGTGGAGTCATTGGAGTCTGATCCATATGTAAATCCTCTTATATAATTAAAGTCTGTATCAGTGGTAAGCTGACCTTTACCATTGAAATCTTATATGAACACTTAAGTTATCTGTAAATTCAGAATCAGGAAGCAATCATTCTATCCCGATCCGGTAAGTCAGTTTTTACCAGTCTTATCTACTATCATGAACATCGAGTTATATTCAGACTCTGATGTTTCTAAAAACTTGTGCTCCCCTAAAAATCTAAGAACCATCCTAAAATTCAGGGTAAAAAAAACAACGCCTAATTTTCATTAGGCGCCATCTGTACGTAAAAATATACACTCTTGTGAACTTTCAATCAACAGTGATCTATTTCTACTTTGACAAAAATCACCATCTTTTTAGCTTGAAAGATCATCAAAGAACTTCTTTACGCCCTTTATGAAGCCTTCCGATTTCGGTTTGTGCCTCGCTGCGCTCTCAGCTCTTTTTTTAGCACTCTTTTCATCTTTTGATGATTTGTCTTCTTTACCGTCTTTTGAATCCTTGTCTTCTCCATTTAAAGAAGCCTCGAATTCCTTAAGCAGGTCTTTCTGATGTGCAGTCAGATTAATAGGAGTCTCAACTACAATCTTGCAGTATAGGTTACCTTTGAAGGTTGAATTATAAGACTTAACACCTTTTCCAGGAATTCTCATCATAATTCCGGTCTGGGTCTCTGGTCTTATGCTGATATTAACAGCACCTTCCAGAGTAGGAACCTCAACCTTGCCACCTAAAGCAGCTGTAGTGAAGCTGATTGGAACCTCACAGTACAGATCATTGCCGTCACGGGTAAAGATATCATGATCCTTAACCTCGATAACAACATATAAGTCTCCTGCAGGAGCACCGTTTAGACCGGCCTCGCCCTCACCTGTCAGACGAATACGATCACCTGTATCAACACCTGCTGCAATATCGACTTCCAGAGTCTTTGACTTTAGAACACGACCAGTGCCTGAACATGACTTACAGCCGTCAGTGATAATGTAGCCAGAACCATTACAGTGTGGACAGGTCTGAGAAACCTGCATAAAGCCCTGACGCATAAAAATCTGTCCCTGACCGTGACAGTGAGGACAGGTCTCTTTCTTGCCATTCTTGCCTAAGCCAGAGCCACCACAGGTATCACACTTAACGTAGGTCTTAACATTAAGTTTCTTCTTGCAGCCTTTAACAGCTTCTTCAAGAGAAAGGGTGATTCGAGCTCTAAGATCTCTACCGCGGATTTCACGAGGACCTGATGAACGAGAGCCAAAACCGCCACGTCCACCGCCGAAAATATCACCGAAGATGTCACCGAACATGTCAGAAAAGTCAGCGCCAGCACCAAAAGGATTGCCACCGCCTGCCTGTGAACCATCAGCACCGGCAAAACCATACTGATCATAGGCAGCACGTTTCTGAGGATCTGATAGAACCTGGTAAGCCTCGTTGATTTCACGGAACTTTTCACCAGCATCAGGATCCTTGTTTCTATCAGGGTGATACTTAATAGCTAAACGCTTAAAGGCACGTTTGATAGTAGCATCATCCGCGCCCTTCTCTACACCTAGCACTTCATAGTAATCACGTTTGGAAGCCATATCGTCCTCTTAAATTGACAAAAAGGCAGATGATAAAATCATCCACCTTTTTTGGAAATATTAAGTACTAATTACTTGTTGTCGTCTTTTACTTCTTCGAATTCAGCATCAACGACATCGTCTTCCTTATTAGCACTATTTGACTGCTGTGAAGACTGCTGTGAAGACTGCTGAGCTTGAGCCTGTGCCTGACCAGCCTGCATTAGTACGGCAGCAGCCTCTAATACAGCCTTCTCAGCCTGCTCAATCTTCTCTTTGTCATCACCGCGAGCAGCCATCTCAAGGTCACCTAATGCCTTGTTGATCTTGGTCTTGTCAGCATCTGAAACCTTATCACCTAGATCTGACATCTGCTTCTTGATCTGGTGAGCAGTTGAATCAGCGCGGTTACGTGCAGTAGCAAGCTCTTCGAACTTCTTATCCTCTGCTGAGTGCTCTTCAGCCTCGCGAACCATACGCTTGATATCTTCATCAGATAGACCTGAAGATGACTTAATAGTAATCTTCTGCTCTTTGCCGGTCTTCTTATCCTTAGCTGAAACGTGGATTAAACCATCAGCATCAATATCGAAGGTAACTTCGATCTGTGCCATTCCACGTGGCTGAGGCTCAATACCCTCTAGGTTGAACTGACCTAGTGACTTGTTGTCAGCTGCTCTCTTTCTCTCACCCTGTAGAACGTGGATGGTTACTGCAGGCTGATTGTCTTCAGCAGTTGAGAATACCTGTGACTTCTTAGTAGGAATGGTTGTGTTCTTCTCAATCAGAGTAGTCATAACACCACCAAGAGTCTCGATACCTAATGATAGAGGGGTAACGTCTAGAAGTAGAACGTCCTTCTTATCACCAGTTAGAACACCACCCTGAATTGCAGCACCGATAGCAACTGCCTCATCTGGGTTAACATCCTTACGAGGCTCCTTACCGAAGAAATCAGCAACAAGCTTCTGAACCATTGGCATACGTGACTGACCACCAACAAGGATAACATCGTTAACCTCTGATGGAGACAGACCAGCATCTGATAAAGCAGTCTTAACTGGGTCTAAGGTTTTGTTTACTAAATCTTCAACTAATGACTCTAGCTTTGAACGAGTAATCTTGATGTTCATGTGCTTAGGGCCAGTTGCATCAGCAGTAATGTATGGTAGGTTTACATCGGTCTGCTGTGAAGATGAAAGCTCAATCTTAGCCTTTTCTGCAGCTTCCTTTAAACGCTGTAGAGCTAAAGGATCAGCACGTAAATCAACACCCTGCTCTGCCTTGAATTCATCAATCAGGTAATCAACGATGCGGTTATCGAAATCTTCACCACCTAAGTGAGTATCACCGTTGGTTGCTAAAACTTCGAAGGTCTTCTCGCCATCTAACTCATCGATATCGATGATTGAAATATCGAAGGTACCACCACCTAAGTCGTAAACAGCAATCTTCTGCTCGCCCTTAGCCTTGTCCTCACCGTAAGCGATAGCTGCAGCGGTAGGCTCATTGATAATACGCTTAACATTCAGGCCTGCGATACGACCAGCATCCTTTGTAGCCTGACGCTGTGAATCGTTGAAGTATGCAGGACAGGTAATAACTGCTTCAGTAACCTCTTCACCAAGAATATCCTCTGCAGTCTTCTTCATCTTCTTTAAAACTTCAGCTGAAATCTGAGGAGGAGCTAACTTCTTATCGTCAACCTCAACCCAAGCATCACCGTTATCAGCCTTGGTAATCTTGAATGGCATAATGCCAACATCACGCTGAACCTCGGCATCCTCATAACGACGACCGATTAAACGCTTGATAGCAAATAAGGTGTTCTTTGGATTGGTAACAGCCTGACGCTTTGCAGCATCACCAACAATGATCTCACCATCTTTAGCATAAGCTACGATTGATGGGGTTGTACGACGACCTTCTGAATTCTCCAGAACTCTAACTTTATCACCATCTAACACTGCAACGCATGAGTTAGTAGTACCTAAGTCAATACCAATAATTTTACCCATTTTGGATTTCCTCTATTTCAAATTCTTTGTGTCACTTAATGACTTTTATCTATCTGTATTACTAAATGGAGTCTAATAATTTTTTTTCAAGATTATGCTTCAATATTTATTGTATTTTTTGCTTCCTCAGCATTTGCTTCCTGAGGTGCGCCTCTTGAAACAATAACCATTGCTGGTCTTACTACTCTTCCATTCAGTGTGTAACCTTTCTGCATTACAGACATTACGCAGTTAGCTTCAACCTCGTTTGAAGGAGCCATTGAAATTGCCTGATGAAGATTAGGATCAAATGGCTGATTTAAAGGGTCAACAGCGGTAACACCAAACTTTGACAGTTCCTTTAGAAGAAGTGTAACTGTATTCTGAACACCTTCGATAGTAGGTTTAACTGCTTCATTGTTTGGATCAGTGTGCTGAAGGGCTAACTCTAGTGAATCAACAACAGGAATCAGAGCCTTAAGAAGCTTCTCATTACCGTATTTTCTTTCGCGTTCAACATCAGCTTCGATACGTTTTTTCTGATTTTCTGTTTCAGCAACAGCACGAACAAGACGATCAATCTCATCCTTGTGCTTGGCCTCTAAAGCAGTCATCTGTAATCTTAGCTGCTCATTCTCAGCAAGGATTTCTTTAACATCAAATGTTGACTCCTGATTTTCCTCAGCGGCATTCTCTACCTCTGGTTCAACATCGTTCTGAGCTTCAACATTTTCTGTTGCAATTTCTTCGATATTCTGAGATTCATCAAGATTCTGAGCATTCTCAAAAGCCTGTTTCATCTGAGTTTCTTCAGTCTGCATTTTCTACTCTTAAAAAATTGTTGTTAAATTAACGCTAAATCTAAGATGGGGATCGCCTTTTTTGATTTCAAGAGCAATATGCAAAAAAAATTTAAAATTAATTAAAAATAAAATCAGATATATACAGTTTTTTGCTACAATTTCCTAATAAAAAAAAGGATTTATTATGAAGCTAAAAAATATTTTATGCATCAGCGCAATCTGTGCCTGTGTGCCTTTTGTATCTTCATGTGCTTATAGAGCAGATCTTAATCAGGGAAACTATGTAGATCAGGATCTAGTTAATAACCTTTCATATGGAATGTCAGCAGAACAGGTAAGATACGTTCTTGGTGCTCCTATGTTAGTAGATCCTTTTGACAAGTCTCGCTGGTACTACACAGCATTCAAACGAGAAGGATGGAGTGATCCTGAAATCAAGAATCTGATTCTTCTGTTCCAGAACAACACTCTTGTAGATATGTCAGGAGATTACAAGAAACCTGCAGGATTTGAGGCTGGCTCACAGACTCTTCCTAACAGCAATCAGGTAGATAATTTCGAACTTCCACAGGAATAGTACTTGTGAATAAGACCTTCCTGCTTTTTATTTCTCTGATTTCATTCTGTTTTACAGGATGTACTCTGGAAGATGAAACTGCAGAAAAAATTATCATACCAGTTGAAAAAAAGCAGGATTATTCCTCTAAGGCAGAAGAAGTTTTCACAGAATACGCAAAAAAATGTACGACTGGAGATATGCGTGCTGCTCCTAAGGTTGTACATATGTATGTATCCTCTCTCCAGAAAGGTGATTTTGATGAATCCGTCGCTTTACCAGAGATTGAGGATAACTTCGATGTTCCAGAAAAAATCAAACCTTATGAGTTTCAGCAGGTAAGTACCAACGCGATATACGAGATGTGTCTGCAGAAAGCTTCAAGTGAAGGTCACAAGGAATATTCCAATTACTTTGTTTCAAGAGGAACTGTATCAGCAAAGATATCCCGTAAATTCTATTCAGAAGATAGAACCTCCGATGGAGCATACTGGTCTCGAAGAGTAACAAATCTTCTTGGATTAAAAACCGGATACTACATACTTGGAAGGTTGTTCTGCAACGATGAAAAAACCTTCACCATCGGAGCAGATCTTCTAAAAGAGTCGGCTAAGCTGGGCGATGAGAACGCAAAACAGTATCTTTTTGACCTGGCCCTTAACAACAATGTATTTGAGAAACTTTCAAAAAATAAAGATAATCTGAAAGACTAATTCTCATCATACAAATGCATTAACTGTATCTTTTTGCACGATTTTCTTTAGATTATTTTTGTTTATACCTCTCAAAACTAAATATTTGATGTGGTGACTTTCTTAATTTGTCACACAACAAATTCACAAAATAACAACAAAAACTATAATTTCTAATTAGATGAATGAAATTATGAGGTGGACATGGTAGATAAATTTGTTCCAAAAGAATTATCCTGGCTCTCCTTTAACGGAAGAGTTTTACAGGAAGCAGCAGATCCATCTGTACCTTTAATTGAAAGAGTTAGATTTCTAGGTATTTACTCAAGCAATCTTGATGAATTTTTTAAGGTTCGTGTAGCTGAGCTTAAAAGACAGGTCATCATCAATAATGCGCAGGGTGAAAACGAGGCTGCTGTTAACCTGCTGCGTCAGGTTCAGAATGAAGCAAATAAATACCAGAGAACATTAAACAGCATCTATTCAGATCTGCTTGAAGAACTGTCAAAGCACAATATTCTGATGAGAGATCAGGATTCCATCACTCAGGAGCAGAAGGACTGGGTTTCAAGCTACTTCAAGCATCATGTCTTAAAACACATCAATCCTGTAATTATTGATGCTGAGACTGACCTTGTTTCATTTCTTAAGGATGAATTTACCTATCTTCTGGTAAAGCTTTCAAACAGCAGCAGTGAATACCATGCTCTAATCGAGATTCCTACAGATAAGATCCCTCGTTTTATCCGTATGCCATCTGAAGATAACAGTGTCGTCTTCATGTTCCTGGACGACGTAATCAGAGTCGGTATGGAAATGATCTTCCGTGGCCTTTATGAGTACGATAGCATCGAAGCATATTCAATTAAGATGAATAGAGATGCTGAATACGACCTTCTTGGAAATATCGACCGTTCTGTGCTGGAGAATATGTCTGAGGCTTTAAAGCAGAGACTTAATGCAATGCCAGTTCGATTCTCTTATGATGCAGCAATGCCAGAGGATATGGTCAGATTCATGGCTGGAGAGCTGAAGATGTCAGCAATTGACTCCATGATGCCAGGAAACCGCTACCATAACTTCAAGGACTTCCTTGCTTTCCCAAGCATCGGCAGTGATGAAATGGAAAACCCAAGTCTGAGTGAAATCAAATCAGTTCAGTTTGAAACTGCTATTACTCCATTTGATGCCATTGCCAAAAAGGATGTTCTGCTTTACTACCCATATTATTCATTTGATTATTTTACAGAGTTCCTTCGTTATGCATCCTACGATCCAAAGGTAAGCTCAATCAAAATCAACATTTATCGTGTGGCAAGCAACAGCCGTGTTATCAATTCTCTAATGCATGCTGCCAACAATGGAAAATCTGTTACAGTGGTAGTTGAGCTTAAGGCAAGATTTGATGAGGCAAACAACGTTAAGTGGGCTTCCTTCCTGACACAGGCAGGTGTTAAGGTGCTGTTCGGTTTGCCAACACTTAAGATCCACTCAAAACTATGTCTTGTAACCAGACATGAAGGAGACAAGATCACTCGTTATGCCCATATCGGTACAGGTAACTTCAATGAAAAGACGGCAAAAATCTATACAGACTTTGCCCTATTCACTGCTAATGAAAAGATAACCAGCGAAGTTAACGATGTATTCAGATTTATTGAATATCCTTATACAAGACCAGTATTTAACAACCTCCTGGTTTCACCTTTAAATGCAAGAGAGAAAATCTCCTCAATGATTGATCGTGAAATCGAGTTTGCAAAGCAAGGAAAAGAAGCAGCTATTAACTTTAAGGTTAATGCTCTTGTCGATATCGATCTTATTGAAAAGCTGTATGAGGCTAGTCAGGCTGGAGTTAAGATCAGAGGTATCGTAAGAGGAATGTGTTCAATCAAGGCTGGTGTGCCAGGACTCTCTGAAAATATCTACATAACATCTATTGTGGACAGATTTTTAGAGCATCCTCGTGTCATGCTGTTTAACAACGGAGGACAAGAAGAACTCTATATAAGTTCAGCCGACTGGATGAGACGAAATCTGGATCTGAGAATCGAGGTTGGAACAAAAATTCTTGATCCTGATTTAAAGGAGAGAATCAAGGCAATTCTACTGTTACAGCAGAAAGATAACAGAAAAGCACGAATAGTCGATCCAGATCAGGTAAACAATTACGTTCAGGCAGGGCCAAATGAAAAACAGATTCGCTCGCAGATAGAAATACATGATTATCTAGAGAGAGTGGAAAACGAAATGGCCATTGATGTCTGATTTAAATGCGCGTTATAGACGCGCATTTTTGTGTTCGTGGTATCATGTGTCAGAACACACATATACTTGTAAAAAACGTCTTAAAGGCGGTTAGAAACAAGCTGAATATCTTTGTATGACAATATGACAAAAACTTTTGAGTTAATAATGGATTACATAATCAATAACCCACTAATCTTCGTAATTATTTTCGGACTGGTTTTAATTACTGCCATCTATTTCTATCTAAAAAATTCAGATCTAAATAAGAAAGCATTCGAACTAGATAAAGCCAATCAGGAACTGAATAAATCAAACATGGACCTGAACACAGCTTTGAATCAAAGAAATTCAGAACTTGAAACACTAAAACAAAGATTTGAAGAAAATGACAGAAGCTTTGTTAACCTGAATCTGCAGTATCAGAAATGTCTGTCAGACAACAACGCGCTCAGTTCACAGATGTCTTTGAGCTCAGAAAAAATAAGACTATTAGAAAAGAATGTTGCAGATCTTCAGAACAATGTCAGAACTCTTGAAGTTCAGAACAAAGACCTTTCAAATCAGAATGAAATCCTAATTAAAAACAATCAGGAAGTATCAGAAAAATTATCCTGTACTTTAGAAGAAAAGATTGCAGTCAATGCTGAGAAGGAAGGACTTTTAACCCAGAACAAGGTCCTAGAATCCAAAATTGAATCAGATAAACTGCTATATCAGAAGATTGAAGAGTCATACAATCTGTCAAAGCAGCAGCTTGAAGAACAATTAACCAACCTTTCAGAGAAATTCGTAAAGCTTGGTACAGAGGATTTGAGTAAGCATTCTCAATCTAACCTTGAGAACATTGTAAAACCTCTCAAGGAAGAACTAGATAAATTCAAACAGATGGTAAACGAGAATCATGCAAAGCAGGAAAAGAGAGTCGGAGCCTTTGAGACTGAACTTAAGAACCTGCATGAATCATCGCTGAATCTTTCAAATCAGGCACAGGAACTTACAAACGCCCTTCGCTCCGGAGTAAAAACTCAAGGTATCTGGGGAGAGCTCCAGCTTGAGAGAGTACTTGAAAGCTCAGGCCTTGAAAAAGGAAGAGATTATGAACGTGAAGTTGCAGTAAAACCTGACAGCAATGATATAAATCATACAGGTCGTCCTGATGCAGTAGTATATCTTCCTGACAACCACTGTATTGTAATCGATGCAAAATGCTCTCTTACAGCATATACAAACTTCATCAACTCACAGGATAAGTTGGAAAAGGAAAGCTTTCTTAAGGCTCATATTGCTTCAGTTAAGAAACATATCTCCGAGCTTAAGGATAAGAGATACTGTGATGATTACAGAAAGACTTTAAACTGTCCTTCCTTCGTATTCATGTTCGTACCTCTGGATGGCGCACTGTACGATGCACTAAAGACTGATTCATCCCTATACAATGAGGCTGCCAGAAATAAAATCTATCTGGTTTCTCCTTCTTCATTACTGCCAGCCCTTCGTGTTGTTTCAAATCTGTGGATGCTGTCTGAACAGACAGAGAATATTGGGGAGTTAATCAGAATAGCACAGGATATCTGGAAGAAGTTCTCAACAATTGAGGATAAAATGGCTTCAGTTCTGAGCAATACTGATAAGCAGCAGAAGAGTCTTTTAGAGCTGCAGAATCTGCTTTATACAGGAAGAGGAAATCTCAAGAACAAGCTGGCAAACTTCAATACAGCAGGAACACACTATATCAAGCAGGATAATGTTCTTACCATTGATGGAAATTCAGTAGAGATGATTCCAAATGAACAGTCGGAGAATCTGGCTGTAAACGACAAGAGTTAGAAAAAAAAGAGAGGCAACCGCCTCTCTTCTTCTATACGGTTACTGTTATGGCTTCATGAAATGATTGCCCTTTGCAATACCAACAACACCAGATCTAACTACTTCAAGAACCTCAGCAAGCTTGCCTATAGTTGTAATAAAGTTATCAATCTCAGATGAATTGCCAACGAATTCTAAGGTAAAGATTTCAGCGTTAACATCAATAATCTTTGAATTAAAGATATCAGCCAGACCTTTAACCTCATCACGGGCATTCTTGTTAGGAGTATTTACCTTAACTAAAACCATTTCGCGCTCAATACCGCCTTCAGCCTCTTCAAGAAGAGCTGAAACACGGAAAACGCAGACCAGCTTATGCAGCTGCTTGGTAATCTGTTCAGCCTCCCACTTTTCTCCTGTGGTCAGGATAGAACATCTTGATAAGGTTGGATCATCTGTAGGCGCAACTGTCAGACTGTCGATGTTGTATCCACGCTGAGAGAATAAACCTACAACACGAGATAAGGAACCGGCTTCATTTTCCAGCAAGATTGATATAACGTGTCTCATTTATTACTCCTCATTTAACATCATGTCTATCATTGAACCATTAGCTCTTAGCCATGGCATTACCTTGGTATTGGTATCTGTAATAATATCAACCAAAGTAAACTCATCCTTTGCCATGAGAACTTCTCTAATAGTTGATTCAAGCTTATCGTTATCAGTAATTCTGATTCCCTTAAAGCCGTATGCTTCAACCAGTTTTATAAAATCAGGGTTACCATCAAGATTTGTAGCACTGTAACGCTCTTTGTAGAACACAGTCTGGAACTGTCGAACCATTCCAAGAACAGAGTTATCAAGAATAAAGATCTTAATTGGAAGCTTATATTTTCTGCAGACTGCAAGCTCCTGCATATTCATCTGGAATGAACCATCACCGGTTATACAGAAAACATTGGCCTCAGGAATAGCAAACTTGGCACCAATTGCTGCAGGAAGACCTACACCCATGGTTCCTAGACCGCCAGAGGTAATGAAATGACGAGGAGTCTCAAAATCAAAGTACTGAGCAGAAAACATCTGATGCTGACCAACATCTGTTGTAATGATTGGGTTCAACTTAAGCTCATTTGAAATTCTGTTGATAGTTTCTATAACTTCCTGAGGACGGATCATTCCCTCCTTTTTGGAATACTTCAGACAGTTCTTCTTTTTGAATTCCTCAATCTGATTCCACCATAGAGATAAGTCTGCAGGCTCTTTCTGCCCCTGCTCATCTAGTTCCTTATCAATCTGAGTAAGAACAGTTCTGGCATCACCCACAATAGGAATATTGGCACTAACTGTCTTTGAGATTGAAGCTGGATCAACATCGATATGAATAACAGTTGCATTAGGACAGTATTTAGAAACCATATTGGTTGCTCTGTCTGCAAATCTGGTTCCGACAGCAAATATCAGATCGGAATTATGCATGGTCTCATTGGCTTCATACAGACCATGCATACCAATCATACCTAGATATTGGCGATCAGTTGTTGGATATGCAGAAATTCCCATTAGAGTTGTCACTACAGGGAAATTAAGTCTTCTGGCAATCTTGTACGCAATCTCTGAAGCGTCTCCCTGAACAACACCGCCACCTAAAAGCATTACAGGCTGTTTAGCTTTGATAAGCTGCGCAGCTGCTCTTTTAACCTGTCCTTTATGACCAAATACTGTAGGATTATAAGAACGAATTGAAATATCAGATTTCTTTTCATAATCAAAAAGATATCCACGATTCTGACAGTTTTTAGGAATATCTACAACAACAGGTCCTTTTCTTCCCGTTGAGGCGATGTAGAAGGCCTTACGAATGTTTTTTGCAATATCCTCGGGCTTCTTACACAAAAAGCTATATTTAACCACAGGACGGGTCACACCCATGGTATCTACTTCCTGGAATGCATCTGTACCAATCAGATCAGTACTAACCTGTCCTGTTATAAGAACCAGCGGAATAGAATCACCATAAGCTGTTGCCAGAGCGGTAACAGTGTTTGTTGCGCCAGGACCTGATGTCACAAGAGCAACACCGACCTTACCAGTACAACGGGCAAAACCATCAGCCATATGAACAGCTCCCTGTTCATGGCGAGCTAAAACATGAGTTATCTTTGAATCAAACAACTCATCATAAATATCAGTAACAGCTGCACCAGGGTATCCGAAAATACGGTCAACACCGAGATCTTCCAGAACTCTGACAACCTGCTTTGCACCATTTAATTTTTCCATAGCTTGTTTTCTAAATCATAAAAAATAATAAATCTATCTTGCGGTTATCTCTTACATCTTAGCTACCACATTGCAGACGTCATCTCTGGTGGATATAAAAGGAGTAATCATAACCAGCTTCTCTTTAAATAAATTCAGTAACTCAACAGCTGAATGAGCTTTTCTGAAATTAAGTTCCATTGGTCTTAAAGGCAGAAGTTCAAGGAAAGACAGTTCAGCTCCATCAAGAATCATGGTCTGCTGTTCCTTCTCATAATCGCCCATTCCAACCAGCATAGCACCGTTAAAAGCAGTTCTTGAACTAAAGCCAGACTCTTTTTCAAGGTAATAGCCAAAGCCAATATTGTCGCGGGTTGCAATCAGATGCTTGATTACTTCAATCATCAGAAAGACTTCAAAGTTACTCTTTGAGTCTGGATTGAATTTATAATCAGAAGGCAGTGCAAAACACAGTTCGACACATTCATCAGCCGAACCGCTCTTACCTTTCATAACTTTTGCTGAAAGGCCTACACTTACCAGCAGATTATAGTCATGTTCCTTTGTTGGAGGAATTCTGAAAATATCAACATTGTCAAAAGAACATAAATGCTGATATTCACCAAAATTCTTCTTCACATGCTCAAGAATAAGTTTCCTGTGTTCTTCACTCTGACCTTTGAAAGCAGCACGCTCAATCATAGCATTTACATTTGAGAGCATGGTTGTAATCTGCTCAAAAAGTTTGCTGTCACTTACACTGGCAAATTTTAATGCTCTTTCAAATCTGATCTTGCTGTCCTCAATTAGCCCCTGTTTAAACAGAATATATCCTCTGTAGAACTGATGCTTTGGATTATCCTTTCCTTCCAGAGAGAATCTGTCCAAAAGCAGATTTGCCTTTTCAAACAGTGAATAAGGATCAGATGTTTTGTTCGCTGCATTGATATAAGCTCTTACAAGCTCATTACACAAATCAAAATCAAGTTCAGAATTTTCAAGTAAATTTATAACTTTAAAAAGCTCCTGACTCTGATAAAGAGCATCTATTTTTTCCAACAGGTCTTTCTTGTATTCAATAAAATCTTTACTATCCATAACCATTCTTTATCTTATCTTTGAGTACAAACTACCTGATTAATACGTCGGAGCCTAAAATTAAGCCCCGATGATTATCGAGGCTTTCTGTTTAATTCAGCTGTATCCTATGAATGCAGTGAATGTTCGCCTCTAAAAATTCCACACACTCCAGAACGCACGGTTTCGACGACTTCAGCCTGTTCTGACACGGCTTTTAGGAATCTGTCGACCTCGAATGAGGTATCAACATACTGGAGGATATAGAGCTCAGGTGTAATATCAACTATCTGTGCTTTAAAAATATCACAGAGTGTCTTGATTTCTTCTCTTAAAGTGTGACCCACTGCCTGCACTTTGACAAAAAGAATTTCTCTTTCAACAATATCTATAGAGTTGTCCTGCTGGCTTGATACCTTAATTACATTAACCAGCTTATGCAACTGTTTAGTTATGCGTTCAACGATAGCACCATCACCTTCTGTAAGAATTGTGATTCTTGATAAAGTTTTATCTTCAGTTGGAGCAGCTGTAATGTTCTCAATGTTGTAACCTCTCTGAGAAAAAAGGCCAACTACTCGTGAAAGAGCGCCAACTTCGTTTTCAAGTAAAATAGAAATGATCTGACGCATAACTATTCCTCACCTAAGAACATATCTGACATACTTCCGCCCATCTGCTGCATTGGAAGTACCTTGGCATCGGTATTACATACGATATCAACAATAACAAGCTTATCTTTCATCGATAGAGCTTTCTTTACAGCAGAATCCAGATCCTTAGGATCGGTAACTCTGAAGCCTTCATGACCATATGCCTTGGCAAGAGCAACAAAGTCAGGATTTGAGTTCAGATTTGTTGAGCTGATATGACCTCTGTAGAACATCTTCTGCCACTGACGAACCATACCTAATGTAGAGTTGTCAAAGATAAAGATCTTCAGAGGAATATTAAATTCAAGACAGGTTGACAGCTCCTGAATATTCATCTGGAATGAACCGTCACCGGTGAATAGACAGACTTCCTTGTCAGGACAGCCGATCTTTGCTCCAACAGCGGCAGGGAAGCCATATCCCATGGTACCCAGACCACCTGAAGTCAGCAGATGACGAGGCTCGTTAAACTTATAGTACAGAGCGGTAAACATCTGGTGCTGACCAACGTCAGTTGCAATAATAGCCTCACCGTTGGTTGCCTTATAAACAGCTTCAACGATCTCCTGAGGCTGAATCAGCTTACTGTCCTTTTCATAATCAAGACAGTTGTCCTCACGCCACTTGTTAATCTGATCCCACCAGTGTTTCATGGCAGCAGCATTCTCCTGAAGCTTGAATTCGTCAAAAGCATCAATGAACTGCCCTAAAACAGTCTTTGCATCGCCTACAATTGGAATATCAGCAACAACTGTCTTTGAAATAGAAGCAGGATCTATATCAATATGAACAATCTTGGCGGCAGGACAGAACTTGGATAGATTGTTGGTTACACGGTCATCAAAACGGCAGCCGACAGCAAATACGAGATCAGCCTTGTCCATTGCCTGGTTAGCCTCGAAGGTACCGTGCATACCAAGCATTCCCAAGAACTGTTTGTCAGTGCTTGGATAAACACCTAAACCCATCAGGGTTGAGGTTACAGGCAGATTAAATCTGTGAGCTATGGTACGAACCTCATCCATTGCGCCAGATAACTGGGCACCGCCACCGATAAGCATTACAGGATGAGATGCATCAGCAATAAGTTTTGCAGCTCTCTTTACCTGGCCCTTATGGCCCTGCTTGGTTGGATTATATGAACGCATCTTTACAGGAGATTTCATCTCTGGGTATTCAAACTTCAAAGAAGGACGAACACAATCCTTAGGCACATCAACAACTACAGGACCAGGACGGCCTGATGATGCAAGGAAGAATGCCTGTCTGATGAACTTAGGAATATCAAGAGCGCTCTGACACAGGTACGAGTGTTTTACGATAGGTCTTGTGATACCTACAGTATCAACTTCCTGGAATGCGTCTGAACCGATTAGAGGAGTACCAACCTGACCTGTGATAACAACAAGAGGAATTGAATCCATATATGCAGTAGCAATTGAGGTAACAGTGTTGGTTGCGCCTGGACCTGAGGTCACAAGACAAACACCGACCTTGCCTGTTGCTCTGGCATAACCATCAGCAGCATGGGCGACTCCCTGCTCATGTCTTCCAAGGATATGCTTAATCTTCTTTGACTCTAAGAGAGCATCGTAAATATCAAGAACAGCACCACCTGGATAACCGAAAAGATTATCTACCCCTAAATCCTCAAGAGTGCGCACCAACATCTGTGCACCTGACATCATGGTCATTACATTCTCCTTTTTATTTATTAGCCTTTTTTAGGTTTTGGCCAGAACCTTTGTGGTACATCCTGAATCCATTGTTCGAATTCTTCAGGAAAATCTCTTTTTAACCTTGGCTCATCAAGAAATACTGCAAAAAAATAAGCAAACAGTAAAAAGCCAAAAGGTACGACTAGCGTAAAAAATGAATTAACTGCACAGCAAAGTCCAAGATAAAACAGAAAAGCTCCCATGTGCATAGGATTTCTACATAATGCGTATGGACCTGTTGTAACTAATTTTATAGTTTCTTTTGAAATTTTTATATTACCGATGACTACTGCACCACCTTTGCCCTTTTTTATGAGTTCAAGGTTTGACCAGATCATAAAAAGAAGGCCGACAGCGGAGCTGAAAGCGCCGAAAAATACAGCTACTTTTCCTTCAGGCATGAAGGTATACGGACATAGCGTTGCTATGAAGAAAATAATAGCAGGAATAGCTACAAAAAAAATTGAGCCTCCAAGTAGATATGAAAAAATATATCTAGCCATTCAATGCCTTCTTGAGCAAATCATCCACAACAAATAATGGATGAACAGCTCTCTTTCCTTCCATTCTGTGAACCTGAGAACGACAGCTGAAACCGGTAATCAGACAATGGTCAAAATCTCTCTTCTCAAGCTCAGGCTTCCAGTTCTTTTCGTATACCGCATAGGTCTGCTTCTGGTTTTCTGCCATATGACCGAATAAACCAGCCATACCACAGCAGGCAACATTTACAGGAATCAGATTTAGACCAAAGGTCGATAAAATACTCTGCCATAAAACCGGAGACTGAGTTATAAGAGCTCTTTCTGTACAGTGAGTAAAGAGATAATACATTTCCTTAAACTCATCAGTTCTTGATGCAGATAATACCTGATCCTTGATCTTGTCAAAACGTTTTGCAAAATCGGAAGTTTCCATCTGTTCAGAGAGCCACTCTTCAGGAAGCTTTACAATAAATGAACCGCGGGCATCATCAAGAATCTGAGAGTATTCATCTCTATAGCAGATGGTTAATGCAGGATCGTATCCTACAAGCTCAAGACCAGCCTTTGACAGCATTTCAAGGCGTGCAGCCTGTTTTACAGCATAATGAACAAAACGGCGACGCTCACCTCTGATAATCAGAATCTTTCCATTCACATAAGGTTTTAAGAAAGCAACCTTATAGCCTAGATTACGAATTACTCTTGCCATGGAAATCAAACCTTCAGCCTCATAACAGACAGTGAAAGGGTCTGTCACAATCAGAACTTCATCTCCAGAAACCATAGCCTGTTTTGATGAATAAATCTCAAAACCTTCCTTGTAGCATAGAGCTCTGAAAGTATTTTTACTGAATAGAGGCAAATCAACCATTCCGAAAATTCTCTTCACTGCATACTTAACAGGAGAGCTTGATAAAAGCGCATTCGATATGGTTGGGAATCTTGAAAGAATAGGCAGAGTTAATTCTGCATTTAAAATCAGAAGATCCTTAAGAGGACGAAGATAACGTCCATAGTATAAGGAAAGGAATCTTGAATTCAGATCAGCTGCATTAACATGTGCAGGACAGATACTCTTACATGACTTGCATGAAAGACAGGTTCTTATCTTCTTCAGATATTCACTTGAGTAGTCACCGCGTCTTGTAAACAGTGTATTAAAACATCTTCTAACAAAGTTAATAGGAGATGGGCTTGAGGTTAAAATGGACAGCTCTTCAGCTGAGACATTATGTCCCCTGTCGTTAAGTAATCTTAGCCATTCTCTCATAAGCTCACTGAAGCCCTTTGGAGAACGTATGTGATCCTTGGTGTAGCGGTAGCTTGGACACATAAGAGCACTGGTCTGATAGCTAAAGCACTGACCGTTTCCATTGCAGCTTAATGCGCCTTTAAATGAATTTCTGATATTTACAGGTATGGTTCTGTCTAGATCACCTCTCATCTGACCAGAGATAGAAACAATCTTATCCTCATTGTTTTCAAAAGGAACACAGATCTTACCTGGATTTAAAATATTATTGGCATCAAATGCAGATTTAATCTTTCTAGCAACAGGATACAGTTCCTTGAAGAAGATTTCTCCATAGCATGAACGATATCCTCTGCCATGCTCACCCCACATCTGGCCCTGATATTTATTTACTAGTTCAACAACCTTATCAGAGATGGTAACCAGTTTCTTTCTGTCAGAATCAGTTGTCAGATCAAGAGCAGGACGAACATGCATCAGACCTGTATCAACATGACCGAACATACCGTAGGTTACATGAAGTGAATCTAAAAGAGCTCTGAACTCAAGAATGTAATCAGCAAGATTTCTTGGAGGAACAACAGTATCTTCAGTAAAAGCAACAAGCTTCTTATCACCAGATGCCGCACCTAAAAGACCAACAGCCTTCTTTCTCATGCCGTAGATTGCAGAGATTGCTTCAGGAGTTACCGCAAGCTGCGCACCTAAAATTCCATTTTCAAAATTTTTAGCTTTTTCTTCTATATTGGAGAAGATATCAACAAGTTTCTTATGCTCAACATCCCTGTTGTATCCATTGAACTCAACAATGTTAATACCTTTGATGGAATGACCTTTGACTTCCTCGATATAGTCCTTTACAGACTCCCAGACTGTGTCCTTTTTAGCAAGGAATAAAACTCTAGAATCAACAGTCTCAACAGAAAATACACCCGCATCAATCAGTTCAACAGCATGTCTTAAGGCACTGTCAAAGTCCTCATATTTAACAACCATCAGCTCTCTGAAATCAGGGATTTTTGTAAGATCAAGAGTCGCCCCGCAGATTACTGCCAAGGTACCCTCAGCACCACAGATCAGACGAGCCAGATTTAATGTATCGGTTTTAGGATCATATGAATGGTTCAAATCATAACCTGTCATGAAGCGGTTTAACTTAGGGAAGATCTTCTCTACCTGTTTTCTGTTATCTTTCAACAGAGCATAACACTTACGGTAGATATCACCTTCCAGGCCTTCTTTCTCTAAGCACTCCTTTAATCTATCACCGCTTACAGGCCCAAAGGTAGTCAGAGTTCCATCTGCAAGAACAACTGTTACATCCTTGATATGGGATGAAGTTCTACCATATTTTAGTGATCCCTGACCTGCAGCATCATTTGAAATCATGCCACCAACACAGGCTCGATTTGAGGTTGATAACTCAGGAGAAAAGAATAGACCATGAGGTTTTAAGAAATCGTTCAGTTCATCTTTAATAACACCAGACTGAACATGAACAGATCTGTCCTCAACATTAAGATCAGAGATTTCTTTCATGTATCTGGAACAGTCGATAGTGATTCCATCATTCAATGACTGTCCGTTGGTGCTGGTGCCACCGCCTCTAGGAGTTATCACAAGCTTCTTGAAGATGCTCTCGGCTCTTAGTTTTAAAGCGGTAACGATATCCTGACTGTCTTTAGGGAAAATTACACCCTGAGGCATTCTCTGATAAACAGAATTATCAGTAGAAACTAGTAATCTTGAGGAATGAGAATACTCAATATCTCCTTTGAAACCTTTGTCTTTAAGGGAATCAAAATACTTCTTATATACATTATTAACTGAAGGGAGATCTGATATTTTTGGGATCATTGATTAGTTAAGCCTCATGTATTCTTTTTTTTAGTAATAAATAGAATAATGCGACAAGTAACGAATATTTGCAATGACTTATGTCGAACTAACCAAAATTGGGAGAAAACTAAGAAGATTACTGGTAGCTATGACTGGAATCGAACCAGTGACCTCAGCATTATGAGTGCCGCGCTCTAACCAACTGAGCTACATAGCCACTGAATGGCTGGGGTACTAGGATTCGAACCTAGGTAATGGCGGAATCAGAATCCGCTGCCGTACCACTTGGCGATACCCCAACATGAGATAAGAATTAAGACACCTTTGAAGGTGAATGGTAGCTATGACTGGAATCGAACCAGTGACCTCAGCATTATGAGTGCCGCGCTCTAACCAACTGAGCTACATAGCCATTGAATGGCTGGGGTACTAGGATTCGAACCTAGGTAATGGCGGAATCAGAATCCGCTGCCGTACCACTTGGCGATACCCCAACAGTGTGTTAAACAAATCCCTTTGGCAGGGGTACCTGGACTCGAACCAGGGAAATGGCGGGATCAAAACCCGCTGCCTTACCACTTGGCTATACCCCTATCAAGTACTAGGTCGCTTTTGTTCGACAACGTGCACTATTATATGAAAATAAAAATGCTTGTCAACAAAATAAAAAAAATAAATTTAGGTCACAAAATTTATTTAGAGCGCAAAGACCTAATAATGATGATTTATATCGGATTATCCTTACGTTAACCTTTTTTGAAATCTTTCTCAGATTAGTAAGAAAACATTTCAGACAACACTCTAAAAACTGAAAAACGAGTGTCACCCTACACAAATTATAGGAATTATTTTGAAATATGTTTGCCACAAAGTGTTTTTGTGGCACACTCAAGAATTGTAAAAAAACAAATCCAATCTCAAAAGGAGCCGATAGCAATAAGTAAGCTATCGATATAATCATATGATAAAAGAAAACGTCCTTGCCATCTGTTACGACTTTGATAGAACTCTAACTCCTTATGAAATGCAAGCACAGGGTTACATTCAGCAGCTAAATGAGAATGTTGATGAATTCTGGGCTCTATCATCAAAGATTGCTATAGAAAATCAGATGGACCCAAACCTTTCTTATATGTATCTGATGCTTAACGGTGCCAAAGGCAAGTTTCAGGTAAAAAGAGAAAAGCTAATCGAATTCGGCTCTAAGGTAAAGCTATACAAAGGTGTATCAGACTGGTTTTCAAGAATAAATCAGTATGGAAAGAAAAAAGAAGTTAAGGTCGAGCACTATATTATTTCCTCTGGTCTAAAGGAGATGATAGAAGGAACAAAAATTGCCGACGAATTCAGAATGATCTATGCAAATTCATTTTTATATGACCATAACGGAGCAGCAGTTTGGCCAGCACAGAACATCAACTTCACAAACAAGACCCAGTTTCTTTTCAGAATATCCAAAGGTACTCTTGATGTAAATGATAATGATGTAAACCGTTACTATGAGCCGGAAAATATTAGGGTACCGTTCAATAATATTGTCTACATAGGAGACAGTCAGACAGATATTCCATGTATGAAGCTTGTAAATTCTCTCGGAGGACATTCTATCGGAGTCTACGACCCAACCAGTAACAACAAGGCAAGAGTCCACGAACTGATTATGGATAAGAGAATCAAGCACTTTGCAAAAGCTGATTATTCTAAGGGAAGTAAGCTTGATGAGCTGATGCACAACATTATTGATTACACCTCAGCTTCCTACAAACTTAACCGTGATTACTGGGAGAATTTGGATGAGGCAGAGAATCTTGCCTAATATTTTTCAAAAATTGCATAATTCTGCAATTATACATTTGTAAAAATTTTACACAAAAGTTGCGATTTCTCGTTTATATCTACATAATTTCATGATAAAACAAAATGTTATTCAAAAGATTATTATGTTTGCGATTTTTTCAAACAGAGATCAACTTTTTGCTCAAAATTTACAAATATAATTAACACTGTAGCTTGTGAAATAAAGAATTTTGTCATCTAAGTATTCTCTAAGTTAGAGCTTCTAGAATAGATAATAGAAAAACGGAAGAGACAAAATGATTTCAAACTCTATAGTTTTAAATGATTTTGTTTTTTAACAAGAAAGAATCACATACCTCATCGCCTAGGTCCACACCTTTTGACCTAGGCATTTTTTTGTCCAATAAATAAAAAAATCTTTATATCTCAATAAACTAAGTGTCAACTAAGAAAAACAATCTATCATGTATCCTGCATAGACGATATTAGACTAGTTAAAACTACGACTAATGTTCAAGCAATTTATTGGAAGATTTTCCGAACTCATCGATTAAGTAACACTTGATGTTTTACTAACGTTTTCACAATTACACATACCTAAATCGCCTCTGACTTTTTCCTTTGTCAGAGGTTTTTTTTTATGTTTTTCTACGTTAAAAAAACAATGAAGAAATTCCGTAAAATTATTTTTAATATTTTTGAAATTAATCACAAAATAATATAGTATTAATTGTCCCTAAAACACGAAAAAAATGCCCTTTTTCTGTTATAATTAAATTGGTGTGATTACTACGGAGATCGTATGTTGCTAGATGAAGTAAAAGCTACTTTAGCAATGGAAAATTTATATCTGTCAGAAGAGCAAGAAAAGCTATTACAAAGCTATGCTGATGGAGAAATTTCTTTTAAAGAATTTCAAGAACAGATATTAAAGATAACTGAAGATAACAAGGTAGCTTGAATTTTGGAAGCCTCGACTTTCGATAAAGTCTATTGTTATCCAGGTACTGAAGTTTTAATCAATAACTTCAATGAGCATGATCCTAGAGTGCTTTCTCAATATGAAAGAATGTACACTGGAGCAAGGATCATCGATCTATTTAAAAAGCCTATTCAGGGCAAATTTGATCTATCCCACTTAAAGGCAATTCATAAATATATCTTTCAGGATATTTACCCTTGGGCGGGTGAACTGCGCCTGGTTAATATTTCCAAGGAAATTCTTTTCTGTGATGCTCAGTTTATCGAGAAAACCATTAGCAAAGTTTTCGATAAGCTTGCACAGGAGAATTATCTGAGAGACTGTAGCGAAAAGAATATTGCTGAAAAAGCTGCTTATTATCTTGGAGAAATAAACGCCGTACATCCGTTCAGAGAAGGAAATGGAAGAGCTCAGCGAGAGTTCGTAAGAGAATTACTTCTCCCTCTTGGATTTAAGGTTGATTATTCTTTATGTGATCCTAAGATGATGCTTTATGCATCAATTAATGCATTTGCCAGTGATTATGAACTAATGACCGAGTTATTTGATAAATGCATTATTGCAAAACCTCAAAATTAAAATAACTAATTAATAAAAATCATGACTACTATTCAAACCACCTTATCTGCGCCAAAACTTCAATTAGGTTCTTTCTATGTACACGTCTGGGGATGCCAAATGAATGTATATGACGGAGGAAGAATCAGAGATTTAATGACAGCTTCTGGTTTTGCAGAATCTTCTACCCCAAAAGGGGCAAATATTATAATTCTTGTAACCTGTGCAGTTAGAGCAAAGGCAGAAGATAAGGTATTCAACCAGATTGCATCCTGGAGACATACAGGTGAAATCAATAACGACACCATTATTGCCCTTGGAGGATGTGTTGGAGCCGAGCTTGCAGAACAGATTCTTGATCTGGATAAGAGCATCAATATTATTTTCGGACCAAGAACAATCCACAGACTGCCTAAGATGGTTGGCGAATTCATTGCTTCAGGAAAACCAGTAGTAGACGTAACCGCTGATGCCATCGACAAGTTTGACTATCTACCAGAAGCGGGAGCAGTAGGTCCTTCAGCATTCGTAACCATTATGGAAGGATGCTCTAACAAATGCACATACTGCATTGTTCCTTACACCCGTGGAGAGGAACAGTCCAGACCAGTTCAGGATATCATTGATGAGTGTGTGGGACATATTGCAAACGGAGTTAAGGAAATTCATCTTTTAGGACAGAACGTTAACTCCTATCATGGACTAAATACTGATGGCTCCGACTGCAAATTCTCTACCCTTCTATATGAAATTGCCGCTATTCCAGGAGTTGAGAGAATCAGATTCACTACCTCAAATCCTATGGACTTTACAGATGACATTATTGAGGCAATCAAGGATCTGCCTGTAATCTCAGACGGTATTCATGTACCTATTCAGGCTGGTTCAGATAGAATTTTAGAGGCTATGCACAGAAGATATACAGCAAAACAGTATGTTGAGCTGATAAAAAAGATTAGAGCCGCACGTCCAACTGTACATATATCCTCTGATTTCATTGTTGGATTCCCAGGTGAAACCGATGAAGACTTCAATGAAACCATGAAAATTGTAAACGAAGTAAAATTCGATCAGAGTTTCTCTTTTGTTTATTCAATAAGACCAGGAACCCCTGCTGCTACACTTGAGGATCCAGTTTCAAAGGAAACCAAGATGCAGAGACTTTATATTCTTCAGCAGAGACTTGAAGAACTGGCATCTGAATATACACAGGCATTTGTCGGAACAACCCAGAGATGCCTTGTAGAGGGAACCTCAAGAAAAGATGAGAATGAACTCAAGAGCAGAGCATCCTCAGGAAGAATTGTAGTATTCAAGGGACCTCTATCTCTTGTAGGACAGATGGTTGATGTAAAGATCACTTCTGTTGCAGCTCATACACTTAAGGGTGAGCTGGTAACTAAGTAAGGCATTGTGATGAACTCAATTACACAAGATTTTGTTTTAGATCCTGATGACAAAAATAGAATTGCCTATCTTGTAGGACCTGAAGACGAAAATTTAAAACAGATAGAAAAAAGACTAGGCGTAAAGATCAGTTATTCCGGAGCTCATTTTCATCTGGAAGGTAAAGCCGGCCATGTGAAAAAAGCATACAAGCTGATTAAGTCTCTATATATTGATACTACTCCTATCAAAGGCTCAAAGAAGCCTTCTGAAGTTACACCTGATATGGTTCATCTTGCTATTACAGAGACAACCTCTTTAGAGCAGGACAACACAGATTATTCTTTAGACCATGAAAAAGGATCTATTGATTCACTGTATGCAAAGGCCAATAACTTTAAGACAAAGCGTGGCTTTATTAAAGCAAGAACCTCAAATCAGTCAGACTATATCAACAAGATAGTATCTCACGATGTGAGCTTCGGTATCGGTCCTGCCGGAACAGGAAAAACCTTTCTGGCTGTAGCTGCCGCTGTTGATGCACTTGAGAGAAATGAAATCAGACGTATCATTCTGACAAGACCAGCTATTGAGGCAGGAGAAAAGCTTGGATTCCTGCCAGGAGATCTTTCTCAGAAAGTTGATCCTTATCTAAGACCTCTTTACGATGCTCTTTTTGAGATGCTTGGTTTTGAGAAAGTTGAGAAACTGATCGAAAAACAGATTATTGAAATTGCTCCATTGGCATACATGAGAGGAAGAACCCTAAACGATTCTTTTATAATTCTAGATGAGGCTCAGAATACTACAGTAGAACAGATGAAAATGTTCCTGACACGTATCGGCTTTAACTCTCATGCAGTCATCACCGGAGATCCAAGTCAGATTGACCTTCCTAGAAATGTAAGATCTGGATTAAAGCATGCTATTGAAGTTCTAAAGTCTGTTGAGGAGATTGGTTTTACATTCTTCGAGTCATCAGATGTTGTAAGACATCCTGTAGTAGCAGCCATTGTTAATGCCTATGATGAGTACGAGAAAACTCATGACAGTTCTCATCAGCAGTATTCAGGCTATAAAAACAGTAAAACAGAGTTAACCGGAACAGAACGTTCCGAAAAAGAGGTAGCTAATGAAAGTAATAATTGATCTGCAGATTGCAACAGATGAGGCACTGGAGAGCTATCCTTCTCTTGAAACCATGACTAAATGGGCAACTGTTGCTCTTAAAACAGGTGGCAGAACAAATGACAGCGAAATTACCATACGTATGGTAGATTCAAAAGAGATTCATGAGCTGAATGCCACATACAGACATGTAGACAGACCAACCAATATTCTTTCATTCCCTTTTGAATTACCAGAGGGAATAGAAGATCTGCCTCTGTTAGGAGATCTGGTCGTATGCAAAGAAGTTTTAGAAAGAGAATGCAAGGAGCAGAACAAAACTCTTGAGGAACATTTTGCTCATCTGATTGTTCACGGCTGTCTGCATCTTTTAGGCTATGACCACATTGAAGAAGAAGATGCCAAGGAAATGGAGCCTCTAGAGGTTAAGGCTATGGCTGAACTTGGCTATGAAAATCCTTATAAAGATGATGAGTTCTAAATAAAGAAACACCTGTAACAGAATAAACATTTGGAAAAAACTATGACCGATACTCACGACGAAGAACACAGTTCTTTTTTATCAAAGATTTTTTCAAAAAAAACTGAACCAACAAGTCAGGATGAATTAGAACAGGTTATAAGAGAAGCTTCAGAGAATGAAGTTATTGATGAAGATACAGAAGAAATGCTTCAGGGTATCTTCGATATCAACAGACTTCGTGTATCTGACGTGATGATCCCTGCCAACGAGATTGTTACCATCCACGTTAACAGCTCTATCGAAGAAGCTGCAAAAATAGTACTTAAGACAGCCCACTCACGTTATCCGGTAATCGGAGAGGATAAGGACCACATTGTAGGAGTACTTCTTGCAAAGGATTTAATTCCATACGCATGCGGCCTAAAGGAACTTGAAGGGGGATCAATTAAATCAATACTACGCTCCCCTATTATTGTTCCAGAAGCAAAGCGTGTTAACTCAATGCTGAAGGAATTCCAGCAGAACCGTTTTCACATTGCAATTGTCGTAGATGAATTCGGCGGAGTATCAGGTCTTGTAACTATTGAAGACGTACTTGAGGTCATCGTAGGTGATATCGATGATGAATATGACACTGAAGTAAACTCAGAGCATATTGTAAAATCAAAGGAAGGAAAATCCTACATAGTCAGCGGTGTTACTGAAGTCGAGGAATTCGACGAGTTCTTTAAGTGCAACTTTTCTGAACTGGCAGAAGTCGACACCATTGCAGGCCTAACCACTCATATGCTGGGTAAATTCCCTAACGTAGGGGAGAAGCTGACAATTGAAGGATTTGAATTCAAAGTATTGGAGGCCAACGACAGAAGAGTTCACCTTCTTGAAGTAACACCTCCTCCAGCAACAGAACAGTAAGAAACAGGAATATGCAGTTTTTTATAAAATTATACTTTATCCTATCAGCCCTGCTTGATGGAAAAAGGTTATTAGCTATTGTCAAAACACCCCTGGGAATGTGTGTCTCTTCCATAGTCCTAGGCGCAATCATGAGTCTTTCTATTGCACCAGTTGAAAAATGGCCTTTTGCAGTTATTGCACTGGTATTTTTCATGATGCAGCTTTATACATGTAAATTCGTTCCTCAGGTAGCTCTTTTAACTCTACTGTTCTTCGGAACCTATGGAACAATATCACTTACATGGCTGAACTTTGTGATGGAAGGCTTTGGACAGGTTCCAGCAGTATTATCCTACATAATAATCTTTGGATTTTCATTCGCCTATGTAGCAGCGCCATATGCATTTCTCAATATGGTTGTATTTTATTTTACCCAAAAGAAGAAATCAGTCTATCTGTTGTGCTTTGTTCCTATTGCATTCATTCTTGCAGACTACATTATTTACTACTACTTAACAGGATTTCCTTGGCTTTATGCAGGTTATTCCTGTGTAGAAGGACCTCTTAAGAATTATGCTCCATTTATTGGTGTAAGAGGAATTAATACAGTCCTTTATGTTTTAAGCGCAGCTCTTGCACTTACTGCTCTAAGAAAATTCCTATATCTTCCTATTGCAGCAATGATTCTTGTGGTAGGATTATTTCTGGAGAACTTTCCTCAGGTCGAAAAACTCCCTACTATCACAGCATCTCTGGTTCAGGCTAATATCACACAGTCCGTACATAACAATGCAGCAAGTGCCAACGAGATCTTCTCTACATACTGGAATCTGACAAAACCAAAGATTCAGAATTCAAAAATTGTTGTCTGGTCAGAATCAGCTCTACCAGTAGACTATTATTCATCTGCAGATCTGATCGGAGATTTAGACACTGTATTCAAGAGTGAAAAATCTGATCTTGTAACCGGAATTTTTAGCTCTGTTCAGGATAAGTTATACAATTCTATTGTTCGTATTGGAAATAGTGCAGATCTTGCAAAAGATCTTCCTTATCAGAAGAGAAAGCTTGTTCCATTCGGAGAAATAGTTCCTTTTGAGGAGTTTCTAAGACCATTAGGCTCTATCTTTGTTATTCCTAATTCCTCATTCAGCTATGGAGCAGATGACCAGCTTCCTGTCAGAATTAGGGATAATAAGTTCATTCCTGCAATCTGCTATGAAGCAATTTTCCCTGAGGTAATATCCTCAATGGATTCTGCAGAGACAAACGGTATCATTATGGTTTCAAATGATTCCTGGTTCGGTCCTACACAGGCACCGGAACAGCATCTGAATATTGCAAGAATGAGAGCAATGGAACTTCAAAAACCAATGCTTCGTTGTACTAACAGCGGAATTACAGCTTACATCGATGAGAATGGAAAGGTTGTAGACAGACTTCCTCCGGATCAGGAAGGGGTTCTGACTGTTCAGTTCGCACCAGTTAAAGGCCAGACATTCTATTCAAAATATGGCACCTTTACCTTGTTCATTATTATGCTGATACTGCTTGGCTTCGGTATTTACGGATTAAAGAAGAAAGATGATGCTTCCAAAGAAACATTAAACAAGCTTATCAGACCTTAGACAAACAATACAGCCTCTCTGAAACATACAGTTATCAAAGAGGCTATCTATCAAATCACTATCTGCAGATAGATTAACCGAATCTACCAGAACCAGTTTTTCTTATCAGAACAACTGAGAATCCAAGTAACAAGATACAGCCGACAAAACTTAGAATGTAACGCCACATTGGAAGAGGCTTAGAAGCATTACTATATGTGTTAATAAAATCACCAATGTAGCATCCACGAGGAGAACAGTTTACGGTTCTTCCCATTTTCCCCTGTGTATACCAGATATGCTTAGGGAATTTTGTATAGGCATTGTACTTTGAAAGCATTCCATTGGCCTGTCTTACGAAATTATTCATAAAATCAAGTAATGCCTTAGGATCAGAGGAATAGCGTTTTATATCGTTGTAAGAGATACCAGGCTCAAAGTTTACAACGCCATCAGGAGCATATAGGGTACCATCAAACTTAATTGCATCTAAAAGAGAGCCATTTTTTTCAGCATCTATACAGATAACAGAATTACTTGAAATTGTTGCCTTGTCTTTAACAATAAATGTCTGTGACCCACCATCAGTCAAATCAAGTTGACCTCCACGGCTCAAATCCAGAACATCAACAACCGAAGGCTTAGCTCCAGCCTCAGGATGAATAAATACAGAAGAGTCCTTTATGTACAGACGATTAACATTAATAGAACCTTCAATATCACTCAGTCCACCATAACTTAGAAGATTAATGGTCTTGCCTATAATGTTTCCTGCAATCTGAATATGAGATTTACTGTCTGAAACAAGGTTATCCGAAGAAAACTCCTTGACTTTGTTTTTCTTCTTGATACCAAGATTGATATTTGTTGAAAGTTTCTTAACAAACGCAGGAATATTCAGATTCTCTCCATATACAGAATCAAACTGAAGTTTTCCTGCTAACAGCTTTACATCATATGGTTTTGAATATAGAGACCTTCCATCAGGAGATACGTAGTAATTCCAGTTGGAAACAATATCACCAACGACCCTTGCCTTATCAGTAAGATTGATATCCCGTACATGAGCAGAATCATCAATGTATATAGAATACTTCTTTCCGGTAACCTTTCCTGAGATATTAAGAGCTGATACCAGAGGACCTCTGATTATATTAGGAGTATCGTAGGCTTCTGCCTGCTCCTTAGGAAGTTTTCTCTTGATATAGTCGTAGGTACGGACTCTTTTGTATGAGCCACGATATTCTTTAAGATCAGACAGCACATTGGATCCGAAATCAAAGTTTAAAGCAATACCGTCTTTTCCGTTAGCCTCTACATCTCCACAAATATCTATACTGTTGTCACGTCCGTATGTTACAGCGATACCTGATGAAGACTCACCATTTTCGACAACAGACGTTGTTTTAGGAATTAAAAGTGTATTGCGAGATCCTTCAATTCTGATACCAATACTACTAAAGCCCTGGCTAGCAATAATTGCAGACTGAATTACATCATTATAGCTTCCATATATGTGAGTACCTGTTGATAAAGGAACGATAGAAGCTTTATCCTGATTGAATGGTCTGACTTCACCATTTGATGCAGTAAAAGACTTTGTAATTTTGTAATTACCCCTGTGCTCAGGAGTGCCTGAATTATAAATTGATGTTCCGAAGAAATCTTTTGTGTTGATGTTGTAACCGATATCCTTAAACAGCTCCAGCTCTGCCTGATTATAAAAACCATGATTAATAAATGAGGAGCCAGATAAAATGCTGTTTCTTAAATTCAGTTTAGGTGCACCACTCTTTGTAAAGTGAATGCTGAATCTATCTGTTTTATAAAAGTCAGCCTGAGGCTTTGTATTTTTTCCAGGAGCCAGCAGAGCTTCAGTGTTTACACCAACAAATTTAAAATGACAGGATGAATAGGAATCATAATCACATGACTTCTGAATATCCGAAAACTTTACCTTATCAGTCACAAAATTATTATTGCTGATTATATGGTAATCAAAAGTAGAAAGAGGATTTTTAAAGCCTTCATGATTATGGTTAGAATAAACGCCAATCAGAGAAGCAAAAGTCAGAAAGAGCTTGTGAGACAGCGATTCTTTTATTCCGTTTTCGGGTAACAGCTTTATTCTGTTTTTTGAACTGAATACCCCAATATCCTTATTGTAGTTGATCTCTACAAGACCATAGTCATGCCGATTATTAATAACGCAAATATTCTTGAGATTCGATTCAAAATATCCCATTCCTGAGCACAGATTTGCAGCATCATAATGAAGATCAAATGCTCTGGAACTTCTATCAGGATCTGTGCTTGCTACAAACGGAACACTAAAAGGCTCATTATCAGAAACGTAATTTCTAAAGAGGAAAGTTAAAATGGATGATGCATTTATCCATGTATATTTTGAAGATGAAAACTCCAGTTCACCCTTTTGAGAAGGGGCATCTACTCCTTTTGCTCTTCTTGAAAACAAATCACTGATTTCACTGTCTTCAGTCACAACGTAAGGTTTAAACAGAGAATTTCTGCTTGTAAAAATCTTATCTGACTCTTTAAGATCAGAGAAAAGTCTGTGTATATCGTTGTGGTAATAGAGCCCCGAGGGCTGGTCAAAATTTTTTGAAGAGTCAGTACTAGCCAAGGCCTGATGCTGGCACATCAGACCCGATAAAACTATTGCAATTACAGTTTTAACATCAAACACTTAAATCTCTAGAATTCAACTGGATTTAGCAACACAGGTCTGCCGGTTCTTTCATGAAGAGCTCTCTGCAGAATATCCTGATCAATACGAGGATCCTTAAAGAATTCTAGTTGAGACTTTGTAAATGAGAAAGGAACATTTGCATCAAAATTGTCAAATTCAGACTGACTTCTCGATAATGGCTGATGAACCTCAATATAAAGATCACCATTTGGTTCTTCAGCAAACTTGATAGGTTCGTTAATAAACTGAACTCTGGTGCCAACTGCAACCTTATGGAATAACTCCTCGTTATCCTCGTTACGTAAACGAACACAGCCATGACTTACACGCAGACCAATACCAAAATCAGCATTTGTACCATGAATAGCGTAAAGCTTGCCTACATACATAGCGTAAAGGCCCATTGGATTATCTGGACCGGCTGGTACTACAGGAGGAAGATACTCACCCTCAGCAGCATATTCAGCTCGCATTGCAGCTGTTGGGGTCCAGGTTGGTTCAGCCTTTTTACGCTCAACCTTTGTAGTCCATGCTAAAGGAGTGCCCTTACCGATCTGACCGATACCGATTGGATAAACTTCTACTCTGCCCTTGTTGTAGTAGTACAGGCGCATTTCGGCAGAATTAACAATAATGCCCTCATGAACTGTATCAGGAAGGATCAGCTTTGTTGGAACAACAAGATTAAGACCTTTCAGAGGAACAATAGGATCAACCTCTGGATTAGCCTCAATCATATTGGAAAGACCTAAATGATACTCAGCCGCAACATATTCAAGGGTAGTAATTCCGTTAGGATCAATCTGATAGATTTTCTCCTCACCTACTACCCGGTTACCATTAAGATTGTATACGTTGGTTGCATTTGCTGCTGTAACAGTGGAAAAAAGAGCTAAAGCTAAAGCTAATTTCTTAAACATGATTGTCTCATTATTAATCAGTTTTAAAATTTACTAAAACTGAATTAAATTATCGCCAGAAAATAAAAGCAATGTAAAAACGTTTTGGCACTATATATACTCGGTACCGCGGTGCAATTTTAACACAGATCAAACTTTCGGACTATTGTTAGATTATTCGAAAAAATATGTTTCTTAAAAAAAATTGTATATAATCTACCCTGCTTTTATAACGATATTCATTAATAAATATTTACAGGGAAGATTTTCCAAATTGTCTAAAACAGGAATGATTGTTGAATTTGTGATTCTGGCAGTGTGGTTCTGGGCCTTTCTATGGGCTTACAGCCACTATAACTACAAAGTTAATCCAAAAACAAAATTCAAGAAGACCTTCTACAGAGATCTGCTTTTGGCTATTACTCTGCTGCTTCCAGTTATTCTTATTCTTTTCTAGCACCAATTTTTCACCATAATAGCTCACCTTTCTTATATACAAAGTAGCAAATCACAGCCTCAAATCCGCCTTTTCCATAAACTTTATTTTATTTTTTTTCTAGGGCATACGTCAAAATCCGGCGTAAATGTGGCAAAATATATGATTATTTTTAATTTGAACAGATTTTAAATTTTAACTTGGAGCACTTAGTCCATGGCTGACAATAAAGTTGCCTACAATCCTCAGGAAATTGAGCCTGAAGTACAGAAATACTGGGAAGAACATCAGACTTTCCATGCAACAGAAGATAAAAACAAAGAGAAATACTACTGCCTTGTTATGTTCCCTTATCCATCAGGCAGATTACATTTAGGTCATGTTAGAAACTATGCTCTAGGTGACGTTATTGCAAGATTTAACCGCTTATTAGGTAAAAACGTTCTTGCTCCTATCGGCTGGGACGCATTCGGTCTTCCTGCAGAAAACGCTGCAATCAAAAACAATAAGCAGCCAGGAGACTGGACCTATGAAAACATTTCCTACATGAAAGGCCAGTTAAAGTCACTAGGTCTTTCATATGACTGGGCTCGTGAAGTTGCAACCTGCAGACCAGAATACTATAAGTGGGAGCAGAAGTTCTTCGGAGAACTTTACAAGAAAGGTCTTGTATACAAGAAGGTTTCTTCAGTTAACTGGTGTCCTGTAGACAACACCGTTCTTGCTAACGAGCAGGTTGAAGACGGCTGCTGCTGGAGATGCGGTGCAAAGGTAGAGATCAAGGAAATTCCTCAGTGGTACCTGAAGATCACTGCATATGCAGAAGAGCTTTTAAATGATTTAGATAAGCTTGATGGATGGCCAGAGCGTGTTCGCACCATGCAGAAGAACTGGATCGGTCGTTCTGAAGGTCTGAATATCACTTTCAAAGTTGACGGCAGTGATGATACCTTTACCGTATACACCACTCGTCCAGATACCTTCATGGGTATTACCTATATTTCAATTTCAGCTAACCACCCACTGGTTAAGAAGTGTTGTGAAACAAATCCTGAGCTTGAAGCTTTCTGTCAGGAATGCCGCACTCAGAAATTCGCAGAAGCAGATCTTGCCACCATGGAAAAGAAAGGTATGGCAACAGGTCTCTATGCAATTCACCCTATTACAGGAAGAAAGGTACCTATCTATGTTGCTAACTTCGTTATCATGGATTACGGTACTGGCGCAGTTATGTCTGTACCAGGTCACGATCAGCGTGATTATGAGTTCGCTAAGAAATACGGCATTGAAATCATCCCTGTAATCAAAGAATCTAAGGAATCAGGAGATCCTGATCTGTCAGAGCACGCATTCGTTGAACACGGTATTGCATGCCACTCTGGTGAATTTGACGGCATGAACTTTGAAGAAGCATTCAAGGCAATTGCTGACAAGCTTGAGAGCATGGGCTGTGCTGAACGCAAGGTTAATTACAGACTGCGTGACTGGGGTATTTCACGTCAGCGTTACTGGGGTGCACCAATTCCAATGCTGACTATTGATGAGACTGGTGAAGTTGTTCCTGAGAAGGATGAGAATCTGCCAGTTGAACTACCTTATGACGTAAAGATTAACGGTGTAATTTCTCCTCTAAAGACAGACGAGAAATGGTACAAGACCACCTATGAAGGAAAGAGTGCAACTCGTGAAACCGATACCTTCGATACCTTCATGGAGTCATCATGGTACTTTGCAAGATACTGCTCTCCACGTGATGAAAAGGAAATGTTCGACAAGGATGCAGCTAACTACTGGCTACCAGTTGATCAGTACATCGGCGGTATTGAGCACGCTGTTCTTCACCTGCTGTATTCACGCTTCTTCTTCAAGCTTCTAAGAGATGCAGGAATGGTTAAGTACGACGAGCCATTCAAGCGTCTGCTATGTCAGGGTATGGTTCTGGCTGACGCATACTACTATCTGGATGATAAGGGTGTTAAGAACTGGGTAAACCCACTTGATGCATTCCCTACCCGTGATGAAAAGGGTAATATCATCTCAGCAGTGGACAAGGAAGGTCACCAGCTGCACCACGAAGGCATGATTAAGATGTCCAAGTCAAAGGCTAATGGTATCGATCCTGAGTACATGGTTAAGATGTACGGTGCTGATACTGTTCGTCTGTTCATGCTGTTCGCTTCTCCAGCTGAACTTACCCTTGAGTGGAGACAGTCAGGTGTTGAAGGTTCTCAGAGATTCCTTCGTAAGCTTTGGTCTCAGGTACAGGATCTTGTTAATGCAGGTGCTAAGCCTACTCTTGATAAGAACAAGTTAACTCCTGAGCTTAAGAAGCTAAGACATGAACTTCACGTAACAATTGAGAAGGTTACCGATGATATCGGACGCAGACAGACCTTCAATACTGCAATCGCAGCTATCATGGAGTTACTGAACCTTGCTAACAAGTGCACAGGAACAGATGAAGCTTCTCTTGCAGTTCGTTATGAAGTATATAATAACGTTATTATCATGCTTTACCCAATCGTTCCTCATATCTGCTTCAAGTTATGGTCAATGCTTGGCAATACTACCGAGATCGATACTGAAACCTGGCCTGTTGCTGATAAGGATGCTCTAAAAGAGGACGAGATTACTGTTGTAGTTCAGATCAACGGTAAGGTTCGTGCAAAGATCAGCATCAATCCAAATGAGGATGAAGAGTCTGTTATTGCAAAGGCAAAAGCAGCACCAGAAACTCAGAAATTCACTGAGGGTAAAGAAATCAAGAAGACTATCTACGTTAAGGGTAGATTAGTTAACATTGTTGCTGTCTAACAACTAAGGAAGTAATAGATGAGATTTAAGGTCTTTGCTGTTGGAGTAATGCTATTGGGACTTAGTGCCTGTGGTTTTCATATTCCTAATCAAAACAGACTTGGATCGAGTCTTACTGAAATAGATGTTACAGGAGCGTATCACAACCAGTTCTACAAGCTGGTTGTGCAGAAACTTCAGGTTAGAGGTGTAAAAGTAAACTATCAGGGAACAGCTAATCGTGACTTTAAGGGCCGTGATAATGTTCCTACTCTTGAAATTGCAGCTCCTCAGGTAAGTTTACCAATTGTATCCGTAAATGCTTTTGGTTCTGCAAAGGAATACAATATGGTGGTTACAACCTCTGCCATCCTGAAAGTTCCTAACCATAGTAAGCCAATTATTATCAGAAACGGTATCAGCAGACTAACTCTAAATAAAGGTGATAACTCTCTTGCAAGTGCCAATGAGAGAAGAATCCTTCTAGAGGAAAGTCTTGAAGAGCTGTCAGACCAGATGATAAGAAGAATCAACTATCTGGGCAAGCAGTCAGATCCGGATTCATCAAAAGTAACTCCAGCACAGCTGGTTCTTGCAAAAGATGAGGATAATAATGAGGTTTACATTGATAATTCTCCTTCTATGACACTGCTTGATGCTCTTAAGGCACAGCAGACTCAGGAAGAAATCGATTCAGATTCCGTTGCACTTTCAGAGCTTAATAACGGACTTAGAGTTCTGAATCCAGAGAAGAAATATGAGTTACCAAAAGCAAAGATTAAGATGGTAAATGAAGCTCCAGATGATTTAACTGAAGAAGGATTCATCAAAAAGGGATCTTCCTCAAAATAAGAGCTTTCACTTTTTCAGATCTTTTCGAAAGTCAGCTTAATGCTGACTTTTGTTTTCAAAGTTTCTGCTAAAATCACCTCTAAACAAAGAGTCTGATAATCAGGAATTATTTCAGCGGATTAGATATGGCATTAGCACCGGTATACGTTATTTCAAGTGATGAGCCTTTCTTGAAGAACGAAAAGAGTTCAATGTTGATTCAGATGGCCAGAAAAGAGCTACCTGAAGCTGAATTCATGCTCTTCACAAATAACGACTTCTCATCAGGAGCAACTGCTAATCTTGCAAGACTTGAAAACGAACTTATCGATCCTGGTCTTTTCGGTGGAGACCGCATTATCAAGATTTATCTTGATTCTATCAACTCAACTACCGTACAGGTTCTACAGCTTTTAGCCAAAAGATCTCGTCCAGGTGTAGTTACAGTTGTTGAAATTCCTCGTATCAAGAAAACAACTCTGCCAACTGCGCCAGAAAAATATACCGATAAATTCCGCGGACAAAGTTCTGTTGAAACAAAACTTAAGCATGTTCTGGCATTTCTTATGGACATTGGAGGAATCAATGAAATTCTCTATGCTCCATCGGGAATACAGTTCAATACATGGATAATGAATCAAGCTCAGAAGCATGGCCTCAAAATTGACGCTGATGTGGTGACTTTCCTGTCGTTATGCTGCGAAGGCAATCTTGTGGCTGTAGATCAGTTCTTCTCCATCGCAAAAATTTCCGGAAAAGAAGTAATTGATCTAGATACTGCCAAGGCTTATCTGGAATCTAGCAGCAGATACACCGGATTTGAATTTTCAGAGGCAGTCCTGGCTCCTAATACAATTCGAGCATTAAATATTCTTGCCTCATTATGTCAGACAAACTCTAACAGAACACAGATACTATCTATGGTGGTATCTAATTTTGACAAAATGCTCTGGGTAATAAGAAAACTTAAAGAGCCTGAGAATTCACAGATTCTGAGATCTCGTAATTTTAAAGAACGCTCTGCATTTTTTAAATCAAACGGAATCGTACTGCCATCAACAAGTGATGTTCTTATAAAAGCGGCTTCAACCATGCCAGATGATTTTTATGAATATCTTGTATCAGAACTTGCTCAGGCAGCAAAGTATCTTCAGGAATTTGACGATAAGAAAGCCTACCAGTCACTTCAGAACATGGCTGTATCAGTGTATACATCATCTGTACGAGAGTTAAAAAAACTGTAATGATCCAGAATATTAAAAAGATAGGCGTGCTAGGGGGAAGCTTCAATCCTCCTCATAATGACCACATCAGAATTGCCGAGTATATTAAGAACAGACTATCGCTGGATAAGTTCATTATTGTTCCTAACGCTCAGCCTCCACATAAGAATACCTGCCATGTAGGATTTGAACATCGCAGGAAAATGCTCGAAATTCTTGCATGCCAGTATGATGATCTTGAAATCAGTGATATTGAAAGTGATCCGAATGTACCTCATTACACCATTGATCTGATTGATAAGATTAGGAATCTTTATCCGAAGGCATACGTATTTTTCTGTATGGGAATGGATTCACTTATCTATCTTGATAAGTGGAGAAACGGACTTTCTATAACAGAAAAATGCAATATTGTTGTTATTGGAAGAAAAGGATATTCCATCGAGGAAGCTAATCCTCCTGTAAAAGATTATCTAAAATCTCATGCTGTTTATGAGGATTCAGATGACTTTTCACAGAAACTTAACGAAGAAAAAGGCAACTGCTTTTTATTAAAAGAATGCTTTAATGATGTAAGTTCTAGTAAAATAAGGCTAGAATTTGACGAATTTTATAAAAACGATAAACATAAGAAAGAGTTGTTTGATTATGCCGATAAATTTCCATATTCACTAAAATATCTTGATAAGGGAATTATTGAGTATATTACTAAGAATTCACTGTACAAAGAGAGAGAATCCTAATTTGGAAAACGAAATTTTAATTCAGAAGTGTATTAAAACTCTTGAAGACTCAAAGGCCAGAGATTTAGTAAGCATTGATGTAAAAGAACATTCATCGATCGCTGACAATATGGTGATCTGCACCGGAACATCTAACCGTCATGTAAGTGCTATTGCACAGAGACTTGTTGATAATCTTTACAAGGAAGGCTTAAAGCACATCAAGATTTCAGGTGAACAGCTTGGCGAATGGGTTATCGTTGATACTGGTTCAGTAATGGTTCATATTCTTCAGAACGAAGCTAGAGAAAGATATGAATTAGATGATTTATATCGCTGCATGGCTGCCGGATTTTAAAGCATGAAACTGATTATCATTGCTGTTGGCAACAAAATGCCATCATGGGTTACAGAAGCTTTTACAGACTATCAGAAAAGATTTCCTCCAGAGATGAAACTGGTATTAGAGGAAATTGCCCCTGTAAAACGAAATGGAAAAAACTCTGATGAAAAGGCAAAAGAGCTTGAGGCAAAGATGATCCTTGAAGCTTTACCAAAGAAAGCCTACATAGTTGCTTTAGATGAAAGAGGAAAGCAGTTCACATCGCTAGAGCTTGGTGACAAAGTTGGTGTATGGCAGAACCTAGGAATGGATGTTGTACTGATCATCGGCGGACCAAACGGACTTACAGATGAAGTAAGAAACAAGGCAAACGAACTTTGGTCACTGTCAAAACTGACTCTTCCTCACCCTCTGGTAAGGGTATTTCTTGCGGAAACCATCTACAGAGGATGGAGTATCTACGCAAACTTACCTTATCATAGGGCTTAAACATAAAGAATATTTGAAAACCTCCGCAAAATTCGTTAAAAAAACGAAAATAAAGGATATATATCGTTTTTTACCGTTAAAATAATAAATAAGTGCGGAGAATATAAGAAGAATTTAGAGAAAAAATTGTCAATTTTTAGCAGAAAAAGTCGACACGAACGGTCACTTTTCAGAAAACCAACAAAAAGGCGTTATTCATCTCGAGACGGACTAGGTAAGGAAAATCGTAACGAGAAACTTGAACTTAGAGTATTCCGTTCTAGAGTATTCATATGCATCGGTATATCCATACTGATGGTGGTTATTCTTTTCTGCAATCTTTACTATCTGCAGATTATCTCCTATCAGGACTACAAGACCAGATCAAATGAGAACAGCATCAAGGTAATGCCTGTTGTTCCACCTCGAGGAATCATTTACGACAGAAATCATGTGGTACTTGCAGACAACTCTCCTGTTTACCATCTGGTTCTCTTCCCTAACAAGCAGATCAGCACAAAAGATACAATCGAGGAACTTGATAGATTACTTGAGCTGAATCTGTCAGAAAAGGATATTGCAAGATTACTATATGAATCAAAAACCAGAAAGCGTTTTTCCGGTGTTGAGCTTTCTAACTTCCTCTCAGAGGAACAGATTGCAACCTTTGCGGTAAATTCATACAAATACCCAAATGCCCAGATCGTAGCAAATCTGAAAAGATATTATCCTTTTGCTGATATTACAACCCATACCACAGGTTATGTATCCAGAATCAACCAGAATGACGTAAAGAAACTTGCAAGCGCAGGAAAACTGGATAACTACGAAGGTTCAACTGAAATCGGTAAGCTTGGTATTGAGAAATACTATGAGGACTCTCTTCATGGAGAAACTGGTTCAACCAAGGTTGAGGTTAACTCACACGGACAGGTAATCCGTACACTTAACTACGAACCTCCTGTTCCAGGAAAGGATCTGAAGCTTACCATTGATATCAGACTTCAGTACTACGCTCAGGAAATCTTTGGACAGATGAAAGGTGCAGTTGTGGCAATTGATCCTTCAAACGGCGAAATTCTGGCAATGTACTCAAACCCTAGCTATGATCCAAATCCTTTTGTTCGAGGAATCAGATCTGGTGAATACAAGAGACTTCTGGACAATCCGGGACATCCTCTGATCAACAGAGCAACTCAGGGTGGTTATGCTCCTGCATCAACTGTAAAACCACTACTTTGTGTAATGGGATTGAATGAGAAACTGATTACAACCAAGGGCAATTTCTTTGGAGCTCCATATTTCAAGCTACCAGGTTCAACTCATCAGTTCCGTGACTGGAGAGCATGGGGGCACGGCTGGATGGATTTATACAGAGCAATTGAAATTTCAGCCGATACCTATTTCTATGATCTTGCATATAGAGCAGGTATTAACAGAATTCATGACTATCTGGACAGATATGGTTTCGGTAAAAAAACCGGTATTGATATCTCAGAAGAATCCTTAGGTATAAATCCTTCCAGAGACTGGAAGAAATCACGTTTCAATCAGCAGTGGCATCTTGGAGATACTGTACCAATCGGTATTGGTCAGGGTTACTGGACTTCTACCCTTATGCAGCTTGCCAAAGCTCACGCTACCCTTGCAAACAGAGGTGTTACCAGGACGCCTCATCTGCTAAAGGAAATGGTTGATCCTTCAACAAATGAAGTAACCGAGTATATGCAGGAAGAGCCTGAAGATACACTTAAGGTAAAAGATCCTCAGTATTATGAGGACTGCAGAACCGGTATGTATCTAGTTGTAAACGGGCCCGAGGGTACCGGCAGAAGAGCATTCTTCGGAGCTAAATACAAGGCAGCTGGTAAATCAGGAACAGCACAGGTGGTTTCTATTAAACAGGGCAAAAAATACAACGCAGCAAAGTTAAAAGTAGAGCATCGTGATAATGCACTGTTCGTTGCCTATGCACCGTTCAAAAAACCGCGTATCCTTGTTGCAGTTATTCTTGAGAACGAGGGTGGTGGTTCTACCAAAGCTGCTCCTGTTGCAAGAGCAATGATTGATAAGTACCTTTTGGACCTATATCCAAACGGATATATGGGCGATCCTGAGCCTCAGGTGGTTAAGTTCGGAATGGGTGGAACAGTAGTTTTACAGTAAAAAAACAAACAACAAGCACAGATATCAAGTAGTAAAAATGTCAGAAGATAAAAATACATTAAGTCAGGTAACCAGTAACAGCATTGGAAAAAACTTCTTTTCCAGACATCACGTAGATCTTCCGCTGATGTTCGGTCTGTTTTTAGCTCTGTGTTTCAGTCTGTTTGTTCTGTACTCTGCATCAGGTCAGCATGCTGATATGCTGATTCGTCAGATCACAAGAACAGGAGCTGCATTCGTACTAATGATTGCAGTTGCACAGATTCCACCAAAATACTTTGCAAAAGCTTCAACCTATCTTTACATCATAGGCGTAATTCTGCTTGTAATGGTTGAACTGTTCGGTGATATTTCAAAAGGAGCTCAGAGATGGCTTAATCTGGGTATAGTAAGAATTCAGCCATCTGAATTTTTCAAGGTTGTTATGCCTCTGTCAGTTGCAGCATTTCTCGCAAAAACTGCCCTGCCACCAAAACTTCTGCATACAATTTGTTCTTTTATCATCGTAGGTATTCCAACAGTACTTATTCTGATGCAGCCTGATTTAGGTACAGCAGCTCTGGTTTCTGTTGCAGGCTTTATCTGCATCTTTATTGCAGGTCTTTCATGGTGGTGGCTGATTACAGGTGCCATTGCAGGAGCAGCAGCCCTCCCTGTCATCTGGAATTTCGTACTTCATGATTATCAGAAACAGCGTGTTTTCACCCTGTTAGATCCATCATCGGATCCTTTGGGAGCTGGTTATCATATCATCCAATCCAAGATTGCAATTGGTTCAGGTGGTCTATATGGTAAAGGCTGGCTTCAGGGAAGTCAGTCACAGCTGGACTTTCTTCCAGAGCCTCATACAGATTTTATTTTCGCTGTGTTATCAGAAGAAACAGGTCTGGTTGGTTTCCTCATTCTTATATCACTCTACTGTTTTATAATCGGCAGATGCGTTGTCATCACATTAAATGCTCGTCATAACTTTGAAAGAATTCTGTGTGGAAGCTTTACCTTCACATTTATGTTCTACATATTTGTTAACATCGGTATGGTTTCAGGAATTCTGCCAGTTGTAGGTGTTCCTCTGCCTCTCATCAGTTATGGCGGAACAGCGATGATTACACTGATGATCTGCTTTGGAATAATGATGTCAATTCACACACATAAACGAATAAGTTTCTTTAAAAAGGATAAATAAGGAGGCTGCACATAATGTGCAGGCAATAATAGAAAGAATGAACAAAACAATTAGTAAACTTGCCATAGTATTGGGATTATCCTTTTTTACAGCCACATCCGTTCATGCTGCGCCTAATTTTGATGAACTAGCTAAATATGCAGGAGTAGATGTTCAAACACTTAAAGATGCCACATCTCAGGCTGTATATCAGCAGAAAATTATCGATGCAATCACCCGTCCTTCAGAAGGAAAACCTTGGTGGCAGTACAGAAAGATCTTTATTACAACTTCAAGAATCGAGGCTGCTGTAAGGTTCTACTTTGAAAACGAAAAAACTCTTTTAAAGGCTCAGAAGGACTTTGGTGTTCCTTACGAGATTATCTGTGCAATTATCGGAGTTGAAACCTTCTTTGGAAAAAATATGGGTAACTGGAGAGTTCTGGATGCCCTGTATACACTAGGATTTAATTTTCCTAAGAGAGAAGCTTACTTCTCAAAGGAATTTGCTAGATTCGTAGCTTTAGCATCAAGAGAAGAATGGAATTACGACGACATCAAAGGCTCATATGCTGGTGCAATGGGTATGGGTCAGTTCATGCCATCAGCATATCTTGATTATGCAGTTGACTATGATGGAGATGGCTACGTAAATCTTTTCACTAACAGAGAAGATGCCATCGGATCTGTTGCAAACTATTTTAAAGGTCACGGCTGGCAGACAGGAAGAGGTATCTACTATCCTTGTCATATCAACAATGCAGATCCAAAAGCACTGATGGATAAACAGTGGGATCTTACTGTTCAGGAGCTGTATGCATCCGGAGCCACAACCAAGGTAAACCTAAGTCCAAATCAGAAGATAAGACTGTTTGCATTTGACCTTGAAAACGGACAGAAGGGGTATGCTGTTGGTCTTGAGAACTTCCATTCAATCATGAGGTATAACACTTCTCAGTTATATGCAAGAGCTGTATATGAGCTCTCAGAGTTTATTGCGATGGGCGTAAACAAGGAAAAACTAAGACAGGGAAAAAAAGTAGTCCACAGAAGTAAGAAGCCATAGACACAGATTAACTGTCTATAGTTTGTTCTAATTATTAAATTTCAGAATAAAAGACTTTTAAGTACGGCCTTCACTAATTAAAATGTTAGGGCTTAAAAGTCTATTTTAATGCCGATGAAAATGGAGATCCTTTATTTTATGAAAAACTTAAAATTTATAGCTACCATTATTACTGTTTCAGCGGCACTTGTTCTTCAGGGATGTTCATCTTCAGGTTCAGGTGGCTCCCCTTCATTCTCAGGTTCATACAGATACGGAACAGGTCCAAACAAGACTAAACCACAGCCTCAGACAGAAAAAGTCAACATCAACGGCGTCGGTGGTGCAGTACCAAAATATGAGTACCAGCGTGTTGGCGGATGCAATAAGGATTATAGAGTTTTAGGCAAAAACTACATGATCTGGAACGGAACAACCTCATATGTCGAAGAAGGAATTGCATCCTGGTATGGTCCTGGTTTCCACGGACAGAAGACCTCAAATGGTGAAATCTATGATCAGAAGGGATTTACTGCTGCACATAAGAATCTGCCACTGCCATCATATCTAAAGGTTACCAACCTTCGTAACGGCAAGAAGGTTATCGTTCGCGTAAATGATCGTGGTCCATTTGTTGGAGATAGAATTCTTGACCTGTCAGAGGGCTCAGCACGTGCAATTGATATGGTTGGTACCGGTACCTCAAAGGTTAGAATTGAGCTTATCAACGTAAGTGCAAACGGAACATATACCAACGCATACGGTAAACCAGCCGGCACCGTACGACAGCAGTATGCAGGTGTAGTTAACAAGAATACCTCAACCTATCAGCATATCGGTGCTGCAACCTCAAGATCAGCTGGAAGCTCAAATACAGGCTATTCCAATACAGGATATGCAAATACCGGCTACATAAAAACTAATAATCAGGGAATAACATCTAATACAGTTCCAGGCTGGTATGTTCAGCTAGTTGCATGTAATTCTGATCTGATGGCAAATGAGATTAAGAATAACGTTCAGACTAAGATTTCATACCCTATCGTAATCAGAAAGGAAGGAAACATTAACAAGGTTCTGGTTGGACCTTTAAATGAAGCTTCTGCACGAAATGCTGCCGCATCTTTGAAGAAAAAAGGGTATACTGATTGTTTTGTAAAAAGTTTTTAAAAAAGAAAACTAGGAAATAAAAATGTCATTAAAAAAGGTACTAAAAACTACATTATTAGTTACGGCTCTTGTTTCTGGTTTAAGTGTTTCCGCAGAGGAAAACATTCCAGATCCTTTTGCTCAGATGAAGGCAAATGCTGACTCAGCTGCCCCTTCTGCCGTTCCTGCTAATGGAGTTGCACCTGCCCCAATTGTAATTCCAGAGCCACCAGTATTCGATGCTCAGTCATGGGTACTAATGGATTACAGTTCAGGAAGAGTTATCTGTGAGCACAATTCTCACGAGAAAATCTGGCCAGCTTCACTAACCAAGATGATGACAGCATATGTTATCGGCATGGAGCTTAAAGCAGGCAGACTTCACATGGAAGATGATGTAACCATTACCGAAGATGCCTGGGCAAAGAAGTACACCGATTCATCAAAGATGTTCATCGAAGTGGGTAAAACCATAAAGGTTGGAGATCTGGTAAAGGGAATCATTATCCAGTCAGGTAACGATGCATGTGTTGCTATGGCAATTCATCTTGCAGGAACACAGGAAGGTTTTGTTTCTGTAATGAACAACTACGCTGCACAACTTGGACTTAAGGATACCCATTTCTCAAATGTTCACGGCCTTTTTGATGAACTGAACTATTCATCAGCTTATGATATGGCTCTATTAGGAAGAGCAACTATCAGAGATCTTCCTGATGAGTACCCTCTATACAGTCAGAAGGAATTTACCTTCAACGGTATCAAACAGATGAACAGAAACCGTCTGCTATGGGACAAGGCAATCAATGTTGACGGAATTAAGACTGGACACCTGTCTCAGGTTGGATATAACCTTGTAACCTCAGCTACCAACGATGGTATGAGACTGGTTGCATCTGTAATCGGGGCTAAATCAGAGAAATTACGTGCGGACTACAACAAGGCTCTATTAACCTATGGTTTCCGTTATTTCCAGCAGTACACACCAGTTACAGCCAACAAGGTTCTATTAACCAGAAACGTACGCATGGGTAAAACCAATCAGGTTCGCCTTGCGATTCAGAAGGATCTGAACCTAATGATCCCTCGCGGACGTCAGGGAGACATTAAGCTTGGCTACAGATTAAAGAAGAGTGTCTTCACTGCACCTATCAACAAGGGCGATGAGCTTGGTGTAATTGAAGTTAAGATTGATGACAACGTCATTTCAACTGTTCCACTTGTTTCTGTAGATGTTGTTGAAGAATGCGGCTTCTTCGGAAGATTATGGGATAAGATCTGCTTATTCTTCTCATCCGATGAAGAAGTTGTTGAAGAGGCCTAATACCTTTACAGGAGAAAATTCTATCCAAAACAATGGATAGAATTTGTACAAAGTTATGACTGATTCATATAATAAATTAGAGAAACTCATGGAATTTCCATGTATTGTTGGATTCAGAGTTATTGTTGATGCTTCAATTGTGAATTCACTTGGTGAGGTTGAAAAAGCTATAAATGAGGTTGAAGCCGGAATTATGCAGAAAATTACCGATGAACCTCGCAAAAGTTCAAAAGGAAACTATGTTTCCTACACAATACCTGTAAAAGTTAATAAGGCAGAAAACCTAAAACTTTTATACGAAAAAATTAGTGCATTACCTTGTGTTAAACATGTAATTTAAGGAAATTATGTCATATCAAGATCAATCTGAGATGAGGTTTTCATCTGATATGTCTAGCTTTTTAAAGGCAGTAGGCTACATAGGTCTATTGGCCTTATTTATTGGAATTCTATTCCTGGTGCTAGGCTGTTTCAGAATTTCTAGCTTTGCATTTAAAACCTATGAAAGCATAGAAAAGATTCCTTATAACAAAGTTGGTCTTTTACTTGGCACCTCCTCTCTCAATTCAAATGGTCAGCCAAATGATTATTTCACATATAGAATCATAGCGGCTGCGCAGTTATTTAAATCGGGAAAGATTGATTACATTCTAGCATCTGGAGATAATCTGCATCACTCCTATAACGAGCCAAGACAGATGATTAGAGCTCTGGTTAAGGCCGGTGTTCCTGCAGACAGAATCGTAGCTGATTTTGCAGGAATCTCTACACTAGACTCAGTTATCAGAGCAAGAAAGGTATTTCTGCTTAAGAATGTAACCATTATCTCTCAGGATTTTCAGAATGAACGAGCTCTGTTTATTGCAGATAACTATGATCTGAATGCAGTTGGATTCAATGCATTAAGCCCTAACTATGGATTCTTCTCGAAGGTTGCCATAAGAGAGTTCTTTGCCAGAATCAAATGTGCTTTTGATGTTTATCTGTTGAAGAGTCAGCCTAAATTCCTTGGAAAACCAGAGTCTATTGGCAAATCAGCTCTTCCAAAGGAAATGTCAAACAAGCCTAAGAAGCTGACATCTCCTCTTAAGTTCATAACAGACAATGCGCAGGTTCTGAAGGAAAAAGCTCGTATTGCCAAGTACGAACCAATTGCAAAGAAGACTTCCGATAATGCAAAGATGATCAAGAAGAGAGTTGAACAGGCTGAATACGAATATTATATTCCTGAGGCAAGAGTTCAGGAAAACAAGAATAATATCGATAAACAGCAAATTGAGGTTCTTAGTGAGGAGCAGACAGAGGCGCTTGAAGAAGCAAATGAAGTTGCCTCAGAAAGCCTGAATGTCGGAACCTCCAACACCTATATTGATCCGAACATTCCTGCAAAACCAAATCTTCAGGCAAATCCTGATTAGAGAAAAAATCACGAATTATCAAAGGCCTGCTTATACTTACAGCAGGCCTTTGTTGTATATGAAGACTAGATTAAAGCCAGAGTATCCTTATCGTAGTTTGTAATCATAAGCTCATTAACAGCATTTCGCTTTGTGATATTTGAGTTGATTCTACGACTTACAGCAACTGTATTGATATTAAAGTTCTTATACAGCTCCCTAATATGAGGAACATCTGAGTTTGACTGCAGGAATTTAATTCCCCTCTTATGTAGCTGAACACAGGACTCATACAATCTTAAATGCTCATCCTGTTTAAATGATTCTGACTGATACTGAGTGAAATTTGCAGTCTTAGATATAGGGAAGTAAGGTGGGTCAAGATAAACAAAAGCATCATCTGGAATAATATCAAGCAATGACTGATAATCCTGATTGAGAATACTGATATTCTTCTGGTTTAGGAAAGAAGAACATGCCTCCAGCGTTGGAGTATCACAGATAGTCGGATTCTTGTAATTTCCAAAAGGAGTATTAAAGTAGTTTTTCTTGGAGACTCTATAAAGACCGTTATAGCAGGTTTTCATAAGAAAAATAAAACGAGCAGCCCTCTCCACTGCAGATCTTTTATCAAAATCAGGCTCTCTATCCCAGGATCTAATTTCATCAAATAGCTTCCTGTCATAGATTAGAGTTGAAAGGTAGAACTCCAGTTCACCAAGATTGGATTTGATTACATTATATGCATTGATAAGCTCAGAGTTGGAGTCATTGATAATAGCCCTATCAAAATTCAGTGCCATAAGAACAGCACCAGAACCGACAAAGGGTTCAACATAGGTTGAAATATGCTCTGGGATGTACTGTAAAAGACTCGGAATACTTGTTGTTTTCCCTCCTACCCATTTTACGAATGGTTTTAGGTTTGGAAAAGTGTTTGGGCTATGCATGTTATAAAAACTCCTTATACCTCCTATATTTTACAGAATTCTGATGAACTTTTACTCCCGTGATACGTTATTGCTCAGATTTTTAACAAAAAAAGGAGGAACAAAGTCCTCCATAATTCAATAACTACAAAGATTGAGGAAAATCAGGAAACCTTAGCAGAAGTAGGATTGTATAGACCAACCTTCTCTCTCTTCTTACCAGCAACACTTTCTTCACTAAGAGTTACATACTTAACGCCCTGTCTGTCATGATAAGCATAAGCAAGATGCAACATACCATCTGAAGACTGCATTAAAAATGGATATTCGTACTGCTTATTATTGGTACGGTTTTCTTCGCCAACATATCCCTGACCTAATTCAATATTTCTAATCATAGGGAAAGTCTTACCACCATCCTCTGAAAGAGCAATTGCAACTGGGCAGCGAAGTCCTGGCCATGCAGCTTTACCCTTTACAGGATTTGGAGTGCAAGTTGGATTGTAGGCAATTGCAATACGACCACTCTTTAGCTTGATTGCACTGATACTTGAATTATTATTTGGTAATGGAGAAGGAAGAGGAACACTCCATGAATCACCATTGTCCAATGATTCACTTCTATAGATGAAGTCAGCTTCCCTACTGCGCATAAATGCAACCAGATGAGATTCTTCGAGCTCTACAACGTTAGCATGAACTCGACCTGAGCTCTGAGGCATATCAACCTGTCTCCAGGTCTTTCCCTGATCATCAGAGATCTGGAATGCGGTAGGATCACCTGACAGTCCATCAGGAGAGTCTGTGCACAGCCAGTTTGAGAAGATCCAGCGTCCATTCTTTAAAACCTGAATTGGCTGACGGCAGAAAGTTCCCTCGCGAGCAAACATGGTTTCGTACTTGCTCCAGGTCTTACCTCCATCTGTTGATTTCTGGCAGCGAACCTGAGATGTATACTGCATGTTATCCTTACCTTCGGTTCTGGCCTTCTGTGCAGTGTACATACACCATACAGCATTATCAGGGCCGTAGAATAATGAAGGATTCTGCTCACTGCGCTCAGGATCGGATGAAACCTGAACAGGATCTGACCACTTGGTATCACCGTGCTTTAAAGAAGCACAGACAATACTTACATCAGGGCTACCTTCAAAAGATCCTGCAAACCAGCAGCATAATAAATCCTTGTTAGGTAACTCTAAAATTGCAGGAGAGTGAGCTGTACGATAAGGACCAGGAGGAAGCAGAGCTTCAACGGTGTTCATGCCCTCATTCTCGTACATGGTGCCATCATTTGTAAGACCCGGTAATTTCTTATAATTCATTTTATTCTCACATTACTGGTAGTTTCATTACTACTTTTAAATAATCGTTCTGAGATTCAAGATGCTTACAGGCTTTGTGAGCATCTTGAGGGAAGGCTACCCATGACATACCTTCTTCAATTCTGAAAGTATGGGCAACTGGACCTTTGAACATTTCGCGCTCTTTTTCCTCGGAGTAAGGTACACTCTGTGTAAGGCGGGAAATATCTTCCCATACAACAATCTCTGATCCTGACAGGATAATCTGAACGTCAATGTATTTGCGGTGAGCTTCATAGTCTCCGCTATCCACAGGGGAGGTACTCCCCTGCTGAATCATAAAGAATCCACCTTCAAATTCATAACGGCCAGCTTTTTTGTCTGTTAAGGCATTCAGAGCTGCTAAACCTGCCTTTAGATTTGGGAGCATGCTCTGATACTTCATCAGGTTTTCGGTTCTATCTATAATCATGCCATCACCTTTGTGTTAACTGCATGACCAGCATGATGACGATTCATTACAAGAACGAATGTACCTAATGCAACTGCAGCAATTGAGGTAGTCATATCAGGGCTTATAAAGCCTAATGCCACGACAAAGGACAGTACTCTTAACCAGACAGGCATAGTAGTCTTGTAGTAACCTGCAACAGTTAAGGCTAAGAAGTAAGTACCAATCAGCAACTGAATAGCACCGATAGCAATCTCGATAATTGAGCCTTCCAGAAGAATTGCAGGGTTGTATACGAACACGAATGGAACCATGAAGCCTACCAGTGCGAACAGCATACCGTTGATACCAGTCTTCATTGCATCCGCACCTGCAATACCAGCAGCAGTATATGAAGCAACACATACAGGAGGTGTAATCTGAGCCATAATGCCGTAGTAGAATACGAACATGTTGGCGCATAGAGCATCAACACCTAATGCACGAATAATTGGAACGAACAGGATTACACCAACCAGGTATGCAGCAACTGTTGGAAGAGCCATACCTAAAAGCATACATCCGACCATTGCAACTAACAGAGCTAAGAACAGGTAGTTTGTACCTAATGAACCGATTAGTGATGACAGGTTGGTTGCAAGTGAAGTCTGACCTGTTACAACGTTGATTATGATACCGCATGCAGCAGTTGGAATTGCAATTTCTGCAGACTGTTTTGCACCACGCAGACAGCAGTTCCATAAAGACTTAAGACCAGCAAAGTTCTTTCTATCATTTACAAAGTAGCTGATTACATTACAGATCAGAACTGAAATAATACCAACCATACCGGCACGCATCAGAGATGAACCTGAAATAATCCATACAACCAGCAGGATAACAGGAGTCAATAGATACAGACGTGGAAGAATTGGCTGTTCAATAACAATCTTGGCATCAGCTGCGCTTGATCTTACAGAACGCTTCTTAGCGATATATGTAACAAGTACGAAGACACCAAAGTAGTATGCAAATGCAGGAATGATAGCAGCACAGGCAACACTGAAATAGCTTACACCTAACATCTCGGCCATAATAAAGGCGCCAACACCCATGATAGGAGGCATGATCTGACCACCAGTTGAAGCAACCGCCTCAATAGCACCTGCTTCCTGAGGAGCATAACCGATTCTCTTCATCATAGGGATGGTCATAACACCGGTTGTAGATACGTTTGCTACAGCTGAACCTGAAACCATACCCATCATACCTGATGATAGAACAGCAGCTTTTGCAGGACCACCGGCAGAACCGTTTGAGAACTTCATACCGATATCAATCAGAAGCTGACCGCCACCGCAGGTACTGAAGAATACACCGAATACAATGAAATAGAACAGAGCTGATGCAGAAGTATATAAAGGGGTACCAAATACACCTGCCTCGCCCATGGTCATACCGGTTGTGAACTGGTCAAGCATCTGCTCGAAGCCGACTGACTTGGTATAGAACACACCAGGTAAATATGGAGACAGCCATGCAAATGCGATGAATGCAAGGATGAAGAAGAACAGAATTAGACCTAATGAACGTCTTACTGCCTCAAGTAACAGCAGAATGGTTATAACCATGATCTGCTTGTCTATTAACTCAACATCATCAATGAATGGGGTAAAGTCACGTAACCTTTCAAAGTTTGTTACAACATAGTATAGAAGGTAACCGATTGCAGCAAATGAAACTAGATCCAGGATATTCAGGAATGAGTATTTGCTTAGAGTTTTCTCATCTACAGTTGTTCCGCTCAGTTCAGCCTTGAGCTTGGTTTTCTTGCGGTAAGTGTAATCAACTGGCATATACAGATAGATTACAGTTAAAGCGAACACTAAATGCAGTGGGCTCTGCAGCATTGGTGTCAGCTGCTTGAATAAAGCCAGATAAATCTGGAAACAGAAGAAAGCTGCGGTAACGACAATAACAGCAGTCTTTCTAATGTCGAATTTTTTTACTTCCTCTGACATGATAGCCTCGATAACTTCAGAAAATGAGGGGGAGAACTCCCCCTCTTTAAGTTGTCATGTATTAGTTTTATTCAGCCTTATAACCTTTCTCCTGGTAGTAAGCCTTTGCACCTGGATGTAAGTCAACACCGGTAACAGCCTTGGAACCTGCAACCTTTGGATCAAAGTACTTCATTGATGCTACCTGATCACCTAAAGCATCAGCATTCTCACAAACAGCCTTTGCCAAATGATAAGCAACCGCCTCATCCATGGTTGAAGAAACGAGAACTAACTGCTGAGAACCAACAGTCTTAATCTGCTCAGTCTGGCCTTTCCAGGTATTTGGCTCAACAGTGACGTAGTTGTAACCCATCTCAACAAGCTTGTCTAAGGTTGAATCAGCTAACTGAACATCCACCATATCGTGAGTCATGCATAGCTCGGTAGTATTTGACTGACCAGCACCAATGTGGTCGATTGTCATATCGTAGATGTCGTCCTGTAAACCTGACTTAATTGCGTCACCGCCTGTCTTTTCAACAACACCGCCCCAGGCCTTGACATCCTCAAGCTTTGCGCCTAAAGCTTCGAATAACTTCTCAGCTGAAAGCTCACCTAAAGTACCATTCTTCTTAATAACAATCTTTACAGGATGCTTCTTTGCAACTAACTCTTCAATGGTCTTAATACCAGTCTTATCAACAAACTTCTTAGTAAACATAACATTGATAAAATCATGACCTAAACCACCAGCGATTGCTGCAATGTTAGGAGTTGGCTTCTTGCCCAGAATACCGTCTTCCTTTGACCACTTTGAAGGTGCTGAGTTTGACATAACAACATCACACTTTGCAGCGTTATTTACAATTAGAGGAGCACCAACTGCACCAGGAGAAGTGGTGGTGATAGTGATGTTTGAGCCCTTTGGTAATTCTTTTAACATAACAGACTGAATAGCTGTCGCATAAGTATATGCAGCAGTTCCAACTTCCTGTGCAGCAAAGGTCAGGTTAACTGGCTTATCTAAATCATATGCTGCATTTGCGCTGAAAATAGGTGCAACAGCAATACATGCTGCTAATGCCAATTTAGAAAAAGAATGTTTCATGGATATGCTCCTGTATGTTTGTAGTCTTTAAATGTGAAACTCATAATTCTTGAGATCATGGAATACACGATCGATCTGTTACATTGCTGAGTATAAAAAAGCAAAAATGATTATAAAAGCTCAAAGATGATTAAACGTGATAAAACGCACTCATTTTTTTTTAATCTTTTGATTTTTTTCAGTAATTTATAAATAAAAAGACAAATAAATTATTATTTATAGATAAGGAAATTAAATAAATTACGTTTAATAACAGGCAGATAGTAATAATAAACAAAAATACCGTTCGATGATTATTTTTATTTAAATTCTATGAAACAGATCTTTTTTTATGAGTAGAATTTTGATTATATAAAAAAAATGGCTGAGTAATCATTTGATTATTCAGTCATTTATGTTAAAAACATCGCATTAAGCAAGAATAAGTTTTATTCCAAGACTTCTAATCTGTTCAGCTACAGATTCAGGTAGATTATTATCAGTAATAATCACGTCAATATCTCTGATATCAGCAACCGAGAACAGCTGACTCTTACCGTATTTACTGCTGTCTGCAAGTAATACAGTACAGGCACCTGATTCAATTAAATCATGTTTGAAATTTGCCTTGTCTGAGGTTGGAGCAGTAATACCATACTTAATATCCCAGGCGTTGCAGCTGATAAACGCATAATCCGGATGTAATCTGCTCAATACATTTCTTGCAATTTCACCAATACATGACTGACTGCTTGAATCCAGTTCTCCACCAGTGATAACTACTGATACATTCTGATTATCAGAAAGCAGCATACCTATATTCAGATCTGAGGTAATAACCTTCAGAGGAATATTATTGAGTTTTCTTGCAAGCTCAATGGTTGTTGTACCAGCATCAAGAATCAGGGAGTTGCCTGAATTTACAAGCTTAACAGCCTCGTTGGCAATTCTAATTTTTGCTTCATGATGCTGTCCAACCTTCTCACTGGTTGTTGGCTGACGAACTGAGTTATTTAGAGTTACAGAACCATGAACTCTATAAACTGTTCCATCATTATTCAGTTTGATTAGATCTCGTCGAATTGTTGCAGCTGAAGCTCCAGTAACCTTTACCAGATCATCTACAGTAGCAAGATTGTGATTCTTAAGATAATCAAGAATACTTTGCAGTCTGTCTTGTGTCATTGCTGTTACCTATATAAATGCGATGTTTGAATTATTCTAGTGATTTAATTCAATCATAATTTTAACATATTTGACTATAAAATTGTAGCTTGCGTGAGTATAATCACGTTTTTTTTAGTATGATTATTTATAATCACTCATGTAATCACAAAAAGGAAAAACAAAATGACATTATTACCAAAAATAGCAATTATAGCCGATGACCTGACAGGCTCAGCAGACAGTGCTGTCCAGTTTGCATCTGCTTCAATGGCTACTGCTGTGGTAATGCCAGAGACAAAAATTCCTGAAAGCAACAATCTTGATGTAATTGTGATTGATAGTGAATCACGAGATATAGATGAAAAGATTGCTTATAAAGAAGTATCTGCAGCCTGCAGAAAGGTCCTTTCACTAAATAAAGATATTCTTCTATATAAAAAGGTAGATTCTACCTTAAGAGGAAATATCGGAGCAGAGCTACAGGCAGTATTCGATGAGTTTAAACCAAAGATTATTATCTTCTCTCCTGCATTTATTCCATCAAAAAGGACAACTGTAAATGGAGTTCAGCTTTTAGATGGAGTAAGGCTTGAAGAAACAGAGCTTGCTGGAATACCAAAGAGCCCCGTTACCACTTCTGATATAAAGACAATAATAAAAAAACAGAGTGCACTTAAATGCTCAAACCTTTATATAGATGAGCTAAATAAAGGGGTTGATGAAATACGACAGAAGATTAATCAAGCCATAGCAGATGAAGTAAAGATTTTAATCTGTGATGCAACAGAACCACAGCATCAGGAACTACTTGTTCAAGCCTGTGATTCAATAAATCAGCAAGTAGTATTCTGCGGTTCAGCCGGTCTGGCTCTTGCTTTAAGCAGACGCTACGCATCATCCCAGAAGAGCGCCTTAAAACCAATTAGTGGCGTATCAAAAATTCTAGTCCTTGCAGGTTCTATTAGTCAGACAACACGCAGACAGACTGTTGAGCTTCTGAATAATTACGATTGTGAACTGATTAGAACAAATCCAGAACTTACAGTTTCTTCTCCAAAAGAGTCTGCAAAAGACTGCAGCAAAAAAATAAAGGATGCTCTTGCAAAGAGCGACATTGTTGTAGTCTGTGCAGCCTTTGAGGAATCAGATGTTCAGAGAACTGCAAAAGAAGGAGAAAGATTAGGAATTTCCTTCTTTGAGATTGGAGAAATCATGGCCAGCTGTATGTCAGACATTATGCGTGAATGTGCAGAACTGTTTGACGCCTATGTCCTTACAGGCGGAGATACTGCAATTCATGCATGCAAAGCCTGTAACGCAGGAATGCTGGAAATAATAGAGGAAGTTCAGAGTGGAATTCCTTTAACAAAGATTTTAACTGGTAACCTAAAGGATCGTTATCTGGTTACCAAAGCAGGTGCATTCGGAAACGAAAATGCTTTTACCGATGCAGTACACAAATTTAAAAACTTGGAGAAATAATTAAAATGAAAAAACCTGTTTTAGGTCTAACCATGGGAGATCCAGCTGGAATTGGATCTGAAATCATTGTAAAAGCATTATTAGATAAGAAAATGTATGACATTTCCAGACCAGTAGTGTTTGGTGATGCAAAACAGCTTGAGCGTTTAGCTAAGATAATCAATGCCAATGTTGAAGTTCATGTTATCAAAGAGCCTGGAGAGGCAGATCCTTCACCAAGCAGAATTGAAGTGATTGACCTTCACAATGTTGCAGCTGACGTTCCTTTTGGAAAGGTTCAGGCTGAATGCGGAAAAGCAGCTTATGAGTATATCAAGGCAGCAGTTGACTGTGCAAAGGAACACAAGATCCAGGCTATCGTTACAGCTCCACTGAACAAAGAGGCCTTACATGCAGGCGGCTGCCCTTACCCAGGTCATACCGAAATCCTTGCAAAACTAACAAATACAAAAGACTACTCAATGCTGCTTGTTGGTAAGAATCTGAGAGTAATCCATGTTTCAACCCACATTCAGTTACGTAAGGCTTGCGATGCTGTTCAGAAGGACAGAGTCTACCGTGTAATCAAGCTTGCAGATGAAACCATGAAACTGATGGGCTTTGAGAACCCTCGCATTGCTGTTGCAGGCTTAAATCCACACTGTGGTGAAAATGGTCTGTTTGGATGGGAAGATGAGAATGAAATCGTTCCTGCTGTTAAAGACGCAATCAAGGAAGGAATCAATGTTCAGGGACCAATTGCACCTGATACCGTATTCCACCGTGCAGCAAACAGAAATGAGTTTGATATCGTTGTTGTAATGTACCACGACCAGGGACATATTCCTCTGAAAGTATTAGGCTTCAGCTCAGGAGTTAACATCACTGTTGGTCTGCCAATCATCAGAACATCTGTAGATCACGGTACAGCATTTGAAATTGCAGGTAAAGGTATTGCAGATCCAGAGTCAATGATTGTGGCAATGGAGATCGGTGCTCAGATGGCAAAAGTACGTTTTAAAGAAGATTTAGTTTAATTTGGAGATACAGAGAATGTTCAAGCCATACGGAATTATTACCCCAGTATTAACCGCTTTAGATGACAATGAGAACTTCAATGAGACTGAATACAAGAATTTCATTGATCATCTAATCAAGTCAGGCGTTCATGGTATTTTCTCTTTAGGAACCAACGGCGAATTCTATGCTTTCAACTCTGAAGAAAAACTGCGTATCATTAAAGCTGGTATTGAAGCTGTAGACGGACGTGTTCCCTTCTATGCAGGTACAGGCTGTATCACAACCAAGGAAACAGTTGAGCTTACCCGTGAGGTTTCATCATTAAAGGGAATCGACTGTCTGTCAGTTATTTCTCCATACTTCACTGCAATAAAGCAGGATGATCTGATAAGACATTACAATTCTGTTGCAGAATGTACAGATCTACCAATCCTTCTTTATAACATTCCAGCTCGTACCGGAAATAACATTGATTACAAGACAGTAAAGACTCTTGCAGCTCATAAGAATATCATCGGAATCAAGGACAGCTCAGGTAACTTTGACAATACCTTAAAGTACATCGAGAACACTGATCCTCGCCTATGTGTATTAGCTGGTTCTGACTCATTGATTCTATGGACTCTTAAGGCTGGAGGCAGCGGTGCTATTTCAGGCTGTTCAAACGTATTCCCAGAGTTAATGTCATCAATCTACAACTACTATGTAAAGGGAGACTTCGAAAAGGCTAACGAGGCACAGAAGAAGATCCGTCCATTCCGTAACGTAATGCAGATGGGAAATCCAAACAGCGTTGTTAAGAGAGCTGCTCAATTAAAGGGCTTCAAGGTTGGACCTGCAAGAGCTCCTTCCAATATTGAGAACAAGGAAATCGATAACGCTCTTTTAGAAGTATTCAAGCAGTACGAATAACTAAAAACAGGCATAGCCTTAAGGTTATGCCTTAAAAATAAACAGAGTCCTTACGGGAGTAAAAAATGTCAGTATTTAGTCAGGGATCTATTCGTAAAATTGTTGGTGGAGAAAACTCTATCGCCGAACTACCAAGTCTAGCAAAAGACCTAAATGCAAAGAATGTAGTTGTTGTAACCGATGCAGGCGTATTTGCCACCGGTCTTGTAAATAAACCAATTCAGCTATTAAAGGATGCTGGTTTAAATGTAAGCGTCATCAATGATGTTCCTCCAGAGCCTTCTGTTGCCCAGGTAAATCACATCTACGAGCAGGCAAAGAACTTCTCCTGTGATCTTCTTGTTGCTGTTGGTGGCGGTTCATCAATGGATACTACAAAGCTAGTATCACTGATGCTAAAGAACAAATGTACACTTGAAGAGATGGTACGAGGAACCAAGCCTGTCGAAAGAGGTGTACCTACTCTGATGGTACCAACCACTGCCGGCACAGGTTCAGAGGCTACTCCAAATGCAATCGTTCTGGTTCCAGAAGAGAATCTTAAGGTTGGTATCGTAACTGATCTGATGATTGCAGACTGTGTAATTCTTGATCCTGCTATGACCGCAGGTCTTCCTCCTCACATCACAGCAAATACCGGTATAGATGCACTTTGCCACTTAATGGAGTGTTATATTTCAAAGAAGGCTAATCCACTTTCAGATACCTTTGCTCTACAGGGTATTAAGCTGGTTGCACAGAGTATTCGTGAGTGCTACAAGAACGGTTCAAATCTTAAGGCTCGTGAAAAGATGCTGCTTGCCGCATGTTACGGTGGTATCTGTATTGCATCATCATCAACAACAGCTATTCATGCACTATCCTATCCATTAGGAGGCAGATACCACATTCCACATGGACTTGCCAACGCTATTCTAATGCCTCTTGTTATGGACGCAAACAAGGATTCATGCCTTGATAAGTACTATGACATGGCTGTTGCAATGGAGCTTGATGTAACCGGAAAAACAAAAGAACAGGTTGCAGATATGTTCGTAAAAGAACTGTATGCATTTAACAGTGATCTGAACATCAAGTGCAATCTTCAGGAAAAGGGGATTTCTGAAGATGTTATTCCAGAGCTGGTTGAAGGAGCATCAAAGGTTACCAGACTTCTTGGCAATAATCCTAAAGCCTTTACACATGAGGAAATGGCTGAGATATACCGTAAGCTTATTGCCGCAAACAAATAACCTTGTAATTGCTACATAGCATAAACAAAAAAGGATCGGAGTTCTATTCACCTGCTACGATCCTTTCTTTTGCTAATAATTTAAAACGCAAAATGTTATTTGTAATTTCTTACAATAACCTCATCAACAAAACCACGTTTTTTTCCATCAGAATTAACAAACCTTTTCGCGCCGACAATCTTTATATTGTAATCCTTATATAGATCTCTAATAAAAGGAGTTGCGGAGTTTGAAAGCATGAATTTTATGTTCATAGAATCCAGCTTGTCACAGAAAGCTTTCAAATCGCACTGATCTTCACGGAAAAAGTTATGTCTTGAATAACTTGTAAATGAGGTGGTTGATATCGGATCGTATGGAGGATCAAGATAAACAAAGGAATCAGAGTCAAGGTAACTGATAACCTCTGAATAATGTCCGTTTAAAAAGACAATCCTGTTTGTATTGAAGTAAATACTTAAATCTCTGATTGCCTCAACATTAGGACGAAAATCTCGCTTGTATTTTCCGTAAGGGACATTAAAAAGACCTTTACGGTTGACTCTGTAAAGACCGTTATACCCCATTCGATTTAAATAATAGGTTCTGGCAGCTTTTTTAACTGCAGAGAGTTTTTTGAAAGAATCGACACGATCAAGAGCTCTTATTGAATAATAGAATTCTTCATCATTAACGTAGGTTAACAATTCAGATATCAGCTCTTCAGGGTAGTCTCTTACAACTTTATAGAAATCAATGAGTTCGGAATTGATGTCGTTTATGAAAGCGACATTAGGTTTTAAGTGAAAACAAACGGCTCCACCGCCAAAGAATGGTTCGCAGTAGCTAGAAAAGGATTTTGGGATAAGCGGTACAATGGAATTTATTAACTGTCTTTTTCCACCGACCCACTTAAGAGCAGGTTGAATCATTACTTAAAACACATTAAAAAACGGAGAACAAGTCTCCGTTTTTATTTAGAACGAAAAACTATTACTTCTCTGGAACGATAGAAACAGTAATTTCGGTCTTAACATCAGCGTGAAGCTGAATTTCGATCTGGTAATCACCAACTGAACGTAGAACACCGTCTGGAAGACGAACTTCTGACTTGTGTAACTCTACACCAGCTTTTGATGCAGCTTCAGCAATATCGCGAGTACCAACTGAACCGAATAGCTTGCCCTCGTCGCCAGCCTGAGCAGCGATTTCGAACTTGCCAATCTGGTTTAACTTCTCAGCACGATCCTGAGCAGCCTTTAACTCAGCAGCAATCTTAGCCTCAAACTGAGCACGCTCAGCTTCGAACTTAGCTAGGTTCTCTTTAGTTGCTAAAACAGCCTTCTTTAAAGGTAACAGGTAGTTACGAGCATAACCATTCTTAACCTTAACCTTGTCACCTAGACCGCCTAGACGGCCAATTTTGTCTAATAGAATAACTTCCATTTTAGCTCCTAATTAGCGGCTTTGTAGGTCAGTGTATGGTAATAGAGCTAAGAAGCGAGCACGCTTGATAGCAGTAGCTAGCTGACGCTGATACTTAGCACTGGTACCTGTGATGCGGCTTGGAACAATCTTACCTGACTCGGTAACATAGTTCTTTAATAAAGCAACATCTTTGTAATCAATCTCGGTAACGCCTTCTGCAGTGAAACGGCAGAACTTACGACGGTGATAGTAATGAGCCATGATTAATCCCCTTATTCTGCATCTACTGAAGCTTCAGCATCTGCATCATCTTCAATCTTCTGTGAAGAAATTTCTTCATCACGTACGCGGCGGTCATCACGAGCCTTCATCATAGGAGACTGCTCAGTAATTGGCTCATTGGTACGAATGATTAAATTACGGATAATAGCATCATTGAAACGGAAGGTGTTCTCGATTGAATCGATAACTTCCTGATCAGCTTCAACGTTCATAAGAACATAAGTTGCCTTGTGTACTTTCTGGATTGGGTAAGCCAGCTGACGACGGCCCCAGTTCTCTAAACGGTGAACCTTACCACCTGATTTCTCGATCTCGCCCTTGTAGCGCTCGATCATACCTGGAACCTGATCAGTCTGATCTGGGTGAACCAGGAATACAATTTCGTAGTTACGCATTAAAATGCCCCTTACGGTAAAAATCTGATAAATCAGTCAATTATCAGACAAGGAGACCAATGTGAATATATTATCCACATGACTGAGTGCGGTTATTATACGCTTTTTGTGCGATTTATCAAGAAAAATCAGAAAGATTGAAGGGTTGCTATCGTATCTGATTGAATACGATAGCAAAAAAGAATGTTTACTCTATTTTACAGAAAGCTGACGAACAACTTCGTACATAGCAATGCCTGCAGCAACAGAAACATTTAGAGACTCAACGCCCTTCGCCATAGGAATCTTAACAATAGCGTCACACTTCTCGCGTGTCAGATGACGCATACCGCTTTCCTCAGAGCCCATTACAAGAGCAGTGGCCTTCTGGAAGTCGTAATCATAGATTGTATCTGTAGCCTCACCAGCCATGCCAACAACCTCAACATTAAACTCCTGTAATAGTTCAATGGTTCTTGCAAGATTGGTTACAGCAACAAAAGGAACATGCTCTGCGGCACCATCAGCGGTCTTTCTGGCAACAGGAGTTAATGATGCAGACTTGTCCTTAGGAACAATAACGGCTGCGGCACCTGCAGCCCATGCAGAACGCATTGCAGCACCAAGATTTCTTGGATCGGTAACACCATCTAGGATTAGATAAAGCTGTCTCTGACCTTCAAGATCCTTGAGTAGAGTCTCCAGGAATCTCTCATCCTTTGGAGGAGTAGCGATAACCTCAAGCACAATTCCCTGATGAACTCCGTTGTCAGTCTTCTCGTCTAAGGAATGACGCATTGCAACCTGTGCCTTAATACCGATCTGAGATAACATCTGCTCAATCTGACGAATGCGCTTGTCATCTTCACGACCTTTAACTACCCATGCTGCAGTAATTTTGTCAGGATTTGACTGAATTGCGGTTGTAGCTGCATTAATACCATAGATGATTTCTCTGGTATTTGCCTTTTTCTTATTTACGTACATATAAACTTTTAACCTTTTTTACTCTTTTTATTCGATTTCTTTGAGAACTTAATCTTTTTCATATCAATTGCTGAATCATATGGATCACTTATATATTCCTTTCCAATTGAAAAAGACTGTTTTTTGTTTCTCAAAACAATATCCTGTTCTGAAGGATCTTTGCCCTTTGATATGTCTGAAAGATTCTTGAATATTTTTTCTTTATCATTTTTTGGTGCATTTTGAACAATTTTCTGTCTATTTGCAACTATTGCATCTCTTTCTTTTTTAAGAGCATTGATCTGGGCTTTACTCATATTGGCAAGCATCAGGTTGATCTTATGCTCTTCATGATTAATATCAGCAACCACAACCTTAACTTTCTTACCGATTGCGTAAGATTCTCCTCTATTGGAAGTTAAAGTCTGGGTTCGTTCATCAAAGACCATATAGGAATTAAAGTTTCCAATATAAATCATTCCATCGATACCAAAATCATCGATTCTTACAAACACACCAAAACTTGTTACTGCAGTTACGGTACCTTCAACAGTTTCACCGATGAATTTCTCCATATAGATACATGCTAAAGCAGCATCAACCTCGTGCTCTGCCATATCTGCTGCGATTTCTCTATCTGTACACTTTACACCCAAAGCAACTAGCTCAGCTCTTGTATAAGATCTTGAACCAATCTTACCCCATGATCTTTTCTCTTCTTTTTCAAGAAGATATTTGATAACACGGTGTAACTGAAGATCAGCATAACGACGAATAGGAGAAGTAAAGTGAGCATATTTCTCCAGTGCCAGACCAAAATGACCGATGTTCTCTGGAGTATATTCTGCCTTGGACATACTTCTTAGAATCAGTTCATTGATAATCTTTGCATCAACACGATGTGCAACTGAATCTGCAAGCTTCATGTAATCTTTGGAGGTTGGCTCCTTTCCGCCAGGTAAAGACAGACCGAATCTTGCCAGCTGGGTAACTAAAAGCCCCAGTTTCTTCTCTGTTGGCTTGGCATGAACACGGTACAGAGTCTGAGCATTCTTGGATGCCACAAAGCAGGCTGCGGCAACATTAGCTGCGATCATGCACTCTTCAATAACCTTATGGGCATCATTTCTCTCAAGAGGCTTGATTCCCTCAATTTCCATGTCCTCATTAAACACGAAATGAAGCTCTTCTGACTCGACAGAAACACCTCCACGGTTGATTCTGTCTTTCTTGAAAGCAAGATACAGGTTATGAAGTTCTTTAACATCCTCTACTACGCTTTCATGCTCTTCAAACTGAACAGTACCCTTCTCCATCATCTGCCATGCTTCGGTATATGTCAGTCTGGCATGTGATCTCATAACCGCAGGATAGAATTTGTATGATGTAATCTTACCCTGGTGAGAGATTTCCATTTCAGCTGTCATACATAATCTGTCAACATTTGGGTTTAGAGAGCAGATTCCATTTGAAAGCTTTTCAGGAAGCATTGGAATTACAAAATTAGGGAAGTAACAGCTGTTGCAGCGGTTTACAGCTTCCTTATCTAAAAGAGTATTAGGCTTTACATAAGTAGAAACATCGGCAATGCTTACCCATAGGCGCCAGCCCTTACCCTCTTTTCTACAGTAAACTGCATCATCAAAGTCTCGAGCATCCTCGCCATCGATGGTTACAAGAGGCAGCTCACGCAGATCAACTCTGCCCTTGGTATCTTTTTCAGATACAGTATCAGGAATTCTTGAAAGGGATTTTAAAAGATTCTGAGGCCATACATTAGGAATATCGTTTCTTAACACAGCCATAACAATGATGTTATTAAGATTGCCGATATCCTTTACCACTTCCCTGGTCTTGATTTCAAAGCCAGAAGTATCTCTTTTGACAATCTGGGCAATAACAACGTCACCAGATGTTGCCTCCCCCAGAGATTCCTTTGAATTAAAGAAGAACTTCAACTGCTTAAGATTTGGTTCATCAGGAGAAAATCCTACCTTTTTCCCTGACAGAGGAATTACTCTTCCTAATACACACTGTCTTACCTTGGTAATGTTTCTGATATAAGCAACATCACCAGATTTTGAAACCACAGCCTCAACTTCATCGTTTGGCAGCAGAACAAAATCAGAATTAAGTCTGTACTGTTTTCCTGTCTCATCTGCTACGCAGTAGTTGTAGAACTTTTCCCCCATTTCAACAGACATGGCAGGATCTTCTACACAAAAGACTTTTGATTTAAAAATCATCAGATCATTTGGAGCTGTATAAGAACTGCCCTTGCCTAATGGAATCAGACTTCCTTTATCCACGAGATCCTTTAAGCACTCTGAATAGTCCTTTTCAGAATAACGGGAAATATCGCCTTTAAAACCGACTTCTCCCATTAAATAGGAGCATACTCCTAGATTTGATTTATTTGAAAAATCAAGATGGTATAGAGCTGCAACAACATATAGGGCAACTCTGAAATCTGCTTCTATTTTTCCTTTTGGAGCATTCTTCAATGCTAAAAGTGAGTTAATTCTTTTTTTATCGTTTGTATTCATAAATTTTCTCGTCGATAACCTCTACCCTTTATTGCGGGGGAAATAATAACAGGTAGAGTGGATCGTATTTGTCCTGAATTCCGTTCGTATAGTTACTACAGATATCCCGTAGTAAAATCTGATGTTGTAAAAAATCCCGCTGTTTTGATTTGATTATCTTCTTTTCAATGAAATTATAGCATCTTTCTATAATCTGCTATGTGGATGAACAGTGTGTTTTACAAAAGTACATTGTCCTACTGCTCATTTTTGACAAAAACTGTTTTCGTGAGGAGGGTCGTTGCAGTTTACACCTAATCCAAAAACATTTCCAGAATATCATTGAGCATCCATTTGCCCTTTGAGGTTAGACGATATGATTCGCTGTTCATTTCAAGTAAGCCCAGGGATTGAGCCTCTTCCAGTTTTTCTCTTACAGTTTCAAATGAAAGACCTGTAGTTTGTTCAAACTCATCATATCCGATATCGTCAAAAATACGCAGTCTGTTCAGCATAAACTCAAAAGGTAAATCCTCAGAGTTAACTTTCCGAAGCTCTAAAGAGCCTGTTTCTATCTGAGAGATGTATTCTGATGGAACTTCATGATTAGCTTTTCTGAAGGTATTATCTTCAAGCTTAAGTTTGGAATGAGCGCCTGCTCCAATTCCAATATAGTCCCCAAAGTACCAGTAATTCTGATTGTGAATGCATCTTCTATCTTTGGTAAAACCTGAAACCTCGTACCGCCTGAATCCTTTCTCAGATAAAAGATTAAAGCCCTGCTCCTCAATATCTGATAAGGCATCTTCAGAAGGTAAAACCGGAGGATTAAGACCAAATGCAGTATCTTCTTCAATTGTCAGCTCATACCAGGACATATGATTACACCCCAGCTCCGCTGCTCTGTTAATATCCTCTATCGCCATAGCGACATTCTGCTTTGGCAGTCCGTGCATTATGTCAATATTGAAATTATCAAACCCTGCCTTAATAACGTTCTCACAGCACATGACAGCATCTTTTGAACTGTGAATTCGTCCCAGAGCTTTAAGAGAAGTGTCGTTAAAACTCTGAACTCCAATACTGATTCGGTTAACACCAATGCTTCTGTAGTCTTTTAAATTATCAAGTTTTACAGTTCCAGGATTTGCTTCCATGGAAATTTCTGTATTTTCAGTAAGATAAGGAGAGATTCTATCTATAACCCTTCCCATATCCTTTGGAGAAAATAATGACGGAGTACCTCCGCCAAAATAAACGGATATAAGCGATCTGCCCTCAAGATATTTCTCATATAAGGAGAATTCAGAAAGCAGAGCGTTTACATAACTGTTTTCCTCAGATGCTGACCTGTTCTTTACAGGATATGAGTTAAAGTCACAGTAAGGACATTTTCTCACGCACCAGGGATAATGTACGTATAATCCTACTGGCAGAGATAATGTCATGAAAGATTGTGCTCTAGTTTGTAGGTTAAAGCAGCCAGAGCTCTTCCTCTGTGAGAAATCAGATTCTTAATCTGAGGAGGAAGCTGAGCTGCAGTGCACTGACGACCGGTTACTATGAATAAAGGATCATAGCCAAAACCGCCTGAGCCTATTTCCTTATTGCCAATTGATCCTTCCCAGGAAGATAAAACTGTCAGAGGGACAGGATCATCCTTATGTCTTACAAGGCACAAGGCACAGTAATATCTTGCAGTTCTTTTATCGGAAGGAACATCCTTCATTAAATCTAGAAGTTTTAAATTATTGCTCTTATCATCGCCACCGGAAAAACGGGCAGAGTAAATTCCAGGAGCACCGTTTAAAGCATCCACAGATAAACCTGAGTCGTCAGCCAAAGCCCACATTCCGGTTTTCTCTGCAGCGTATCTTGCCTTTAAAATAGCATTCTCAATAAAGCTTTTTCCTGTTTCCTCTGGGGATTTAACACCAAGTTCAGACTGAAGAACAATTTTGAATCCTAATGGCTCTAGGATTGCTCTGAACTCTCTAGCCTTTCCTTCATTTGCGGATGCTAAAACAATTGTTTTTTCCATTTTTAATGAACTCTAAATTTATTACTTTTCTTTAATTTATCAACTGCATTCTGTGCTGCAATTCCAATTGCAGACTCAGCGGACAGATTCGTAAAATTATATTCTGAAAGCTTTTCAACGGTGTAGTTATTTTCCATAGCCAATGCCAGGAAGTTTGCTATTTTATCACCTTTGTAAGCACACAGCTCAGCTCCGAGGATCTTATGAGATGTAACAGAAGTATAAATACTCAGAATACCGCCATCTTCTCTTAATCCTCTGTAATGCCCCTGAGCAAGTCTTACTTCGGTTGTAATAAAAGTATCTCCTGTCATCTTTGCATACTTTCTCATATCTTCAAGAGAATTACCGACAATCGCAAGTACAGGATCTGTATAAACAAGATTGATTTTAACCTGAGTAGGCTTATCGGAAAGAACAGGATAGTTGGCAGCATTTAAACCGGCATAGCGTCCGTCAGCGAAAGCAACAGATGAAAGGAAGGTATCACGACAGACATCGCCAGCAGCAAAGATATTAGGAACTGAAGTCTGCATATTCTTTTCGTTGATTTTTATAAGTCCGTGAGGCATCAGCTTAATACCGATTTTCTGAAGATTCATTCCACCGACATTTGGAATACGTGCTGTTGCTGCAACAATGCTTTCCATATGCAGGTAGTTTTCATAGCCTTTGCCGTCAACATAATAAATTGTATAGCCGTTATCTCCATCATCATCCATGGAGGTTACATAGGTATCAACATAAAGTTTGAATCTGGAAGAAAGAAGCTGATGAGCAACCAGCAGAACTGATTCGTCAGTAAGCTGCCAGAGTTTTTTCTGACCGAATACAACTGTGTCAACACCAAGATATGATAAAGACTGACCTAACTGAAGACCAACCTTGGTACTACCAAATACGGCAACGGATTTTGGAAGAGTCTCAAGCTCAAAAAATTCATTTGAGGTCAGAATATTCTTTAACCTTGACTGTTCAAATGTTACTAGAGGAGAAGAGCCTGTTGCGATTACGGCTGTTTCAAAATGGATTTCAATGGACTCATCAACACTTACATTGTGATTATCTATAAATTTAACTTTTCCCCTGATTCTTCTGTTTTCAGGAATTTTATACATAAAAGAGAGAACATCTGACGTTGCACGGGATCTGACGGCTCTTAAAGAAGATAGGACATTGGAGGTATCGGGCTGAACAGGAACGGGAAAACTTATACCGCATTGTTCAAGATTTTTTAAAGATTTTAGGGATTGAGCCGCTGACATTAAAAGACTAGTAGGAAGTTCACCTGAACGCTGCGCCGTCGTTCCGACTGGTCCAGAATCAACAATGATACAGTCGGCACCGTTTTCTACTGCACTTTTATAAGCTTCAATTCCGGCAGAACCTGCACCTACAATCAAAGTATGACACTCAATTTTTCGAGTTTCCATGACAAATCCTTAGCAAGACTCTCCATTTGAAATAGATTCTAACAATATAGAAGTCATATTTCCATTAAGTTTTACTGTTCCAAAAATTAAATACTTAATCATCCAAAGTATATTCTGCTGACAGAATCATTCTGTATTTTTTCACATTGGTCTTGTTGAAGACTTTTAGTTTTAAAACATTTTCGAATTTTTAAGATAACGCAAAAAAATAAAACAAACTCTATGAAAATGAGTTTAAAAAATTGTAACTTCATCTTTTTAACTTATATTCAGTATATGTAGGAGTACTTTGAGTATTAGAAAACGTTATCCTAGGGATCAGTAATAATGAAAATTAGTTCTGCATTGTTTGTTGGTATTTTTTCTACTTTTCTTTCCTTCTCTTCTGTAGCAGGAGAATGGAAGCCTACACAGGATGTCACCATTATTGTTCCTTACAAGGCAGGAGGCGGCACTGATATGAGCGCACAGGCAATCAAGACTGTGGCAGAGAAATACATCAAACAGAAAATAATCATCGAGAACATTGTTGGTGAAGATGGCATCTCGGGAGTAAAGAAGATTGTAAAAGCCAATCCTGACGGACATACTATCGGATATGTAAACCTTCCAACATTTGCTGCTATGAGTTATCTTCCAGGAGCTTTCTTTAAGGTTTCGGATGTTGTACCAATCTGTGCCCAGAACACAGAAACTGCAATTATTGTGGTTAATGCAGACAGTAAATACATGATGATTGATGATCTTGTTGAAGATGCAAAAAAACATCCGAGAAAAATTAAAGCTTCAACAAATGGATATAAAGCTTCATACCACACAGGAGCACAGCTTTTTGCTCATTCAGCAGGCTTTGAATATACTGCAGTTCACTGCGATGGAACAATCAATCAGCTTGCAAAACTATTAACAAAAGATGTTGATTTTATCTGCGTAACCTTTGCCGAGGTTGCAGACCTGGTTTTATCAAACTCACCAAAATTGAGAGTACTGGCAGTCTTTGGCAATAATAGAATCTCAGCTCTTCCTGATGTTCCTACTCTTGAGGAAGCCGGTTATTACAATAAATGGTATGGAACCATTAGAGGCATTGTTGCCCCTCATGGCGTATCAGAAGAAGTAGTTAAGTACTATACAAATATATTCAAGAAAATAATGACGGATCCGATTGTTGTAAGAGAACATTTTAAGAAACATATGACACTTGATTATCAGGATAATCTGAACTTTGAAGCTGCTATAACCCAGCTGGATTATTTCTGCAGAAATATTGAAGGTACAATATACAGGGAACAGGAAAAAGACGAGTAAAGATTGATCTTTATCATAAAAATTATCATGATAACACCTCCTACTGCCGGAGGTGTTTTCTTTTCTCGTCTTTATTAGCCAACATAAATTGGATAAGAAATAGATACCATACAATCAGTCAAAAGATAATACACAATCGCATGATTAATCAGTGTTATTGACAAAATTATGATAAAATAACTCGGTTTGTCGATTCTCTTTGAAAGAGAATATTGCATAAAAAACTGAGGACATTATGCTTTCGTCTACATCACACTTTTTGAACCGTCTATTCAAAATTGAACAGAAAGGTTCATCTGTTTCAACAGAACTTCTTGCAGGTCTAACCACTTTCGTAGCAATGGCCTACATCATATTCGTTAACCCATCTATTCTTGAGGCTTCAGGTATTCCACGTGAAGCAGCCGTTGCAGCAACACTTTGGTCAGCAGCTCTATGTTCAATTGCTATGGGCTTATTCTCCAATCTGCCAATCGGTGTTGCTCCTGGAATGGGTATCAATGCCTTTTTCGCATTCTACGTATGCGGAACCATGGGATTGTCATGGCAGACTGCATTAGGTGCAGTTTTTGTATCAGGCGTAGTTTTCCTGATTCTGACCATCACCAAGCTTCGTATTCTTATCATCAAGGCTGTTCCAGACAGCATCAAGGCAGCTGTGGTTGTTGGTATCGGTATGTTCCTGGCAATCATCGGCTTTAGCAGTGCTGGTATCGTAGTCAAGTCAGATGCAACCATGGTTACCCTGGGTCACATTGGTGACGGCAAGGTATTCCTGTCAATTATCGGTATGATTCTGATTTCAATTCTGCTTGCTTACAGAGTAAAGGGCGCTTTAATCTACGGTATTCTTGCTATTACTGTTCTTGGAATGATTTTCGGTCTTACCCCTGCTCCAAAGTCAGTAGGAGATGTATTCAGTTTTGATATTCCAAGTTTTGCAGATACCTTCATGCAGATGGATGTAATGGGTGCTATTAACTACGGTCTGGTTACTGTTATCTTTACCTTCACAGTAGTTGAGCTGTTCGATAACCTATGTACTCTGATCGGTGTAACCAAAGACGCAGGTCTAATGGACAAGGAAGGCAATGTTGAAGGTATGGAGAAGGCTCTTTTAACAGACTCTGTTGGCACTATGGCTTCAGCTGTACTGGGAACCTGTACTGTTACTTCATATGTTGAGTCAACAACTGGTATCAAGGAAGGTGGTAGAACCGGTCTGACTGCAGTTGTAGTTGGTTTATTCTTCTTCCTGGCTTTCGTATTTGCTCCTCTTGCTGGTCTAATTCCTGCATTTGCAACTGCTCCTGCAATTATTATTGTTGGCAGTATGATGATGAGAAATGTTAAGGATATTAATTTCTCAGATATTACTGAGTCAATTCCAGCATTCCTAACTATCGCAATGATGCCATTAAGCTATTCTATCGGTAACGGTTTTGGTTTTGGTTTCATCAGCTACTGTCTGATTAAAACATTTACAGGTCATGTAAAAGAAATCTCACCTGTAATGTGGCTGATTTCAATCATGTTCGTTGTAAGTTTCTACATGCACGGAGTTTAAGCTACAGATAGCTTAATCCTCTCAAAAGAAACAACAGAAAAATCATCGTGTCCAAGACACGGTGATTTTTTTTACATCCCTACCCTGCGCCCCAAAAGAAAATCTCAGATTAACTAACTCGCTAATATTCGATTATTCATTTACAATTGTTAAGAAATAATCACGGATATACTCTTTTATAAAACTTTTTTGTCTATAAGACATCTACGAATTAATATGAAATTTAGCAAACTTACAAAATACAAAGGTCTTATTTTTGACCTTGACGGAACACTTATTGACTCAATGCCATTCCACGCCCGCGCATGGAAGCAGGTTGCTAATGAACACGGTTTTGATATAGATATGGCTGATATCTATAGACTTGGAGGCTCCTCGAGCTATGATATTGCCAGATTCTATAAAAATCAGGGATTCCCTGTTGGAGATATAAAAACATACGTTGATAGAAAGATCGAAATCTATCTTGAAAATGTACCTAACATTATCGTTTTTGAAGAGATCTTTAATTTCCTAAAAGAAAGCAGAAAGAACAACGTTAAAATAGCAATTGGAACAGGCTCAAGAACAGCTAATGTAGAAGGTCTTCTTCAAGCAAAGAATATGACAGATTTCATCGATGTTGTTGTCACCTCTGATAATGTTACCCGTCATAAACCAAATCCAGATACTTTCCTTTTGGCTGCAGAGAGAATGAAGCTCTCACCAAAAGAATGCTGTGTTTTTGAAGATGGTGGTCTAGGACTTAAGGCGGCTGTTGCTGGCGGTTTTGACTGCGTTGAAGTCAAAGACGGAAGAATGATGAATCTGTACGAAATCGACCGAAACTGATTCCGGAAATTAAAAAGCCCCTTACTACAAACTAGAAGGGGCTTAGCATCAAATCAAATATCGATTATTTCTTTACAATCTGGCTTCTTAGAGTCCAGATATTCTCAGCATAATCCCTAATTGATCTGTCTGAACTGAAGATACCCATAGTTGCAGAGTTAATCATTGCAGCTCTTGCCCACTTGGCCTTATCCTTGAACAGCTTCTGAGCTCTCTGATGAGCTTCCTTGTAGGATGCAAAATCAGCAAGAACCAAGAAAGGATCACCGTTATTCAGTAATGATGTCTTGATTGATGACAATGCACCTGGCTGACCAGGAGTGAAGAAGTCTGAATCAAGCCAATCAACAACAGCCTTCAGATCATGATCTGCGTTGTAGTAATCCCATGGATTGTAGCGAGGCTTCAACTCAAGAACCTCATCAACACTCAGACCGAAGATAAAGTTGTTTTCTATACCTGCCTGCTCAACAATCTCAATATTAGCGCCATCCATAGTACCTAAAGTTAGAGCACCATTCATGGAGAACTTCATATTTGAGGTACCTGAAGCTTCATATCCGGCAGTAGAAATCTGCTCAGAAATATCTGCAGCAGGAATAATCTTTTCAGCAAGACTTACTCTGTAGTTTGGAAGGAATACAACCTTTAACTTACCCTTAATGCGCAGGTCATTGTTGATCTTCTCGCCAACTGCATTGATTGCGAAAATAATGTCCTTAGCAAGAGTATATGCAGGAGCAGCCTTAGCACCGAAGATAAATACCTGAGGTACGATATCCTGATCTGGATCTTCAAGCAGACTCTTGTACAGAGACATAATGTACAGAAGATTTAAATGCTGACGCTTGTACTCGTGAAGTCTCTTAACCTGAACGTCAAACATTGCGTTAGGATCAACCTCAACACCGGTCAGTTCCTTGATAGTCTTAGCAAGAGCAACCTTGTTGTCATGCTTAATCTTCATGAAACGATCCTGGTACTCTTTCTTATCAGCATATTTCTTTAATACTTCACACTTATCAAGATCTAGAGGCCAATCCTTACCAGCAACATCGTTATATAACTCAGCAAGACCTCTGTTGCATGACAGAATCCAGCGACGTGGAGTTACACCGTTTGTTACGTTGCAGAACTTGTTTGGCCATAACTGAGCATAATCAGGGAACAGATTCTCTTTAACAAGCTTGGAGTGAATCTTAGCAACGCCGTTAACGTGCTCAGAAGTAATAACGCATAGGTTTGCCATGCGAACCTTTCTTACTTCACCTTCCTCAATAATGGAAAGTCTAGATTTGATTTCATTGTTTCCAGGCCACTTAGCCTCAACAGGACCATTCAGGAAGCGGAAGTTAATCTCGTAAATCAGTTCAAGATGACGAGGCAGTAACTTCTCAAAGATATATACAGGCCATTTCTCTAATGCTTCTGGAAGCAGAGTGTGGTTGGTATAGTTGAATGTCTTTGAGGTAATATCCCATGCCTGATCGTAAGATAAGCCTTCCTCATCAATAAGAAGTCTCATCAGCTCAGGAATAGCAATGGTTGGATGAGTGTCATTCAGCTGAATAGCAATCTTTGCAGCAAACTCGCTAAAGTCATTATGATGAGATCTCTTATATCTACGTAAAATATCACGTAGAGAGCATGCGCAGAAGAAGTACTGCTGAGTTAAACGTAATTCCTTACCAGCCTCAGTTGAGTCATTAGGATAAAGAACCTTTGAAATAGTTTCTGCCAGTGATTTTTCTGCCTGAGCGTCAACATAACCGCCAGCATTGAAAACGTCCCAGTTGAACTGTTCAGTTGAACGTGATTCCCATAGACGCAGAATTGCAACAGATGAACCTCTGTATCCTACAACAGGAATATCCCAAGGTACACCTTTAATCATGCTAGATGGGTGCCATACTGAACACTGTGAGCCATCAGGAGCTGTCTGTTTCTCAACATAACCGCCCAATGGTATGTTCTGCACAGACTCAGGTCGACATGCTTCCCAAGGGCAACCGTACTCTCTCCATGAATCAGGACGCTCAACCTGCTTACCAGCACGGATTTCCTGTCTGAATAAGCCGTTTTCATAATGAATACCGTAACCTACACAAGGATAATTGCAGGTTGCAAGTGAATCCATAAAGCAGGCAGCTAGACGACCTAGACCGCCATTACCTAGAGCCATATCAGGCTCTTCCTCGCAAATTTCGTTTATATCTAATCCAAATTCCTTTAATGCTTCGCGAGCAACATCGAATTTTTCTAGGTTGGTAAGATTATTGATTGTTAATCTTCCCATTAAGAATTCTGCTGATAAATAATGCACTGCACGTGTATCATTTTTTGCGTGAGTCTGCTGAGTATCAGTTAAACGACCGAAGATATCCTCATTAACTGTTGCAACTACAGCCTGCCACCATGCTAGTTTACTTGCCTTGACAGGTGAAGTACCGATTGTGGTACGCAGATGCTTTTCAACCTGCTCTTTAAATGCCTTTACCTGAGCCTTGTCTACAGTTGCTGTAGTCTGTGTAGCTGAGGTAGATGTCTTAGCTGCAGCTTTTACAGGAGCTTTTGCCTTAACAGTGGTTTTTGTTGTTTGTTTTTTTGAAGAAGTTGCCATAAAAAATTCCTCTTTAACTCCTTTGGTGTACTCGATTATAACAAAGCGTAAAAACCCGTTCATACTCAAAGTACTACACAATATTAAACCAAAATCGATAATTTTTTTTGAACTTCCTCTTAATTTTCAAATAATTGTTGCAGCTTAATACTGAAAATTTGAAATTGGCAAAATAAAAAGAAGAAATGAGACGAGAAAAAAAGCTAAAAATAGTAAAACTAAGGAAAAGGTTCCAATATGGAACATTTAGAAGCGAAGTTCGTCAGGTATATACGGATTCATATCCAGATCGCGAGGTCTCTGCTGGGATTTACCCTCTTTAAAGGCTTTCATGCCCATTACCCAGGCAAGGACCTGAGCTACAGCCTTAAACAGACCTCTTGGAATTTCAGTATCCAGTTCGGTTGTGTAGTACAAAGAACGGGCAAGAGGAGGAATAGGTATCACAGGAACGTTGGTTTCACGGGCAATCTCTTTAATCTTCTCTGCAATTTCATCAACACCTTTTGCAACAACCACAGGAGCAAGAGTTCCATTTGGATCGTATGATAAAGCCACAGCATAATGATTAGGGTTGGTTACCACAACATCAGCAGCAGGAACCTTAGCCATCATACGACGGGCAGCCATCTGAAACTGCAGTTGCTTGATCTTGCCCTTAATCTGAGGATTACCTTCTGTATTCTTATACTCGTCTTTTACTTCCTGTTTTGTCATTCGAAGCTGCTTTAGGTAATGCCACTTCTGATAAGGAACATCTATAAGCACAATTGGAAGCATCGCGCAAACGACAATAATCATAAACTGCAAAAGCAGAATCATCGCACGTCTGATAGCGCCGATAGGATCAAGATAGGATAAGGTTAAAACCTCATTGATTCGACCAGACAGAGCGAAATAACAGAAAGAACCAATAAAGGCTACTTTTAAGATACCTTTTAATAGTTCAACAATTGAGTTTAACGAAAAGATTCTTCCTATACCGTTTATAGGATTTAATTTATCGAATTTTGGCTGATAAGCCTCGTGAGAAAAATTAAAGCCACCAACAAAGATATTGCCAAATATACCGCAGAAAAAGAGAATTACAGAAATACAGAGAATAGGCAGAGCAATTTCGGTAATATTGGCAACAAACAACCTTCGGATTTCATCCTCATAGAAAATCTGATCTCTTGTCAGATTAAAACTATTATTCATGATCTGACGAATTGACTTACCGAGCATTCCGGCAAAAGCCCATAGAGAAAGAACACCTGCCAAGAGAACAATAAAGGTCGCAGCTTCCTTTGAACGAGGAACCTGACCTTTATTTCTTGCATCACTTAACTTTTTACCTGTCGGTTGTTCTGTTTTTTCGTCGTTGTCTGCCATACCTTAAGTTTAGTTTACTTAATCGAGCATTTCAGCCTTATCACCGTTATTTTCAATCCACTGGCGACGATCAGCGGCTCTCTTGCTGGATAAAAGCATATCCATAAGAGCAAATGTGCCTTCATCTGCATCTGTTGTCAGAGTTAGCTGCATCAGGCGACGGGATTCAGGAGCAAGAGTTGTTTCTCTTAACTGCTCAGGATTCATCTCACCCAGACCTTTGAATCGCTGGATCTTAATGTTTTCCTTTTTTATGCCCTTTCTCAGAAGCTGTTTCTGTTTTACCTCAAGCTCCTCTTCATCTAAGGCATATTCCTTGAGCTTTCCTGAGTCAATTCTGAAAAGAGGAGGACAGGCAACAAAAACATGTCCTTCACGTACAAGCTGAGTAAAGTGCTTAACAAAAAGGCCGCATAGCAGAGTTCCAATGTGTAGACCATCGGAGTCCGCATCGGCAAGGATGCAGATCTTGTTGTAGCGTAATCCTTCAAGAGAATCAGCATCCGGCTCAATACCAATAGCAATAGATATAGCTCTGATTTCCTCTGAAGCCAATGCCTCTGATGATGACTTCTCCCAGGTATTAAGGATCTTTCCACGCAATGGAAGAATTGCCTGACAGCTTGAGTCTCTTGCCTGTCTTGCTGAACCACCTGCAGAGTCACCCTCTACAATAAAGAGTTCTCCTCTTGAGGGATCTGTTGAAGTACAGTCAACAAGCTTGCCTGGAAGAGCCGGGCCACGGGTGATTTTTTTACGTTCTACCACCTTAGCAGAATTCTCTCTTTCCCTAGCAGATTCAATGATCAGATTGGCAATAACAGTTGCCTTTTCAACATTGGCATTAAGCCATAGGGAGAATCGATCGGAAATAATACCATCAACCAGAGCAGCAATGTGTCGAGAAGATAGCTTCTCTTTAGTCTGACCAGCAAACTGAGGATCTCTCATTTTCAAGGAAATCACATAGCTGCATCTTGACCAGACATCATCAGCAGTAATCTTGATACCACGAGGCAGAAGGTTGTGCAGTTCACAGAACTCCTTCATCGCTGAGGTAAGTCCGCTTCTGAAGCCATTAACATGAGTACCGCCGTCAACGGTAGGAATAAGGTTTACAAAGGATTCACCGATGCAGTGAGTTCCTCGACCTTCCATCTCCCAGCCAACAGCCCATTCAAGCTCTTCATCCTCATTTTTTACAACACCGAAAAATGGAGGCTGAGGCTCAATTACTCTGCCCTGAACCTGATTGGTCAGATATGTCTGAAGATTTCCGTTATAGGTCCACTGATCAGTTGTGTTGCGGATTTTATCTATAAAGTTGATGGTCAGACCTTCGCACAGTACAGCTTTGGCTTTTAATAGATGCTTTAAGGTCTGAACATTAAATTTAATATCGTCAAAATATGGATCATCCGGCCAGAAATGAACAGTTGTACCGGTATCTTTTTTTGCGCAGCTTCCAATTACTTCAAGGTTCTGAGACTTCTTGCCATACTCATAAACAATACGGTAAACATTTCCATCACGCTTTACAGTAGCAGAAAGCTTTTTAGACAGAGCATTTACAACAGATACACCAACACCGTGTAGACCACCTGAGAACTTATAGCTGTCAGAATTAAATTTACCGCCAGCATGAAGCTTGGTCAGAATAAGCTCAATTGCAGGGATCTTTTCGACAGGATGCAGATCAACAGGCATACCTCTTCCGTTATCTTCAACCTCTAAGGATTCATCCTCATAAAGAGTTACATTGATGACGGAAGCAAAACCTGCAACCGCCTCATCCACACTGTTATCTATAACTTCCATACCCAGATGATTTGGATTCTGAGTATCGGTGTACATACCTGGTCTTCTACGAACTGGTTCTAAACCTTTCAAAACCTCAATAGAAGCGCCTGTATAATCTTTTACGTTATCTGTCATATAAATCTAATGTATGTATATCTTTGCAAATTAATAATCATTTCCATTTTAGCAAAAAGCATGGATAAAAGCACATTAGCGAGAATTAGATATATCTAGCAAAACGCTTAAATTTCAATTGGGAAAATAAATTCATCATCAAAATAGATTATTCAGATCTTGCTGACAGAAAAAAAGATTGGAATACAGTCTCGATTTTTTATGATTCAGGCAATTAGAACATAAAGTAGAAATAGCCTAGCAATGAACTTTTATCCAAAGGTTGTCTGAAGCTAAGCAAAATTACGCTTAGGAATGGTAACAGCAGCTCTTAGACCACCCTTATTACGATTTGAAAGTTCAATTCTTCCGTTGATCTCGTCGCAGGCAGATTTAACAATTGAAAGACCTAGTCCTGTACCTTCGACCTTAGCAGAATCTCCGCCAACTCGATAGAAGGCATTAAATACCAAATCAAGATCTTTTTGAAGTAAACCAGGACCAGTGTCATCAACGTAAATGGTAACAACTTTCTTGTCGGCACTCTCAGAACAAGAAAGATCACATCTTCCTCCATCAGGAGTGTACTTTAGAGCGTTTGAAACCAGATTGGTAACGATGGTCTTAACATTGGTTCTATCGGTATAGACCTGAATGTCGCATTCACCTTCAAGACCTAAATCAATATTCTTCCTATCTGCAATGAAGCCGATTTCATCAATAACCTCAACAAATATCTCCTTTATAGAGAAATTCTGAAGCTTCAAAACATGTCCACACTGAGAACGGGCATATTCCAAAAGGTTATTGGTAAGGGTTCTCTGTCTTGCAATAGCCTGTTTAAGCTGACTCATCTTTTCAGCTTCCTCATGTGGAAGATCTCCCTCATGAATTGCCTGAGCCTGAAGAGAAATTGCGGTTAAAGGAGTTCTAAGCTCATGAGCTGCATCAGCAATAAAGCGACGTTCATTCTGCATTACTCCCTGAGTCTTAGTAAACAGACGGTTAATGGACTCAATGAAGATATCAAGCTCTGATGGCAGCTTTGTTGCTCTGATTGGAGAAAGATCATTGTGCTTTCTAGCATCAAGCTCAGAAGCAACCTTCTTGACTGGTCTGAAAATGACATTAACAAGAAAAATAGTACTTGGAACGTAGATAATCAGAAGCAGCAGGAACTCACTTAAAGAGTGAAGTAAAGCCTGATTAACAACTTCATCTAGAAGATCATAAGAGCGGGCAACAACAAAACGAATACCTGCCTTGTTGGTTGAAACATACGCTCTAACACGTTTATCCTTAATAAGAACGGTATAAATGCCATCCTCAATCATTGAAGGAAAATAAAAGGTTTCACCTGGCTGCGCAAACAGAGGGGCAACCATGATTTCCTGATGCTTATCAAAAAGATCATTCAGTGAAGGCATTGGAAGAAGCGATGACTGTGAACCGTGATGAGGAAATAAAAGATTTCCGTTTAAATCACGAAAGATTCTTCTTCTAAGAGATGGACCTTCCCAGGATTTAGGAAGCATAACATCATAATTGACAATAACACTTGCTATCTGAGCAAGCTCCTCATCAATAAACGATGCTGCCTCAATCTTGGTTTTGTTGTATGAACGATAACAGCTAAAGCCTGTATAAACGATACCAATAATAGTCAGAGCAACGCAAAGCTTTAAGCGCAGAGACCTTATTAGTTTCCCTTTATTACCTTCCAACCTACACCTCTGACATTTTTAATATTTGCAGAGCCAACCTTTTTGCGCAGGTTGTGAATGATAAACTCGATCGCATTTGATTCAACTTCTTCACCAAATGCATAAATCTTGTCTTCAAGAGTCTCTCTTGATAAAACAGCGCCCGGACGACGTAGTAATGCCTCAAGCAGAGAGTATTCACGGGATGTTAGAGGACAGTGGCTTAATACACCGGCTTCGTCCTTAACCATAACCTCATGGGTTACAGGATCCAGGGTTAAAGTGCCGTTAGTAAAAGAAACCACATCATTAGAATTTGCACTTCGTCTTGTAACTGCTCTGATTCGAGCAAGAAGCTCAGTAAGATCAAAAGGTTTGACCACGTAATCGTCAGCGCCTACATCTAGGCCCTGAATACGGTCATCAAGACCATCACGTGCTGTAATAATTATTACAGGAGTAAATATGCTTTCAGAACGCCATGTTTTTAAAAGCTGAACACCGTCAATTCCTGGCAGACCAAGATCGAGAAGGATACAGTCATAGCTGATATCCTTAGGAGCATAAAGAGCCTGGTTACCATCAGAAACACAATCAACAGCATAAGCACTTGACTTAAGACTGTTCTCAAGTGCATTTGAAATCAATGGATCATCTTCAACAACTAAAATGCGCATAATCATCCCACATATTATTTAACCCTATTATTATGTTACAACAAACTTAGGATAAATTTAGCAAGAAGATTAGAAAACCGGATGGAGCGCAGGGAGAAAAGGACAATACTTTATTTTTCCTCAAAGAATTTCAGTATTTTTCCTATCTTACTTTCAAAATTGTCATAGCGATGAGAGCCACCTTCCTCTACATCAACATCAATATCCTTAAAAAAATCAAGAGAATATCTGTAATCTAAAACCTCATCCCCTGTCTGCAGAAGAACCATGGTCTTATCCTTAAGATATGAAGGAAGTTCTTTTTCAAGTTTTTCAACGTAGGCAACGGCTTCAGGACGAACCACAAAAGATTCTCCGCTGTCAAAATTGGTTAGAGTCTTTCCGATATACCCCATTTTCTTAATCCAGGCTGAAGGATACAGGCATGGATTTATGAGAGCAATCTTAAGATCAAAACGAACAGAAAGAATAATTGAAAGAAATCCGCCAAGAGAACTGCCTATAAGAAAAGGTTTTACTCCGGAATAAAGATCTTTTTTTATTATTTCACTCAGACTTTCAACACTGTATTCAAGATCATCGGGATAGTCTACGGACTGAAATTCAATATCAGAATAATTCCCAAGCTCCCGTCTCAGGATCTGGGCCTTCTGAGCATTTGATGTAGAAAGAAAACCATGAATATAAATGATTTTCATTAATATCCCTCTACATCATGATTTGGGATAAAGACGTTATTCTGAAGTCTGTAAACCTGAGTATCAATATTGCCATCAGGATAAAAAGTCAGATATCTCCATCCAGGGGCTAGATTATCCAGAGAGAAATCACTGGACAACGGTGTAAACTGAATTGATGTAGATGGGGATGCTATATAACGGATATTATGATCATACATGTCAAATTCCTGATGAACATGACCTGTAAGAACCAGTTTTAAATTAGGAACACGTCGCATGTATGCATTGAATTCATCACGATTATGCATTGTCTGCGTATCAAGCCAGGCTGAATGAACCAGTTGCGGCATGTGATGAACAAGAACAGCCATGAACTGATCTGGATTTCTCTGTGAACAGAAGCCAGTGTAATCAAGCTGTCTTCTTTCTATCCAGCCATGAGGAACAGCGTATACCTCAGAATTCAGGAATACAAACTGCCATCTAGGAGTAATAACATTTTTTGCAATATTAACCCCAAGATCCTCAAAGATTCTATACATAAGAGGACCATCATCATGGTTTCCAGGCAGGAAGAATACAGGTTTTTCCAGAACAGAAATTATAGAAGCGAAGTGTTGATATGAGGTTGCAGAATAATCTTGACTGATATCACCGGTAAAGGCGATAAAGTCATATTCAAAATTCTGCTCTTTAATGGCCTGAACTGTAGCTTTAAAACTCTCAGACGTATTTACCCCTAACAGATCTTTTTCAGGATCAGCAAACAAATGACAATCAGAAATCTGAAGAACTCTGACTGTACCATCGCCTGCTTTAGGAGTTAAGTACCGAGGGGCCATTGTTGTTAACCTTATCTTTGTTTTAACACTATATTAGTTATTCTAATAAAAAATGAACCTTTATAACGTAATCGCTAGCTCATTTTTAGAAAATTGGTACTTTTTTACAAAAGTATATTGATTAGTACCAATGTACTTCTTCTTTTGAATTTAAAAAGTTAGGCAATTCTATAGGAAAAGACAAATTTTTTAAACCCTCTGTACCAAAAATGTGATTTAGTTTTTATTATTTTGCAAACGTTTTACAATTTTCGCCTTTTCCCACTTCAGATTCATGATTGCGATAATAGCAACTGAGTTGTGAATACGACCATTCATTACATTTTCGTAAGCATCATCAAGTTTAGCCTTAAATACACGAATATCCTCTGATTCGATTTCAAGACCACCATGATTTCCAAGATTTGATAAATCAGCCTTGGCTACATACAAGGTAACCATCTCTGAAATTCCACCTGGAGATGGGTATTCTGAAGTGATAAAGCATAAATCCTCAGGCTTTAAATCAATACCGATTTCTTCTTTTACTTCTCTGATTGCAGTCTGTTCACAGCTCTCGCCTTTATCGATAATGCCAGCAACAATTTCAATAAGCCAAGGACTCTCAGCATCCTTTAAAGCACCAGGACGGAACTGTTCAATTAACGCAACCTCGTCGGTTTTCTCATCCCATACTAAAACAGCAACGGCATCCGCATCTCTTTCAAATATTTCTCTTACTAAAACCTTAGTTTCACCGCCCGAAAACTGCTTATATGAAACCTCATATCTGTCCATAGCGAAAAACTGTTTGTAAACGCGCTCTTTTTTATGAATTGTTACATCCTTGATGCTGAATCTAGGTGCAAATAAATTATCACTTTCACTCATTTCTTAAGTGTCTCTTTATCTTGTAAAATATTGAAAAAATTTCGGAGTTAATATGACCAAACTGTTATTAAAAAATGCTCTGCTGGTTACCCCAGAGCGTATTATACGCAAAGATCTGCTTATTGAAGGACAATTAATAACAAAAATAGATAACGATATTTCTGACTCACAGGCCAAAATCATTGAATGTCATGAACATATTGTGCTTCCAGGCCTTATCGACGATCATGTGCACTTCCGCGAGCCAGGAATGACTCAAAAAGCAACAATCTACTCTGAATCCAGAGCTGCAGTTTTAGGTGGTGTTACCTCTTATCTGGATATGCCTAACAACAATCCGGCAACAACTACTATTGAACTTATCAACCAGAAAAAAGAAATAGCCCAAAAGAATTCTCTTGCCAACTATGGATTCTATCTTGGAGCAACAGACAACAATCTGGAAGAAATAAAGAGGGCTCCTGTAAAAGAGATTGCAGGTATTAAGGTATTTATGGGCTCTTCAACAGGAAATCTGCTTGTTGATAATGCTGAGAAACTATACGGTATTTTCGAGTCTGCAAGAACCATCATTGCTCTTCACTGTGAAGATACAGCCACCATCCTTAGAAATGAGAAAAAAGCAAAGGAATCATACGCTGATAATGTTCCATTCTCAATGCACCCTTTAATTAGAAACAGAGACTGCTGTATAGCTTCTTCAACATTGGCGATTCAGCTTGCTATGCAGACCGGTGCCAGAATTCATATCATGCATATTTCCACAAAAGAAGAAATTGCAATGCTTGAGCAATTAAAATTCGGCAATGTTAAAACCAGACAGATATCTGGAGAAGCCTGTATTCCTCACCTATTCTTCTCTGAATCAGATTATATTCAGAAGAATGCTTTCTTAAAATGTAACCCAGCAGTAAAGACAGAAAAAGATAGACTTGCTATCGTTAATGCGCTTGAAAACGGGACACTTACAACAGTCGGCACAGACCATGCGCCACATGAAATACAGGCAAAACAGGGAACCTACTTTAAATGTGCCTCAGGACTGCCTTCCGTTCAGTATTCATGCTTAAGTCTTCTGGAATTATGGAAGAGAAAGGAAATAACTCTTGAGACTATCGCAAAGGTTACTGCAGAAAATGTAGCTCAGAGATTCCATATTGAAAACAGAGGAAGAATTGAGGAAGGATATTTTGCTGATTTAGCTATCATCAATCCTCTTTTAAATCATAATGTTAACGAGAACGATATAGCCTCCTCATGCAAATGGTCTCCATTTACTGGACATACATTCCCTTCAACTGTTGTTCATACAATCGTTAATGGAAATCATATTGTTGAAAATGGAAAAATAGTTAATGAAACAACAGGAATGGCTTTAACTTTTGACAGATAAACAGCGGTTCAGAAAAGCATTATTGCTGAATAGCTAGAGAGGATGGAGGATAAATCTGAGAGATTTAAGAATATCCTCCTCTCCTAAGGACAGGAGGATATGATTTCAAATTAGGCTTCTAGAGCAAAGCCAACCTTCTTGTAAACATCATCAAGAGTCTTCTGAGCTCTTTCGCGAGCCTTTATAGCACCGTTCTTTAGAACTTCGTCAAGATAGCCCTGGTCAGCTCTGATTTCCTTGTATCTGGTCTGGATTGGCTCTAACATTGCAACAAGAGCATCACCAACATCACACTTGAAGGTACCGTACATAGAATCCTTATACTGCTCAACAAGCTCTTCAATACTCTTGCCGTTACAAGCAGAAAGAATCTCAAGCAGATTAGATACACCAGGCTTATTTTCCCAGTCGTACTTGATTACAGGAGGATTATCTGAATCGGTTACAGCCTTCTTAAGTTTCTTGATGATTGATTTTGGCTCTTCAAGAATTCTTACAACGTTATTCTGATTATCATCAGATTTTGACATCTTCTTGGTAGGCTCCTGCAGAGACATAACTCTTGCGCCAGTCTTAGGGAAATAGCCCTCAGGAAGAACGAAAGTGTCACCGTAAAGATTGTTGAAACGGGTTGCAATATCTCTTGTAATTTCAATGTGCTGCTTCTGATCATCACCAACAGGTACAAGATTTGCCTGATACAGAAGAATATCAGCAGCCATCAGTACAGGATAATCAAATAGACCAGCTGTAACATTATCAGCATATCTCTTTGACTTGTCCTTGTACTGAGTCATTCTGTTTAGCTCGCCAACCTGAGTGTAGCAGTTTAATACCCATGAAAGCTGACAGTGAGCAGGTACATGAGACTGTAGGAAAATAGTGCTCTTGTTAGGATCAATTCCAGCAGCAAGGAAAATAGCAAGTGTATCGTAAGAGCGGTTTAGAAGCTCTTTTGGATCCTGTCTAACAGTAATTGCGTGCTCGTTTACAACGCAATATATGCAGTCATAATCATCCTGCAGTTTAACCCAGTTGCGTAAAGAACCAATGTAGTTACCTACTGATAATTCACCAGATGGCTGGATGCCACTGAAGATAATTGGTTTAGACATTTTTCTTTACCTTTATTTAAATGATTTTATTAGTTCAATTAGTTGTGTAAAACTATCAAATTTATAGTCTATGTCAAGCTCATCTAGATTTGCTCGATTATAGCCGTAAGTAAAAAAGACAGTACAAATCTTTGCATTCAGACCTGCTATGATATCATTATCTGAATCACCAATCATCACTGCTTTATCGTTAGAAACGCCTATTTTATCAAGACAGTACTGTAATGGTGCAGGATCAGGCTTTCTCTGCTTTAGGACTTCACCGCCTAAAACAAAATCAAAATAATCATAAATGCCCATGCATTTTAACAAAGGATCAGCAAAAATTTGAGGTTTATTGGTAACAACCGCAAGTTTTATTCCTCTTTTCTTAAAATACTTAAGGCCTTCGATTACACCATCATAAACTCTGAAATCTGTTTTTAAGCCTTCAGCATAAACGTGATTAAAGACTTCTCTGGCTTTTAATAGAAGCTCTTTATCGACATCATCAAGGGTGATATCAAATCTTCCGGCAATAACTCTTGCAAGAAGCATATTTACACCGTTGCCGACATATTCCTGAACGTTTTTCTGTGCTGGAGGATTCAGACCTAAGGAAACGGCACTTGCTCTTGCTGCCTTAGCAAGCTGTACGATTGTATCTGCTAAAGTGCCGTCAAGGTCAAAAAGAAGGGCCTCTGGAAGAGACTTTAATTTTGACATTTTAATCTTATGCTAATGCACTGTGTAATGATGATAGTGCAGCGCTCTTGTCAGGAGTTCCAAAGAATGCGGAACCAACTACGAACACTTCTGCACCATATGAAGCTATCTCTTTGATATTGGTAGATTTTACACCACCGTCAACTTCAATTAAGATGTCCTTGTTCTCAGCCTTAGCCATAGCCTTGATATCTGCAACCTTGGTAAGAGTTGCGGGAATAGTAGACTGTCCGCCAAAACCAGGATTTACGGTCATTACAAGAACAAAATCAAGCTTATCCCACAGATAACGAAGCATCTGAGGAGGAGTTGAAGGATTTAGAGCAAGACCAGCCTTTATTCCCATCTCCTGAATATGGGTTAGCATTCTTTCAGTATGAACACATGCTTCAGGATGGAATGAAATCCAGCTTGCTCCTGCTTTTGCATAATCGTCAACAATATTTTCGGTAACAGGTGTAACCATCAGATGGACATCAAATACTGCATCAGGAAACTTCTTTCTCATTGCTTTGAGGAAAGCAGGACCAAATGTCATATTTGGAACAAAATGGTAATCCATTACATCAAAATGAATTACATCAACACCTACATCTAAAGCCTCCTTCACATCTCTTTCAAGATTTAAAAGGTCAGCTGACAGGATAGAACCTGCTATCAAAAAATTTTTCTCTTTCACGATTATTGCAATCTCATTTCAGTTTTAACTTTATCGAAAGTTTTAGCAAACGGACCTGCATTTCTAATTGATGCAGGGAAACCTCTGCTTGCATCCACTGCTGCACGAGGAGATGCAAAGTCACCTGTAATCAGAACATGCCAGGCTCTTCCGTTACGAACTGTTGAATAAATCCAGTATTTGCCGTCAATGTATGTTGCAGCTCTCTGCAAAGCTGATTTATCAGTTCCTGCTAACACCTGAAGAGTATAATGATTTGAGTTCATAGAATCAATTTCTGAATTTTCACCCAGATATGCTCTGGAATTTCTCTTTGCAGGAATTCCTGAACTTACAGGCTCTTTCTTCTTTGGTGTCTGAGCTGTTTCTTTAACCTCTGCTGCTTTAGTTTCAGCCTTCTGTTTAGCCTTTTCCTTAGCAGCTAAATCTTTTTTGGCCTGTTCCTGTGCCTGAGCGAGCTTAATTGCAGCCTCTTCATCAGCCTTACGCTTTAATGCAATAGCTTCATCCTCTTTCTGGATTTTATCCTTATAAAGGATACTGTTTTCTCTCTTTAGTACAGCTAAAGGAGCCACTTCAGTTTTGTCAGCTTTATCAGTTTTATTGGCAGCGATCTTGTCTGATTTAGAAACAGCAGTTTCTTTCTCAGACTTTGCCTTATCCTGTTTGTTTAAAGATCCTGCCAATCCTCGCCTGGGATCGTCTGATTTAGAATCAGCCCCCTTTCCTTCAATTGCCTCTAAAGCCTCGCCCTGAAGAGTAACAGAATTCTTGGTTGTAGATTTTACTTCTTCAGCTTCTACGCCACCTTCAACCTTTGGAAGAAGACCTCCTTCATCATGAACAGCCTCTTTCTCTGAACCTTTTGGTCCATTAGCTTTGATATCGCTGATTGAACCTGCTGATACAGCAAGAGGATCATCGCTTACGCTCTGCTCCTTTTTGTCTCCCTCGTCACCGAAGGTAAGCTTATTTGCAGATGGATCTGCAATTGAAGTTGAAACCTCAACCTTCTGCTTGGCCGGATCCTCCGCAGGAGTTTTTCCAAAAAGTTTATCAACTACATTGGTTCCAAGGAAAACAGGAATGAGGCAGGCCAAAACAATCACTACACAGACAATAGCAATAAAAATACCTGTACTGCTGTGTTTCTTTACTTCAGACACATTCTTATCAACATTCTGATTCTGTTGATCTTTCTCTACTTCAATTGGATCTGCCATAAAAGTCTCCGTTAGTTTGATGATTCTCCCCAGATTACCATCACATGCCTCAAGAGCATTAGGTAATTTAGGCAAAATTACGTTATATACTTTCTCAAGCCCAGCATGTTCAAATAACTGTCTGCTGATTTCCAAAGACTCCTGCATAGAAATTTTTGGAATTTCATACTCTTTCACTTCAAGCTTATCATTTAATGAAGAAGAGATCTTAGCCTGAGCCCACAAAGGATGAGATGTGATCAAAAATGAAAATCGATTTTGACCTAAAAACTGAGAAAAGAGTTCGAATACTTCATCAGAGAAGGTTGTAATAACATCATCAATATTATCTATTACAACCAGCAGTTTCTGTCTTACAGGAATAGATAAGGATTTAAAGCTCTGATATAAAGGAACTGTCTCATCCCATTTATCAGCAGGAGCTGCCTGCTGAAGAAAAAGCTGTCTGAGACGTTCTATAGACATTTCCCTCTGGCAGGGAATAAAGACAGTAGAAAAAGTCTCATCAAGCGCATTCACAATGTGTTCACAGACACTTGTTCTACCGCTTCCAGAATTACCGGTCAGAAAAATAATTTTTTCACCGTATTCCAAGTCAGACTGCAGATGTTTCACGCAGTCCAATAATGACTTTGCGGTTGAAAAATTCTGATATTTCATCAGGTCCCCAGTAATTCCAATCGATAGCTGTCATGTCTGAACACTCTGTTCCAGCACACGAATATACATATCCATGCTTAGCTTGAGGTTAGACACAATCTTTAATTAAATCTTTCCATTAACTACTGGGATTTTACTACATTATTTCAGACAGTTAATCAGATTTTTTATCTCTTCATCGGATACGTCAGAAAATATTTCAACTTTACCGATTGAAGTTGGAAGAACATATCTGATTGTTCCCTGTCTTACCTTTTTATCATGACGCATATGTTTTATAAAATCATCAGCTGTCATATTCTCAGGGATCTTGGTTGGAAGCAGAGCCTTTCTGCAAAGCTCCAACATTTTTCTGTCATCACTTTCAGAAATCAGACCACGCTTTTTAGCAAGAGCTGAAGCTATTACCATTCCAAGACCAACAGCCTCTCCATGAAGCCAGGTTCCAAATCCTAAAAAAGCCTCTATGGCATGACCAAAGGTATGACCGTAATTCAGGATTGCTCGAAGACCATGCTCCTTTTCATCCTCTGAAACCACGCTGGCCTTAATCTGACAGCAGCACTTTACGATCCAGGCAATAACCTCCAGATCATAATCGAAGACTTTTTCAATATTCTTCTCAAGATAGCTGAAGAAATCAGCGTCATAGATAATGGCAGTTTTAACCACTTCACCAAGACCTGCAGTTAATTCTCTCTTTGGAAGAGTCTTTAGGGTTTCAAGATCAGCTATAACAGCTTTTGGCTGATAAAAAGCACCGATCATATTCTTTCCTAAAGGATGATTGATGGCGGTTTTACCACCGACAGAAGAATCAACCATTGCCAGAAGAGTAGTTGGAATCTGAATAAAAGGAATGCCTCTCTGATAGGTTGCAGCTGCAAAGCCTGCCATATCACCGACAACACCACCTCCTAATGCTACAATGGCGCTGTCACGGGCAAAATTGTTCTCAAGCAGAGCTGTCTGAATTGCCCAGAAACTGTCGATTGTTTTATAGGCCTCACCATCTTTTAATACACACTGGCAGACTTTAAAACCAGATTCTTCAAGCTGTTTTTTAAGAGAATCAAAATAAAGAGGTCCAACAGTATCATTAGTTACAACCATAAGATCAGTGATTTTAGGCAGAGCTTTTCTGACCAGTTCACCATAATGCTGGGAAGTACCGATGTAAATTGGATATGAACGCTCATTAAGTCCGACTGTTATATTTTCCATCTTTGATTATTTCCTGATTTCTGCCTTAATCTGTTCTACACATTCTTTTATTGTATGAGTATTGGTATCGACCAGACAGTCCTGAACCTCTTCATATAAAGGCTTTCGCTTGGAGAATATCTCGTTTAGTCTGGCTTTTGGATCTGCCACGTTGATCATTGGTCGATTTGAATCGTTCATTGTTCTTAAATACTGGGTATCAACATCGGCATATAGATAAACAACAAAGCCATTGTCCTTTAGAATCTGGCGGTTCTCCTCAGAACCTACGATTCCACCGCCGGTTGCTATCACTGCCTCATATTTAAGACATTTTTTAAGAACTTCAGTTTCAACCTTTCGAAATCCACTCTCTCCCGATTCTTCAAAAATCTCCGGGATGCTCTTTAAAGTTGTTCTTACAATCTCTTCATCAACATCGATAAATGGTTTCTGAGTAAGTAATGCCAATGATTTTCCGATGGAACTTTTACCTGCTCCCATAGGACCGACAAGGAAAATTCTGTTTTTTTCTGCTTTGGACATTACTTCTCCGATTATTTGAAACTGATTAAATGTAGTACTTAGGAAATTCTACTTCATTTTGAGATTTTTCAACAAGAAACGACATCGATTGCACAGAAATAGCAATTCATCCATACAAAAGAAAGTAAAACAGAGTCATTCTTCAGTAAAAAGTTTAAAAAAGACCCTATACTTGACTTACATGTTGATTTTGTTGGGAATGATTCAGATATAAGTTAAGAAAGGATTATATATTCATACAAAAATACTCGTTACTGCACTTACGCTTTCACTTGGGCTTACTGGTTGTTCATTGCAGGGATCAGCATCAAATACAGCCAATAATTCGCATATGGATAATTCAGTAATACCTACAATAGACGAAGCAAATCCAAAGCCTTTTATCGACAAAAAATCCTACCCTGAATATTATCTTTCTATTCCAACTCCTCCAAAGGATAAGTCACTTGAGTTTGAAAGAGATAAGAAAATATATAAGGAAACCAGACGCCTTAAGGATACACAAGTCTGGAATGATGCCAGAACCTTCGCATCCTATGATCCAAGGGATATATCGCGTTTTTACTCAAAGGAAACCGGTCTTAATATTTCAAAGGAAAATACACCCTGGACATATTATCTAATTACCAGAGTATTTAAGGATGCAAAAACAGGCGGAACAAAATCCACAAAACAGCACTATCAGAGAGTAAGACCTTTTGTATATTATAAAGAGAGAACCTGTTCCACAATTGAAGATGATCGCGACCACGTAAACTCAGGCTCTTACCCATCAGCTCATTCAGCATATGGAAATCTGGTGGCACTGATTTTAAGTGAGATTGTTCCTTCAAAACAGATTGAAATAATCAATGCAGGACAAAAATTCGGCTACTACAGAGTTGTATGAGGATTCCACTGGCAGTCTGATATTGAAGCTGGTGCTTTAATAGCGGGATATGTAAATGCAAGACTGCACACTAATTCAGATTTTCTTCATGCAATGGAAATGGCAAAAAAAGAAAGTGATAAACTGACTCATCCAAAGAATTAGCCTTCCACCAAAAAGTAACCACCGTACGGTGGTTACTTTATCTAAAAAAACTCGAAAAGATTATTCAGAAGCTTTTATATCAGACTGGGATTCAGCACTCTCCTCTACTTTTGTATGGAACATAAAGTAGAACAGTATACAGATAATCAGGGCATACACACTGAAACTCATCCAGCTTGGATACCAGTCTATTTTCCCTTCTACATCAGTATTCATATTGATTACAGACTGAGCGAACATGGAGCCAACTGACGAGCCGACACCATTAGCCATCATCCAGAACAGTCCCTGCGCACTGCTGCGGATATTATTTGGAGCTCTATTGTCAATGTAGATTGAACTTGAGATTACGAAGAAATCAAATGCAAATCCGTATACAACCATTGATAGGATCAGAAGGTATAGACCTGAACCAGGATTACCCTCGCCCATAAAGAAGAATCTTAATGCCCAGGCGGCCATTGCAAGAAGCATAACTGCCTTAATGCCAAAGCGTTTTAGGAAGAATGGAATCAAAAGCAGACAGCCGCATTCACTGATCTGAGAGAGAGAATAAAGAATATTAGAATGCTTAACAGCAAATGAGTCAGCATACTCAGCCATACTTGAGAAGCTTGAAAGGTATGGGGTACCGTATGCATTTGCAATCTGCAGATTTACACCCAGAAGTGCTGAGAATATGAAGAAGATACACAGCTCCTTATTCTTAAACAGACCAAAGGCATTAAGTCCGAACATTTCTCTTAAGGTCTGATGCTTTAACTGCTTCTGATGATTACAGATAGGCAGAGTAAAAGTATAGAGGAAGAAAAGCAGGCTTATTATTCCAGAAAGCATAAACTGCTTTTCTGTTGTCTCATAGTTCAGAATATCGGTAATCCACATCAGAACAACAAAGCCGATAGAACCAAAAACTCTGATTGAAGGGAAGTGCTTTACAGTATCCAGATTTTCCTGCTCCAAAAGTGTATAGGAAACAGAAAGTACCAGAGAGTATGAACCCATGTAACAGGCAATGCAGAAGAAATAGACCATGTACATTTTTGAGTAGTACATTCCAGCATCCGGCTGACCGCCTATGTAGAACAGAACCATCATGCCCAGACCGCACAGAAGATGACACAGTCCTAACACTCTTACAGGCTGAATATATCTGTCAGCAATAATTCCTGCTATGGTAGGTGTAAAAAATGAAACGATACCAATCAGAGCGTAAAAAGATCCAATACGGCTTGCCAGACCAATGTGAACAAAATAGTTTCCCATACTTATGAGGTAAGCCCCCCATGCACCCATATGAAGAAAGTTCAATATAGCAAGACGAACCTTAATACCCATATTCACACCATTCTATAAAGCAAAACAGAAAAAACGATTTTGAAGAATAAAATCAATTTCAATAACAACAAATTAGGATGATTTTTCCTTCCTTACTTGTGATTGTAGTAGAACGAATTGGTTACATTTTGATTATGTATAAAAAATTAGACACAAACAAATAGAAATAAACTTACCAAAAATGAAAGATGACTGTTTTGTCACATTTTTATGGGGCTAATAACTGTTTTGAAAAATCTATAAATTGTTTTTAAAGTCTACAAAAATTTTGTAGACTTTTATTTTTTAGGCTTTATTTGATTTTCTACAGAAGGTAGAATACACAGTCTCGTTAATTATTAAAAGAAGCAGC
>NZ_FUXX01000042.1 GCF_900167015.1 Succinivibrio dextrinosolvens DSM 3072
GGGATACCCAGCGGGCGCTGTTTGCCATCTGCTTTAGGGGTGTATACCCTTCTGATGGGGCTGAATCGATATGATTCACTCATGATTTCGTTAGTAAGCTGATTTGGGTGCGCATATATCCAAGGGATAATTTCATCTACGGTCATCCCGTCTATCCCTGGTGCTCCCTTATTTCTGATAACCTGATTTAATGCTTGTTTCAGGTTCTCTTTGGAGAAGATGCTTTCTAGCGTAATCATTCTGTTGTAGTTATCCCTTTCTCATAGTTAGTATGCTTAGCTCCTTTAGATAATACTTTCGGTACGCCTATCCTTTTATCTAATAGGTTTCCTTTGTTTTCTGCTATTCTATATGCATACTCCCAACTAAATAGGCCTACAACCAATAGGTTCGGTCCTTCATCGTTCTTCTCGTTCGATTATTATGACCTCTGCTGACTACTGACAATTCGCTGTTGCTAAGGTCGAAACCTCTTGTCAGTTCTCCTCGGGTAAACGAGATAATTCTCTCTATCCATGCAACCTCTGCATTTACATTATGTGCTACGGTTCAGTATCGGGCTTCATCTTCTTTCGCAGACTTACCTTGATACACATATTGCCTCATATGCAGTTTCTGTTCGTAGGTTCAGATAGATGCTAGCAACTTCCTTCAGCCCACACCTCACGATGTAAACCTTGTTGTTCGCTTTAGTCTTGCCCTGAACTGGCTGACTTGGGGACTTAAACCCGTTGGATTACTCGTATGCCGAGCGCACGAAAAAGCAGAGTTATTTGTTAAAAAAACTCTGCTTTGGTTTTCAATAAAGAAATCTTATCTTGAAGCTAAAGCTTCAGCCTCATCAATATCCTGAGTATCAGTCAGCATTTTCTTTTTCTGAAAATGCTGCATGGTACAGATAGCTACCAGCACAAACAGACCAATCAGATCAGTTGTAATTCCAGGAACCATCATACATAGACCACCCAAAGCCAGAATTACTCTGAATAAAGGCTTGATATGGAAGAACAGATATCCGTTCAGAGCAGCTGCCACACCAAAGATACCGATGAATGAGGTTATACAGATTAGAGCAATCTCCATAATCTGCAGACACAGGATCATAAATGGACTTGCATTTTCAATCTGCACAATAGGCTCAACATTTGAGAACAGCAGTGCTGGATTGAAAGCAAAGATATATGGAACAATGAAAGCAGCAATAGCAATCTTGGTTGCATTGAAGGCTGTTCTCATTGGAGGAGCCTTTGCTATTGCAGAGCCTGCATATGCAGCAAGTGCAACTGGTGGAGTAATATCTGCAACAATACCAAAATAGAACACAAAGAAATGTGCACAGATAATTGGAATACCGATTGCTGGAGAGGTCAGAATTGGAGCACATACAGCAGCCATAATGCAGTAGTTGGCTGTAGTTGGAACGCCCATACCCAGGATGATACAGCAGATCATGGTTAAAACCAGAGCTGGCAGTACGTAACCTGCAGATAGGTGAACAACCATAGCAATAAGCTCAGAGGCAAGACCTGTAGTAGTAATACAGCCAGCAACGAGACCAGCCATAGCACATGCAACAGCAACGGTAATTGTGCTCTTGCCACCAGCTTCTAAAGCTTCTATAAACTTCTTAACTGAAATTCTCTGATCCTTGTTGATGATACCAACTAAGATTGCTACACCGATAGATACGGTAGCAGAGAACTGCATGGTAAATACATTTGCAGAAACTAAAGAAACCAGAACTACTAATGGAGCCAGAAGATACATTCTTGGAAGCAGTTCTCTGAACTTAGGAAGATTCTCGCGAGAGATGCCCTTAAGACCAAGCTTCTTAGCCTCTAAATGAACTGAAACGTAGATACCGGCAAAATACAGCACAGCAGGCAGAATAGCCAGAACAGCCACCTGAATATATGGAACGCCCATATACTCGGCCATAAGGAAGGCTGCAGCGCCCATGATTGGAGGCATAATCTGACCACCGGTTGAGGATGCAGCTTCAACAGCACCGGCAAACTCAGGTCTGTATCCTGCCTTCTTCATCATAGGAATAGTAATGGAACCTGTGGTTACAGTGTTACCTACAGAAGATCCAGATACCATACCGCATAATGCAGATGAAATAACAGCTACCTTTGCAGGACCACCGGCAGATGCACCAGCAATGATATTAGCAAGATCAATGAAGAATGCTGAAATTCCGGTTCTCTCCAGGAAGGCACCGAAGATGATAAATACAACAATGTATTTAGCACAAACGTCAATTGGTGTACTTCTCAGACCATCGCCTGTTGAGTAGAAAAGATCATAAACAACCTTTCCGAAACGAACAGAGCATAATGCATATATTAAAAGAGCACCAACTACACATAGAATAGGAATACCAACACAGCGACGGCATAACTCCATAAGAGATAGAAGAGCCATAATCGCAAGAGAAATCATCTGATAATAATCAGGATTTCTTGGACTGGTAACTTTTAGAGCCAGCTGAATGATTGATTCAGCATTGATGGCAAAATAAACCAGTGGCACAACCCCCATAAACATCAGCACGATATCGAACCAAGGAATGGTGTTGATATGAGATTTTGTGTTCAGTCCGAAGCTGATGTGGAATCTTGTATCATTCTCATCATCATTTTCATCAAAATTATTTCTGCGTATTGGATAGTGCAGATAGCCAATTACAACAACCAGAGCAATAAAGATGTTTAGTCTAACCTCTGGAATGGCGGTACTGAACATGGTTACGTAGATACAGTACAGAGAAAATGCAGCACAAAGAAGTGTAATCACCTGAGAAGGCAATCCTGTCCAGATTCTCTGATTACTAGATCTATCGTATTTTTTTACAACAGATGAAACGTCTAATGCTGAAGGGGTCTCCTCCAGCTTAGTAAAGTTTGCATCCATATAAGTTGTTTTTTCTGTCATCACTGTATTCCCAATATTTATATTTATACATCAGATTGAATTTACTAGAGAAAACCTTGATTCTCTCTAGTATCATGATGTACGGGGTTACTTACCTTTAACAGTAATGCCCTTCTCCTTGAAGAACTTAACTGCACCCTTGTGGTAAGGAACTGCTTCGTATGATGCAGCAAACTTAACGTCTAACTCGTTGCCCTTTGCGTGAGCAGCCTTGATCTCGTCTAAGTGGTTGTAAACACCGGTCAGGAAGTTGTAAACATCAGTCTCGCTTACATCATCCTGAGCAACCACAACAGCACCAACAGCAACTGTTGCAACATCTGATGATGTTCCGTATACATCCTTTTTAATGGTGTATGCGCTGTAATATGGAGATTCCTTGATTAGAGCATCAACATGCTGCTTATCAAGACTTACAAGACGAACTTCCTTTGAAGTTGATAAAGAAGTAACTGCAGTGGTAGGAGCACCAGCAACAATGAATGCAGCATCAATCTTGCCGTCCTTTAGAGCATCAACACTGTCACCGAATGACTGATAGGTTGGTTTGATATCCTTTTCAACATCAAGACCATATGCCTTTAATACGTCTACAGCGTTGAAGAAAACACCAGAACCTGCAGCACCAACTGAAACATTCTTACCTTTCAGATCAGCAACTGTCTTGATTGCAGGATCAAGAGTAACAATCTGTACCTGTTCCATATAAAGGTTAGCTACTGTTGAGATGTTATCAACCTTCTCCTTGAATAATCTGGTTCCGTTGTAAGCATAAGCGCCAACGTCTGTCTGAACGAAACCTAGCTGAGCATCACCATCTAACATAGCTTCAATATTGGCTGCAGAACCACCTGAGGTAATCGCGGTTACAGAGGTGCTGGTATTCTCACTAACTTTACCTGCTAAAACACCACCAAAACCGTAGTATGTCCCCTGGGCACCACCTGTTGAAAAAATCAGTTTTGAACCATCAGGCAGGCCATCAGCATTTACGTTTGTGCAGAATGCTGCTGCCAGTACTGCGGCTGAAAATAGTCTTACAAATTTTTTCATGACAAAGTCCCCTTATTTTCCTTATAACAGATCTTTTGTATAGGTAGATCCGTCAAACCTAGATATCAGTATCAGAATTTATCTGATCAAATTTTTATCACAGTGTTAAATTTGTAGTCAACAAAAGCGAATTTTGTTTTTTTTTGTGCAGGTTTTACTTTTTCTTGTGCAGAAAATGCTTTTTATTGGTGAGAAAACTGGTATTTGTAATTAAAATACCAGTTTTTTGTTAGATAAGACTGAGTAGATTAGATGTTATTAAAGATATCCAGGTTCTCGCCCTCGGAATCCTTCCATGCCTTATCAGCTTTAACATCATCTGAACGCTGTTTCTCAATATCAGTGAAGTAATCAGCTGCAGGAGGAACAACATACTTGCCAGTGAAGATTGAACAGTCAAATCTGGTCAGATTTGGATTCTCTTCAGTTATTGAAGCCTCAAGATCCTCAAGCTTCTGATAAATCAGGGCATCAGCATCAATTGCCTTACAGATTTCCTCGTTGGTACGGCCATAGGCAATCAGTTCCTTAGAGGTTGGCATGTCGATACCGTAGATGTTTGGATAACGGATTTCTGGAGATGCAGATGCAAAGTAAACCTTATTTGCACCAGCCTCTCTTGCCATCTGAACAATCTGCAGAGAAGTTGTTCCACGAACAATTGAATCATCAACCAGCAGAACATTCTTTCCTGCAAACTCTGAAGGAATTGGGTTAAGCTTGTTACGAACTGATTTCTTACGCTCTTTCTGACCAGGCATAATAAAGGTTCTGCCTACATAGCGGTTCTTAACATAGCCCTGTCTGTAAGGAACACCTAATGTTCTTGCAATCTGAACAGCAATATCGATTGATGTATCAGGAATAGGGATAACCACATCAATCTTCAGATCCTTATGTTCGTTCTTAATCTGTTCTGCAAGCTTGGTACCCATACGTACACGGGTTGCATATACGGATGCACCGTCAATAACAGAATCTGGGCGGGCAAAGTATACATACTCAAAGATACATGAATTTAAAACCGGATCCTTTGCACAGATACGTGAATGAAGCTCACCTTCCTTAGTAATCAGAAGAGCCTCACCAGGTTTAACATCACGAATCATCTTAAAGCCGATAACATCCAGAGCAACGCTCTCTGATGCAACCATATACTGAGACTTGCCGTTCTCATCCTTCTTCTCGCCTAATACCAAAGGACGAATTCCGTAAGGATCACGGAAAGCAATCATGCCGATACCAAGCACAACACTTACAACAGAGAATCCGCCCTTAATCTCATCATATACACCTGAAATAGCTTCAAAGATGTCATCATGAGAAGGAATATCTTTATTGATTTTGGAAATTTTCCAGGCAAGGATGTTTAGGAGGACTTCAGAATCAGACTGGGTGTTAACGTGACGGTGTGCTTTTTTGCACTTTTCTTTTAATTCTTTGGAATTGATGAGGTTGCCGTTATGGGCGAGGGCGATGCCGTATGGCGAATTAACATAGAAAGGCTGAGCTTCAGCAGCTGATGATGAACCTGCGGTCGGATACCTTGTATGGCCTATTCCGATGTTTCCCGTCAGTCTCAGCATATGTCGCTGTTGAAAGACCTCTGTTACCATACCGTTCGATTTTCTCTGATGGAAATTATCATCCTCATCAACGGTAATTATGCCCGCCGCATCTTGGCCACGATGCTGCAAGACCTGTAAAGCGTTATATAGTTTTAAATTGACAGGAGAAGTACCTACGATACCAACTACGCCACACATTTAATTTATGCTCCGGTTTCAGTTGTTCCCATATAAATGAAGAACCAGTTAACGATTCGTTGTAATTCAGGTATAAACAAAGAATCTTTATACCATGGATAATCCTGGATAAAAGAAAGGATATGTAATTTGCCCAAGATTTGTACTAGCGCAAGAACAGCACTAACTATAAGAATACCTCGTGCAACACCAAAAGCCACACCAAGAAGTCTGTCAAAACCGGATAGACCGGCTTTCTTCACCAGAGAACTTACTACAGTTGAAACAAATCCAAGGATAATAAGGCTTCCGATGAAAAGGACAATACTTGCTATTGCTTTTCTTGTCAGAGGGTCATTTGAGAAAGTGAATAGAGATGCAACCTGTTCATAAAAGCGACTGGCGATGATGAAGGCTGCAACCCAGGAAAAGATTGAAGAGGCTTCTTTGACAAAGCCTCTGAAAACAGACATGATGGCTGATAAGCCAACCACGCCTAAAATTACCCAATCAAGAGCGGTCAAAACTGCCATTATTTAGTCTCAGCAGAGATAACTTCCAAGCCACCTAGATACTTACGTAATACCTTAGGAACAGTTACTGAACCGTCTGCATTCTGGTAGTTCTCAAGAACTGCAACCAGTGTACGACCAACAGCCAGACCTGAACCGTTTAAGGTGTGCAGAAGCTCTACCTTGCCGTCCTTACGACGAAGTCTTGCCTGCATACGACGAGCCTGGAAATCAACACAGTTAGAACATGAAGAAATCTCACGGTAGCAGTTCTGTGCTGGTAACCAAACTTCAATATCATAGGTTTTAGCAGAACCAAATCCCATATCACCAGTACATAGGGTAACTACGTGGTAAGGGATCTCCAGAGCCTGAAGTACAGCCTCAGCGTCAGCGGTCAGCTGCTCTAATGCCTGCCATGAATCTTCAGGTTTAACAATCTGAACCATTTCAACCTTGTCGAACTGGTGCATACGAATCAGACCGCGAGTATCACGACCTGCTGAACCAGCCTCTGATCTGAAGCAAGGTGTGTGAGCAGTAATCTTAATAGGTAAATCCTGCTCAGGAATAATCTCGTCACGAACCATGTTGGTTAGAGGAACTTCTGCAGTTGGAATCAGGCAGAAGTGGTGATTTACACCGTCACCGTCGCAGTCACCGTCAAGATTGGTGTGGAATAAGTCCTCTGAGAACTTAGGCATCTGACCGGTACCGTACAGTGAATCCATATTTACAAGGTATGGAGTATAGATTTCGGTATAGCCCTGCTCCTCGTGTAAATCCAGCATTAACTGAACCAGCGCTCTGTGAAGCTTGCAGATAGCGCCCTTCATGAAAGCGAAACGTGCGCCTGAAACCTTTCTAGCGGTCTCAAAATCAAGCATGCCAAGGCCTTCACCAATAGCTACATGATCCTTTACCTCAAAATCGAACTGACGTGGAGTACCCCACTTTCTAACCTCAACGTTGGCAGTCTCATCAGGTCCGATTGGGCATGACTGATCTGGAAGATTAGGAATGGTTAAAGCAATATCGTTTAACTGCTTTAATACTTCATCCTGTTTTACCTTAACTGAGGATAGTTCTTCACCAATTGCAGCAACCTTAGCCTTAATCTCAGAAACATCCTGACCAGCCTTAATAGCCTGACCGATACTCTTGGACAGGGAGTTACGCTGTGCCTGTAGGTCCTGAGTCTTAGTCATGTACTCTTTACGTAATGACTCTAGCTGGTTAATCTTTTCTACGTCTAATTTGTAGTTACGAGTTGCAAGGCGCTGAGCAGCCTCTTCAATATCAGCGCGTAAATATCTTGAATCTAGCATGAATAAACGCCACAGTTATAGTAAACAAAAAAATCTTATGTCCTAAGTCCCTCTCAGGAGAGGTCCTTATCTTTTTTATCGTCTAAAGAATTGATTAAAAAAGGAATTAACTCTGAAAACGAAAGGAATTAAACCTATATACATAACAATCAGAGTGTTTTATTTCTCGATTAGAACGAGCAGATTGAGACTTTGATTGCAATTTTTACGGCGCTAATTTTAACATAATCAGCCAAAAGTTGCTCAAAAAACTGTATGGAAAAATACTATAGCACAGTGTACTGCTCAAAAAAGAATCAGCTCAGAGCAAGATTTCTAGGAACAGATACATGGAAAAAAACAGACTACTTAAGGTTGGAAGTTTGCTTTTTCTATGACGAAGAATATGACCAACTCTTATTTGAACAAATCAACAGCGAATCTTTATAGTTTTTTTTAGCTATGAGATACTTTCTTTCCGATAAAGCCTGCTGGATAACGTTTATCCTGCTCAGCAGCATCTCTCTGTCTTAGATATTCTATTTTTTTGGTATATGTTACCTCTGCTCCTCTGTCAGAAGGATGATAGTACACAGTACCGGTTAATTCTTCAGGGAAGAAGCTCTCGCCTGCAGCATAAGCCCCCTCAAAGTCATGAGCATAACGGTAGCCTTTCTTGTATCCCATATCCTCCATTAGTTTAGTAGGAGCATTTCTAAGATAAATTGGAACCTCAAGATCACCATGGTTCTTTGCATCCTCACGAGCCTTGCCAAAAGCCTCATAAAGATGATTACTCTTTGGAGCCAGAGCACAATAGACTGTTGCCTCGGCAATTGCGCGTTCACCTTCAGCAGGACCGACGCGTTCAAAGATATCCCAGGCATTAAGACATACGGTCATAGCTCTAGGATCAGCAAGTCCAATATCCTCAGTGGCAATTGCAAGCAGTCGTCTTGCAACGTATAGAGGATCACCGCCTGCCTCAAGAATTCTTGAATACCAGTAAAGAGCAGCATCTGCAGCACTGCCACGAACAGATTTATGAAAAGCGGAGATGAGTTCGTAGTAGGCATCACCATTCTTGTCGTAATTTATAAGCTTACGACCTGCTACAGCTCCAACCATAGCTAAAGTCAGAATCTTGCCTCCCTCTTTATAAGGTGCAGCCAGATCAGATGCCATCTCAAGAATATTCAGAAGATATCGGGCATCACCACCAGCAAGATCGACAATAGCTTTCTCAACTCCATCTGCAAGATGTATGTCTTCCTTTTTAAGACCGCGCTCAGAATTCAAAGCATAATGAATAAGGGACTTAGACTCTTCCTCATTAAGTTTCTGCAGCACATAGACTCTGGCACGTGATAACAGAGCTGAATTCAGAGAAAAGGAAGGATTCTCGGTAGTGGCTCCGATAAAAGTAATGGTTCCGTTTTCAATGTGAGGAAGGAAGGCATCCTGCTGTGTCTTATTAAAGCGATGAACCTCATCGACAAACAGCAGAGTCTTGACTCCGCGCTGTTTTCTTAAAAGAGCCCTGTCAACAGCTTCTCTGATATCCTTGATACCGGAGGTTACAGCAGGTATCTGCTCAAAATACGCATTGCAGGATTTAGCAAAAAGCAGAGCCAGTGTAGTCTTGCCGACTCCAGGAGGGCCCCATAGAACCATTGAATAGCACTGCCCCTTATCAAGGATTGTTCTTAAGGGACGGCCTTTGGCTATAAGGTGACTCTGACCTATATACTCATCAACAGACTGAGGTCTTAATCTTGAGGCTAAAGGAGCAAAATCATCGATCTGCTCTGGATTGCCAAGAGATTCTTTATCTTTCTGCTCCTGTTCAATTGCAGCAAAAAGATCAGTTTGATTTGCGCTCATCGTCTATCTGTGCATCCTCTGGAATAGTGTAGGAAAATGCATCATTCGCAACTGTATATTTAATGCTGGTCAGATTATAGGTATTGATATTTCCATCCATCAGACGAATAGAAATTGAACAGATATCCTCTCCGTTGAACTTTAAGGACAGCTCCTTTATATCAGCCTTTTTCTTTGGAACCAGTCTGTATTTTCCTGACTCTTTGGTAACAGTATACTGATTCCAGATATCTGAACGATTGGAAGTTAAAAGCAGGAATGGAGATGTATACAGATCCTTTTTATCAAAGATAGTTACCTGATTGATAAAAGGATCATAGAAATAAACATCCTTTCCTTTGGTGAACAGAACCTGCTCATCAGGTGATACAGTGTGCATCATTAGAGAATCAGGCTTTTGAATTGCTAAGGTACCTTCAGCAGAGGAGACCACATCACCATTTGATTTGGTCACTTCCTGAGTAAAGGAAGCAGACATTGAGCTGTGCTTTGCAAACATCTGCTGCAGTTCTGATACAGCATCGGCATAAACAGAGAAACATAAAAATACAGCAGAAGCTGAAATCAGTTTTAATAAACGAGTCTTAATCATCATAACCTATTAAAGAATATTGCCTTTAGCGTCAATAATGCCTTCATTCTGAAGCTGACGGTGAATTCTCTTTGCTCTATTGTAACCGACAGCATGGGTAGTCTGAATCTCAGAAATTGAAAGTTTGGTTGTATTACCTAAATCATTTCTGATCCAGTCAACGATGGCATCGAATTTTGCATCAAGTGAACCTGATGAGCCTGCATCATTAGCATTAACAGTCTCTTCTGCCTCTTCCTCATCAACGAACTCGGTTACCCCCTCAACGTACTCAGGCTCACCTGCTCTGTCAATCCAGGCCTGAACAACAGCATGAACATCATCATTGCTTGCATATGGTCCGTGAGCACGGAAGGACTGAGTGTTATTAAGCTTCTGATACTTAACAATCATATCACCGTTACCAAGCAGGTTCTCTGCACCATTCTCATCAAGAATAATTCTTGATTCCTGAGAATTCTGAACGGTATATGCAATTCTTGAAGGCATATTTGCACGAATTGGACCGGTCACAATTTCAGCACGAGGAGTCTGTGTTGCTAAAATCAGATGAATACCAGCTGCTCGAGCCTTTGCAGCAAGACGACCAATCATAGCCTCAGGACTGTTACCACCTTTCTTACCGACACTTGCAACTGCCATTAGGTCAGCAAACTCATCGATAACCAGAACAATATAAGGTACTGGTTTTAATACTGGAGGTTCACCGCCCATATCAGCAGTCCAGATAGGATCATATACAACATTGCCCTTTGCATTCTCAGAACGGATTAGAGCATTTACCTGATGAATATTGGAAACATTCATCATTGAAATCAGTTTGTATCTTCTCTCCTGTTCCTTGATTAACCATGCAAGAGCTGCAGTAGTTGAATCAGGATCGGTGATAATAGGAGTCAGCAGATGAGGTAATCCCTGATACTGAGTAAATTCTACAGTCTTAGGATCAACCATGATAAGTCTTAATTCAGCAGGTGATCTTGCAAGCAACAGAGAAACCAGCATTGAGTTCAGACCGGCAGACTTACCAGAACCTGTTGTACCAGCAATCAGAAGATGAGGAGCTGAGGTTAAATCAGCAACAACAGGATCGCCAATGGTATTTACACCAAGACACATTGGCAGGATAGCCTTTGAATTTAGGAATTCATTTGACTCAACAACATCACCAAGAGTAATCATCTGACGGTGATCGTTTGGAACCTCAATTCCCATGTATGGAGTGCCTGGAACAGCAGCAATCATATTGATCTTGTTGGTCATCAGACTTCTCTGAAGATCGGTGCTCAAACTGATGATAGAGTTTGACTTAACACCGGCTTCAAGAGCCATATCAAAACGGGTGATAACAGGTCCGCTCACAAAATCAGCAACATTGGCCTTGGCACCGTAATCAGACATGAACTTATTGATTACGTTAATCTTGTTCTCGATCTCTTCATCATTATTGAAGACTTCCTGATTTGAACGGGCAAGCAATGATAAAGCAGGACGCCAGTTGTCATAAAGTCTCTTTGGGGTTGTCTCAGTTGCAACAGCATAGGTTACGGTTGGCATAGAGGTGATTGGATTTCTCTTAGGCTCAACCTTCATTCCGTATGGAACAGCACCGTTAATTGAACTCATGTCATCAAAAGGAATCTTTGATGATGTCTGAATAACAGTATTCTCAGAAACATCTTCAGTATGCTGCTCTGTTGCTTCGGCCTCACTGCCGATAAGATCAGCAGCAATATTAGAAGCATTAACCTCAGATAAAGACTTTGACTCAGACTCGGATGATGATGAAACACCTGCAAATGAGCTTGGCTCTGGAGCATTATCTTCATTCTGATAATCGTTCATTCTGTTTACAGAGATATTCTCGCTCTTGCTCTCTGATGAGCCGTTTACACCTCTTGAGCCACGTGAGTACTGCTCGAAAATCTCATCAGACTCTCTGATTGGAGATGACTGATTCACATTCAGTTTTCCGGCATCGTGATTTGTATTTGAGGCTGGAATGAATGAGGAGCCAAGTGAATCAATCTTGATTCCGTTTTTCTTTAACAGAGGTACATCATTCTTGGTTAAATCGGCAAAGTCGATAACATTCTCTTCAAGCTCAGCTGCAGAAGGGAACATTGATGAGGTTGTAGTTGTATTCTCATAAGCGTTCTCCTCATCCTCAAGTTTACGGATATCAGATACAGGCTTCTCAGAGAACTCTCCTGCAAGAGAATTCTTTGCAGAATTCTTAAGATTTACATTGGAATTAAGAGTAGAGGTTGTAGTACGGGTAATTACAGTACTTACCTCAGACTTTCTTGAAGGACTACCGATAGTCTGGGTAGGAGGCAGATGATCTGCTCCTGCTTTATAGATAATGGTTGAATTCTTTGACTGATCATTCAGATCAGACTTAGATGAATAGGTGTCATCATAGCTTGAACGCACTGGTTCATTCTGAGATGGAGTAACACTAACTCTTGAGATAATGGTCTTTTGAACCTGATCTCTTGAAGAATCATCTCTTGAAGATGGATTTCTCTGAGAATAACCGTTGATAATTGTTGTTGAGCCCTCTGATGAGGATGAATCATCAGAGTAACGGTTATAGTCAGGAGCAGTTGCTGTATTAGATGAGAAGGCTGCACCTGTAATATATGTTGAAGGTGAATCATCTACGGTTGAACTGGATGATACAGAAGATGAACTGTCAGAATACGAATCTGCTCTTGCAGCTGGACCAACCAGATAATTAGGGACTGATGGTGGTTCACTGATAGGACCGAACTGTGGTTCAATTCTCTGCTGAGGTCTTTCCTGTCTGTTGTTTCTAAATGACAGTCTGTGTTCTGAAGTACGGGCTCTTGATTCCTTATGGAAGGAGCTGCTCTCATGGTTCTCGCCAAATGATGACAAGGAAGGAGAACTTCCAAAACCACTGTTGTTCAGACTTGACTGACCAAACTTAGGAAGCTCATTTGGAACAAATCTTGGTGCAACAGTTGGCTCGCGCTTCTGAGTGTTGAAAGTAGGCTCGGTCTTTGAAAGGTCACCAAATGGACCACTCAGGGTCACACGAGGTTTCTGAGGATTCTTATCTGCATTTATACCAGATGCAGGCTTCTGAGTATTTACTGTATCAAATACAGATTTAGTACCAGAGGTTCTTAAATCCTCTTCCTCATTCTTTTCATCTTCTGAACGAGGCTTGTTCGTAATTCTGTCAATTACATATCCTGCAAGCTCGCCGATCTTGTCACAGTACCATAGAGGTGATTTGGTAGTGAACAGGAACAGACCTATTAAAGTCAGCAGAATTGGAATAAAGGTTGCGATCTGAGATGGTAGAAGTCTGTGAAGGTAGATCGTAAAGAAATCACCAAGAATACCGCCGGCTCCAATCTGTGCATCTGAAGAAACAGATGAAAAAAGAGCGCAGCATCCGATAACAAGCAGATTAAAACCTAATATAAGGGTTCCGATTATGAAAAAGTCCACATCCTTTATGGAAACCTTTTTCATAAAAATCTTGTAACCGATGTAAATGATAACCAAAGGAAATAAATAAGTTACATTTCCGAAATAGTCAAAAATAACTCCCCAGAAAGTATCCTGTGAGTTAGTAATAAAAGGAGATGAGCTCTGCTCTGGTAAAAGTTCTCCATTCATTGCATTCACTGTAGAATTTCTGAATGAAATCAATGAACAGATGCAGATAAAACTAATCAGACAGGCAATTGCGAATAAAACCTTACGTACCATACCTACTGGTTTTGAAAAACTCGTCCCGTTAAATGGGCGAAACTGCATTTTAGCCTCCGCAATTAAATATTTGTCTATCTAAAAAGTATTGTATTTTCTTGTGTAAATCTTGAACTTCACAATGTTAGCACTTATCGTAACCGCGTTCAATTTGAGAAAAATTAGAATGAGAGAGCTTTCACTCACAATCCGCTTTTTTTTCGTTTTTTCTAAAAACATGGAATAAAAAATCAGGATGAGTATAATTACCTCTAAAAAAATAAGAACCAGAACTACGAATTTTTATGATCAATATTGTTTTATATCAGCCAGAAATGCCTGGCAATGCAGGCAACATCATCAGACTGGCAGTTAACTGCGGAGCCAAGCTTCATTTCATCGGACCTTTAGGCTTTTATCTGGACAACGAACGTCTTATGAGAGCAGGTCTTGATTATCACGAACTATGTAATCTGACCGTTCACGTCAACTTCCAGACCTTCATGGAAACTCAGAAGCCAAAGCGTCTTATTGCTTCAACCTCTAAGGCACACCTATCGCACGTAGATTTTAAATTCCAGGATGGAGACTATGTAATCTTCGGACGTGAAAAGGAAGGTCTAGCTGATGAGGTATACAATGTTGTACCTCAGGAACACAGAATTAAAATACCTATGGCTCCAAACAGCAGATGTCTGAATCTGTCAAACTCAGTGGCCGTTGTAGCTTATGAGGCCTGGAGACAGTTAGGCTTTGAAAATGCACTTGTGTAAAATTCACGACATTTTCGCAATATTCTGATAATATATACCGCTCAGATAACAAACATTACAACAGAGGAAATTTAAGTTGCTTGATACACTTGTAGGATTTTTTGGAGAATATGGATATATTGCAGTTTTTGCATGTTTGATTCTCTGCGGTCTGGGTGTACCTGTGCCAGAGGACATCACGCTTGTTTCTGGTGGTGTTATCTCGGGTCTAGCTCTGGCAAATCCTCATATTATGTGCGCAATCGGTCTTGCTGGTGTTCTTGCAGGTGACAGTACCATGTTCCTTGCAGGAAGAATCTTCGGTTACCGAGTTCAGAGACTTAAATTTTTCCGTAAGGTTGTAAGCCCACAGAGATTCTCTCAGATTCAGAAAAAGTTCAAAAAACACGGTCTAGGCTTACTGTTCGTTGCCAGATTCCTTCCTGGTCTGCGTTCTCCTATCTACCTTGTTGCCGGCATGAGTCATCGTATCTCATACATTACCTTCATCGTTATGGATGGTCTTGCAGCATTGATTTCAGTTCCAGTATGGATTTACATGGGATACTTCTTTGCAGATAATCTTGATATCCTGATGGAGTATGTTCATGATGTACAGAAAGCTATCTTCCTGGCATTAGGACTTCTGGCTGTAATTATCGCTGTCATCTATTTCAAGAAAAAATTCCACTCAAGGATGCAGGAAGAAAAGGCAGAGGAAATAAAAGACAAGTCTGTTTAATCAGACCTATCTTTTTAAGAACTCGTCAGCAACCTTAAACACGTATTCTTCAGACTGTATTTTCAGAATTACTGCTGGTTATACAGAAACTTATCAATCTTACCGGCTTTTATAAGCTCAAGCATAATATCAGCAATCTTAGGATCAAACTGAGAGCCTTTTCCCTTCTCTATCTCGTTCATAACACGCTCAAGCTGAAGCTTGTCTCTGTACACTCTGTTTGCAGACATGGCATCAAAGGCATCAGCAACAGAAATGATTCTGCCGATAATAGGAATTTCTTCTCCCTTGACGCCGAGTACATATCCCTTTCCATCATACCTTTCATGATGATATTTGATACCGTCGGTAAGATTATCAATAGACTTGAAATTCTTCAGAATCTCCGCACCGATCGTTACGTGAGATTTCATGATTCCGTATTCTTCATCTGTCAGGCGTTCTGGTTTATTCAGGATTCGATCAGGAATACCAATCTTTCCGATATCATGCAACAGAGCAACTTTTCTTAAATTGCTGCATTCCTTATCAGTAAAGCCCAGCTGTTTTGCAATCATTACAGAATACTCTGCAACTCGTACGGAATGACTCTTAGTTCTAGGATCTCTTGCATCCAGAGCCTGAGCAATAGTCAGAATGGTCTCATCGCCCATTTTGATCTGCTGTTCTGCAAGTTCCAGAAGATGCTGTTTCTCATCAATAATCTTCTGCATCAGAAGCTTTACAAGGAAGAAGGTGAAATAAGCAACTATCAGGCATGAAACCAGCACAAAATATGTAACGAAAAGCTTACTGTCATAGAAAGCATAGGCCTTTGAGAAAGGAAATCTTAAAACATCTGATTTTCTTTCGTGTTTAGAGTCAAAAAGAGCCATTGTGAAGACATAATCACCTGGCGCAATATTGGTGTAGTTTATCTGGGATAAATCTTTCAGTTTTATATTGCTAAAGTCTTCATCTAAACCTTCAAGACATACGCCAACATATGGGTTTTCAGGAGAAAAATTAAGCACACTTGGATATAAGGTAACTTTTCTGGATGCTCTTGAAATTACAGGTGCTGTCTTGGAATCAAACACCAAATCATTTCCATCGACAGTTATCTTTTCGACCTGCATTTTAAATACATTGTCCTTATGATGGTAATTTTTAGTATCCATCATAAAAACACCAGCATTTGATGCCAGAAACAGAATATTTCCATCTTTATAGTTTCTTGAATTGGATGACAGCAGTTCTGTAATACCATAGCTGCTATCCAGGTGCTCTGCTATATAGTTTTTGTTATCGTCCAGTAGATCCTTAAGATTTACCACGTAAACACCGTTACTGCCGGTAACAGCAACCTTGTCATCTCCTATATCGATAATGTCGTAATTATTGAAGTAATGGAAATTCTTAAGCTCTCTAACCTCAAGAGCATCTGAGATATAGCAAAGTCCATCGCCGGTAACTGCAATAATACCTTTTTTATCTTTAAGAGGATAAATCTTCAGAATTGTGTTTGAGATAAGACCGTTATGCTTATTGATAACATTCTGAAGTTTGTAGTCTCTGATTATATATATTCCATTGGCATTGGTTCCTGCATAGACTTTTCCATCGTCCCCTAATGCGGAACTTAAAACAGTAACATCCTTTCCAAAGATATTGCCTGTTCTAACCAGACCGGAATTCTTATCAAAGAATGAAACTCCGGAGGCTCCTGACAGCATAACTCTTGAATCATCAATCTCAAGAACAGATCTTGCCTTGTTTCCGAATAATCCGTTTTTCACAGAGAAATGTTCTATTTTATCCTTTACTCTGAAAACACCTTTGCCATAAGTACAGATCCAGAGGTAATCTGAGCTGTCGACATAGACATCACGGATACGTACACCTTCCAAAAGCTGAGTAAAGTCAAAACTCAACGGTGTTTTTAAATCAGAAGCATAAGCCTTAATACCGAAATCTGTACCGAACAGGTAATTACCATGCCACTTTGCAATACAGTTTACGACCTGATCTTTCAGTGCAGGAACCATGACAACAGGAGAAAGGAAAAACTTCACAAGTCCGAGTCTGCTGGATGCAAACCAGAGATTTCCCTGAAAATCTCTGATTCCCTGCTCTATAGAATCACTGAAGTTTTCTGTTTCAATTTTGCTTATGGAATCACCTTTGATAAAGAAAATTCCAGAATCCGAACTGATAAAGACAGTTTTATACTTTTCCCCCAGTGAACTGTACATCATAGATTTGACGCCATGCATTTTTTTATTGGAAAACTCAGCAACCTTTACAAAACGTTCATTATCAAGGGTGAATCTGCTGATTCTATTGGAGGTATCGGATAGATACAGAAAGCCGTCATCACTGTACAGAGCTGAAGTGTAGCTGGTTTGTTCAGATGGCTCGATTCTGAAAGCTTCCTGTAAATTTCTAAAACAGTGAACAATGCCATTAAGTTCAATAGCAAAAACATGACCTAAACCAGAGCTTACGGAGATAAAATTACCATCCTTATAGACAGAACTGATAGTGTATTCTCCTCCTTCCGACTTAAGAATGCTGATACCGCCAGGAGTTGCTATATAGATATTGTTATTGTCATCAGAGGTAATACCACTGATATAGTCTGATAATAGTCCTTCCTTTTCAGTCAGATGATTTGTTATTCTGCCATTCTCCAGACTAAAAATACCCTGATCTGTTGTTCCTACCCAAAGTCTGTCGCCTTCAGCATACATTGTTTTGACATTGCGAATGCCATTAAAGCTTTCATCGCGTTTAAAGGATTTTCCATCGTACTTTAGCAATCCTGCATATGAACCTATCCAGATATAGCCATCTGATGTTGAACACAGTGAGGTAACGTTACCTGAGATAAGCCCGTTTTTCTGATTGATAACAGTCTGCTGTACAGAGAACGACAGCTGCTCTGGCATAGAAACAGTAATTTTTGGAGAATCGGTTATGTTTTCATCTGCATATGAGGAGCAAGGATTATTAAGAACAGCACCGAGAGCTAATGTAAAAAAGACTAAAAGAAGATTTCCCGCATTTTCATTTTTTTCCGCCTTGATTTCTTCAGATTTTTTTAACCAGCCGGTTCGGTTCACTAAAAAATGAATTCCTCCGTAAAAGACCAGGATACTTATAAGCTTATCCATAAATTCAAGGTAGAAGGATGCCAGAAGTAATCCCACATGGTGAATACTGTTGTCATTGCAGAAAGAAATAATGGAACTGCCCCAGAGGTTTTCAGTCAGCTGACGGTTATCAACCATGTTGATACATAGAGAAATAATAAATGAGAAAAAGATAACAAAGGCAGAAAAGATCATTGTGGAATTTACATCAAGACTGTTCTTTTTCTTAAAATGCAAGGTTCCATATATTAAAAAAAGAGCAACTGCCGGGGACACGAAATTAAAGGAATCAATAAAAAATAAAGTGGCGATATTTACTGGAATACACAGGAGTCCTGCATAAATGCCATAAAAATAAACACAGAACATCGTTCCGATAGAATCAAGCCATAAAGGAAGACTCAGACAGTGGGAAAGAATTATTCCAAGACTGTTAATTAAATAAAAAACAAAAAGAAAAATGAGATTTAAAGAATTGTTCTTTGTTGTTATATCTTTACACATAAACATCACCGTCCAGATATTTTCTTATATCATTTTTGGTGGATTATTTAAGGCTGATCTTCAATTGTTTAAACAACTCTCACAAAATTATCCTTAAGGTTCTCTGAATTGGCATTTTTATCACAGTTATCAAAACTGTAGGTATGAATAACTCAGGAATTCAGCACTGAATTCTCACCAAAATAATGCAGTTGCCGCAGCAAAATGTGATCTCACCTCCAGAAACGGGTATTCTTGCCTTTTTTTTGCTACAATACGCCTCGGTGAAGACACTCAGCTGTCTTTTATTTTTAACTTTTTTCAAATATCAACATGGATTATTTAACTCAAATAATTATCGACATCAACTCTATCCTATGGGGTCCCTGGTGTCTTATTCCAGTGCTGGTTGGCGCAGGTATCTTCTTTACCTTTCAGCTTCGCTTTGTGCAAATCCGTCAATTTGGACGCGCCTTTAAACACGTATTCGGCGGCCTGTCATTTAACGGTGAAAAAGCAGGTAACCATGGAATGACCTCCTTCCAGTCACTGGCAACAGCTATCGCTGCTCAGGTGGGTACAGGTAATCTTGCTGGTGTTGCCACTGCAATGGCTATGGGTGGTCCAGGTGCTGTGTTCTGGATGTGGCTTGCCGCTTTCTTTGGTATGGCAACCATTTTCTCAGAGGCAATTCTTGGTCAGCTATATAGAACAAAGGATACAGAAGGAAGAATAACAGGTGGTCCTGCTTACTACATTAAGCACGGTTTAGGAAATAAACCAATGGCTGCCCTATTCTCTATTCTGACCATCATTGCTTTAGGCTTTATCGGTGTAATGGTTCAGGCTAACTCAATTTCAACAGCCTTTGATTCTGCTTTCGGTATTCCAACCGAAATCACAGGATTATTTATCATTATGCTTGCAGGTTTCATCTTCATTGGTGGAATCAGCCGTATCGCAGGATTTACTGAAAAATTAGTTCCTCTGATGGCTTCAGTATATGTACTTGGTGCAATCTACATCATGCTGACAAACTACGCAGAAATTCTTCCAACATTTAAAGCAATTTTTGTTGGCGCATTTTCTCCTTCAGCAGCAACAGGTGGTGTCATCGGTGCAACTGTTAAAGAAGCAATCAGATATGGTGTTGCAAGAGGACTTTTCTCTAATGAAGCTGGTATGGGTTCTACACCTCATGCTCACGCTGTAGCAAGAGTTAAGCATCCTGTAGAACAGGGTCTTGCCGCTATTGTTGGTCTTTTCATTGATACCTTTGTCGTTCTTACCGCGACAGCTCTGGTTATTATGGTAACCGGCTCATTAGATGGTAAGACCACTGGTATTATGCTTACTCAGGCCGCTTTCGTAAAAGGCATGGGTGATGCTGGTTCTGGATTCGTTGCTGTATGTCTGTTCTTTGCAGCATTCACTACAATCGTTGGATGGTATTTCTTTGCCGCCCAGAACGTCAGATACCTGTTCGGCTACAAGGTAATAAATATCTTCTCAGTTATCGTGCTCTGCTTCCTTATGACCGGTTCTATGTTAAAGGTAGAACTAGTTTGGGAGCTCGCAGATATGTTCAACGGTCTGATGGTAATTCCAAATATCATCGCTGTTATTGGTCTATACAAGCTGATTATCAAGGCTGTAAATGACTATGAGAACAGATTCCTTGCAGGTCAGGATCCTATCTATGGACCTTCAGAGACCTTAACCGGAAGACTTGCAAAGATTGAGGCAAGAAGAAGACATTCTCACAAGGCCAGAAGAAACAGAGGTCAGGAAAAGACTCATTAGTAAAAAAGTCTTTATGACCGTGTGACATCCTCCCCTACCTGTAGAGGTAGGGGCTTCCTGTTCGATAGCTCTAATGAGCTAAGCAGTGAGCTTTTACCTCACAACAGGCTATCCCCGAGTGCCCCTCGGTTCTTTTTTATTTGATTTAGCAAAAGTCTTTTGCCTTCTTTTAGAAGATTTACAGCTGCATTGATATCTCTGTCATGTCTGGTTCCACAATGAGGACAAATCCATTCTCTTAAGGATAAATCCTTGGTTTCCTTGTTCTGATATCCACAGACAGAACATAGCTGAGAGCTTGGATAAAACTTATCAACCTCTACCAGATATTTTCCTTGTCTTTTAAGTTTATAGGAAAGCATTTCCATGAACATGCCAAAAGCATTATCATGAACTGATTTTCCAAAATTCAGACTTTGAGACATACCTTTCATATCAAGATTTTCAATACATACACAATCATAGACATTGGCTATCTGTCGTGATTTTTTATGCAGAAAATCTTTTCTGCTGTTGGCTATTTTTTCGTGGACTTTTGCTACTTTAATTCTTTGTTTGGCTCTATTCTTAGAACCTTTCTTCATCAGAGAAAGCTTTCTCTGTTCTCTTTTCAGCTTTTGCTCTGACTTTCTATAGAAGCGTTCGTATTCTCCTTTATTACCTTCACTATCTACATACAAATCATGCATGGAGTAATCCATGCCAAGAAAGCTTTGTGGCTCTTT
>NZ_FUXX01000003.1 GCF_900167015.1 Succinivibrio dextrinosolvens DSM 3072
AACCCTCGACGGTTTTCAAGACCGTTGCATTCAACCGCTCTGCCATCCATCCGTTGAAAACGGAATGCATTATAAGGAGTTTTTTTGAAAAAATAAAGCCTTTTTTTATTAAATTTTTATTATTTTTTCGTAATTAACTTAGTGTTTTTTCTAAAGAAAGCCTTATAAATCGACTTTATTAAAACTTTTGTAAAATAAAAATAGAATAATCTATTAAACAAAGAAATTAATTCTATTTTTCTTCTTTCATGTATACCCATCCAGCCTTCAGATAAATCATCATTGACCAGATAGTAAGAACAGTTGCAATGATAAGTGCAACCACACCGGCATAAATCATAACCTCGTTATAACGCCAGATTAATCCGGAAATAGCAATCAGCTGAATAGTAGTCTTCCACTTGCCGATCCAGCTAACAGCCACATTGGCTCTCTTGCCAAGCTCAGCCATCCACTCTCTTAGTGCAGAGACAGTAATTTCTCTTGCAATAATAATCATGGCAGGGATTGTAATAAACTTACCTAAATGAGGATACAGAACATCCCTGTAAAGAGAATAATGCTCAACAATCAGAACCAGAGCTGTACACACAATGATCTTGTCTGCCACAGGATCAAGGAAAGCTCCAAACTTAGTGGTAAGCTTCATTCTTCTTGCAAGGTAACCGTCAAGCAGGTCAGTCAGCGCTGCTATTACAAAGACAATTGCCGCATAGAAATTCGACATATCAGAAGGCATATAAAACAGCATAATGAATACTGGAATCAGGCCTAGTCTGATCAAAGTAAGAATATTTGGAATATTAAACATAACGTGTCCTAATTTTTTTAGTATTGTAACATGCTATGGCATCCAGATTGGACCAATACATTGTCTTTTAGGTAAATTAAATTCTGCCGGGTAACTTACATCCACAAGATAAAGACCATGTGGCTTAGCTGTTGGGCCTGCAAGATTTCGATCCTTGGCATCAAACATGTCTCTGAACCACTGAACTGAATTGGTCTTATTGCCTACAGTTAAAAGAGAGCCCACAATATTTCTTACCATGTGCATCAGAAATGCATTGGCAGCAATATCAAAAACGATATACTGACCATATCTGTATACCTTGCAGAAATGAACACAGCGGTTTGATGATCGTGACTCATCTTCGGATGCTCTGAATGAACTGAAATCATGCTCGCCAAGAATATAGTCGGCAGCTTCCTGCATCAGATCAACATCATAATCTCCCTGATATACAGAAACACCTTTATTCAGAATACCAGGTCTGTAAAGAGTATTCTGAATGATATATCTGTAACGTCTTGCTCTGGCAGAAAAACGGGCATGAAAAGAATCATCCACGTGTTTAGCCCAGGTTACAGCAATATCATTTGGAAGATTATTGTTAGTACCCATAATCCAGCCTCTGTCAGGTCTCTCCTTTGTCACATCAAAATGAACAACCTGACCTGTGGCGTTTACACCGGCATCGGTTCTGCCAGCACACTGAAGCTGTATCTCCTCATCGGCAATAATAGAAAGAGCTCTTTCCAACTCGCCCTGTACTGTCTTTAAAGTACTCTGGCGTTGAAATCCAGCGTAATTACTTCCCTCGTATTCAATACCTAAGGCAATGCGCACAAAAACTCCTTGAATCAGCCTTTGAAAATCTTAAACTTAGCAACAAAATAAGTAATAGCAGTTACAGCAACCATTGCAGTAATCAGAGCTGGTAAACCTCTTATATTGCAGAGTACCAGTCCCCATACAATGATATTACGGATTACAAGAGTTGAAACTGCCAGAATGAAAAAAGATACAGCACTGCCGTCTTTTTTGAAAGTAAAATTCTTATGACCAAAATAAGAAACCCAGAATGCAGTTATAAAAGCAACACTTGTAATAATATTCTCATGTAATGATGTTGCAAAAACCAGAGCAGTAGTAACAGCAAGATCTACCAGAGTTGCAGCTCCACCAACTATAACAAACCTTACAAGCTCGTAAAAACTTTTCTTAGAATCCATATTCTCTACAAACAAAATCCACTTATGAAAGTGGAACAGAGCGCAAAAGCGCAAAAGTTAATTCTACTTAAATACATAAGGTCAGTATCCGCTCTATTAACAGACACTGACCATGCTGAGACTATATTAGGCTTTAACTTCTTCTTTAGAAGTAAGCTTTTTTACACTGTTCTCATTTGAGTTGTAGGCAATACCAACCTCGGTAGATGAGATTCCCTGAGGAATCTTCTTTGCAAGAGGACCAGTAATTGACTGAGCAACATACACAGGTCTCCCTTTAACTTCCTGAGATAATCTGCCCACATATTCACCAAGAATACCGATTGATATCAGCTGAACTGCACCTAAAAACAGGATCACACAGATCAAGGTTGTATAACCGGCGGTTGGGTTACCGAAAATCATGGTCTTAAAAATATTCCAGGTCATGTAGATCAGAGACAGAAGTCCAATAAAGCCACCAATATATGACCATACCTTTAAAGGCAGTGATGAGAAGGCAAAAATACCGTCCAATGCAAAGTTCCAGAGCTTCCAGTAATTCCACTTGGTCTCACCTGCAACTCTTTCTGGTCTTGTATAGCCAACCCCCTTTGAGCTGAAGCCTGGCCATGCATAAAGAGCCTTCATGAAACGATTACGTTCCTTCAAAGTCTTCAGAATATCAATAATCTTTCTATCAATCAGTCTGAAATCACCAACATTTGAAGGGATCTTGACCTTTCCTGACATCTTGTTGAATACATAATAGAAGCCCTCTGATGATACACGCTTAGTGTTGGTATCACTTGAACGGTCCTCTCTTACACCGTATACAGTATCGATTCCCTCGTCACGCCAGATTCTGATGAATTCCAGAACCAGCTCAGGAGGATCCTGCAGATCAACATCAATAGGAACAATTGCATCTGACTGAACAAGATCAAGGGCAGCAGACATAGCTGCTTCCTTACCGAAATTTCTTGATAGTCTGATTAAGCTGATCTTCTTGTCATTTTTCTGAAGTTTTTCAATAAGTTCTACAGTATTATCTGATGAGCCGTCATCAATAAATACAATTTCAATATGCTCAATCTCTGCAGCTAACTTTTCATTAACTGTTTTAACAAAAGTTTCAACTGTTTCATGTTCGTTATAAACAGGAACAATCAAAGCAACCTTATAATCAGGATTTCTCATAAAAAACCTTCTTTAATCAGTTAAAAACTCATGTCTTGATGATGGGTTGGTCTTGAAAAGACCACCTAAGGCTGTTGTTGTGGTCTCAGAAGTCTGATCCTTAACCCCTCTGGATTTTACACAGTAATGTGTAGCAGTGATGGTTACAGCAACATTTTTAGTATCCAGTAGAGTCTGTAGAGCTACTTTTATCTGCTGTGTAAGTCTTTCCTGCACCTGAGGTCTGTGACCAAAAAACTGAACTATACGGTTAACCTTGGATAAACCAATAATTTTATCCGATGGCATATAGGCCACTTTAGCCACACCATCCATAACAACAAAATGATGTTCGCAGGTTGATGTAACGGTAATATTGCATACCTTTACCATTTCATCAAAATGCATCTTGTTTTCAAATACACTAACTTTTGGAAAATTTCTGTAATCAAGTCCTGAAAAGACTTCATCTACAAACATTCTTGCAACACGGGATGGAGTTTCTGAAAGAGAGTCATCTGACAGATCAAGACCTAAGGTAGTCATAATGGATGACATATGAGAACGGATGATATCCTTCTTCTCTTCAGATGTCAGTCCGTTATCCACCCAAGGAGATTCCAGTCCGTGCCTTATTAAGGCATCTCTTACTAATATTGCTTCAGGAGACAGTTCTGAATTATTTGTCTGAGTAGTCATAGATACTTACTTCGTTTTCGACATTAAAATGCAGATGAATATGTTCAATATCAAACCTGCGGGCAATATGATCGCCTAAAAGTTTGATGCCGCCCTGTTCTGAGGCGTCATGTCCTAAAACAAAAACAGGAGTACCTGTTTCCTTGGACATATGATAGGTCTGCTCATTCACATCACCTGTAATCAAAGCCTGAAAGCCAGGAACATAATTTGAGTCAATCAGGAACGAGCCTGAACCTGAACATACGGTTACATCTGAGATAAGAGTATCTCTATCGCAGTGACCTAAGACCGAAACTGAAGTCTGAAGAGAATCTGCAAGTAAAGATGCTATTTCACTTATTGATTGTTTCTTTGAAAAAGAGCCCTTCATGGCAATTGAAGATGGGTCGCCAGGGCTTACATAATCAATATTCTTTAAATCCAGAAGATGGCACAGATAGCTGTTGTTACCAACTTCCATGTTGGCATCAAGAGGAAGGTGATATGCCAGAAGATTGATATTTGACTCCAGAATTGCGGAATATCTTTCCTTTAAGGTTCCGCAGATAGGAGACATCTGCCCCTTCCAGAGAAGACCATGATGAACCAGAAGTGTATCTGCACCTTCTTCAATTGCTGCATCAATTGCCTCAAGAGAAGCTGTAACCGCGGTTGCGATTTTAGTGCAGTTCTTAAAACCTTCGATCTGCAGTCCGTTCAGTGAAGCATCATGAAATGCTCCAACATCAAGATAAGATGAAAGGTAGGCTGTTAGTTCATCAATCTGCATTTGGTCACCTTCTGTAATGACTACGATTTAGTATCGTAGGATTTCAAGCCGTTTTATAAAGTCTGAACCATACATTTAATCTTGGTCTTTGCCTGAACTCTCTGACAGATACCCTGTACTGAAGCTCTATTCTTTGAGGTTCCGGCGTAAACCTTAATTAAAGGCTTTCCATTGATATTAACATTCTGAGTAACAGGAGAAAAACCAGCACTCTTTAACTGAGAGATAACCTGCTGAGCGCCAGCCTTCTTAGAGAACACTCCAACCTGAGCAGCATAGTTTCCAGAAGCTAAAGCATTTGCTTCTGCCTTTGGAGCTGCAGTCGTCTGAGTATTTGCCTTTGGAGCGGCAGCAGCTGCTGAGTGGCTTGATTTTAAGGTTTCACTCTTTACAGTCTGATTAGAAACACTTGGAAGAGTGGCACTCTGAGATGAATTGGTTGGAGTTGCAACCTCAAGCTCAGATGATGCAAACATGTTGTCATCTGGAATTTCTGCAACATCAACAGTATTAGAACTTGCTGTATCAGACTGCTTTGTCTTTAAGGCATCAAAAGGAGAATCTGCCTTTGGCTGAACCTGAGTCTTGGAAACAGAATCATCAATAGGCTCAAGCAGATCAGAATAGTCATGCTCACCTGCAGATACCAGCTGACCGTTATTGTCAGTTACAGCGCCTTCAGGTGTGATTGCAATTGCATCTGTATTCTTCTTTGCAACAACATCATCCTTCATCAGGAATGGCATAAAAATCAGAATAACTGATAATAAAACCAGAAAGCCCACAATTCTGTTTCTCAGGCTTTTAGAAATAGTCTTTCCTTCTTTTTTAGTTGTTTCGTTATTCTCAGTCATATTAGTTCCCGATATTTGTTGTCTTTAAAGCCTTAACAGCTTCGGTTACAGTAACAAATGAGCCGATTACATAAATTTCATCATTGATTTCTGCATCAGCCAAACAGTCATTCAAAGACTCTTCAACTGTTGAATATGATTTTACCAAATCTTTATCAACACCATCTGCAATTAGAGCATTATACAGTCTTTGGGCTTTTTCTCCTCGCTCTGTAGGCAGAGAAGATACATAAAAATTATCAAAGGAGTCTTTAAGGATCTTTAGAACTGATTCTATATCCTTATCCTTTAGCATACCAATAACAGCACGTCTTTTAGCTAACTTGGTCTTTTTATTAAGAACATCTCTTAAATGCTCTGCTGCAGGAGGATTATGTGCAACATCCAGATAAATCGAAGGACTGTGATGCACACACTGCATACGACCAGGCAGTGACACCTCTGTTATGGCTTTAACTATAGCACTACCTGAGATTTTATACCCTTTTTCCAAAAGCAGATGAATAACTTTCAGAGCAACAGGAGCACAAATCTCTGGAATTCGTGGCTTAGGATATTCAAATGAAGTAACAATCGAACTTCCCTTCTGCACATATCTGAATTTTGTATCAAATACACCGCTAAAATCAACACCTTCAACATGTAGAGAGGCATTGCGTTCCTTGCAGATCTGAGAAATTCTATATAAAGGTTCTGGCTTCATCCTGCCAACAACCACAACAGAATTATCTTTGATGATACCGGCCTTTTCCTCAGCAATCTTCTCAAGAGTATCTCCAAGGATATGAGTATGATCAAGACCAATTGAGGTAATCACACTTATGTCGGAATCAAGAGCATTAACAGCATCAAGTCGGCCGCCAAGACCTATTTCCATAACAGCAACTTTAACCTTGGCTCTGTCAAAACATACAAAGCCGGCTAATGTTGTGAACTCAAAATAGGTTAACGGAACATCCTTAGAATTGTCATATACCAGAGAAAAAGCTTCACATAAAAGTTCATCACTGACAGGAGTCCCGTCAATCATAATTCGTTCATTGAACTTTAGTAAGTGAGGAGAGGTATACAGGCCGGTAGAAATACCGCTGAAAGAAAGTGCAGAAGAAACAAGAGCAGCAGTTGAGCCCTTACCGTTTGTTCCTGCGATTTCGATTTTTAATGCTTGTTTAAGAGAATCTAAAGAAAGTCTGGAAATAACTTTCTGAACACGAGAAAGGCCCAGCTCCATCTTAGTTGGATTTAGGCCTTCTATATAATCAAGCCAGGCATCAAGAGAGCCAGGCTTATCACTATTATTTTTATTAGTCATCCTATATCAACAAAATTCTCTGCCTAAGCAGAGAATAATGTCCTAAATCTTAACATCTGAAGATTCAACTACCTGAGCGTCAACAGAATTCTGGGTCTTCTGAGCTTTCTTACGGTGTTTAGCTGCAGTCTTTACCTCAATCAGAGGAGTGTCTGGATTCTGAGAACCTAAAAGAAGTGCAACAAGATCTGCGACCTCATCTCTCATGCGAGCTCTGGTTACGATCATATCGATAGCACCCTTTTCAACCAGGAACTCAGCTCTCTGGAAGCCCTCTGGAAGTTTCTCTCTAACAGTCTGCTCAATAACACGAGGACCAGCGAAACCAATCAGAGCATTTGGCTCTGCGATATTAACATCACCAAGCATTGCAAGTGAAGCACTAACACCACCCATGGTTGGGTCGGTCAGAACACTGATAAATGGAAGATGAGCCTTTGATAGCTTAGCAAGAGCAGCAGAGGTCTTAGCCATCTGCATAAGTGAGAATAATGACTCCTGCATACGTGCACCACCTGAGGTTGCAAAGCAGATTAAAGCACGGTGGGTACGTAGACATTCCTCAACAGCGGCACAGAATCTTGCACCAACAACTGAGCCCATGGAACCAGCCATGAAATCAAACTCAAAAGCACAGGCAACAACAGGAAGGCCTTTTAGAGAACCTTTGATTACAACAATAGCATCCTTTTCGCCAGACTTTTTCTGAGCTGCGGTGAATCTATCCTTGTACTTCTTAAGATCCTTGAATTTTAGAATATCCTTTGGCTCTAAATCCTCAGCAAGCTCCTCTCTGCCATCCTTATCCAGGAATGAATCAAGACGAACTCTTGCCTTGATGTGCATATGATGACCGCACTTAGGGCAGACATTTAGATTTCTTTCTAACTCTGCTCTATATAAAACCTGATCACAAGCTGAACATTTTGTCCAAACACCTTCAGGGATCTCGTGTTTGGTTCCACCAATAATTGATGGTGTTGCTTTGTGTAAAAGATTCTCAAGCCAACTCATATTAACTGTACCTTAATAAATAAAATTTAAAAAAACTTCTCCACAAAATTCCCGATAAAAAGAATTCCGTGAAAGTTTATTTATGAAATCCTTTAAATCTGCGATCCCATCAACAAATGTGTTACATAAAACCGCAAACAGCAGTCAAAACAATCGACGTATCTGACCTGTTACAATAATCAGTAAATTCAAGAACAGGACAAATTATACTACTCTTTACTGTATTGATTTTTAAGTGTTGTGTATTTTAACAAAAAAAATCAATAAAAAACATGTGCCGAAAAAATATGATGCTGTTCGTATTTTGAATCAACCACTTCATCTTCCTCAAAAAATACAGGCACAGGGATTATGCTTTTTTGTAGACAATGTCTCAAACAGCACAATCCACGCTCAAGCTTATATATGCCGCAACCTATAATAACCATGTATGTTAGGCATTTAGGATACATGTAATGACTGATTTTCTTCCTCTTATAATTACCCTGCTGTTTTTGGTTATAGTATTTAACTTCATTAACAGAAAATTCTTTCATTTTTCCTATGAAATAGCTCTAATGCTTTTTGCAACAGTATTAGGAACCGTCTTTATCGGACTGAGCAACTTTTTTCTGGATACCTCTATAGGTAAAGTTCTGGATAAATTACAGCCAATCAACATAGAATCATTCCTGATGGACGGAGCTCTGTGCTTTATGCTTTTTGCAGGAGCCTGTCATCTGAAAATATCAGACTTTTTAAAACAGGCCAGATCAGTCGGCATATATTCATTTCTGGCAACATTTCTCGGTGCTGTAATCTACGGTCTGATTTTCTACGCCTTTGTCCGAGTCTTTTCAATCGGTATGTCCTTTGCCGAATGTCTGATGCTAGGAAGTATCATCTCACCAACCGATCCTATTGCAGCAACAAGTATTCTTAACAAATTCGGTCTGCCACAGAAAACCGGTTTTTTAATCGAGGCAGAATCTCTTCTTAATGACGGTGTAGGTGTTGCGGTATTTGTCTGCTTCTCTGGTCTTGTAATTGCCAATGCAACTCCTGACAGCACAGTCTTTTCAGTGCTTATTCACCAGCTGGCAGGAGCCATGGTCATAGGTGCCCTTGTAAGCTTTGTCTGCTTTAATCTTCTAAGCAAGGAAGATGATTTCAAACAGAGAATATATATAAGTCTTCTCTGTGTTTCACTCTCATACATACTCTGTCAGTACTTTAACTGTTCAGGAGCTATTGCCTGTGTTGTCTGCGGAATCATGTTCTCCAGCTGGAGAGAAAAACAGACTGAGGATGTTCAGGCATCATTTGGCAATTTTGATGTCTGCTGGGAGGCCATTGATCATTTTCTAAATTCAGTACTCTATGTCATCATGGGCCTATCTGTACTTCTCATCATGAACATGAATGCCGTGCTGGTAATCTGTCTTGCAACTATCTTCAGTAATCTTATTGGCAGAGGAGCAAGCGTCTATTTCTGCACCTTCTTTATAAAGGAAATACCAGACAACTTCTCAAGAAACGGATTTACTACACTTATGACCTGGGGTGGACTCAGAGGAGGACTGTGCATTGCTCTTGCTATGAGTACACAGAATATGGTCAGCGAAGAGCATTTCCAGTACATAATGGGAGCAACCTATGCAATAGTGTTCTTCACCACTGTTATACAGGGACTGACTCTGAAAAAAGTATACGGATTTATAAGAAAGGATTAGCAAAGATGCAGTTACAGCTTTTTACTGTAACTGCGTAATAAAAAAATAATCAGACTTTAGAATGATAGAGAACCGTTAACAAAGAAGTTGGTTTCGTTTTCAAACTTCATCTTGCCAACATAGGTTCTGTTCTCATAGAACTTAATCTGTCTGTCGATATTGTAGCCAACACCAGCCTTGATTGATAACTGGCTGATTGGGGTAATCAGAGCATACAGATTAGCCTCATATCCCTTCTCAAAAGCGTAGGTTCTTGAGTTATCAAGATAGTAATGGCCGCCACGGATAGCACCGGCATCAGCGCCTACAGCAAATACCTCGGTAAATCTGTAGTTAACCATGGTTCTTGGATATGCAATTGATGCTGATAAGCCCATATCTGATGGTTCTCTGTACTTAAGACCGATAATACCAAATCCGAAATTGTTAGCCTTGTTGAAAGAAACACCAGCACCAGCAATCATTGACCAGTCGTTTTCAAAATCATAGGTTAATGCTGCAGTTGGAACCAGATCATAGCTCTTTGAAACCTTGATTTCATCTTCAAAACCAAATGACAGGTAGGTACCTACGGCATAACCTAGGTTACCAACAAGCTGGTCTGCATAGTTAACAGAACCATAGATCAGGTTAAGATCATCAAAACCTTCTTTTCTGTCGAAGTCATATGAGGTTCTCTTGTAACCAAAGCCGAAATGTTCATTCTTGGCATCAAAACCGTAAACAGAATATGAAGCCTTGTTTGAAGAGCCTTTTACATCAGCCTTAGATGAGAAATAGCCGTATGGAGTAATCTGCCATGCAGCAGATGCATTTAAGGAAAGAGCAACACCTAAAAATAGGAGAGATAATTTTTTCATAATACTAGGACCTTAATAAACAAGAAAATTTTTCCCTATTATATGAGCAAAGATCACAATTTCAATAGGAAAAAACAAGGTCCTATATTAGAGCAGGATACTTAGGATAGGTGCAGATGCTTTACTCTCTGAGACTCCTCTGCTCTTTTACCGTCATTGAATCGGTCCAGAGTACCGACAAGATAACCTGTTACTCGTCTTATTCTCTGGAAAGGAACTCCTGTACCGACACATCCTGAGTGATCTGGTCTTAAACGACTTATGTTCATCTGATTTCTCATAAAGACACCTTATTAATATAGAGATAAAGTTCACAACATTTTGGAAATAACCTATCTATATATTAATTAAAAGAAAAACAGTTTTCAATTATTAGTAATAATTATTATTATCATTTACAGCTAATCGAGATCTAAGTCAACAAAATTACAATGAGAATCCCAAACAATCAAACAAGCAAAAAAATAGAAAAAATCAACTAAATTATTTTAAATAATTTTGGCCAATGCTTAATCGCCATCTGTGATTTGTGCTATATTTCACGGTTGGAAATTTCCACATAATAGTATGGACAATAAAAATGCGTCTTAATGCAAAATTACTAGCCACTGCCGTTTTTTTTGTTTGCCAGTCTGCTTTGGCAACATCTTCAGATGAAGATTTAAATGATAAATTCACCAAACTTAATGGAACCATTGACAGCATCAATGGGGAGTTAAATTCTCAGAGAGCTACTTTAAGCGGACTCAAATCTGAAATTGAGAATGCTAATTTAAAGCTGCACAGACAGGTTTTAGAAGAACTAAAATCAGTACAGAGACAGAATCAGTATGTATACGATGCTATTCTTGCAGAACGCGAAAGCCTTGGAGGAAAGATGATTAAACCTCTGCGCAACTATAATCTGCAGACTCCTGACGGAAAGATGATTTTAGGTCAGAAAGAATATGTTTATGTAAAGGAAGCAAACGCAACCATCGATGCCCGTATCGATACCGGTGCATCCCAGTCTTCCATCAGCGCCTCAGATGTTGTTGAATTTGAACGAAACGGAAAGAAGTGGCTTCGTTTTAATATTGTTCACAATGACCGTACTATCAATGTTGAAGCACCATATGTAAAACAGACCAGATTAAGACAGTCTTCAATTGACGGTTACAGCTACCGTTCAGTTGTTAAACTGAATATCAAAATCGGCGACTATTCAACCGAAGCTGAGTTCAACCTGATTGACAGAACTCAGATGCAGTTTGCCCTGCTGATCGGCAGAAACCTTCTGACAGACATTGCTGTAGTTGATGTATCAAGAAACAATGTTCAGAAACGTGCAGACAAGGATGGACTGCTGATTATCTCTATTGATGATTACGTAGATAACAAAAAGAAAGGTATCGATGTAAATCAGAAATATGACGAGATGCAGAAAGAAAATGCAGGCGGTCAGATTGCTACCCTGTCAGCAGACAAGGCACAGAGTCTTGGAACCAATCCTGATAAGGCTTTACCATCTGTCAGAGATAAGATTGAAACAGAAAATGGAAGCAAGCCTACCATTAAGAAAGATCCTGTAAAGAAGACTAATGACGAAAAGAAAAAAGATGAGAAGAAAAAAGAACTGACTGAGAAAGAAAAGGCAGCTTTAGAGCTATCTAAGAATTCTAAAAAGAGTCGTTCATAATATACTGATTATCAAGGATAAAAAATGGTTTCCCGCGGAATATTTTATTTTGTTACAGCAATTCTTTTTCTTGCAGGTATTTTGCTGATTGCCTATCAGAGAATCACCTTCAATGTTCCATTCGTTCCTAATCTGGCCAGAGAAATCTGGACTGTAGAGGCTAAGGTTGAATTTGAGCCAAACATTGGCGAGGCCAGTGAGGTTAAGCTTTCACTGCCAGCAGTTCAGCCAGGATTCACACAGCTACAGCAGAACACCGCTTCTCTTGGTTACGGTGTTAACTATGTAAAAAAAGACGGAACCACCTTTGTAGAATGGACCAAGAGAAATCCTCAGGGATTACAGATCCTTTACTATACAGCTGATATTCTTGTTGATGAGAAATCACAGGAAAGCTCAATGATTGTTCCAGCTTTAATTGAGAACGTTGAATCTGAACCATATGCAACAGCAATGAGAGAGATTGCCTCAACCGCAAGTTCAAGAAGTTCAAATCCATACTCATTTGCAAATCAGATTATTCACGAGCTTTCACTTGATAATGAAATCACTTCTCTGCTTTTATCAAAATACTCAAAGCCTGAGCTTCTGGTTCACATTCTGAATCTAGGTCATGTTCACGCAAGAACCGTGGGTGTGCTTGATCTTAAAGATGGAAGAAGAAATCAGAGACTACACAATTATGTAGCAGTTTTTGACAAGACAGAATACAAGATTTTTGATCCAAATAACGGTCACAGCGGTCTGAAGAAAAACCAGATTATCTGGACAGATAACGGTACTTCTCTTCTTGATGTTGCAGGCGGTAAGCATGCATCTGTAAGCTTCACAACTATCAGCAACTCTGTAAGTGCTATTGAAGCAGGTAACAGAAAGGCAAATATCGATATGGTTGCAGGTGAAGAGCTGATTCCATTCTCTCTTCAGGCACTTCCTGTTGAAGAGCAGTCTCTGTTCAAGACTCTGCTACTGCTTCCTATCGGTGTGGTTATCGTTGTATTCCTTCGTGTTATCGTTGGTATCAAGACCTCTGGTACCTTCATGCCTGTTCTGATTGCAATGTCATTCCTTCAGACTTCATTATGGATTGGTCTGATTGGCTTCGTATCAATTGTAGGCGTAGGTCTGATTGTGCGCTCCTGGCTGTCGCATCTTAATCTGCTGCTTGTAGCCAGAATTTCGGCTGTTATTATCACAGTTATTGCGCTGATTGGATTTATATCATTCTTTACCTACAAGATCGGTCTTACCGAGGGTGTTAAGATTACATTCTTCCCTATGATTATTCTGTCATGGACAATTGAGAGAATGAGTATTCTGTGGGAAGAGGAAGGCTATAAGGAAGTTATCAAGCAGGGTGGCGGCTCACTGTTTGTTGCAGTATGTGCATACCTGACAATGAGCAGCTTCTTCATCCAGCACCTAAGCTTCAACTTCTTAGGTCTGCAGCTGATTCTTCTGGCTTTAGTTCTTATTATGGGTAACTATACCGGCTTCAGACTGTCTGAAATGAAGAGATTCAAGCCTCTTGCTGTACAGATCAAGAACTATAGAAACGGTGATGAGACCGAGCTTGAGGCTGTAAGATTAAAAGAAGAATTAAAAGAGATTAAGGCTGATCCTCATAACACCTACAGAACCTGGAAGAAACAGGCTCAGCACATGGTTGAAGAGGAAGAAACAAAGAAGGATCATGAATAATGGATCTTCTTAAAAAGTTAAAAGATTTTAAAAACCGTTATGCGTCTCCATTTGAAATGAGAGACGACGGTATCATGGGAATGAACCAGCGTAATGTCAATTACATTGGCAGATACAACAAGCGTTCCCTGTTTCCTCTGGTTGATAACAAGCTTTTAACCAAAAAGATTGCACTTGAAAACCATGTAAATACACCTGTACTGATTGGTTCAGTTGAGAACCAGCATCAGGTTGAGGATATCTTCAATATTATCGGTGAGCATACAGAGTTCTGTATCAAGCCTGCTCACGGTTCAGGCGGTAAGGGAATTCTGGTTATCAAGGACAGATCAAAGACCTCAGGAAACTTTATTAAGGCTTCAGGTCAGGAAATTCCTACTCATGAGCTGAAAAGACATATCACCAATATTCTGGCTGGTCTATTCTCATTAGGAGGAAAACAGGATATCGCCTTAATTGAGGATCTGATTCACTTTGATAATGTTTTTTCAGGCTACAGCTATGATGGTGTTCCTGATACACGTGTGATTGTGTTCCAGGGCTTCCCTATCATGAGTATGATGAGACTTTCAACTGCTGCATCAGATGGAAAGGCAAATCTGCATCAGGGTGCCGTAGGTGTTGGTATCTGTCTGAGAACAGGACGTGCAGTTCGTGCTGTACAGTTCAATGAACCGGTCTCTATTCATCCTGATACCGACAAGGATTTAAGTCAGCTTAAGGTGCCTCACTGGCATCAGGTTTTAGAGCTGGCCTCATCCTGCTATGACATGTCTGGACTTGGATATATCGGAACAGATATCGTTCTTGATAGAGACAGAGGTCCAATGCTTCTTGAGCTTAATGCCCGTCCAGGTCTTGCAATTCAGATCTGTAACAACGCTGGACTTCTGCCAAGACTGCGTCTGATAGAGGCAATTACCAAAAAACATCGACTCTCAATCAAGGAGAGAGTCGCATTCTCAATGGAACACTTTGGTGTTTTCAACGAATAATCCCCAAAACCACGGAGCAATACCGTGGTTTTCTTGATTTTTCTCTAAGAATCAAAAAATTATTGATTTTCTTTAATCTGCGTTTCATTTTTGTTACAGGTAAGTTTGGTATACTACAGTCATATGAAAATAGTGTCTTTATTACTTATACCGTTAGCATTATCCTGCTGGGAAGTTGCAGACGCATCAGAGATAAGCGTATGCAATCTTTCCTACAGACCTAAAACAAATGAAACCGCATTTGCTGCGGTAGGCTCATCTCTGAAAATTGCTGATGAAACCTGCACCAATCATTACCTGATAATTCCATTTGATACAGTATCAAACGCAATTACCATCCCTCAGGGAGAATACAGAGCACTTCAGCTCGATGAGGAAGAGGTTCTATTTTCAACTGACAACGGAGCTGGTCAGAAAGTTAAAAGCTGCCCTGTCTGTGATCCGATTGATTATCTTGTCATAAGAAAAAAGACACCAAAGACACTGTGCGTAAAGTCGGCTCTGAAGGTAAATTCATGTGCAGTCGATGATGCCATAAGCTATGTTGTAACCAAGAAAAGCCATACAACTGAAGGGCTGTGTGCCCCATCGCTGGTTTACTTCGGACGCGACGGTAATACATTAAAGTTTGCTGTAAATGACTGCACCTCAATTTCAAAACCAACTTTAAGCTACGATCTGAGCCTTGGAGATGAAATCAGATTTTTAGATGAGCAGATTAAAATCATCAAGGCAGACAACAAGGGTATCTTCTACTCAAGAATGGAGCCTCCAGTACTAAAGGTAAATGATTTACTGACAAAAGAACAGCTTGAACAGGAACTTAGTCAGAAACAGAATAACAAAACAGCCTCCACTGATGATAAAATAGTTCCTACACAAAATGAAACCGGAGCTCCTCAGAATGAGGATGAACCCCCACAAAGCTCCGAGTTACAGAATACCGTTCAGTAAGAAACGGAAATCACAACATAAATTGGGAATAACATGTTAAAAGTATTACAGTTTCTACCTGTCATTTTATGGTTTATAACCTACAAAATGACATCTAATCTGATTTTATCTACAGCTGTAATTGTTGTAGCCTGCGTTATTGCGACAGCAGTTGAATATGCAATGACCAAACAGCTTTCAAGAATGCAGATTTTTTTAGTTGCAGCTGTTCTGCTGTTCGGTCTGCCAACAGTTCTCTTGAATGATCCATCAATTATCAAGTGGAAGGTTACAGTAGTGAACTTTCTGTTCGCCGCTACTATTTTTGTGTTCCAGTTTATCCTGAAGAAAAATCCATTTGCCTTCCTGTTTGAGAAGGAGCTGCCACTGCCACAGGAAGCCTATAACACACTAAGTGTATGGTGGATGGTTTTCTTTGTAGCAGCAGGTCTTTTAAATATCGTTATCGCATTCTATCTACCTGCACTTATCGGTGTAACCGAGGTAGAGGCAGAAGAAATTTGGGTTGATTACAAAACCTTCGGTAACGCAATTTTAAATGGTATTTTTGCGTTAATCTGCGGTTTTGTGCTGTTAAAAAAATACCCAGACATAATTAAAAACATTGAAAAATAGAATATTTGGAGTATAAAAATGCCAGATCAGAATTACGGAAACATTAAATATGCTGTTATCCCTGTCGCAGGACTGGGTACCCGTTTATTACCTGCAACCAAGGCCATTCCAAAGGAGATGATTCCTCTGGTTGACAAGCCTCTTATTCAGTATGTTGTAAACGAGGCAATTGAGGCAAACATTAAAAACATCGTTCTGGTAACTCATGCTTCAAAGAATGCCATTGAAAACCATTTCGATACCTCTTTCGAGTTGGAAGCAACATTGGAAAAGCGTGTTAAAAGACAGCTTTTAGCAGAGATTCAGAACATTATTCCAAATGATGTTTCAATTCTGAATGTACGTCAGGGTGAATCAAAGGGCTTGGCTCACGCAATCTCATGTGCCTTCCCTATCGTAGGAAAGAATCCTTTTGCAGTTATTCTTCCAGATGTAATCATTGATGACATGGCATCTGATCTTAAGAAAGACAACCTGTCTGCCATGGTTAGAAAATTTGAATCAACCGGTGCACCTCAGATTATGGTTGAGAAGGTTCCTCACGAGAGTGTTTCAAGCTACGGTATTGTAAACATTGAGGGCAAGGTATTAAAGCCAGGTGAATCCTGCAAGATCAAGGATATGGTTGAAAAACCAAAGCTTGAAGAGGCTCCTTCTGATCTAGCTGTTGTAGGTCGTTATGTACTGCCAGCAGAAATCTGGTCACTGTTCAAGAAGACACCTATTGGTGCAGGTGGAGAGTTCCAGCTGACAGATACCATCGAAATTCTGATGCAGATGATGGATATCGAGGCTTATAATATCGTCGGTAAATCACATGACTGCGGTAATAAGCTGGGTTATGTTGAAACCTTTATTGAATATGCTATGAGAAATCCTGATTTAGCACCTTCATTAAAGGATTTTGTAAAAAAACTGCTTAAATAAAACAGTATTTATTGTAGAAAGCAGCTAACTAAACAAATTAGCTGCTTTTTTCATTTAAAATCACCTAAACTTTCAGTAAAAGTCAGGTAACGCACAGACTAAGGATTATTCACAATTTTTTTGTTTGAAATCGAGTTTGACTATGAACAGTAAACACAATCATTATGCAAAGAAATTTGTTCAGATGGATAAGGAAGCACTATATACGCTGATCCTTTCTCTGGTGATATTCGTATTTTTCTGGGGAGCTATTTTTTTACTGCAGAACTGTCAGGCAACACTATGGCAGATGCCTTTATGGTTTGTAATCTCCTGCATCGGGGGCTACCTGCTTTCTGTTGTAGGAGTAGCTGTACTGATTAAATACTTTATGAAAGACTTTGATTTGGAAGATAAATAAATGACACTAGTTCCAGTTCTCGTTTTTCTAGCTCTGATGATTATGATTGGCGTCTACGCCAAAAAAGATCTGAATAAGGCTGAAAATTTCAAAAAAGAGTATTTTGTTGCCAACCGTTCACTAGGCGGTATTGTTCTGGCAATGACACTGGTTGCAACCTATGGTTCTGTAAGCTCTTTCATCTCTGGTCCTGGTGTTGCCTGGAATCTTGGTTTTGGCTGGGTTGTATTTGCAGCACCTCAGATTATTACAGGCTTTCTGCTTTTAGGTCTGATTGGAAAAAGACTTGCATGCATCGGCAGAAAGATTGAAGCATACACTATTATTGATGTGATTCACTACCGTTATGCAAACAAATCATTAACACTGCTCCTGTCCATCGTATTACTGATTTTCTTCACTGCCATGGTTGTAGGACAGTTTATCGGCGGTGCCCAGATTTTCACAGCTATTACAGGTCTTGATTATAAGCTGGGTCTTCTGATCTTTGCCTCAGTAACCGTAATCTACACCTCATCCGGATTCAAGGCTGTTGTTCTTACGGATACACTGTGTGCATTCCTGATGATAACCGGTATGATTACTCTTGGATATGTAATCATCAAGGATGGCGGCGGACTTGCCAACATCATGGAGGTTATAAGAAATACCAACGTCGGCGAAGATGGGATCTCAGCAAATCTTAAGGTTACAGCTAACGGAGCTCTTCCATATTCACTGCTGTTCTCCGCATGGCTTTTGGTTGGATTCTACACAGTTGCCCTGCCTCAGTCAGCTGTAAGAGCCTTATCCTATAAAACTACCGGTGATCTGCACATGGCAATGTTTGTTGCAACAGTTGTCTGCGGTGCACTTATGATCGGTATGACCTTGTTAGGAGTACTGTCACGAGGTGTTATTCAGCAGCTGCCTGAAAATGGTACTGATGCGGTTATTCCTGTTCTGATAGCTACTCATATGCATCCGATTCTGGCTGGAATAACCATTATCGGACCGCTAGCTGCAACCATGAGTACAGTAAGCTCACTTCTGATTTCAGCATCATCAGCAGTAGTTTCTGACATCTACTCTCAGCTTAATGATAAAAAAGAGGACAAGAAGGATAAAATTAGTGCAAACAATAAGTTTGTGACAATTTTTATTACTTCATTCATCGGTTTTATTGCTATCCTATTAGCAATGTATCCACAGGATATTGTAGTGTGGGTTAACCTGTTTGCCTTCGGCGGACTTGAATCTGCATTCCTCTGGCCTCTGGTTCTTGGACTATTCTGGAAGAAAATGAATGCCGGCGGAGCTCTGCTTGGAATCATATTCGGTCTGGGAATTTATACAATGTGTATGGCAACCGGCTTTAAATTCATGTCATTCCATAATATTGTAATTGGAACAGCCTGCGGACTTGTATTCAGTATTATTGGAAGCTATATCTTCCCTGATACCGCAAAAGAAAGATTAAAAGTATTCTTCCCACACAAGATTTAAAATAATAATAAATTAGGATAAAACATGAACTGGAAAGTTGTATTAGCTCTGATGGTAACTTTTGCTTTAATGATGAGCTCAAGTTATACCATGCTGATACCGTTTCTTCCTCTGTATATGCAGAATGAGCTTAATGCCACCAGCGATGAAATCGCCATGTGGTCTGGCTTTACCTTCTCCATTACGTTTGCCGTAAGTGCGTTCATGTCTCCAATCTGGGGAAAGCTGTCTGATAAGATGGGCAAAAAACCTATGATTATCAGATCAAGTATTCTTTTATCCATTACCTATTTTCTCGGCGGTATCGTTACCAATCCATTTGAACTGTTTTTAGTAAGAGCCTTTCAGGGTATTGCAGCAGGATTATGGCCGGCATGTCTTGTAATGATCTCTGCCTACACTCCAAAGAATAAGCTTGGTTTAAGCATGGGTCTTATGCAGAGTGCAAACATCTGCGGCGGTATTTTAGGACCTCTGTTCGGAGGAATTCTTGCCACTTCCTTTGGCATGAGAAATTCCTTTTTTATCGGTTCAACTGCCCTCTTAGCCATATGCCTTCTAAGTATCTTTATTCTAAAAGAGCCACCTGCAGACAAAGAGATTAAGAAAACCGACAGAAAGACAGTTTCAGCCATGGACTGTCTAAAGAACATCAACATCATCATTCTGCTTTTATGTGTCTGTCTTACTAATTTTGCCATTATGGAGATTCAGCCAATCATGGCTCTGTACGTACAGAGTATGGCAGAAAATGCAGAAAACGCAGTCCTGCTATCAGGTCTGATCCTCTCATCTGGAGGTCTGGCTGGTGCAATAGCATCTCCATTCTGGGGAAAAACCGGACAGAAAAAAGGCTTTGCAAAAACCATAACAGTTGCCTTTCTTTTCGCAGGTTTCATGCTGACTATGCAGGGTATACCCGATAATCTTATTATCTTCGGTGCAATTCAGTTTATCTGTGGTCTTGGCTTCTCAGGTATATTCCCATCAGCAAACTCAATATTAGTACTGATTACCCCAGCCTCATCAAGAGGTATCGGCTTTGGTCTTATGGCATCTGCTCAGATGCTGGGAGGCGCTTTAGGCCCAATTATAGGCAGTATTATCGTAACTTTAACCTCATACAGCTATGTCTATGTATTTTCAGGAATTCTTATGCTGTGCATGGGATTATATATACTGTTTTTTGCTCCTGAATCCTTCAAAAAGGCAGCCAATCAGGTCAAGGTTACTGATATTACGGCAAAACAGGATTAGGGCTTATAACCATGCAAAGTTCAGTTTTTACCTTAATTCTGCTTTATCTGAATGTATTTATAATAAGCAGCTCAAATACCTTTGTTCTGCCATTTCTACCTGTATATCTCAAGCAGGATTTAAACTGTGTAAGCTCTGATCTGGCTTTATATACTACTCTGTGCTATTCAGTAACCTTTGTGGTCAATATCTTTATTTCTCCTGTCTGGGGACATTTTGCTGATAAATTCGGAAAGAAAAAGATGCTGATTAGAGTATCATTCATTCTTTTTCTATCCTACCTGTGCGCATATCTTGCAACCACACCTCTAATGCTGTGTCTTGCTCGAGCCGTGCAGGGCTTTGCCTGTGGTATGATGCCCGCAATTATGGCTTTTACAAGCTCTTTAACCTCAGATCATAAAAAGACACAGATAAGAATCGGCTATGTACAGAGTATCAATCTTTTAGGAACCATTATTGGTCCAGCCTTTGGCGGTATCATGGCTGAATTTATGGGTGTAAGAGACAGCTATCTGTGCATTTTTATACTGGTGGCTTTGATCTGTGTCATCAATATAGTGTTATTAAGTGAGCCTCCAAAGCATATTCAGCATAGTGAGGACAGTGAGATTATTCCAATCTTTGGCATATTAAAGGATCCGATTATAGTTTCACTATGCAGCTGTATTGTGATCAATTCAGCGGTAATCATGATGGTTGTTCCTATTCTTGCAGATTATGTAGAAAGTATGACCACCTTTGAAGAACCGCTGGCTCTATCAGGCTTAATCTTCTCTCTAAGCGGAATAGCCGGAGTTCTGGCATCTCCTTTATGGTCAAAGTTTGGCTCTGAGAAAGGATTTTTAAAGGTCCTGATGTTAAGCTCTCTGGGAGCTTCCATCGCCTATCTGCTTCAGTATCACATGAGCAGCATTCTGATGTTCAGTATGATGCAGTTTGTTTTCGGTTTATGTATCTGTGCCACCATTCCGGCAGCAAATTCCATTACTGCAAAACACATCAGTCACACTAGTCAGACCAAGGCATTCTCTGTTCTATACAGTGCATCTCAATGTGGAAACATCCTAGGTCCTGTTATCAGTACAGCTGTTGTGACGATATTTGGACCAAGGCAGGTTTTCGGGCTTGCCTCTGCACTATTATTTATCATTTTTTCTTATTTATTTATGGTTTATCACATTAGAAAAAATGATAAAAAATCTTCTTGATTTTCTTAATAGAAATTACTACTATTAAGATAGTCTCAATAATAAACATATTGTATATAAACAAATTTTTGCATTAAAAAGAACAGTTATGTTTATTATTTTTAACAATACCAACTTAACAAAATTACGTTTATTTACTTTATTAACAAAAATATGTCTTTATACTAAGTAAAGACAAAAGATGAAAATAATACAGATAGGATTCACCATTTATGCTACAGCGAAGAAACAGTAAACAGCGTAACGTGATAAGAGAATATCTTTGCGGACGAATTGATCATCCTACCGCAGAAAAGCTATATAACGAAATTAAAGAAGAATATCCAAAGATGTCTTTGGGTACAGTTTACCGTAATCTGATGTTCTTAAACGAGATCGGAGAAATCCAGGCGATTGAAGTTGGAGACGGAATCACACACTTTGATCCAAATCCTCAACCTCATGCACATTTCTACTGTAAAAAGTGTAAACAGGTTAGCGATATTTTCATTGAAGACTACAATAAAGTTATGTCTATATTTGCAAATCAGACAAATAACGAAATAGAAAAGTGCAATGTCTTTTTAGAAGGCGTATGCGAACTTTGCAAAAATAAGACTGACGCATAAGAATTCAGCTCTGTATTTATAGAAACGGAGTGTAAATACAGATATATAAATAACTCCACACACATGCTTAACTTATTCATTTTCGACTAAGGAGAATACTATGTCATTTGTTTGCACAAAATGCGGCTATGTACACGATGGTCCAGAGGCTCCAGAAGAGTGCCCAATCTGCCACGCTAAAAATGTTTTTGTAGAGCAGAAGGATAACACTAAAAAAGGCAATAAATACGCTGGAACAAAGACAGAAAAGAACCTTCAGGATGCTTTTGCAGGTGAATCACAGGCTCGCAACAAGTATACCTATTTTGCATCTGTTGCCAAGAAGGCAGGATACGAGCAGATTGCAGAGTTATTCCTAAAGACTGCTGACAACGAGAAAGAACACGCTAAGATGTGGTTCAAAGAGTTAGGCGGTATCGGTTCAACCGAGGAAAACCTGCTTGCAGCTGCAGAAGGTGAAAACTACGAGTGGACCGATATGTACGATCAGATGGCAAAGGATGCAGAGTCAGAAGGCTTCCCTGAGCTTGCTGCAAAATTCCGCGGTGTTGCTGCAATTGAAAAGCGTCACGAGGAAAGATACCGCAAGCTTTTACAGAACGTAAAGGCAAAAGAAGTATTCGAGAAATCAGGTGTTACTGTATGGGAATGCCGTAACTGCGGTCATATTGTGGTTGGCACCAAGGCTCCAGAGCTATGCCCTGTATGTAATCATCCACAGAGCTACTTTGAAGTTCACACAGATAATTTCTAGTTTCAAAATTTAAGCACTAATAAAAAGGGAGCCTCAGGGCTCCCTTCTTCGTTTTCTGAATTCAATCCTAGTTTCTGCCTCTTGGCAGCACAAGATTCAGAACTACGGCAACAATTGATGATAAACCGATTCCGGTGAACATAAATGAACCGTAACCTAAAGCTGCGCCACCGATACCCATGGTTAAGGTAACACTGACAATAATAAGATTACGAGTCTTGTTCATATCAACACTCTTCTGAACCATGCTCTGAATACCAACAGATGCGATGCTTCCGAACAGAAGCAGCATGATTCCGCCTAAAACTGCAGGTGGGATACTCTGCAGCACAGCTGAGAGCTTGCCGAATACTGAGAATACCAGAGCGGTAACAGCTGCAATACGGATAACCTGAGGATGACTTACTCTTGTAATCTGAATTGCACCGGTAACCTCTGAGTAGGTGGTAACTGGAGGGCCGCCTAAGAATGAAGCAACCAGACAGGCAAGACCGTCACCGAACATGGTACGGTGCAGACCTGGATCAGCAATAAAATCCTTTTTAGCCACAGCACTGATTACATATACGTCACCGATATGCTCGATAACAGGAGCGATAGCTACAGGAATCATAAAGACAAATGGTTCCCAGGCAAACTCAGGCAGATGGAAATTAGAGATACTGCCAGGAAGCGCAAACCAAGGAGCCTCTTTTACAGCAGTAAAATCAACAACTCCCATATAGACAGCACATGCATAGCCAACAATGATTCCGCAGATTACAGGGAATAACTGAAGCATACCGCGGCAGTAGGTTAAAACCACGATTGCAGTGGCAAGTGAAATAATTGCCAGAGTCCAGTTGGTCTTAGCCATATCCACACCGGCACCACTTAGGGATAAACCAATAAGGATAATGATAGGGCCAATTACAACAGGAGGGAAAATACGGGTCAGAACACGTTTACCCTGCCACTTGATTAAAAATGAAATGCCAAAGTAAACACAGGCTACAGCTGATATACCGGCAATAGTTCCTGGCATGCCCCACTCCTTTGTGGCAGCAATGATAGGAGCAATAAATGCAAAACTAGAGCCCAAAAAAATAGGTACTTTACCACCAGTCACCAAGTGAAAGAGTAAAGTACCTATTCCAGCTGTAAACAGCGCCGTTGCGGGATCAAGTCCAACGAGAAGTGGGACTAATACTGTCGAGCCAAAAGCAACAAACAGAAATTGAATTCCAATCACTGTTTTTTTGGCCGCAGAGAGTTGTATCTCATCCATAATTTGAGTCGTCTCTGTTAGTTAAGTGAAAAAAATTTTTGCATATTATGTCAGAAATCACATTAGTTTTGAAGAATAATTTTCGTTTTATGACAGCACAGACTTTACACGATTCTCAAGAATGTATATAAGCACACATTTAGACATAAAAAAGTGTAAAATAAGTGCGTCAAAAATTACTCAAGAAAAGATAAATAACATACTGATTATCATGCACATTATCAATAAACTAAAACTCAACTGCAGTATTCTTCCAATTCTGGTATTCATCGCAATTTCCATTGTTATCTTTACACTGTTCAGAGCAGGACTTGTAATCTGGAAATTCTCAGACTGCCAGGATTCTTTAGGTCACATCTTTTTTTATGGATTAAGATATGACATCTCCATAAACTGCTCAATGTTCGCACCTATTTTTCTAATAAGTCTTCTGTGCGCTTTTGCAGGTAAAACCCCAAGGGCAATAGTCGTACTTCAGAAATATTACCTGCCTGTAGTTGTTTCCATACAGCTGTTTGTTGAGCTGACCACTATCCCATTTATTCTTGAATACGGTGTAAGACCTAACAGACTGTATATTGAATATCTGATTTATCCAAAAGAAGTTATGAGCATGCTTTTAAACGGACATATTGTTGAGTCCATAGTATGCGTACTTCTTACAGCAGTAGGATTCTATTTCCTCTTTAAGCTTTCATCAAAGCTGCATGAGGGGTATACAAATGTATCCCGAAAACTTAATGCACTAATCTTTTTAGTTACAATGATTCTGGTACCTTTAGGATTAAGAGGTACTCTGACTCATAAGCCATTAAATCCATCAAATGCAAGCTTCAGCAATACACCTTTAGTTAATACTATTCCTCCAAATTCAAGCTTTACAGCATTCTATGCCATCAGACATATGAATATTGATGAAGTTAACCGTTCCCAGATCTATTCATTTGATACTGTAGAGAATGTACTGAATAACCTTAAGTACCTCTCAACAAGAGAGCTTCCTGAAGTCACTGATGATAAATGCCCTATCAATCAGGTAATTACCCCTACCTACAGACAGGATAAGAAAAGAAATGTTGTAATCATTCTTGAGGAAAGTCTGGGTGCCAGATATGTAGAATCACTGGGAGGCGAGCCGGTTTCACCAAACCTTGAAAAGCTCAAGGAAGAAGGCTGGTGGTTTGAGAGAATGTACGCAACCGGACACAGATCAGTAAGAGGTATTGAGGCTGTTACCGCAAGCTTTCCATCAGGACCACTTGCAAGTCAGGTTAAGCTTGATCACCCTAACGGACTTACAACCATTGCCAATGTTTACGCAAAGCTTGGATACTCAACTTCATTCATCTACGGTGGAGAGAGTCATTTTGACGGCATGAGAACCTATTTCTTCAACAATGGTGTTCAGGAAATCATTGAGCAGAAGGATTATGATAATCCACAATATGTTGCCTCATGGGGTGTTTCAGATGAGGATCTGTTCAAAAAGGCAAACGAGTTCTTTGTTAACAAGTCAAAGAATGATGAGCCATTCTGCTCTCTTGTTTTCACAAGTTCCTTCCACGATCCTTTTGATATTCCTGAGGGTAAGGTTAAACTGCCTGAGTCTGTAAAAACTGATGATCCAAAGAGACTTTCCGCTGCCATGTATGCAGACTATGCCTTAGGTAAATTCTTTGAGACGGCTAAAAAAGAGGATTACTACAAGGATACTGTATTTATCGTGATTGCAGATCATGACTCACGAGTCAGAGGAACAGATACCTTCCCGTTTACAAACTTCTCTATTCCAGCTCTCATCATCAGTCCTGATGTAAAACCAGTCAAGGATAAGAGGGTTGTAAGTCAGATTGATATCTTCCCAACCCTGCTGTCATTAACCGGAGTTTCAGGAGAGTTTCCAATCGTAGGTCAGGATCTTACAAAGGATGAAATCACTCAGAGAGCTATTATCGCCTATAACGAGATTTTCGGATACTACAACGGTAAAACACTTACTCTTTTAGAGCCTTCAAGACTTCGAGAATATCCTGTTCTCGAGCTGAATGCCCTGGGAGCACCTGTTAAGCGAGAAGGAAATGACTACAGTAAGGAGATAAGTTACCTCAATACAGCCATAACAATCTTTGAGAAGGATTACGGAAGCATTAAGTGCGTAAAGCATCTCGAGCAGAATAAGTAACACAAATCAGGGAGCCCAAAGCTCCCTTTTTTATGTATTCTGTCGTAGTACTGACTAAAGATAAGACTTAAGAAAAACAGACAGGATCAAAAAAGGACTCCGAAGAGTCCCTTTTGAACATAAAGAAATAATTAAGACTGAGAATCAAGGAATTTGATAAACTCTTCTAAAGAAGCCTCGGTATCAGCATTTCTGCCTGAAATAACAAGCATAGCCAAAGCACCTGGCTCACCATAGATAATAGTTTCCAGATTCTCTTCAGAGCATTCAAAACTCCAGGCACCTTCTATAAGATTAGAATGTACTGGCAACGCACAGTTCATCTGTAAAGCGGCAACTCTTGCATAAGCCTCAGCAGTTGAATCAACACCGCGAGTCTTCTCCAGATTGGTTACACTTATGGCAAGTTTTGAATCTGAGCTCAGGTAACTTAAAGAGTTATCTACGCTTGGATTTGGCTTTACAGTCCAGCCGAAAGGACAAGGATAAACGTTCTCTGCCTCACCTGCAGCTACATGATAAGTATTAGAGAACTGATCCTTACCTGACTGATTCTTTACCACCTTGTAGGTAGTAACATTCTCAACAGTGCGAGATGTAACAGTATCGTTGATTTCGGTAGCCGCGTTTGCCATCATGAATGGAACAAGACAGCAGCCTGCGATGATACTTTTTGTTAAAATGCTCTTTGTCATAAATCCTAGTTTTTTAAAGTTGAGATAATCTCGTCAGAGATTACTTGAACATCACGGTTACCGTCAACTGCTACATACTTGGTAGGAGCAGTCTTTGAAAGATCCTTGTAGAAAGCTACTAAAGGCTCGGTCTGTGCGTGATATACCTCAAGACGGCTGCGAACAGTGCTTTCTTCATCATCTGGACGGATAACCAGAGGCTCACCGGTAACATCATCCTTGCCCTCAACCTTAGGTGGGTTGTAAACGATGTGATAGGTTCTGCCTGAAGCTAAATGAACACGTCTGCCTGACATACGGTTAACAATCTTCTCATCTGGTACCTGTAGCTCAACAACAGCATCAATAACAATACCGTTATCAACCAGAGCCTGAGCCTGTGGAATGGTACGAGGGAAACCGTCAAAAAGGAAACCGTTCTTGCAGTCATCCTGAGCAATACGCTCTTTAACAAGACCTAGAATGATATCGTCTGAAACTAACTGGCCTTTATCCATAACAGCCTTAGCCTTAAGACCTAACTCTGTACCAGCCTTGATAGCAGCTCTTAACATGTCACCGGTTGAAATCTGTGGAATGTTGAAAGCCTTGGTAAGATTCTGAGCCTGTGTTCCTTTACCTGCTCCTGGAGGTCCTAATAGGATAATACGCATTTGTTTTTAATCCTCAATAAAAAATAAAAAGTGTTTTCAATTATAGCATGTATGCACTGTAATCATTACAGCACACACAAAAAAGCTCCGACCAGCGGAGCTTTTGCACTTAAATTAACCTAACAGTAAGGCGTTCATTGATTTTACGAAGGTGCTTGGATCTTTTAACGCACCCTGATCAGCCAGCAGAGCCTGCTCGAAAATCAGATCAGCCCACTGGTTGAAACGGTTCTCTTCCATCTCGGCATAAGCCTTCTGAACCAGCTTGTGCTCAGGATTTAACTCAAGAGTGTACTTCTCATCAGGTAGAGTCTGACCGCTTGCCTCTAAAAGACGACGCATCTGCATGGTCATCATTCTGTTGGTATCAGAGATTACACATGATGGAGAGTCAATCAGACGGGTTGAAACAACAACATCCTTAACCTTATCACCTAAAGCTTTCTTGAAACGCTCAATCAGATCCTTGTTCTCGGTTGCAGCAGTCTCCTGCTTCTTCTTATCTTCCTCATCTGCAAGATTGCCAAGCTTCAGATCCTGAGAATTTGCACTTACGAACTCTTTACCGTTGAACTCACTGATGTTGCCCATCAGCCACTCATCAACACGCTCCCACATCAGAAGAACTTCAATACCCTTGGTCTTCAGCTGCTCTAAGTATGGTGAATTCTTAGCAGCCTCATAGCTCTCGGCAGTGATGTAGTAAATCTTGTCCTGACCTTCCTTCATACGTGAGATGTAGTCTTCGAAGCTTACATTGGTCTCAGCGCTGTCATTGTTGGTTGAAGCGAAGCGTAACAGTTTCAGGATTGCATCCTTGTTGTCATAATCCTCAACTGGACCTTCCTTTAAAACGTTACCAAACTGCTTGTAGAACTCGGTGTACTTAGCTGAATCCTTTGACAGTTTCTCAAGCATGCCAAGAACACGCTTGGTTAGTGCCTTCTTTAGCTTGCGGGTTACAGCAGTTTCCTGCAGAAGCTCACGTGAAACATTCAGTGGAAGAGCATTGGTATCTACAAGGCCCTTAACAAAACGCAGGTAGTTTGGAAGGAATGCCTCAGCCTTATCCATGATGAATACACGCTGAACATACAGCTTCAGACCATGCTCGTTCTGACGGTTGTACAGATCCCATGGAGCCATCTTAGGAACATACAGTAAAGATGTATACTCAAGATCACCTTCAACCTTGTTGTGTGCCCAGGTTAGAGGATCCTGATAGTCATGGCTTAGGTGCTTATAGAACTCGGTGTACTCCTCATCCTTAACATCCTTTGGAGTACGGGTCCATAATGCCTGAGCATTGTTGATCTGAGTGTACTCAAACTTCTTCTCAGGCTCTTTCTTATCTTCGCCTTCCTTAGGCTGCTCATATTTCTCCTCATATAACTCTACAGGAGTAGAAATATGATCTGAATACTTGGTGATGCACTCACGCAGCTTCCAGGTATCAGTGAATTCTGTCTCATCATCCTTTAGAGAAAGGATAATCTGGGTTCCGCGGAATGGAACCTTGATGTTCTCTGAAGTGAAGGTACCGTTACCCTCTGACTCCCACTTAACACCCTCATCCTCTGAAGCGTTAACTGAACGGGTAATTACGGTTACTTTCTTGGCAACAATAAATGAAGAATAGAAACCAACACCGAACTGACCGATTAACTGAGAATCTCTCTTTGCATCACCGGTTAGATTCTTCATGAAAGCTTCAGTACCTGACTCGGCAATAGTACCTAGGTGGCTGTTTGCCTCATCTAAGGTCATACCGATACCATTATCGGTAATGGTCAGGGTCTTTGCATCCTTATCAGGACGGATCTGAATCTTGAAGTTTGGATCATCCTTGATTAAATCCTGATTGGTTAAAGACATGAAGTGAAGTTTATCAATCGCATCAGATGCGTTTGAAATTAACTCACGAAGAAATACTTCCTTGTTTGAATATAGTGAATTTGCAAGTAGATCTAGTAGTTTGGTTACTTGTGTTTGAAAGCCATGAACAGTAGCTGTCATTTTTTAAAAACTCTCCATTTGTTTAAAAGTGTATTAACACTGTCGTCTAGAAATACAAATGGGGATGATTTTTATTATTTCAAGAAATTTTTTTAAATTTTTCTGCGGAAATTAAAAGACAGAGCCAGAGTATTACCGTCAACAGAGGCAAGCTCTCCTCCAACAGGAACACCGGTGGCAATCTTTGAGACGCTGATATTAAGCTTTTTGGCAATCGCTGCAATATAGGATGCTGTAACCTCGCCTTCGGCTGTCTGACCTAATGCCAGAATAACCTCAGTGATATTCTCTTCCTTAAGTCTTTTAGTCAGAACATCAAAGCCCAGCTCTTCAGGTCCGATTCCGTCGATTGGACTTAGGTGTCCGTGAAGAACAAAGTAACTGCCGCTGTAGGAGGAAGAAGATTCAATCGCCATTACATCTGATGGTGATTCAACAATACAGATACTTCCTGAATTACGACGCTTTGAGGATGAACACAGCTCGCATTCCTGATCTTTCTCATCAGTATAGTTTCTGCAGCGTGGACATATAGAAATGTTATTTAATCCCTGCTCTATCACTTTGGCCATGGCAAGACCTTCACTGCGTTTTCTGTCTAAAAGATAGTACGCAATACGGGTAGCACTTACAGGGCCTATTCCAGGCATAACCTGCAGAGCTTCAACCATTGAATCGAGCAGAGAACTTGAGGACATATTAGAAAGGAAGCTTCATGCCTGGAGGTAACTGCATACCGCCGGTAACTGCTGATAACTTCTCTTTTGACTGCTCTTCAATACGACGGTGAGCATCATTGTATGCAGCTGCAAGTAAATCCTCACAGATTTCCTTGTCATCACCGAAAATAGAATCATCAATCTCAACACGACGAACTTCGTGGTTACCGGTGATGGTGATCTTAACCATACCAGCACCTGACTCGCCGGTTACTTCCATTCTTGCAATCTCATCCTGTGCCTTCTGAAGACGCTCCTGCATCAGCTGAGCCTGCTTCATCATATTGCCCATGTTAAACATTGTGTATTCTCCGTTAAAAAAAACTCAGAAAATTTTAATTGAAAGTGAAAGGATTTGCAATTTGAACAAATAAATAATTAAGCTGATATCAACTTTAAGGCACGCTTGCCAAGTCCATAGATTTCAGCAATTTTTCTGTCGATCTGATGCCTGATTTTCTCGGCCTCAGCACCGGAGGCTTCCTTCAGATCATTAACCATGAATTCAATCTGCAGCTGATCATCGGCAGAGGCAATTGGAATTGGCACTTCCTCTAAAAGAGAACGCAGAATCTTGATGGTGTGGAATTTTCTCTCAAAGTAAAAACGTACCGCACTGGAATTTAGAACAGCACACAGATAAACAGGTGAAAGATTATCAAAACGCGGAATCAGAAAATTACAGCTGTTTAATGTCAGTCTGCCTTTTTTATCAAGAGCTACAATCGGATACTTTGCAATAAAGCGGTAAACAATTTTTACAGGAGAGCGATAGTACTCAATAGGAGCAATCTGCTGGAACTTACTCTCCTTAAGATTAACAAAACTCTTAGGGGCTCCAATCTTGAAAGGCTCAATATCCACACCTCTTAAAACAGGTTCATCACCAGAGAGAGGCTCACTGTGAACCATTCCGCTGTTTGAACCGGTCACAATACCAAGTGCAAACTGAGCATGACCGCGAAGCTTTACGCAGTGTTCAAAATCATCCATCTTGGATAGAACCTTAGCTTCCTGATCGGTGATTCTGAAATTGAAATCAAGAGAGGATCTCTCACGTCTTACAATGTAGGTTGACTCATTGGTATTAACAATAACCTCTCCGACTGCACCTGAGTATGAGGTTTTTTCTAAGGTCAGAACCACACTCTGACACTGTACCGCATGGAAAACCTCATCAAGATATCTCACAGACTTTACACGCGCATGCATAGAAATGAAGGTTCTGATTAAATCATGAGATGCAACATTCAGGATTGCCTCTGGCAGAACAAACTGCACAATACCGCCTTCATCCAGAAGATTTAGGGATCTCTCAACGAATAAGTCTGCAAAGTAAGGTCTGTTCTTTTTAGCCTCTTCTAAAGTTTTTGCGTAGCGTTTGATTGCTGCAGGATCATCACAGCTTCCAAAAGGAGGATTGCCCACAATCACATCTGCCTTAGGCAGATTCTTAGAGATAAGAGTGTCTGCCTTTAAAAGATGAGTGCAGAGAAATTCCTCTGTCAAATCATCCTCTGCCAGCGCAAAATTGATTCTTGCAAGTGATACCGATAAGGAATCAAGATCACAGCCGTACAGATCATTTACATCAGCACCTCTTTTCAGAAGTCTTAAAAGGAAGTTGCCAGAGCCGCAGCATGGATCTAAAAACACACGGCCTGATCTGATGGAGATGGTCTCTAAAGCTGTATCAGTCAGCTCCTGTGGAGTATAGTATCTTCCCTCCTGACGACGGGATGAAAGCTCCATTAAAGAAAGATATATAAGACCTAGGGTATCCTCATAAGGAACATAGTGAAGTTCAAACTCAGGAAGATTTCTGCAGGATTTTAAAAGTGAATTCTTTGGAGTCTTGTCAATAAGCTCTAAAAGCAGCCATTCATATCTGCCGATATCCAGTCTTCCCTCAAGATATGCCTTGAAAAAATGGGAACTGACATAGGTATCAAGCTTTTTGGCCTCAACTAAAAGCTGCAGAAAGGATTCACACAGAAGAGCTCTGATATAGGTTAGAGTGCTTGAAAAATCCTCAACCAGAATGGACAGAGCTATATGATTGGGTGAATTCTTTGAAATGTAGTTTATATACAGTTCCTGAGCTCTGACTGACTGTCTGGAATTAGCAGCAGCACGTCTTCTCTTAAGAGAGTTTCTGCTGCTGATGATGGAGTCAATCTGAGTTTTTGAAAACTTAAGAGAACCGTCGGCAGAATCATCCTTTATCTTTCCGGTTTTAAGCCAGTTCTTGATTGTAGACAAGGAAACATCCAGCAGATCACAAGTCTGACCTAATGAAAGAAAATCTGTCTTATGCTGTTCTGCCATATATAAACCGTATTCTGAAATCTGTTTTCTGAAATAATAGCATGTTTATAAAAAAATAATAATAAAAAACTTTCAGTTAAATAATTTGTTTTTTAATTTCAGAATATTAAGTAATTTTTAACGACATTAATATTTTTATTACAGACGATTAATGTCTTTATTAGCTTATTACTTCAGAATTCTTTCGTCTAACAGAAACTGCTCAATTCCAACATATAGTATGCCGTGATCGTCATACCATGGTTTCATATAGTCTTTGACCACAACAATTTTTGAAAACGAGTCAGGAATTCTTGTTAATGATGCGATTTCCTGCTCTTTTTTCTGAGGATCAGAAATACTTAGTGCGGACTGAATATAGTATCTGGAGTTACCTCTGTTAACAACAAAATCTACTTCCAGTTGTTTACGAATTTTTTTTCCAGAATCATCTATCGTATTATATTCAACAACACCAACATCAACATCAAGACCTCTTCTGATCAGATCAATGTATAGAATGTTCTCCATCAGGTGTGTTTCTTCAAGTTGTCTGAAACCAAGTCTGGCATTACGTAATCCGGTATCTAAAAAATAGTATTTAACAGGACTTCCTATATATTTTTTTCCTTTAACATCGTAACGTTTGGCCTTCCTTATCAGGAAAGAATCTTCAAAATAGCCAAGATATTTATCTATTGTGTCAGATGTTACCTTTATATTTCTCTCGCTCTTAAAGGTGTTAGAAAGTCTGGTTGGATTTGTTAATGCGCCAATTCCTGATGCCAGAACATCGAGTAGAATGTCCAAAATTTCCGTATTGCCCTTAATATTATGACGTTCAAGAATGTCTTTAATATAAGTTCGAGAAAACAACTCTCTTAAATAAAGGCTTTTTTCTTCATGAGATTCTTTTGTTGAGAGAAAAGGCATTCCTCCATATGTATAGTATTCCTGCCATGCAGATCTTTTATCTTCAGACTCAATATAGAATTCCGCATAAGAAAGTGGATAAACTCTTATTTCATCACCTCTGTCACGAAATTGTGTGAGGATATCTGAGGAAAGCATTTTCGAGTTACTGCCAGTTATGTAAATATCAGTATTACTCAGCTTCATTAGACCAAGGATAACATCTACAAATGTTATCTTTTCATTTGAATCTTCTACATAAGGATTCTTTACCTGCGCAACAAACTGGATTTCATCAATAAAGATGTAGTATTTTTTTGAACTGTCTGTCATTCGATCACGAAAGTACTTGTCAAGTTCAAATGGATTTCTGTATCTGACGTTTTCAAATACATCTAAAGATAAAGTTAATATTTGTTCCTGATTTATTCCTTTCTCTAAAAGGTAATTTCTGTATAGATTAAACAGCAGTACAGATTTTCCAGAGCGTCTAAGACCTGTAATAATCTTGATCCTACCATTATCTTTTTTTGAAATAAGTTGTTCTAAATACTGTTGTCTTGGATACATATCAATTACCTTTACTAATCCCCTAATTGTGTTGAATAAGGATTATTTGCGGATAACCGCATTTTTATCTTCTATATATAAAAGTATAGCAAAACATTTTTAAATGTATAAGATTAATTTGCGGATACCCGCATTTTTACCTTATATCATTACATAGATAAAATAGTTTCATTATACATATACAAGATTAATTTGCGGATATCCGCACTTTTACCTTATATCATTACATGGATGAAATAGTTTCATTATACATATACAAGATTAATTTGCGGATATCCGCACTTTTACCTTATATCATTACATAGATGAAGACATTTCATTATACTTATACAAGATTAATTTGCGGATATCCGCACTTTTACCTTATATCATTACATAGATGAAGACATTTTATTATACTTATACAAGATTAATTTGCGGATATCCGCACTTTTACCTTATATCATTACATAGATGAAGACGTTTCATTATACTTGTACAAGTATTAATTTGCGGATAACCGCATTTTTGTCTTATACCATTCCAAAAAGAAAATAATCTTTAAAGACTTAACTATTTCAATTACAAGTTATTAATGTCTTTTTTTGAAGCAACCTAACTCAAAGAAGTAAAAAAACAATCCAATGTTGTTAAAATAACAGCAAAGGAAAAATCCATGAACGCTACAGAGTTAAACTACCTAAAATCACCTAGACTGAGTCATATAGCAAAGTCTCTTTATGCCTTTTATCTAAGGGACCTTGCAACACAGGATCAGTGCATTATCGACCTTACAGCCGTTGCCAACTATCTGTATTCACAGAGTCAGTACTTTCCTACTGTTCCAAACTATCAGATAGCATCAATGTGCCTTGATGAGCTTGAGAATGCAGGTCTAATCAGAAAGCTTAGTGACTCTGAAAGCTGGCAGGGATGTGTTTTTGAACTTCCTCTTTATGTAAAGATGGAGACAGAAGTCCCTAAGGCACCATTTGCAATGACCACAAAATGGGAACCAGGTCCAGCCTTCCACAAAATTGCCATTCTCTGCGGTCTTGAAGATTCAAGCTATACACTCACCGATCTGAACGGATTCAGACATTACTGGTGCAGCAAGAACGAAAGCAGAAACCAGGTTGGCTGGGAGAGAGCCTTTGCACAGAGACTATTAAAGGCAAGACAGCAGAGGGTTGAAGTAAAGTTCAATACAGAAACTCATAATGCCCTTGAGACACCGGCTCAGCAGATGAAACCACAGCAGCCAAGTTCAGAGGAATTAGAAAGACTTCAAAAACAGTCTATGGAAGATTTCCAGAATCTATTCGGCAAATAACAAAACCAACTAAGGATTAAGAATGCAAATCACATGTAAATCAAAAGTACTTGATTTATCTACCCCACAGATCATGGGAATTCTAAATGTAACTCCAGATTCATTCTCTGACGGCGGACTATGGAACAGTGCCGATAAAGCCCTGGGCCACGCTGTAACCATGTTAAATGAAGGTGCAAGTATCATTGATATCGGAGGAGAATCAACTCGTCCTGGAGCTCCAACCGTAAGTGAAGATGAGGAGCTTTCAAGAGTTATTCCTGCAGTTGAAAGAATTGCTAAAGAAACAGATGCGATTATTTCAGTTGATACCTCTTCACCAGTAGTGATGAGAGAAGCCTGTAAGGCAGGTGCTCATATCTGGAATGATATCAGAGCTCTAAGCCGTGAAAATGCTGTAGAGACAGCAAAGGAGCTGGATATTCCTGTAATCTTAATGCATATGCAGGGTACACCTCAGGATATGCAGAATGATCCTAACTACAACAATGTTGTTGAGCAGGTAAAAAAATTCCTTTTAGATAAGGCTGAGTTCGCTGTTGCTCATGGAATTGACAGAAGCAAGATCATCTTTGATCTTGGATTTGGCTTTGGTAAAACAGCTGAGCACAATTTCACCCTTCTAAATCATATGCAGGACTTTGTAAATCTGGGCTACCCAGTACTTTCCGCACTATCAAGGAAAACCATGATCGGAAGTGCATGCGGTATTAAAGAGCCAGCTCAGAGAGTAATCGGCTCAGTTGCAGGAGCACTCTTAAGTGTTGAAAGAGGTGCTGCTATTGTCAGAGTTCATGATGTAAAAGAGACAAAGCAGGCTCTTGATGTCTATATGGCAATGAAGGCTACCGCTTAAATTCTTATCATCAAAAACAGTGAAGCGCTCTTAACGCACTCACGAATAATCGGGGACTTTTGATACTCTGAAAACAAAAGTCCCATAGTCTTTAGTGATACCCCCTTATCTCTATTTCTCCAACTAGTCATAATCAGGTCTTAAAAAATGTGGTATTCAGTCAAAATCAGGTCTTAAAAAATGTAGCATTCACTCAAAATTAGGTCTTAAAAAATGTGGTATTCACTCAAATTTATGTCTTAAAAAATGTAGTATTCAGTCAAATTTAGGTCTTAAAAAATGTAGTATTCAGTCAAATTTAGGTCTTAAAAAATGTAGTATACTATTAAGAGAGGTCATAAAATAAAGTTTCTGAGGTACATGTAAATGCAACGATTTGCAATGGAAAAACTTGTTGAGTGGAAATATAAAAAAAATAGAAAACCTCTTGTCATAATGGGGGCTCGTCAGGTGGGAAAAACCTGGCTTATGAGGGAATTTGGCAAGAATTATTACAATAAAGTTGCATATATTTCTTTTTATAATAACGTTCGAATGAAACAAGTATTTGAGCAAGACTACGATATTAAAAGAATCATTTCTGCCATTAATATTGAAGTAGGATTTACTGTTTCCGCAGATGATACCCTTATTATTTTTGATGAGATCCAAAATGCCCCAAAAGCATTTGAATCATTAAAGTATTTTAATGAAGATGCACCTGAATATCATATCATCGTCGCTGGATCGCTACTTGGTGTAGCTTTACATGAAGGCATCTCTTATCCTGTTGGAAAAGTTTCAACTCTAAATCTCTATCCTCTTAATTTTAGAGAGTTTTTGTATGCAGTCGGCGAAACTGAATTGGCAGATGCTCTTAAATCAAAAGATTACGGATTAATAGATTCTTTTTCAGATAAATATATATACCACCTAAAGAACTATATGTATGTTGGAGGAATGCCAGAGGCAGTTAAGTCTTTTCTAAATAATAGTGATTACTATGCTGCTAGAGAAGTTCAGAAAGAAATTGTTCTTCAATATAAAGGAGATTTTGGAAAGCATATTTCTGCGGGTGAATTACCTCGAATTAATATGGTGTGGGACTCTATTCCCATGCAACTGGCAAAAGAAAACAAAAAATTTTTCTTTGGACAGATAAAAAAAGGAGCACGCAGCTCTGATTTTGAAAAGGCGATACAGTGGCTGACAGATAGTGGTCTAGTTTATCGTGTTCATAAAGTAAATGCTCCACACATTCCGCTTTCAGCTTACAAAGAACTATCTTTTTTTAAACTGTTTTTTTTAGATATAGGTTTATTAGGTGCAATGAGTGAGCTTGATTTGCATGCTATTATTGAAGGAAATAGTTTATTTATTGAATTTAAAGGAGCTTTTACGGAACAGTATGTTCTTCAGCAGATTATAAGTGATACAGAATATACTCCTTATTTCTATGGAACAGAATCTGCAACCTTTGAACAGGATTTTCTCATTCAAAAAGGTATGAATGCAGTGCCTATTGAAGTGAAAGCAGAAACTAATACCAGATCTCAAAGTCTTAAAGCATTCTTTGATAAATATCATCCAGAGTTGTCTATCAGATTATCTCTTTTGAAATATAAAGAACAGGAATGGATGGTTAATATTCCTCTTTATGCTGTATGTAATATTTAATTAACTTCAACTTTTAAAAGTTCCGCTTGTATCTGTTATTGTTGAAAAGACCTTCTTTTGATTATTATGAAATTTTTACTATTCCTATTTCAAAAGAAGCTCTACTGCTATTGTCAGCTTTCCATATAAGGAATATCATCTTATTAAAAGCTATTAACAGGCTTCGTATACAGTGAATAATACTAAATCTGATGAATATTCGCCTAATTAAAAACGAATTAAATGAAAAAGTAAAACAGAAGGAGTTTGCATGAATCAGTACAAAACTGTTTTTGTTACCGGCGCTTCTGCCGGATTTGGAGCAGCAATCGCAAAACTTTTGGCCCAGAACGGTTATAAGGTAATAGCCGGAGCCAGACGCAGAAGCAAATTAGAAGAGTTAACCGCCTCAAATTCCAATATCTATCCGATTGAACTGGATGTTACTGATGAGAAATCAGTATCTACTCTCCTAAATGACCTGCCTGATGATCTTAAGAATATCGATGTTCTTATCAACAATGCAGGTTTAGCTTTAGGAACAGATCCTGCCTACAACTGTAAACTTAACGAATGGAAAACCATGGTTGATACCAACATCAACGGTATACTGAATATGACCAATGCCATTCTTCCATCAATGGTTAAAAGAAACCATGGTTATATCATTAACCTAGGCTCAACTGCTGGATGCTGGCCATATCGTGGCGGTAATGTCTATGGCGCAACAAAGGCCTTCGTAGAACAGTTCACCAGAAACCTACGTACAGATCTCAGCGGTACAGCTGTTAAAGCAACTGTAATAAAACCAGGTCTTTGCGGTAATACAGAGTTTTCAAATGTTAGATTCCATGGTGATGATAAAAAAGCTGCAGCAGTATATCAGGATACAGTTTCAATCAGTCCTGAGGATATTGCAAATACTGTCCTTTGGCTTTTAAGTACCCCTCCTCACATGAATGTTAACGATATGGAGATAATGCCTGTCTGTCAGACCTACGGTGGATTAAGTGTAGTCAGAAATCTTGATCTGAATCAAAAAAAATTAGAGACAAACAGCATGCTGTGAGTGCAATGCTCACAGCATATTAACTATCAGATTTTTAAGAATAACCTTTCATATCCATTTTTTAGATTCTAAATTAAAAATCCTATTTTTAAGCAAAACTATTTAATAAATAAGAAGAAAAATCAAATCCACCAAAAGGTAATATCTTGCACAATAAAACTACATCAATGCACTATAAGTGACTCTTTATCTTTCTTTTAAAATTCACAAAGCTGATAAGAATATAATCCACGTATACCTTATTTTACGTAGTTTATGTGTATCATTTTAGGGAGATAATCATGACAGTTCTAGAGAACGATATTGCTATCTACAGTAGAAAAGAGATTGAACGTTTATCTGCAAATGCCAATGATCTGCTAAAAACACCACTGGCACAGCTTGTAGAGATTTGCAAAAAAGCTGAAAACCAGACCTTGAATATCGCCTTAAAGACACTTAATTTCATGGCTTCACAGGAAGAAAAACAGCGTATTGAAATCATTCAGAATCAGATTGCTGAAAATGAAAAAGCATCTGGCGTAATGGCATCTAAATACAACCGCTGGTAATAGTTAATCGAATTATTGTTTGAGCATGGAAAAGGCCCTGATCGATGTATCAGGGCTTTTTTTTCTCGCTATTTCTCTGATTTTATTTAAATTTTCCTCAAATATATTGCAATACAAACAATAGGCAGCCATATAATATTAGGAAAAACTGCTAGCTTAAAACGAAAGTCTTTATGATTAAAGCAAAACAAATGAGGCATATTATGAGTACTTTCATTGAATCAGATGGCATTACCGCTTTTCACCCAGGCTACTATCTAAAAGAAATGCTTGAGGAAAGAGGATTATCAGAAAAGAGTATGCCTTAAGATTAGGAACAACTCCACAGAAAATGAATTTGCTTCTACAGGGAGAAGACAACGTAACATTAGAAACAGCAGAGAAAATAGCAAAACTTTCAGGCGGAACCGAAGAGTACTGGCTTAGCCTTCAGAAGGCTTATGACGAAAAGAAAGCTTTACTCAAAATTTAACTCACCGGCGGGATTACCGGTGAATAGAACAAGAAATCGAAGCTATAAAAGCTTATAATTCAGACAGTTATAGTCTATCACTCAATCCACTCTCACGAGTAACTCTTCTCTTGCAGGAATCAAGAAAAACCTGTCTGTCAGAATAAATACACACATGTTTTTTAGCACGGGTAATGCCGGTATAAACAAGCTCTTTGGTCATTACCGGATTTAAATCAGTCGAAAGGATCATACAGACTTTGTCATACTCGCTTCCCTGAGACTTATGAATAGTCATGGCATAACCACTTTCATAATCAGTAAGAAATACAGGACTTACGTTAAAAACTGAGTTTTCATCGCCAAACCAGACCTTAAGAGGACCTGCGCTACCGTCTTTTTTCCTTTCAGCAGCTACAAAACCAACATCACCATTTGAGATTCTCAAGGCGTAATTATTCTTTGTTACAAGAATAACCTTGCCAATAAACCATTCAGAATCAATAGAAGAAGCTTTAGCATTCAAAGTGTTAAGCTCATTTCTGGCCTTTTTTTCAATCTGCTCATTTATACTTTGAATACCATACAAACCACCTCGGTTTGAACAGAGAATTCGGTATTTATCAAGCTCTTTAAAAATCTTCTTAGCCAGCTCTTCTGTGATACCTGTAAATCTGTCGCCTTCATAATGTGAAGCATCAAGACTTTTCCAGAATTCACCATAATCACTCACTATAGCAGAACATAAAGACACAAGATTTGAATTATTCTCTCTCCATGATTTAGAAGACTTTATCTCTTTAAGCTCAACCTGATCTTTATAATCCAAAAATGGCTTATTAAGTCTATCCTCGATAAGATTAGTATAGGATTCTCTGTACACTTCATTAACAGCGCCTGCAATATCACCGATTCCCTTATAGTCAGAGAAACGATAACTGAAATTGAGCTGCACTGTATTATTTGAAATATCAGTAGTTTTTAGCCTGTCTACACTGTAGCCGGTTAGAGAGGAGATGACTGACAGCTTCTCATCATCAAATACACGGGTAGAGTCTGATAAATCAACACACAGATCGTTTAGAACAGAACCAGCCTCAACAGATGCCAGCTGATCCTTATCGCCTAGCATTATGACTTTGGTATCCTCACGGATAGCAGCACACAGTTTTGCAAAGTTGGCAGCATCAACCATTGAGACTTCATCCACAATCAGAATATCGCAGTCAATCTTGTTGTCTGCATTACGAATCTTGTGAGCCTTATGAGGTATTGAGCCTAAAAGCTTATCCACGGTTACAGCAGTTTTACAGATTCTGTTTTTGATATCCTCTCGTTCATTTTCATCAGCAAACACCTTCGGAAAACTATATGCGACGGAGCCAATCTTAGGTGAAGGTTCATTATTCGAAAACTGTTTTTTAATTGACTCTGTCATGCGGCCTGCAGCCTTGCCTGTTGGCGCACACAAAAGAATATTGTTCTTTGATGGATTTAGCTTCTGTAAAAGCAGCAACAGCTTAGCTACGGTTGTAGTTTTACCTGTTCCAGGACCACCGGTGATAATACAGAAATGTGAAACAGCAGCCATGGCAGCAGCAATCTTCTGCATATCAAATTCCTGATTCCTGCTTTTATCATCATCCGCTCTTTCAAAAAGCACATCTAAAAGAGACTTGATTGAATTTATATCATCTTCACCAAGTTTCTGTTCAGAGCAATCTCCTGAGGCTTTTTTTATGAAATCAGCAATCTGTTTTTCGTAACAAAGATTACGACGAATATAAAGTCTGTCTAAATCAAGAATCAGTGGTTTATTGGATGATTCATCAGATCCAATAAGATCAAAGCAGTCATCAAAAGATAATTCAATATCCGTTTTACTTATAAGAGGAGAAAATGGCTCTGTATCATAATAGCCATCCTCTGAAAGCGTCCGATGCTGATTAAATAAATCCTCATAGAATCTGTTTATACTTTCAGCTTCAGCCCTAATACAGGTATCGCCAGCATTCTGCTTATAAAAGAGTTCAGATAGCATCAGCTCAAGAGCAAAAGGTAAATTCTTTCCATGCATAACCGACAGAGTTTTTATTACAGCATCTAAAAGAGGATTTCTAAGCTCTGAATACACTTCCAATACATCAGATAATTTTTCATATTTACTCATTTTTATCTCACTTTTGCTGTCTGTTATTCACTGAAGATACGACTTAGCTTTTCTATAAGCTCATACTTTGGTCTGGTATATACAATTGAGTTTGAGCTGCCCCTCTGCATACCTCTAAGATAAAGGTAGATAATGCCGCCAAAGTGTCTGTCATAGTCATAATTCTCTATTCTGTTCTGAAGGAAACGATGCATTGCAAGAGAATAAAACAGGTACTGAACATCATAGCAGTGCTCAAGCATATTCAGAGAAACCGACTTTTCATCGTAATCCTCATAGGAGATTCCCATAAAGTTACTCTTATAATCGATAATGTAGAACTTGGAATCAGCCCCATCTCCTACTTTGATGGCAAGGTCTATAAAGCCTTTAACAAAGCCTGAAAGCTCACTTTGTGCAAGAGAAAAGTTTATGTTATCAAGAGATATGCCTTTTTCTCTGGCAAATGCCTCTGCATTCTCTTTTCTCAGCTCTTCGAGTTTATCAGATGAGAATCTATCAGACGGAAACAGGAATCCAAGCTCACTTAGCCAGTCGCCTTTCTTAAGATCACAAAGTCTTACTGTCTTTGAATCCGCACAAGGCATTTGGGCCCCCACAATATCAGCGAGCCAGCCGTTTAACGCCTTATGTTTCTGCTCTAAAAGCTCATCTTTATCAGGGCTCATATGATTTATATACCAGCGCTTTAAAATGCCGGCCTCATTTGTATGAGAAGCCCTTTCTACAGCAGATGAGATGACAGACTCTTCAGTACAGTTAGAAAAATCACAATACTCCATAATGCTGTGCAGATAGGTACCTGCTATGGCATTTCTTGGGAAGTTAAAGCGGGTAAAGCAATCCTTTGGAATTACAAGTTCATCGTTTTTATGAACTACGCCGCCATCCTCGCTTCTGGCAACGATTCCACTGTAGGATGAGATTCTGTAATCCTGACGAATTCCCTTAAAGGACTCTGAAAACTCCGATGGACCGGATATCCTGGATTTATGAATAGAATCCTTTAGAACAGGATCTGACTTTAAAACCTCAGCATAAAAGTCTTCATCAACAAGCTTGAATGGACTGCCTTTCAAACAGGAACTATCAATATCTGGTGTCTTTTCATCTGAGGATAATGCTTCACCTTTAATAACAAGCTCTGCCATTGAGTATGCACTTGCTGAAGAATTATCAGGATCGATAAACTCACTGACAAGAGCATTAGGATTATCCATATTCCACTGAGGAATGTAGATAAAGTTAGCAGCACAGGCACGGGTTAGAGCAACATATAAAAGACGGGCATCCTCCTGCAGATCACTTAGTGCCTTCTGCTCTAAGGTGGACTTTAAGCCTTGAATGTCAAAATAGAGCTTTCCTTTAGCATCATCATAATAGTACGGTTCTACTTTATTTATCGCCCTCATATCACTCCACAAATAAGGCATAAATACTAAAGGAAACTCCAGACCTTTAGACTTGAATATTGTATAAATTGCAACCTGAGAGGCTTCTGATTCAAGACGCTTTTTAAACATATCTGCATCTGTATTCAGTGAAGTATTTGTTCTTAACTCAAAATACCAGCGTTTCTGTGCCTGAATGCCCTGTTCATGAGCTCTTGCAGACTGTAAAAGTTCAGCTAAATGCCACAGATTAGTAACCATGCGTTCACCACCTGTGAACCTCAGATTATCCTTAAGACACTGATGTCTTTCATCTGACGCCCATTTTGAGAAAGCTGGAAAGAAACCATTTTTCTCCCAGATTAGACGACATTCTTTTAGGAGTGAAACCTCAAGCTCAATAGCATCACCTAAAGCTTCAAGATTCTCATTCTCTGATGCAGAACATAACTGACTTAAAAGAAGAGTTTTTACCTTGCCTCGATTTGCGTAATCATCCATGGCATCAATCAGGTAAAGAAGAAGCTCGTATTCAGCAAATGAATTATCTGAGCTTGACTCATCAAAAACCCTAGACTTATCGGAGTAATAAACGGAAGAAATATTCAGCTCTTTTAGGGCTGACTGCAGAAGCTTAGCTTCTTCTCCCATACTTACAAGAATAGCAATATCTGAAGGCTTAACAGCACGTGAGACAATCTTATCCCCACTTACACTGTCTAATACTCCATGAGAAAGACAGTGCTGAACCGCACGGGCAAGCTTTTTGGAAATAAACTCTCTTGAATTAGTCTTGCCAACCGATTTAGAGCCAGGGAAAGCATTCATAATCTCAGCTTCTGAGAGAAACTCTACATAATTACTTGCTGCAGAAAAATTATCGACAGGACTTTCGACATTACAGAATCTGAAGCTGCACTTACCAGAATTTCCAAGAGACTTTACTTTTGCCTTTACTTCAGAAAATTCAATATTGTCTTTTGAGTTCTTATCAAAGAAGAAAGGCTCCTCTCTTAATGAGAAAACATTATTCACACCTTCAACAATCTGTTCCTGTGAACGGAAATTGGTAGAAAGAGTATATATAGAATCACTTCCATACAGACTTTCAATCAGAGCGCGGGCTTTAAGGTAGGAGTGAATATCTGCCCTTCTGAAACCATAGATTGACTGTTTAGGATCACCGATCAGATAACAGCAGGCTCCTGTTTTTTTTGCAGACTTATTTAAATAAAGCTTTGAGAAGATTGAAAACTGTACCGGATCGGTATCCTGAAACTCATCAATCATAGCCACGGGATAAGCTGCTCGAATAAGTCCTGGCAGAATATCCTTTGAGCCTTCCTTGTAATTTAAGACATAATCAAGTCGTCTTATGATGCCATCAAGGCCGATTAAATGATCTCGCTCTAAAATCTCATCGAGCTTCTGCTCAACCATAATCGCAATATCAAAGAGGATCTCATCCTTAAAAGAAATAACCTTGTTATGAAGAGCTGATAGCTGCATAAAGAGCTCTTCGATCTCAATTATCTTTTCAGGATATTTAAAAATATCATACATTGAACGTGTTATCTTATATATGGAGGTAAAACCTTTCTCAATAACAAAATTTCCTCTTATAAAGGTAAGTCTGCGTTCCATATCATCATGAGTATTACAGATGTCTCTTAAGAGCATATAAGCTGAAAGTGAATTTTTCGTAAATTTTGGAGTAACGCCTCTAGTTTTAGTAAACAGTTCTCCAGGCTGATTATCATCTGTAATAACTTTCCCTTTATATTCATCAAATATTGACCTGCATCTGTCAGCTAAGAGTGAAAACTCATCAAGATAACTGTCTATGAATTCAATTACCTTAGATAAGGTTTTTCTTATATCAGAACTGGCTTTAACCTTATTATTTAACAGGTTATAACCGAAAAAGCCCTCTTTGCTGTCAGTATTTCTGACTCTACCAAGTTTGTCCTGATACTTTTTTAGGGTATCAAAAAGCTCTTTATCTGAATCTACGGATAGAATCGCTGCAAGCTTTTCTGAGTTTGAATCTCCCTTATAGAAAAGCTCACGCCATACCGTATTTCTTGCCTCTTCAGTCTGATCAGAGATATCCTGACACAGCTCAACATCAAAAGGCTCCCCTGCCTCAAAGGTATAGACCTTGTGAAGAGCACTGGTACAGAATGAGTGAATAGTACAGATTGGAGCATCATCAATGGAACGCTCAGCATTTAAAAGAAGCAAGGCACAGGTTCTGGCTTCAGCCTCTCGAATATCAATCATTTCATGAATCAGAGCTTTTAGCTGATCTTCAATTTCAAGGGTATCAAGAATCTCCATTCCCTTTTTGGCAACCTTTTCAAAGGCGATCCTGGCGGCAACAATCTTTTCACGGATTCTCGCTCTAAGATCAGAGGTTGCAGCATTGGTGAAGGTTACAACCAGAATATTCTTAAGCTCAAGAGGACCTGAGTGATAGCCGTAATCTTCTTTAACTTCAGCTCCTTTTTCATCAGAGCCTTTTGAACCTAGAAGCAGACGCAGTACAAGATAGGTTATGGTGTAGGTCTTACCGGTGCCGGCACTTGCCTCAATCAGAGAGGAATGTCCAAGATTAAAGGTTCCGATTTTTAATTCATTGTTATTCATTTTTATCTCCACCATTAACCTTATTTAGCTGTATCTCTTTTATTTGTTTTCTTATCTGAGGATTTATCTTCTCTATCAGAACAGGATCTCAGAATGTCATAAAGCTCTATTGGTCCATTAACAGAAGCAATCGCATCCTCGGAACGGCCAAGATATATAAAATTCTTAAGAATATCTGAGAGAAGCTCAAAATCCCCAAATAAGTATTTTGCTTCAGGTGTGTATTTAAAGAATTTGTCCTGAGATTTATGATCTCCCACAACAGTCAGCATATCCGAAGTAACAGGAAGAGGTCTTAGCATAGCAATCAGCACAATCGCGAGAAGATTTTTGAAGACGCTGTCGATAAAATCATTATCACCTAAAAGCTTCACGTCGTAGTTTACGATTTTGCCTTCCTTACTGATGATACTTACAAGGGAAGGAAGAGATGCATAGTGAAGGGCAAATGACTTTAAAACTGCCTCAATAACACGTTTTGATCCAATATTATCTTTAGAATAATAATCAATCAGAATATTAGGGAATGAAACTGTTCCAGAAAACTCTACTGTGAATTTTCTGTTCATAAAGGAAGGCTCATTTAATACCTCTGAAAACTCAGAGAGAGACACCTCAAAGGTTCTCTGATACTTATGCTCGCTTATATTTCTCTGACCTAAGGAATTATCTAATGCAGCTGAAAGTCCTTTATGCTGAGCCATAAGTCCTATCTTAATGCCATCAGATAAAACTCCATAAGGAAGTCTTCCCTTCTCAGACTGTGTTTCAAGATATTTCTCTGCAGAATCAAAAGAGAATCCATCTAGTTCCTGTAGAAGATTATTCCTTTGAAAATCCCCCATAGAAAAATTCTCATCGTCAGAGAGCTCAGAAGAATCAGTAGCAGGAAGTCTTACCTCAAGATTACTCTTTAAGAATGATTCGCAAGGCTTTACGAACCACTTTTTCAATGCACATATATCAAGGGTAAGCTTATCCTCAATTGAAACACCAAAGTAATCTACCCCCCTGTTTCCGAGGTATTCTCGTGTTTTAACCGCATTCAAATCTGAATCATAGAATTCAGGAACATAGCTGTGAGAGTCAAAGGAAGGAATATGCCTGATTACAAGATCACTGCCCAACTCATCGGTATAGTTATCAGGATTAAATGAGGTTAAGGTCTCCTGTCTTATCAGTCTGCTCTTTAGTGCCTCTGTAATCTCCTTTTCAACCTTTTCCTCGCTCCTATCCTCGTCCAGACTGTCACCAACACCTTTTACAGTGAAAACGTCACAGATATAGTCAAAAAGATCCTCAAGTACAGTTGAACGATTTCTCTCCTTGTTATCAATAGGACTTTTACCTATGTAGGAGATATAGAGAGATTCTCTTGCAGATAAAATCGCCTCCATAAAACAGTAGCGATCATCAATGCTTCGAGAACGGTCACCTCGTCTGAATAGACCTTTAACACCAACAAGATTAAAAGCAGGGATCTTATCCTGTCTTGGGAAACTGATATCATCCATTCCAAGGATAAAGATATGCTTAAACGGAATGGCTCGCATTGGGATCATGGAGCAGAAAATAACCTTACTGCCCTTGAAGGTGTTGGCCTCATTTGACTTTGAAAGCTTATCCTTAAGCATGCTTCTGAAAACAGGAAGAGCTATCTTAAGGTCTTTTGCTTCATGATCATCACTCTGATTATCCAGTCTTAATCTTTCAACAACATCACTTACATCGTCACAGAGTCTCTTGATTTCACTGCATTCTCTATAGGTATCAGACTCAAGAGCCAGAGGATCGTCTCCGTCATAGAAGAAACGCTCAAAGATTTCAGTCTCAAGAGTCTCACTCCACTCTTTAAGATTTCTGCTTATCTCCCCATTTCCTTTTACAGATGGGTCTCGCTCCTCAGGCAGAATAAACTCATCTCTCAGGTGCTTGATATTCTCAATAAACTTAAAGAATCTGCCTAAAACCTGAGCGTCAAAGCCTTCAATTTCTGTATAGACAGGCAAGTCCTCATCAGTATCTCCAAGAAGATAGCCCTGAACCATGCGGAATAAGCCCTGTTCAAAGGTCCATGGCAAGGACGATACCCCTGAATCCTTAAGAGAATCCTCGGCATCAAGTCCCCAGTGAATATTGGCCTCCTGACACCACATGTTGATGGATTCAACGTCATCAGCAGTGAAGCTGTATCGTGCTGCAATGGATGGAACAGTTAAAAGGTCGATGATAAGACTTAAGGTGATTCTTTTAACACCGATATCCAGAAGCTTTAAAACAGCATCCGCAATCTGACTGCTGTCACGTGAGCTTCTGTCTGATAAGGCATAAGGGATGTAGTTTTTATCTGAAGGATCAACACTTCCGAAAACAGCTTCAATATATGGAGCGTATTTTTCAATCTTAGGCATCATCACAAGACAGTCACGAGGCTTTAGTGCAGGCTGCCCATCCTCGCCGATACTCTCTTTAAATCTGGCTAGAATAGCATCACGTAAAACCTCAACTTCTCGCTGCTCCGTATAGCAGGAGTGAATTTCAAAGGAATGATCATCAGGAGAGATTACAATACGCTCTGATGGCTGCTCAAGATTCAGCATCTGTGACTGAATACGGTGAAGCAGGCTGTCACCACCAGCTGCTATCGGATCGATAAACAGATTGTCAAAATTAGGCTCCATTGGCTCAGAGGCATTATCATAAAGTCTCTTTATTTCCTGATTGAATGGAACGCTGTTATAGGCATTACGCAGAAGCTCATTGGTCTTGATATAGAGTCTGTCCTCGCCTGGATTGGAATCGAGCATTAAGGAAAGATTATCCTTACCCTGCTTGCCTAAAGCTAAAAGCAGAGAGTTTCCTTCTACGAGCTCTCCCTGTTCATCATAGCTATCCTCAGTGGTTGAAAGCTCCTTGCCCTGATACACGGCGTCAGCTTCTTTAAGACTCATACCGGTAAAATCTTCAAGTTTGGAATCAGGCTTCATTGCCCCAGATACATCTCTGGCTTTCAGCTTCTGCTTTAATGCATTTAATGAATCTTTAAAACTTCTGAAAAGCTGGTTCCACTGACTGTCAATATCGCCCCAGTATTCACGGCATGGATTTAAAAGCATCACATTGACATCTACATGCTTGGCAAGAGCGCGCAGAAAACGTATTACCTGAGGCTGAAGAGACGACACTCCAAATAAAAATACTCTCTGAGGAAGATTTGCCTCCAAAGCAGCTTCATCATCCATGGAGTTCAGCTTTGCACACAGCTCTTCAATAACCATTGATCTGTCATATCTTGAATGGTCATCTACCTTTGAATTTAAGGTAAGACGGTTAAAAAGCATAATCCAGAGAACTGGCTGCCAGGTATTGTCACTTAAAACATTTGCCAGAAGATTATCTTTTTTGGTTTTGTTGGCTGATGAACCTTTTGGATGAGTTACCGCCTTCTGCCACTCCTCTATCAGAAGTTTCTGATCACCCTTATACTGAGCTATGGCATCCCACATTAAAATCCAGTCATTTCGGTACATAAGGTACTGGTCAAAGGTATCAGCAATAGCAACACAGAGCTCATAAGTTCTGGTACCGTCGGTATCATCTTCAATGTAATTTCTGACTAACGACAGGGCCTCTACTGAATCGGCACAGTGCTCCTCATGAAGCATCTGATACAACGTCCAGATAATATAATCATGATCAAAATAATGGACATCACCAAGATTCGGGGTAATCTTTTTGTAGATGTTCCAGATAAAAGTCCAGAGCTGATCAAAGCTGACGTTGGAACATATACCGTTCTGTCTGGCGATAAACTGCTGCAGATAGGATTTCATTCCAGTATTCATCACAATCACATGCTCTTTGGCAAACGGATCCTTGAGTGGGATCTTCATCTGCTCGGTACACATGTATCCGAGAGCTTCAATGTAGTTTGAGTTTTTTACAGTGAATGAATGTGAGTAAACAGACATGGAATAAATTCCTTATTATTTGTTTTGGATTTATCTGGTTGTTAAAAAGAAAACAACCAGCGAATACTTTAATTATAACAATTAAAAACAATATGATAAGGTGAGTTTTGGCTCAATACTGAATACTATTTGTTAATTAGTATATAAATCCCATATGCTAGGTTTACAAAAAAAATATTATTACCTACTGTCTTGAAATTGATCATAATTTATAAGCAATCTAATGGTCATCTGACACATAATTTAAGAGTGCTTATTGACCAGAAAGAAGAAATAACGGATAAAAGTTGTACAATTCACATTGTTCATTAGCATTTAGAATTCTCTAACGATGATAACGATTAGACCGTCCAAAATATGCTACAGGAGATTAGTTTGAAGCTGCTCTTATCAGATCTAGAGTTTCAGAATGAATAGCAGTTGCTAAAGCCAGAGGAACATATAAATCAGGAAGGCCTGTTGTTACGACAGATGAGAAAAAGATAATCTGTCATGATAAATACGATGCAGGTGTACCTATGACTAGGATTGCAAAAGATCTTGGAGTATCCAGAATGACAGTCTATAGAAAATTAAAAAGAGCAAAAGGCTAGTAAAAAACTTTTCATAGGAATTCTCTTTGAATTTATTGAAAAATTATATTTAAGATTAAAACCATACATATTATGTTAGGAGCGCTATTTATGGCAATTGACACAAAAAAAGAACAAGAAAGAGAAGAGCTTCATCGTGCTATATGGGCAATTGCAGATGAGCTTAGAGGCGCTGTAGATGGATGGGATTTCAAAAATTATGTGCTTGGAACAATGTTTTATCGATATATCTCCGAGAATTTAACGTCATATATAAATCGAGGAGAACATGAAGCAGGAAACAAAGATTTTGACTATACAAGAATCTCTGACGATGAAGCCGAATCAGCTAGAAGAGGTCTTGTTGAAGAAAAAGGATATTTCATTTTGCCAAGTGAGTTATTCTGCAATGTTAGATCAAATGCAAATAAAGGTGATGACTGGAAAGATAAAGAAGGAAACGTCATTTATTTGAACGAAAAACTTAAAACAGTTTTTTTTAATATACAAGATTCTGCAAAGGGTTATCTTTCTGAAAAAAGTTTCTCTGGTCTGTTTGACGATTTTGATGTAAATAGCAATAAATTAGGAAGTACTGTTATTAAAAGAAATGAAAGACTCCTAAAACTACTGAACGGAATTGCATCCATGAATTTAGGAGATGTAAGGTCCCATGAAATTGACGCTTTTGGTGATGCTTACGAATATCTAATGACAATGTATGCTTCAAATGCAGGTAAATCTGGAGGAGAGTTCTATACTCCAGCTGATGTTTCAGTTTTACTTACTAAACTTGGAACAGTTGGAAAAACAAAAATCAATAAAGTATATGACCCGGCCTGTGGTTCTGGCTCTTTGTTGTTAAAGGTCGAAAAGATTCTAGGTAAGAGTGCTGTACAAAGTGGATTTTTTGGACAGGAAATTAATATAACTACATACAATCTATGCCGAATCAATATGTTCTTACATGATATAGGTTTTGATAAATTTGACATTGCATGTGAAGATACTTTAACTAATCCTCAACATTGGGATGATGAGCCGTTCGAATTGATTGTTTCCAATCCTCCATACTCTATCAAATGGGCTGGTGATAGTAATCCTCTTTTAATTAATGACCCTCGTTACTCTCCGGCGGGAGTTCTTGCTCCAAAAGGGAAAGCTGACCTTGCTTTTATTATGCATTCTCTCTCATGGTTAGCGACGAATGGTACTGCTGCTATTGTTTGCTTCCCTGGAGTAATGTACAGAGGCGGAGCTGAACAGAAAATCAGAAAATATCTTGTAGATAATAATTTTATTGATTGCATAATCCAGCTACCAGACAACTTATTCTTTGGTACTACTATTGCTACTTGCATTATGGTAATGAAAAAAGGGAAAAAAGATAATAAGTTGTTATTTATTGATGCTTCCAAACAATGTGTAAAAATAACTAACAATAATAAATTACTTCCAGAGCATATTGAAAGAATTGTTAGCATTTTTACGAATAGAGAAACAATTAACAATATCTCAAAATTAGTCGACTACGAAGAAGTTAAAAACCAGAAATATAACCTTTCTGTAAATACTTATGTCGAGCCGGAAGATACTAGAGAACAGATAGATATTTTTAAATTAAACGAAGAAATTGAAAAGATTGTTAACCATGAGCAGGAACTACGCACTGAAATTTCAAAAATAATAAAAGAAGTAGCTGGAGAAAGATAATGATGAAAAACAGTAAGGTTCCTTTAGCAAAAGATTCTTCAAAAAAATTGATTCAATTAAAAAAGATTAAAGAAATATGTGAAATAGTAACAGATTATACAGCTGCAGGATCTTTTGCTGATATCGCTAAAAATGTCAAATATATAAGTGACGAAACAAAAGGTTTTGCTCAGCTTATTAGAACAACCGACATAAAAAACAACTTTTCAAAAAGTAATAAGTTTATATATGTTGATAAACATGCGTATGACTATTTATGGCGAGTAAACTTAAATAAAGAAGGATTAATTCTTCCAAATGTAGGTAATTGTGGTGAAATCTACTATGTTTCTCCTGGAATTTTTCCTTCCAAATACAATGTACTCGGTCCAAATTCTATATTCGTACGAAGTGAAACTGTAGACAATCGCTTTCTATTCCATTTATTTCAAACTAACAAGTTTCAAAAGCAGTTATCAAAAATAACAACTAAAACTGGTCACTCAAAGTTTAATAAAACAAATTTTAAAGAATTAGTTATTCCCCTCCCTTGTATAGATGTTCAACATGAACTAGTTGGGAAACTAGATAAATTTGAGAAAATTACAAAAGATCTTATAAGTGAGCTTACAGAAGAACTTAACGCCAGACGAAAACAATATTTATACTATTTGAATCGATATTTTGATGAACAAACAGATAATTTAGTTAAGTTAGACGATATAGGAAATTTAAAGAGAGGCAAAAGATTTGTTCATGCGGATGCTGTTGAATGTGGTGTTCCTTGCATCCACTATGGAGAGCTTTACACTTACTATGGAATCCATGCAAAAGCAGTAAAGTCTCACATTCGAGAAGATTTAAGAAATAATATGAGATATGCGCATAAGGGGGATGTCATTATTGTTGGTGCTGGAGAGAACAACCAAGATATTGGCGTTGGCGTATCCTGGGAGGGAAATGAAGATGTTGCTGTCCATGATGCATGTTATACACTTACTCATAACCAAAATTCGAGATATATATCGTATTATCTCAGAACTCATATGTATCATGAACAAATCAAAAGGTATATTTCCAGTGGAAAGATATGTTCAATATCAGCTGAAGGTATAGGAAAATCACTAATACCCATTCCATCATTAAAAAAACAAGATGAAATTGTTTCTGTTCTAGATAAATTAGAAGTTCTTTCAAAGAGCCTACTTGAAAGAATTTCTGAAGAAATCAATGCAAGAAGAATGCAATTTGAATATTACAGGAACAGGGTTCTCGACTTCTAAATGAATGAGAATATTGAGGAAAGGTATGACATATTTCAACGTGGTTGCAGAAACAAATAAAAACACAGTAATAACTGAATTTAAACCTGAAAAAAAAAGATCAGAATCGTTTGAGTCAGAGTCTAAATTAGAATCTGAGTTCATAAGGCTTCTATGTGAGCAAGGATATACATATCTTTCAATTCATGAGGAAAAAGATTTAATAAAGAATCTAAGAGAGCAACTAGAATCACTTAATAAATGTAAATTTACAGATTCAGAATGGGAGCATTTCTTTATAACATCAATTGCCAATCAAAATGAAGAAATAAAAGAAAAATCTCGTAAAATCCAAGATGACTATATTCAATTACTAACTAGAGAAGACTCAACAACCAAAAATATAATTCTTATTGACAAGAAAAATATCCACAATAACAGATTACAGGTTATCAACCAATATACTGTAGGAAAAGAAGACGGCGCGTCACAAGATAATAGATATGATGTGACAATATTGGTAAATGGTTTGCCTTTAGTTCACGTTGAACTGAAAAGAAGAGGGGTTGCCATCCGAGAAGCATTCAACCAAATAGAGCGTTATCAAAGAGACTCTTTTTGGGCTTCATCAGGTCTATATGAATATGTACAATTATTCATAATCTCTAATGGAACTCATACCAAGTATTACTCAAATAGCACACGAATTAATGCAATTCAAGAACATAAATCCAATTCTCAAAAAACGCTTAAGAAAAAGACAAGCAATAGCTTTGAATTTACATCATTTTGGGCTGATGCAAATAATCGAATAATTCCAGATCTAGTGGATTTTGCAAAAACATTCTTCGCTAAACATACCCTATTAAATATTCTAACAAGGTATTGCATCTTTACCTCAGAAGATATGTTAATGGTAATGCGTCCTTATCAGATCACGGCAACAGAACGAATCCTAAATAGAATAGAAATTGCCCATAATTATAAAAAATTTGGAGATATTGCAGGTGGCGGTTATATTTGGCACACAACCGGTTCTGGAAAAACCTTAACTTCTTTTAAAACAGCAAGATTAGCTTCTCAGCTTTCTTTTATCGATAAAGTCCTTTTTGTCGTGGATAGAAAAGATCTTGATTACCAAACGATGAAGGAATATGACAAATTCGAGAAAGGGGCTGCCAATAGCAATACGTCAACAAGGATCTTAGAAAAGCAACTGGACACAGATACCACTCCGGGAAATTATAAGGATGATTCTGATGTTAAAATTATTATTACAACAATACAAAAATTATCTAATTTTATAAAAAAATATAAAGATCATCCTATCTATAACAAGCAAATTGTCATTATCTTTGATGAATGCCATCGCAGTCAATTTGGCGATATGCATCAGGCAATAAAAAATCATTTCAATCAATATTACATTTTCGGATTTACAGGAACACCTATTTTTGCTCAAAATGCAAGTGTCAGAATTGATAGTAAGAACATAAAGTCAAATGAAAATGCACATAAGTTCTTTACCACAGAACAAACCTTTGGCGATCAACTTCACACATACACAATAGTTGATGCGATCAATGATAAGAACGTTCTTCCTTTTAGGGTTGATTACATAAAAACAATGGATGTCGATCCTGATATAGAAGATGAAAAAGTTGCCGACATTGACAGAAAGAAAGCATTTGAGTCCCCTCAAAGAATCTCTTTGATAACAAATTATATTTTGGATCACTTTGACCAGAAAACTTATCGAGGAGATAAAACGTACTCTTTTAATGTCCTAAAAAATATCAAAGAAGTTGCTTCATCCAAAAGGAACACAATTGAAGAAATAAAAGAAAAACAGCGTATAAGTGGTTTTAACTCTATTTTCGCTGTTTCTTCTGTTCCAATGGCAAAACTTTATTACGAAGAATTTAAGAAAGTTATAAAGAATAATCCTGCAAAGTCTTTAAAGGTTGCTCTTATTTACAGTTATGCAGCAAATGAGAGTGAGGACGAAATAGAAGGAATCCTAGGAGAAGAAGATTCTGCAGATACTTCCAATCTAGATAAATCATCAAGAGATTTTCTTGAATCAGCAATTCAAGACTATAACGAGATGTTTAAAACTAACTACGATACATCTTCAGATAAGTTCGAAAATTATTATAAAGATGTTTCTCTTCGCATGAAAAACAAAGAGTTAGACCTTCTGATCGTTGTTAATATGTTTTTAACAGGATTTGATGCAACAACACTCAATACTCTCTGGGTAGATAAAAACCTTAAATTACATGGTCTAATTCAGGCCTTTAGTCGAACCAACCGCATTTTAAACAGCGTAAAGACTTTTGGAAATATTGTGTGTTTCAGGAACCTACAAAAAAGGGTTGATGATGCCATTTCGTTGTTTGGAGATAAAAATGCAGGTGGCATTATTCTTATGCGCAGTTTTAATGATTACTATTATGGATATACAAATGATGACGGGAAAAAGGTTACTGGTTATACAGAGCTCATAAATAACCTAACAACGAAGTTTCCTCTGTCAGAGCCAAGGATTGTCGGAGAAATGAATCAAAAGGATTTTATCGTTCTTTTTGGAGCAATCCTGAGAATGCGTAATTTATTAGCCTCTTTTGATGACTTTAAAGATAAAGGACTAATCTCTGAAATAGATCTTCAAGATTATCTTGGAAGATATCAGGACCTTCGTGACGAATGGAAAAATCGAACAGATAAAGCCAATATTGAAGACAATATTGTTTTTGAAATAGAGCTTATAAAACAAATTGAAATTAACATTGATTACATTCTAATGTTGGTAAAAAAATATCATGACGAACACTGTGAAAATAAAGAGATTCTTGTTTCAATACAGAAAGCCGTTGATTCGAGTCCGGAACTTCGAAGCAAAAAAGAGCTTATTGAAGCTTTCATTAACAGTGTTAATGAAGTTGATGATGTCATGACAGAATGGAATGATTATGTCAAAAAACAAAGAGAAGACGATCTATTAAAACTTATAGAAGAAGAAAGGTTAAAGCCACAGGAAACTCGTAATTTCATTGAACTCTCATTTAGAGAGGGAGAAGTTAAAACGATTGGAACAGATATTGAAATGATAATGCCTCCGATAAGTCGTTTTGGCAAAGAAAATAGAGAAGAAAAGAAGAAAAATATTATAGAAAAAATAAAAATATTCTTTGAAAAATATATGGGTATTGGCTCGAAATTTGAGAGTTAATTACATCTGTTACAATGGATTATTTCCCTGATATATTTTTACAATCGACATCTTTAAACAGGATATATATGCCAGAACAGACAAAAGAAGTAATAAACGAAGAAAAAACAAAAGTAAAAACAAATAACAAAGGTATGCTTGACTATACACAAGAAACCAAAAAACAAGCGGACTTTAATGACCGCATACAAAATCAAAATAAAAAGAACTATCCTTATGCTCTATTCTCTTCAATATATCCCAAAAACATATTATTAATAGGAAACGGTTTTGATTTGGAGGCCGGCCTTAAATCAAGTTTTAGAGATTTCATCCTTTACATTATTTATGGTTGCGTTTTTTATCAATATGAGAATTTGATAGAGAACTTCAATAAGGGAATCTTCAGAGAATATATCTCCTCTGAAAACAATGTAATTGAATATGCTCTTAAGAAACAGTATCAATCAAATCATACCATTTGGAAATTATGTCATAAGTTTGCAAGCTCACATTTAGGAGAGGTCTTGCTTAAAAAGGGAATCATTCCACGTTTGTATGATTACATAATAGACAGCAAAATTATAATCTCAATTCCTGTGAAAATTCCTAATTTACGTCCACAAGAACCAGATCCCAAAAAGTTTGCATACGGACTTTCTCCAAATCAACCTTCAATTACATCATACCAATTATTTAATTGCTTGCAAAAGGAAGTCACTAATAAGGGAATAGAAACCTTTGATTTCTTACTGAAACATGAAGTTGAAAGAAATAAAACTAACATTGCTCTTTGGTTAGATGTTGAAAATGTTATTGAAATGTTGGTGCTAAAACAAGATTCGTTATTAAATAAATACGATTATAGTAAAAAAGATTTAGAGAAGACTCCTACAGAATATTACTTGAAAGATTTGGATTTGTTTGAAAATCTTTTATCAGAGTATTTGAAAAAAGAAGAAAGAAATACGACAAAGTCTTCAAAAAGTTTTTTCCATGATATAACAAAAGATTATTCTGATTCTTTGTATAAGCGATCTCATCAAAGAATAAGCCAAGTAACAATCGAGCAGGCAGATTGCATAATAAACTATAACTACACAAACACAGCAGAGAATCTCTTTAAGAAACTTAGAAAAAAACTGGATAAAACTAACAATCATGCTAGCTTTATAAGGCACATAAATGGAGCTATTGATATACAAGATGCTATAAAAGTTAAAGAAATTGATAATAACATTGTTGTAGGTTATTCAAATCATAAGAACATTGAGGTTCCAAGAGATTTATTCACTTTTGAAAAAAAGGCTAGACGCGTTATCAAAAATACAGATTACGTAAATATAAATAACGTTATAGATAACAAGGAATTTGATCTTGTAATTATGGGGCATTCATGCGGAGTTGCAGATAGCGATATATTGGCAAAACTTCTATCAAGCTCATATTTAAGATCTGCAGTTGTACTGTGCTATTCTGTTGATGATATGACTTCAATTTATGACAATATAAAGAGTATGCTTGAACCGGAAATATTTGATGAACTAATGGATCATTCTGATTTTCGAAAAAATTTATATTTTTCTGTAAGAGCCCCTAATAGAAAAGAAAATACAAATTATTGACCTTCTGCCATATATTGTCGATTTAATGGAATACAAGCAACTCTTTGCAAAATTCAAAAAAAGCAGAGTCTTTAAATGATTATCTAGCCATTTTTATTGATTGGAACTGCTGAAATTCCTAGTTAAATGGTCAGATCGTTTCAGCTCAAAAAATATCTTTTCCCTAATAAAATTTTGTCCAAAAGATGATTCTCGGTTATTCGGTAGAATCTGAAAAGCGTAGCACTTGCCAGAAAATAAAGAAGGGGCTTTTCCCTATGACATTGCCTTATCAGTCAAATATAAAGACCTTATAGGCGGACTTAAAATTACCTTCGCCCATAATAAAGAAGAGCGGTATGAGTTGTATGGAGCAGTTTTGGTGGCATCAATTAATTCTGTTTACTCTAAGTTTACTTATACCACACACATATTTCCCAAATCAATTGTAATTATCTCGCATTATTTCTTTTAATAATTCGTTATCTTCAATAAAATCTTTTTTTATTACTTTTATTTTTTCTTTATATATTGATGAACTTAAGTCAAAGAACTTTATTCTAATTATAAAATTATCATTAGATTCAAAATAAAGGTCTTTTAAATCATTCGAAATGTTTGTAGTTGGATATATTAACCACACTTCTCTAACGTTATATTTTTTTCCATATGCATACATCTGATACATATCGGCTTGAGAAAGGCCATAATTATTTCTCACGTCAGAGCTAACTGTTTTCCACTTTGTATCCATGACAAGAATTGGTAAATTATTGCTTCTTTTCTTAATTACAATATCTGGTTTTAACTTGAATATTGGTCTGGGAATATCAAATAATGAAATAGCAGTGTCCTGAGCTACAAGCTTAATGTCATCATAATAATTTTCAAATTCTTTTTTCAGAATGCGGGTAACGTATCCTTCAAAAATTTTATTCATTTCAAATAGAAGAGCTGTCGCAGAATTACCACCTGTAAATGAGGTAAAACCTTTATTTTGTAAAAAAATTTTAGACCATTCGATTATTGAATTGTATTCCGGATAATTTCTGTCGTTGGAAGAGCAGTGATTAAAATCTTTATCAAGGTTATGGGACTCATCTATATTCTCAAAATAAACAAGTTGTCTAATTATTTCCTGAAGATTTGAACTGCTTCTGGATATAGACTTTAGTCTTAAAAGTGTCGATTTAATCAAGCGATTTTCTGCACAATTTACACTGAACTCATCATAAGCAAGATAAAACTTTTCCTTGTGTGTAAGGTTCGTCTTTAGATGTTCAGACACCAGTAAACGACCTCTAAAGAACTTTAGATTATCTTCCTCTGTTATGTATCCTGACTTTAATCCTTGTTTAGTGAGAAAACTCAACCTGTTAAGATACATACTTATAAATATCTCAAAGATATTCATTTTTCTTACATTTAAAGATGCTTGCTTATAAAATCTGTTGTTAAAACCACGCAGAGTTTGCAGCATAGCAACAAGGATTCTTCTTGTTTTACAGTAATCACCATTATTCGAAAGATCTATTTTTGGCAAAATTTCAATCTGAATTCCACTCTTAAGAGAAATAACGCCAACATATCCCTTGACAGTTATTACATTACCAATGTTTAGCCTTCGTTCTATTTTTAGAAATAAATCAGGAGAAACAAATTCACAAGAAGAATTATATTCATTGATAAAACTGACGAGTTCGTTAAAAACGGGCTCATCAATTTTTTTTAGTCGTGAATCGCAAGAATCTATATTTTCATTACAGTGAATAATATCGAATTCACTCACTGTTATATTATTAGCTGTTTTCATGATTCAATGAGATGTCATTGTTTAGAAAATCATATATTTCTATATAGCTTTCTATTTTATTAAAGGCTTCATTGTTGACAGAGTATCTATTTAGATTTAAATCAAAATCGTTTATTTCCTTTGTTCTAAAAAGCTTTGATTTTGCGTCAAAAGATTCTGACCGTATAAATTGATATTCTTCCTTTTTTCCATCATCCCCTAAAATCAATCTAATATTCTCATAATTATCATAGAAGTACTCTTGTAATAGAGGAATAATTTTTTGCTTGAAGATATTGGTTAGTAACTCTATGGATGGATTATCTATTAGTTGCATAAAGAAGGCATGTCCGAGTTTATGCTCTCTATCATATAAAAATTCTATTCTCCTATTCATCGCATTAAGCATTTCAACAAGATTTAATTTGCGTCCATCTATTGTTACAGTTGTTAAAAGCTCTGCATTCGGAGACATTTCGATAAAATTAAATCTTCTGCGTAATGCTGTATCCATAAAAGCAATCGATCGGTCTGCTGTATTCATGGTTCCAATAATGTAAACGTTATCAGGAACAGAAAAAGGTAATTTTGAGTAAGGAAGAATAACCTCGCATTTCTCCTTTGCTCCATCTCTTTTAGAGTCCTCAATCAAAGTTATAAGCTCACCAAAAATCTTTGAGATGTTTCCTCTATTAATTTCATCAATAATCATTATAAAAGGTTGCTTTTTCTTATTTTCTTTGCTTGTTTCGTATGGAATAAGCCCTTTTTTTATCATATAGTTTAGGATTGCTTTACGATAATTATCATGTCCTCCACTAGGTATACCTGGCAGCCCTTTATATATGTTATACATCTGAGATTTAGAGAAGAATTTAGATTGACCTTGGATCCATTTTTCATTCTCATATTTTCTTGATGTTAAACCGTTTTCAAAGACATTTAGTTCTATTTTAAATTTTTTATTGTTATCTGACAGTAATGGAATCTCAATAAACTTTTTTTCTTGCAATTCGTTTAGAAGGTTATTCCATTCTTTCTCAAAGCCATGTGAATCATCTATATTTCCAGTAGCTCTTTCACAAAGTGCTTTAAAAATTCCAGGTTCAACATCATAAATTACAGATTTAATTTCATTACCATCTTGTTCATGTTGTTCTATATCTGGTTTTATTCCTTCAATAAAATCCTCATAGCTGTATGACTGATGAAATGTTGTAAATGCAATACGACCTTTATTTATATAGTCATAATAAATATCTCTACAAATTTTATAGTTTATCTTTATTTCTTCTTTCCATTCTTCAAGTGTCTTGTCTGGCAGCAAAATTGATAATGCATAAGCCATAGTATTAAAAGTTTTACCTGTTCCAGGTGGTCCATAAAGGATGATATTACGAGAAGTAATAATTGACTTATCATCAATATGTTGCTCAGAACCATTCTTTGTTGTTCCAATTTTGTTTTCATAAGAATAATATTCACAAAAAAAATAAGGAATCATATTTCTTAATAAAAAATCGAATTTTAGTTTTAATTTTTCGCTTACCTCCTCTGTATATCTATTTGAAAATTCAAGATTATTGGTCTTATTTAAACTTAGCAAATCCATTGAAAGTTTTAGATCTTTAGTAAAAGCTTTATCAATTTCTTTTAATAGAGTTGAAGATAGTAAATACCAGTCATTTATTTCGCCATCATAGCCTAACAAGTTAAGGAATCTATTCATAGGGCGAATGTAAGAGCTAGAAACAGCTGTTGGATAATCTAAGGAACAGCATGCAACAAAACGTCTATTGATTTGTATTGCTTCACCAATATCATTTTCAGAATATATTTTTTTTGTATTTTTATTAAAAGAGACTACATCCTCAGGATTACTAGAGCCATTTTTTATAATCGACAGAAAACATTTTTGAAGAAATTCGTTATTATCAAATATATCTTTTATCTTTTGTCTGCTTGTATGCATTCCACTTAATGCAGGACCAACACCTGCGAGTCCATTATTCTTACTTATATATATATCAAAAATCTTGTCTAAATATTCTGAGTTAATTTCATTATTATTATTTAAATAAATTCTTATTTTTTTTATTTCATTTATTATTTCTTTATAGTCGTCATACCATTCCTTGTTTGGTTCAGAAAAGTATTCTTTATAAAACTCAACAATAGAAAATTTACTCATACGTTCCCCATTTCATAAATACTGCAGTAGATTAATTGCATATTTATTATAAGTTTAGTAAAAAATGAGGCTGTTATCTTGTTCTGATGAGATTTGTGTCATACATAAAAACAAAACTGTTTTATTTGAACGCAAATAACAACCAATATATGAAAGATTTTCCTTCCCCCTCCCATAAAAATGCCCCTAATCTATAAAAAGAATCTTTATTTATATCATGATTTTTTAATGTTTCTGCAAACAGTAGCTGACTGCCCTTCATAGCTATCGAAAAAATAATTTGGCCATCACTGCAATGTCACATCCCAAAAAGGAATTTCTGCTTCTCTAGATTATACTTTTTATATGTATTCCTACTTGGAAGCTTCTGCAGAGGTTGTAATGTCAGAAATAAAAAAAATAGGATTAACAGATTCACCTGCGACTCAAGATTCTTTCGGAATCGAAAGCTATATTAGGGTTAAGTGACTTTATACTTCAATGTGATCCCCCTATGACAATATCTATACAGGGAGCATGGGGAAGTGGAAAAACCAGTATCATGAACATGGTGCAGAACAGAATTAACGATAAAGTTATTCCTGTATTCTTCAATACCTGGCAGTTTTCACAGCTTGATTTAGGTAACAACCTTCCTATTTCCATGCTAAAGGTCTTTTTGAACAAAATATCCAATGGAAAAATAGATGCTCTATCCCAAAAATTACTAAAATTAGGAAAGAAAGGAATCAAGATTCTTCTAAATGCCGCTACAAGAAGTATTTCAGGAGGATTATTGGAAGGTCCATTTGATAAAGATCACCCTCAAGAATATGTTGACTTTACAGAAGCTCTAGAAGATCTTCACTCTTCTCTACAATTTGCAGCTGAGGAATGCTGCAATAATGCAGGAAAAGATCGTATCGTTGTTTTTATAGATGATCTAGACCGTCTTGTGCCAAGTAAAGCAATGGAATTACTGGAAGTTCTGAAGCTATTCTTTGACTGTACACATTGTGTCTTCGTTTTTACTATTGATTATGATGTGGTTATAAGAGGTGCTGCAGAAAAATATGGATTTAATTTAAATGACCACAGTTCTCACGGACAGAAAGAAGCAGAAAAAGGAAGAGCATTCTTCGATAAGATAATTCAGGTTCCATTTAAAGTCCCAGTAGTTGAATATGACATTAAGTCATACTTGGTAGAAGTCCTTCAAAAAATCGACATAAATCCAAACAATGAAGATATGCCGAAATACCAAAAACTATGTGCTTTATCTTTAGGAACAAATCCTAGAGGTTTAAAATGACTGTTAAATGCATTTTTACTTCTTAATAAGGTACGAAGACCTATTCATGCAGAAGAGGATACCTCAAAACAGCAGTTGCTCCTCTTTGGATTACTCTGTATGCAACAGTACAGAGAGAATATCTATAACCTTATCGTTAAAGTAAATAAAGGTGTCACTGATAACGCACATGAAGCACTAAAACTTATTTCAATGTTGTATGCATGCAATCAAGAGATTGCAAAAAGAATCAATAAAACTTATCGTACAGATATTCTTGAAGAAGACAGAATAAGTTTCGTTCCATTTCTTGAAGAATTTCTTGAAATCATCAATATTGAACCTCAATATCTTACTTTTATGCTTGACGAAAAATCTGAGTATACAGAGGAACAGCAGAATCTCATTGACCAATATAATGAAAAATACAATCTACTTAATGAATTACTCAAAATATCAGCTACAACAGCTACTGAAGATATTAATTCAACTGCAACTGTAGATGTAAATAATTTCAACGAAACAGAATTAGCGATATACAAATTCAGGTGTAACTTAAAAAATGAAGGTTTAAAATCAGATCATTTCAAAGAATCCGGAGTTAAATTTGTAAATTTTAAAGATGACACATGGATTGGCTTTGCTACAGGCTCTTCAAAAGTACTTATTGCAGTTAGACAGAACAGAAGAGCAAAAAAATGTTTAATTGTATATTACGTCAAAAAGCCTTTCTATAAAAAACTCTATCAGAAAAAAAAATGAGATTGAAAATGAGTTGGGAATCAATTTAACTTGGGATGATCCTCAATTAAATCAGAAACAGATTTGTGTCGGTTATGAAATAAACGAAGTTAATTACGATGATGATAATCAGTTGAATTCAGTTTATAAACAAATCATAGAAATTCTCGTGATTCTAAAAAAAGGTGTACAAAATACATTGTCAAAATTCTAAGTGTTATTCATATTCGTAATTACATTACGGATTAGGCTTATAAAATAACATTATTTAATGCTCTTAAGAAAAGATTAAGAAGATAACCGGATAACATCCTATACCATTCACTTCAAAAAAGCTCCATTGAAAACAAATCCCAATGGAGCTTAAAATGACAAGCGAACAAAAGTTAAATAAAACCAATCCTCCTATACCCACTCTCAGACTTATTATCCTTAAAGCCAATCTCCTGCTCTAAGGCCTTTATAAGATCATCATTTGAAGGATTATCCTTCTCGCTGAAGATTGAGCTGAACTTACCTTTGACCACATGGAAATCACCAGGAGTCAGAGTCTTAATCTTATGAAGTCTTTGAGTTTCCTTGTCACTTAAATCAGTCTTACTTAAAGGCTTTAGTAGATTCTCATACAGAGTATCAAGCTGTCTGCCTTCTGAGTACTTAAACTCGAGCTTGGTAGTAAAGCGTCTCATCACAGCAGGATCTAATCCTTTTACAAGATTGGTTGTACAGATAAGGATTCCTCTGAATTCCTGCAACTGAGTTAAAAACTCGTTAACAAGAGTCTTCTCCCAGGAATGGTCTGCACCCGCTCTGTCATAAAGGAAACTGTCAACCTCATCGATAATCAGGATCTCCTTTTTAAGGTCAAGATTATTGAAAGTTTCTGCCACCAGCTTTTCACTCATACCCACATAGCAGTTGAGCAGATCACTGGCCTTTTTAATTACAGCCTTTCTTTTGGTTATTTTTGCAAGGTAATGACCAAGCTCAGTCTTACCTGTTCCAGGAGGACCGTAGAAAAGAATTGTTCCAATGCCCTTCTCAGGTCTTTTTGAGCCTTTAACTGTTTCATGAAGTTTCTTAAAGCCATCAATGAATCTGTTGATATCACAGTTGAAATTAACTGCATCAGTTGAGTAATCATCCATCTTTGGAGATTCACACTTCTTCTTTTTGATGGTCTTCTTAAGCTCATCAGTTGCGATACCATTCGCACTGAGCGATACATAAGACTCAAGCTGAGTTCTGAGGATGGATGCAAACTCCTTTTTACTATCTCCACACAGAGTCTTGGCACAGAATACACTCTTATCAATTACAGATACTGGAGCTTCAAAATCGTCATTAAGAGTATTTAAAGCCTTTGATGAGATAAACCTTCTTATCTCATACTTATTTAAGACAAACTCCCAGATCTTAAGCTGCTGTTTCTTATTTAGCTTAGGAAAATAGAGACTGAAATCGAATCTGCGTCTTACAGCAGGATCAACATGGTCTATCTGATTTGTAATCCAGATGATGCTGACCTCCCCCTTCTCTAAAAAGGAGTTTAGCCAGGCCTTATCCTTTGACCATCTGTCATAGCCGATATTGGTTGATAAAAGGCGTTCAGCCTCATCTACAAGCACCAGAGGTCTATTCTTATATCGCTTGGCAAAATTTACACAGGCAGCAAGAGATAATCGACGGTCTCTGTCGTCATCATCCTCACCGCTTGAAACTGAGAATACGGTTAGATTAAGCTCTTTTGCTAGAGTCTTTACAAGAGAGGTTTTACCTGTACCAGGTTCACCGTAGAGAAGAATATTTGAATTCTTACCCATTGCACCAGATAAAAGGGTTTTAATCATATTTATATACTTGTCTTCAATCTGAAAGTCCTCAAGCTTTAAAGATTCGTTACAGTCAAGATTATCAAACCATTTTGAAGGATCACTCTTTATGAAAGGATCATAGGTTTCAAGGATTTTGTCAGAGAGTCGATGATCAAAATCATCCGCTAAATTCTCTAGAAAGCCCATTCTAAACAGTTCATTGCCAATCTTTCTGAACTTCTCTGCACTAAAACCAAGACAGTAGGCATACTCTTCAATCTTCTCTGCCTTATCAATATTCATATAGGAGAGAATGTCATAAATGGCTCTTTTACGGGCAATAATCGCATAAGCTGTTAGAAAATCAAGATACAGATGATCGATTCCAAGGTATTTAGAAATCTTTCTCTCAGCATTATTGAAACTGTTGTTACGAGGTACTGTTACTTCGCCCTGAGACTTTAGAACAGATGTAATCTGCTTTTTGATAAATACCCAGCCCCCCTTTCCTTCTGATGAAGAGAGCTCATTTTCGATAAAGCTTGCCAATTGGCAAAAAGACATAGACCTTTCCCTATATACTACAAATGCTGGCTTTCTGTATGAAGAAAAATGATCCCAGAGATTTTTAACAAAAACATCATAATCGTCAATGACATATGAGATACACTCTGCGAGATCATCATAGTCATTCATCTTAAAAAAGAACTCTGCATCAAGCTCACAGGCACGAAGAAGGAACTTTCTTAGGAATTCTTTGGTAAAAAGGCTATCAGCCTTAGCTAGTTCAGAGTTAATAAAAGCCATGATAATGTCCTCAAATATATATCTGATTTATGAAGATTCAGGTGAAGTGCTTTTTTATCTAATCATCAGTTCATGACATGACTCTCTGTATTTTTTATTGAAAAAAAGTGAAAAGATAAACATCTCCAGTCAGGATAATAATGCCATTTCCGACTGTTTCTGTTTAAATGATAATTTAGCAATGTTCCAAATTTAGATAAGTATAATAATTATTTTATAGTTTATTTATATTCGCATGCAATAAATAGATATCACTCTGAAAAAAAAGAAAAATTATAGATATAAAGAAGATAAAAAAATTTTACTGATGACAATACAATCAGCGTATTGGAATCTAATCAATCTATTTCCCATCAAAACTATATTTCTGAACATAAAACCTCTCATATAAATTAACAAACTCATCAGATTCTGGAACGAAGCTCTCTTACACTTCAAAGCGAAAGACATGAAATATTCTAAGAGAGGCTAGTATGAGTTCTATATACGAGCAAAAGATAATTGTTACCTCCAAAAAGGAGCTTGTGCAGATTATTGAGAACAGAATCAGTGCCTTTGGACCTGAATGTTCATTAAACGATCTGGATGTTTCCAACATAACCGATATGAGCGAGCTCTTTTTGAACTCAGATTTTAATGGGGATATTTCAGAGTGGGATGTATTCAACGTTGAGGATATGTCCTACATGTTCAGTGGTTCTAAGTTTTCAAAGGACATCTCCTCCTGGAACATTATAAGAGCATGGAAAACAATTGAAACCGCCTTTAAGAATACTCCTTTTGAAGATAATCCTTTTGAGCTGTTTGACTTTTTTATAATGGACAGATGGCATGAGGATATTTTGAAAAAAGGAGGCAGAATCAAGGTTAGAACCAATGATGAGCTCAGACTTGTTATCAGGCAGCTTATAAGAGAATACGGCAGCAGCGCCAATCTGAATGTTCTTGATGTTTCGCTTCTGACTGATCTTTCCTATGCGCTGTCCAATCTGAAGTTTGACGGAAATATCTTTGCCTGGAGGTTCCCTAATGCAGGAACCAGCCTTGAAGGTATGTTCATGAATACAGACTTGAATTCAGATATCTCAAATTGGAATGTCTTTCGTGTTCATAACATGAAGAAAATGTTTAAAGGAAGCTCTTTTAATGGAGATATCTCTAAATGGGATGTAATCAACTGCAGAAATATGTCATCCATGTTTGAGTCCTCAAAATTTACCGGAGACATCAGTAAATGGAAAACAACTAATGTTACTGATATGAGCTATATGTTCTGCGAATCCGTATTCAACGGTGATATTTCGGAGTGGAACCTAATTTCCGTAAAGTACCTTGAAGGAACCTTTAAAGAATCAATTTTCAATCAGGATATCAGTAAATGGAAAGTAGGCTGCTGTAAGAATTTTGCCTATTGTTTTGATAATTCAAAATTTACGGGTGATATTTCTAACTGGCTGGTCAGCGCCGCAGAAAACATGGAGTACATGTTCTGTGAATCAGAATTCAATGGGGATATAAGCCGTTGGAACGTCTCCAATGTAAAACTGATGAGCGGAATGTTCAGTGGATCCAAGTTCAATCGGGATATATCAAAATGGAATGTATCTAATGTTTGTGAAATGAGCTGGATATTCGAGGACTCGATGTTTAATCAGGATATAAGTGACTGGGATGTGTCATCTGTACAAGAGAGCTTTTCAATGTTTGACAACTGTCCTTTTGATGGAGATTTAAGCCGTTGGCAATTAGGAGAACATTGCGGGATAGATGAGCATCTATGGGATCTGATGCATAAAAACAATAAAACTGATTAAGAAATCTGAGTACAGGACAACGTCGAATGAGCTCCTTTTTTCTCATAATTAAGAGCAATGATTATTTTTGGAATATACAGATTTTATAATTAAACTGAAGTTAATTTTTTTTTGAGGCATCGAAATCAATGTTTGCGTATATTCACGGTCTAAATTCAGATGGAGAACGCTCTAGAAAAAATCTTACCGAGTGTCTTGGACAAAAAGTTTTCAATCTGACCTGGGAGTGTGACCGACCTTTTGATGAAAATATCGCCTATCTGATTGCTCAATGTGAAAATATAGAAGAAGAAAATCCTGTTGATATACCTTTATTCGAAAGTCCTGTATGGGAGAGGTTCGTCATGATAGGAAGCTCAATGGGAGGTTACTATGCAGCAGTGTTATCTGCAATAAAAGATTATCCTTGTGCCCTATTAAATCCTGTTGTTTATCCAAAGAGAACATTACAAAAATTCAAAGGGACCAATACTAATTTTGCAACAGGAATAAAATACGAGATGACTCAGGAGATTATAGATAGCTATAACTTTTGTGGAAACCTGAAAAAGCCTCTTATTGATCGTGCGATTGTTCTTGGGAGAAATGATGAAGTGCTCGACTATAAAGAAGCAGAAGCTTTCTTCAGAGGAGCTGCGGAAATCCTTATAACAGATTGCAATCATCAAATAAAGGATTACAGTCCATTTAAAAAGCTCATTGCAGATTTACAGTATAGAGCTGTGTTTTTTAATGATGATTAAGATTAGATCAAAGACATTCTTACTTTAAATAGAACGATTTGCGTGAAGTTCAAAGGTTATATATAGCGCATTTGCGCAAAACAGCTGGCGTAACAGCTTTTACGAATCAGCAGAGCTTAATGTACATCACCTTAACTGTTATTAAGTACACAGGTGTGTCTGCGAACAGCTTATAACAGATAAGATCATTAATCAAAACTATCATAAAAATCATCATCAGCAAGTCTCAATGAGTTAAAAATATTTTCAAAACTATTTTTGATATTTAATCTGTTATAAATACGATTTGACAGCTTAGACTTAAGTAAAGCTCTAAGAATTGTGGCACACAAGGTTCTATCCTCATCCTGATCGTATGGGTAAGCATCAAAGTACCAATGACCATTGTAGATCTGAAATAATTTAAACTCCCCTTTCTCATCCTTACCAATTGCAGACCACGAAATATTTACGTACCTCATATACATATACTCGGGAATCTCTATATCACTTTCAAAATCAAGGTCTGTAATTTCAACCTCGAAATCTGCTGTTTTTATTTCATCCATTACAGGAACCTCCAATCTCAAACTCAATAAAATCTCCGTTTATAGACATACATTTATTTTTATAAGTACTATTATTTTTGGGAAAGCGTCACCATTTAGTTTCAATTTCAAAGCCGACATTATCAGAGAAAAAATACTTTGGTTTTAATACTGAGGATACATTCCACGCAGACAGATCATTATTGAAATATGCCCCGTAAAACATATGCGACATATTGGTAGCTCTTTTGATATTCCATCAGGAAATATCTCCATTGAATTCCAAGGTTACAATAACCTTTTTATTAGAATGGAAAGTCATAGTTTATCCTCTTTGCACTTTGCTAAAGAGCAGAAAAAAGCCTTTATCCGTTTTATCAGGTTACATAAGCACTGTCAGACTTCATTTATCTAAAGAGTAAAGAATCAATGTTCCAGAATCAGAAATCTGTCATAAAAAATATTTAAGCAGAAAAACTTAAGAATTTATACAAAGTATTCAAGATCTGGAATGATATGCAGTTATTCTTTAAATAGAAATGAGAGCTAAGAGTAAAGCACTCTGAAGCGTAAAAACGGTGCAGCGCCTTATTCTTTATGCCGACGCCGGCTGACGCTGTATTGTGGGATCGCTTACTTTTCCAATTCTATGCTTGCGGTCCTTAATTTCTCAGAGTGCTTTACCCTCGCCTTTCAGCCCTAGCCAATCAAATACTAAGACCGCCTTAAAAAGAGGTGTAGAGATGTCTATATTTCCTAACCTATATGAATCATTTGAATATAGAAAAAAAATAAGTAGACTGCGTAAGCCTAACTATATACCTTCATATGCTGGTGGATGGAACTGCAGGCTCTCTCCTGCAACTGCGCTAAAACAGCATTTTGCATCAGGAGTTTATAACGAAACCAAGTTCTATCTTAGATATGATGAGGACTCAAGTGAGTACTCAAAAAAAGTTATTCAGGATGCTTTAGAGAGTGATCCAGCTGAAGTTGTTAAGGTTGCAGTTGAGCTCTACGAAGACTATGAAATGAGGCTCAATCCTATCTTTCTTCTGATGTATATGCTTCATCCATATAGAGAATGGAGAGATGAAATCAGAGAAGGATTCAAAAGAATAACGAAAAGTCCCATGGACATAAAAAAACAGTTTGACCTCTATCTTTTTTTTTACGAAAGCAAGAATAAACTTCCGTCTTTTCTTAAAAGATTATGGAAGAAAAGAATCGAAGGCTTATCCAGATATCAGCTTCAGAAATACAAAAATAAGGCAAATCTCTTTGATATCATCAAGATCTGCCATGCCCATAATTCTGATATTGACGAGCTGCTAAAAAACGGATGTCTTAAACTCAGCGAAAGTGAAGCTACCTGGGAGGAGCTTCACTCCTCAGGCAAAAGCTGGTGTGAGATTTTAAATACAATAGAGATTCCTTATCTTGCTCTTCTAAGAAATCTTAGAGGAATCATCAGATCAGTTAAAGATCCTGCTCTCATTGATAAGGTGATAGCAACTCTAAAGGCATCAGAATCAAAGCTTCAGCCTTATCGCTACTATATAGCGTATGAGACAGTAAGAAGTGAAGATTCTCCATTTAAAGACAAGATACTCAACTGTATAGCATCGCTATTAGATAGTTCCTTAAGTGACATAGGAGGTCTTGAGGGAAATACTCTGGTATTATCCGACAACTCTAACTCTACCCATACAGAGTGTGTTACAGGCAAGTCGCAGATTACATGCAGAGAGATTAACAATCTGTCGGCCCTGATTACTGCGGTAAAATCAGATTATGCCAAAATCTATCCTTTCTCTGTAGATACATTTGGCTATGAGGTATCAAAGACAAAGGATATACTATCTCAGATGGTTGAGCTTGATGGTCTTATCAGAAAAGATCCATCTATGTTTCGATCAACTCAGATTGAGAAATCTCTGTATATAGCTCTTTTTGATTCTGAGGTTGTATATGACAATGTCTTCATCTATACCGATGCGCAGGACAGTTCTTATTATTCATGTGAAGATGTCATAAAAAGCTACCTCAGGCTTAATCCAAAGCTCAATGTATTCGTGGTTCAGACTGCAGGATATGCGACCTCTTTATTACCGGTAAGCTTTTTCAGAGTCGGCAATCTATGTGGTTTTACAGGCAAAGAAATCATAGAAGCCAAGAAGATGATCAAGGAATGGGACGAATTTGAAAAGAGAAACTCTGAGGTTTCTGACTTCAGAAAATAGTCCCAAAAATTACCATCCATCAGTCACTAGCAATCATCCACTCATCAAATTGCTCAACTTTCATCCACCAGTTTCTCTTTCTATAGATTTTTTCAAAAGGTTCTCCTGTAGAGAAAGTAAATCCTTTTGAACAGATGAATACTTCATCCTCTATTTCAGCCCCAATTCCTCTTATAATGGCGATCCATTTAAGGCTTATGTAGTTTTCAGGATCCCCTTCAATGAGTTCATACTTAACACTGTCAGCTTTATCTTCTTCACCAATCTTTTTTAAGAACTCAATTACGGTATTTTTATAGGATTCAGCTAATTTCAGTAGAGTATCGGAAGGAAGAGACTTCACTTTGGTCAGATAATTCTTCCTAATTTTATTAAGCTTATGAACCGTAACTGGCTTTATAAAGAAGAAAGATTCTGGTATTGCAGCCAGGCCATTCTCATCAATTCTCTTTTCAAGCGCATGAGCTCTGGCTACAAGATTGTTAATAAAATCAGGATCGTTTGCCATTAACTTTTCAGTTTCGTACTGATAATCAAAACCGGCCTCAAGATTAGAATCTCTATCAGAGAAAAAACTGTAATACTCGCAGGCAAGAATAATATTAAAGCGAAGCTTTAAAGCTTCTTTGTTTTTAGAAAAAATAAGCTTCTCTCGCTTAGCTTTCTGAACACTTTGAGAAATGCTCTTAACAAGAGGTCTTCCACAATAATAGTAGGCAGGAGCCTCTTCTGTTTTTAAAGCTATTTCCTCGTATTTTTTAGCTTTCTCTCTGAGAGTATTTAATGTCTTTTCACTCCACGAATTCTCATTGAAGAAAGCTCCTTTTGTATTACAGCCTCGCATAGTATCGTAAAGAGCAGCCCCCATGAAGACTCTAAATCTAAGTTCTTTTTCCTCAGGATTTTCAGACTTAAGCCAGTCTACACGCTTAGCCATTTCCTCTGCTACCTTATCTGATTTTTCGTTTGAAAAAATCTCTTTACGTATAGTCTTTATCTCTTTTTTTATTGACATGATTGATTGCCTCGAAACTAGAACTTCTAAAAGCCTTATCTTTACAAAGAGTCTTATTCCCTCAAATTGTCCTAATAAAGCAGTTTGTACTTGCAGGTCCTCAATAAGTGGAAATATTCGCCTAATGCATCAGATCTTCTGATAGCTACAGATATAGGTGTCAACGACATCAGTCCGATTGAGGCCTTCTTTTCATATTTACATCCTTAATTTAAGGATTAACCCTTCCAGAATTTAATAAGTTTGAAATCTTTTTTGAGTAAAAAAATTAATAAAAAAGATTCAATACTTATCAGAATATGGAATGTTGACTTTTTATACTTCAGTCAGAAATAAGAAAAAAGAATCAAAAGACGGCACAGAAACACAGCACCTTTAGAGGAAAGAAAAATGTAGAAAAATCCCCCTTCAGCACCATAAACAAAATTCAATAAAGGAGCATTACTATGCTGAACTTAAATGTTGCTGTAAGCGTTAAAGACGCAGGTCTCCCTTTTATCTGTGTAATTAAAGGATCAAAAAGAAGACAGCATCGTCTACCAGACAATTATGTCGAATATCTGTTTGTCTACGATACAGAGTTCAGGAGTATAGGCAAGGTTGAGCTAAAGAATGTTTTTCCTGAAAAGCTTGAAGATATCGAGTTTAAGGGAAGATTCAACAAGAAGCTCAAAGAAGACCTGTTTGCCTGGTTTAAAGAAAAGTCCGAGTTCTCCAGACTTAAAATCAATAACTACGATCTGGCCCGCAACTGCAGCAAATTCCTGCATTATACCGACGAAGACTCCTCAGAGGTAATAGGAAAAAGTGAAATGCAGAAAATTTCCTATATGTTCGTAAGAGGTTCCATCTGGCTTGACTGACAAATATCTTATATGGTCCTCGCAGCTTCGAGAGCATATAAATACTAGGAGAATTTACAGATGGATAAATCAGATTTTAAGATTGAAGGCTATCTTCCAAAGATAAAGGAAGCATTAATTTCCAGGGATAAAAATAAGATTGATGCTCTAATAGAGAAAATCCGTTTTCAGATCTCAGAATCCAATACAGAAGAATTAAAGCAGGCGTTCATCAGTCTATGGAAAAACTGGTTCTCGCTATGTGCTGCAGAGGAGCTTGAAGAATACAGTGAGTACCTGCCTGACGATACAGATCTTTTTTCTTTAAAGGGCGTTGAGGATGCAATCCTGATGCTTGCAGGTGTGTATGAGAATGAAGAAGATGAGTATGCAATTCTCTATGAGCCGATCTTTAATAAAATTAAAACCCAGGACGGATATGAGGCTTACGATACATTGCTCATAGTTCTGAATCAGCTCTTTAAACTAAGAAAAAATCTGATTAACACCGATCATCATCCTCTTAACTGCAAACTCAGGCTTGATCTTGTAGAAAGACTTAATGCCCTTCTAATGGCAAAACAAAAAGATTTATATAACCGAGCAATAGAAGTTTTCTTTGCAGTTAAGCCTTATTTAAAAGGAAGATACTTTAACCTTGAGGCAACCTTGGACTTTGATGAGGAACTACCTGAGGATTTTCAAGATCAGAGCAATAGGATGAAGAAGCTCTGGAAATACATGAGCAATCCTGAACTTAATAATCGAGGGGAATTCTCAATTGCAAAACTATCTATTTACGATAAAGAAAACATCCCCTCTTTAAACAGTTTTCTGTACTTAAGTGACTATGAGGATGATTGGAGTCATCTACTCTCAGGAGAATGCGGCTGTTATTACCTGCTTCCTGAAATTCAGACTCTCAGGAATATCGGCTATGCTATGCATAATCTGAGCGATCATCTGAACTATTCGATTCATGAAGTCATTTATGCAACAAAATTCAAATGCGAATTGAATTTTGAAATTAAAGAAATGGAGCTCTAGTACCCATGGAGAAAAAGATGAATCCAGATGAGTGATGCTCACAAAAAAGAATGACTGTTTTCAGATTCTGGAACGATCATTTCTTACACTTATTGTGAACTTAATGAGAGGTAAAAAAAATGACTCTAGCAGAAGCATTAATGGAAAGAGCAGAGCTAAAGGCAAAAATCTCAGCAGTATCAGAGCGTATTGAAGACAACATCCTGGTTCAGGATAACGAGGCTCCAGGTGAAGATCCTAAGGAACTTCTTCCAGAACTGTCATCATCCATACAGAGACTTAGAGTTCTTATAAGTCAGATTAACAGAACCAACTGCATTACTCTAATTGATGGAGAGAGTCTTACCGATCTCATTGCAAGACGTGACTGTCTAATGCTGGAAATCAGTTCCTACAAAGACTTTACTGAGACCTCCAGACGCTCAACAGACAGAGCTCGCGGCTCTGAAATAAAAATCAGACCATGCATTGAAGTTAAGGAATTGCAAAAGAGGCTTGATACTCTTTCAAAAGAACTGCGCGAGCTTGAGGTAAAGCTTCAGAGAGCAAACTGGAATACAGAGCTCATCGAAGGATAACTAAAGAATTTTGGAGTAGCGTTTTTACTGGGTGAATGTCAGCCTGTAAAGGTATAAAACACCGCAGTGCGTGTGACCAACGCCCTTTGGTTTAGTGTTTTGGTCAACAAAGTACAGCGGTACAAAGTACAGTTAATTTTTACTACCAGACATTAACAGTAAAAAAGTAAGGGTGGACAGAGGGACTTTATATATGAAAAAAATCGATAAAGAACAGCTGTTGTATGAGCTTTTAAATGTATCTGCAACTTTTGCCTTTGATAAGCAGCGGGATATAAGATTCATGGTCTGTCCTTTGGAGAGTCCTGAGCTTAACGTCATCTGGATGATGAAAGCAATTAGGTTCAATGTTGAAACTCCGATTGCAAGGATCAGAATGGACTGTCCAGCCTATGCAGAGAAAAACAGTAATTTTGTAAATCCGCAATGGATTCTAAACGATGAAGAAATTGACTATTTCAACAGCTTTATCCGTAAAAAAACTAACTGTTTTTTTTCAAACCTTACTTCAGAATGTACAGTATTTAAAAATGCCATTCTAAGAATGAATATTGAAAAATATTATGTTGATCCTGATGAAACTCTAAAGCTCAGATATTCAGACTATCAGAACAGAAAAGACGGGCCTCTGCCCTATGATCTGCCTATCCCAGATTATCTAAAACTAAAAAATCAATTAAAACTGTATACAGAATAAAAAAAGGAGCTTACAAAGCTATGACAAGCATTGCTGTAATAGGAAGCCGAAATCCTACAAAATCATCAATCAAAGCAGTTAGACTCTGGCTGGATAAATATATGGAGCTAAACGGAGATTCTCCCGTTACAATTGTTACCGGTGGTGCCTTCGGCATGGATACAGAGGCCATGAAGTATGCCGTAACCAGAAAACTAAAACTCAAGGTATTCCGTCCTGCAAACTACCATAACAGCAGACTGTGTGATGATCTCAAGAACAATCCTCTGTGTGATATTATCCAAACCGAAGTTGGATATCTGCAGCGTAATACTATGGTCATTGAAAGTTCTGATGTGGTGGTCAGCTCAGACTATGGAAACGGAACCATCGACTCCATGGAAAAAGCTCTTGCAAGAGGACTAAAAGTATACGTAATTGGAGAGTATATCTCATCTGCAAAATTTAAACGTGCCCTACCTGCCTCAAACATAACTATAATTGATAAGAACAAAGTGTTAGAGGGAGACTTCAGTTCAGTTCCTAAGGCTGAGTGATGAAGCTCCTCGGAAACTGCCATTCTAATGATTGGAATGGCAATGATTTCTTAGGGGTTGAGATATGCCGGAAAAATACGATCAGGATGCAAGACCAGATGAAAAACTACTAAAGCTTTTCATGTTGCTGTTATTCAACGATAAAGAATTCTCTCTAACCTATCTTGCCGAAACAATAAACTGCTCTAAACAAACTGTGGCAAGGCTTTTAAGACGCATTGATGAAAACTATCCCTGCCATCTTTTAGAAAGAAAATCCAGTCGTCAGAAATACTATCATCTGCAAAGGCCAGCAATGTCATTTAGAACAGCTATTGATCCTGCAGGTCTTCGACAGCTTGCCTTATGCCGTGATCTGGTAAAAGGGCTTCTTCCAAAGGAGGACTGGGAGCTGGTCAATATGTCAGTGCAGCAGGCAAAAACAAATCTTCCACGCGCCGACTACAGCAGCTATCAGGATGCAAATGTCGGTACCCGTCTGACCCGAGGACACATTGACTATCAATCCAAGCAACGTCAGCTTGCAGAGATTGAGAAGTGCATATTAAATCATAAATGCTGTTCTCTCTCCTATCAGAAAGACCTAAACGGAGAAATAAAAAACTACGCCTACGCACCACAGATGCTGCTGACCTTTCATGATTCGCTCTACGTATTCGGCTGGATAGTAACTGAGATTGGTCCTGTCAGAATACTAAAGGAACGTCCAGCAAAATTTTCAGTTCACAGAATCACAGAAGTAACCTTACAGAATAGGTCTTCAGCAGAACTACCTATGAAAGATATGGAAGAGATTTCAGATTTTGGATTTTTAAGAGATGAGCCTTTTAAAGCAAAGATCTGGTTCTCAAAGGAAGTGATGACTTATATCAGTGATCGAATCTGGAGTGATGATCAGAAGATCACCCCTCAGGAAGACGGAGGCATCATTCTTGAGATGACAGCCCTGAGCAGAAGTGAACTTATATCCTTTGTTATGAGTTTTGATTTCAAGGCACGACTGCTCGAGCCTTTAGATCTTGCAGAAGAAATAAAAGACAGACTTTTAAAGACACTGGAGAAATATTAAATATTCTGAAGCAATTAGCCCTTTATTATTCATCCTCTTCATCGTGAGGCCAGTATCTGTCTATGGTTCGCTGCATATTAGCCCTGCCCACTGGATTAGCTGTATGCAGATCTATCTTATAAAAGGTTTCCCTCATACATAGCCAGTCTATAAGCTTAATAGCGTCTCCTCCTTCCTTTGCATAATCACCAAGATCATGATCAAGATTCAGCTCCTCAATAGCAACGGAGTGTTTCTCGTAAAACTTGATTTTGCTTATAGCCTCATTAACACTATGACAATGCTCATATCCATCAGGGGCATCTCTTTCATCATCCAGCCAGATTTTCACACTATCAGTTAAGGCTTTACGTTTTTCTTTGTCTAATCTACGAAAATAATCTTCTTCATTTTTCCAGTAACCATCAGCTAAATAATAAGACATACTGGAGTTAACCCACTGCAGCTGTTTTTTCAGATGCTTCTGTATCTCAAGATTCTTACAGTATTCAAATGCTATAAGCATTTCTTCATCCGAAACAGAAAATTTATCTTTCAGCCTAAGGGAGAAAATACGTAGGAAACGTTCTTTGTCTTTAAGAGGCTTTCTGTAATACTCCAGATCATAGTTATGGACATTAACCTCGGAGACCAGATGATACTGATTTAAGTTGTCAAAATAGAAGCAGTAACAACTGATGTCAGAGCAGTCAATGCCTTTTAACAAACGCTCATCTGGATTAAAGGACTCGACTACAAAGGGAGATCCAAGTTCGTAATCACAGTTGAATCCATGAGTAACTCCTGCATACACGCAGTCTTTTGAGTTAACAAGAATATCTCCTGCTTTAAAAGGCATTGGAAGATAAATAAACAGCTTGTCAGTTGTATAGTAAAAGCGTTCCTGAGGAAGACACTCGTTGTCATAGATTTGCATCAGCTTTAAATCAGAATCAAAGAAAGCTCTGATATATTTACCATCAGATTTTCTGCGTCTGTTTTTTTTCTGAAAACCCAATAGGTAATTTTTAGAAAACTGAACAACAGAAACATATTCTCTATCTTCAGATGAGTATTCCTCTAGATAACCATTTAAAGCATCTTCAAAGGAAGGAAAACTTGCAAAAGAGTAGAACTCAGTTCGATCTTTTTCTAGAATTCTTACCTCATAATAGCACTCGGGCTCCTTGGCTTTCAGAAGCTCTATAAGAACGCTGTAATTCTCAATAATGCCTTTGGTCAGCTCATGAAGACTCTCAAACTCATTCTTATCTCCATCCTTAGGCTGTTTTTTAAAAAAGCTTGGATGTCTAATGGTTACATCCTCATCAGGGGCATCCAGAAGTAATTTCATGGCCTCAAGCTTTTCCTCAAGAGGAATACGATAACATTTATCTACAAGAAAAAGCTTCTGCTCTCCAGAGAGTTTATAGTCTATCTCATAAAGGTATTCACGAATGTCTCGGGAATTTACGAATCTTATATAGTCCATTATTTCTTCATCAACTCCTTTATCCTTATTATCAATCTGTCAATCGCATCTAGCACTTGCAGCTGACAATTTAGCTCTATTGCACTTACTGCAGAGAAAAACAAATCAGGGGCAAGCTTTCCCTTTTCCATTTCGCCTAAAGGAATCAGCTTGCGATTTATGGCTTCAAGTTCAGCCTTATCTGCATATTCAAGATCATAATAAAAAGAGGTGTGCTCTTTATAAAACCCATTTTCATCAGGAAACAGCCCCCAGTACAGAATGTCGGAGCCATCATGTACAGGAGAATCATCGAATTGACCGATCTCCGAAGGGGTATAAGATAGAAATACACTGTAATTATGATGATTTTTTCTATCCATTGAGTAATATGGAATTCCTAATCTTTTCACGATATCTCCACGTTTAAAGGGCATAGGAATACTTATCAGCATTGCCGATACGTCTACTCCATATAACTTCAGACCGCTAACAGAGCCACAGTCAACCTTAAGCACTTCTGCCTCTTTTGAAAGGATACAGGTTGCAACTTCTTCTTTACAATCATCTGATGTTTCAGCACTTTCAGAGAATATATACTTTCTGATTCGATAGAAATCATTTTGCTTCCCATAATACTCATCCTCGGCATAATCTCTGATTGCTCCAAGACAGTTATCGTAGTTACGGTAATAGCCTATATGCTGAAAATCATCTGAACTGCTATCCATGAGCTCTGCTTCGTATACAAAATCTGTTGAAAAATCTTTTATAAACTTAAACTTGGCATATGTATCACATATGTACCGTCTTATAAATTCATGAACACTAAGTCCCAAAGACTCAGAGAAAACAGGATTGGTAATCGAGTGCATAGAACTGTCTTCAGTGAAATCACATAGCTCTTCAAGAGCAGATATTTTTTCTTTTAGAGTTATGAAGTTGCACATAACAATCAAGAAAAACTGCTGTTCCACATTGAGCTTGTAGTCAATGTCATAAAGATATTTTCTGATATCCTTTGAATTAACGTATTTGATGCAGTCCATTCCAAACCTTGCCTTATACTCTTATGAATAACCTATAAGAACTATAAGTTAATGCCCACTTTTTCTAAAGAATCAAAAAAAGTTGATAGATACTCCTTCTCAAGAGCTTCTTCAGTTTTAATCTCCTGATATCTAACTGTTTTATAAAACTCATCAACTTCAATTTCGCCTTTTAAATATTTGCTAAGGGGAATAAGCTTAAGTTCATTGCCATGAAGCAAAGATAGATTTGCATATTCAAGTTCATAGCTAAAAGGAATCCCCCAACCACTTCTAAAACCGGTTGCAAAAGGATAAATACCATAGTAAAGAATATCTCCAAAGGAGCGTCCTTGTTTGTAATCCTCAGGTTTTTCCGGATGATATCCAAGATATACACTGCTATGATTACGACCCAAAGTTACGATATCACCTCGTTTAAAAGGCATAGGAATGCCTATATACATTCCGTCAATACCAACGCCGTAAGTTTTGCAGTTATTGTCATAGACATAGATATCCATCAACTGAAGATTATTTGAATAAAAACAGTAGCTAGAGCCTGAAAGATAATTATCTCCACAGTAATACGCATCATCAAACAAGATTTTCTCAATGCGAAAACGTTCGTTGTCTCCCATTTGATTTTCTTTTGAGTATTTTTGAACTGCATCAAAGCAGCTCTGAAAGGATTTAAAATATCCTAAAAGATCCGAATCTGAATTACTTTCATACTCAATTTTTGCCTGATAGAAGTAACCTTGGGAATAATCTTTCATAAAAGCAGTCATTGCTTTTACATCACTGATGTATCTTCTTATAAATTCATGGGATGTAATACCAACGAGTTCAGAATAATTAATCTCATCAGTAATTGAGGTTAAAGGAAGATCATCTGAGGATTGAAGATACGATTCTAAAGCCTTTACCTTCTCATCAACGCCAATAAACGAGCAGGCTAAGACAATAAAAATTTTCTGATCAGGACTAAGTTTGTAATCAATATCGTAAAGATAATGTCTAATGTCTTTTGAATTAACGTACCTTATAAAGTCCATGAAGAACCTCCACTCTTTTTTTTAATAGGATAAAAGAGGTTCATTCCAGATCTTGATAGATATGAAGAAAAGAAAAAAACATCAGGAACAAAAACTGCTCTGTTTCAAAGCACAGACTTTGAACTAGAAGATTTTATTTATAAAGTTGATTTTTTATCATTGCTCATAATCCTAAGCATTAGTTTTAATCTAATATAGGAGCTTATTTGCGGTGTTCTAAATCTTAATGAAGAGTTTCTAAGCAATCACCGTTGAATAGAATAGCCTATTTAATGGCGTAATGTCCTTTGGACTGTCCTGCTTTAAAGACTCAGCATAAACCTTTAATCCAGGAAGTTCTTCTCTGATAAAGGAATCCAGATCTGCATAGCGCTTCTCCTCATCTTTCTCTTTGATTCTGGACTTGATCTCTAATATCTCCTTTACAGTGGACTTAAGTTCAGAAGGGAGATTATCTTCAACAAGATCACTAAAAGTCATAGGAGGCACCTTACCATGCCCTTTAATAAACTTTGCCGCAAGGATTACCCTTAATATGTACAGATAGCTTTTATAACTTATGGTGCTGTTGCTTTCATTTGCTTTGAATATATGCGCACCTTCACCGTAGTAATGGTAGATACTGGCCTTAGGATTGAAATAAACCTTGATATGCCCTGCTATCTGTTCCCATTCGTCAGTATTTCTGTAGACTATCGGAGAGTTTGCCCACTCAAAGGCAACACTGTTGGATTTGTATATAAGCTTTAAGTATTTACCTAAGTCCCATCCGACCATATCCATTTCAGCTGTAGGATAATACTCAAGAGTATCTTCAGCTTTACCGAGGTTAAAATAAGCCTCTGGTTGTTTCACATATATAAAACGAACATCATAATCACTGTCAGGTGAGGCAAAGCCCCAGGCTCTGCTTCCGGATTCAATTGCAAAAAGAATCCTGACATCATGCTTACGTTCAATTTCAACAAGATGGCACTGAATCTCTTCAAATGATGATTTACTGTTTTCCATTGAGAACAATCTCCTCATTAAGAGAGATTACGAATTCTTCAATCCGATTTCTGTCTGGTTCATCGGGAAGAGATGTATGTTCTGCCGCATACTGGAATCTAGACTCAAGATCATTTACAAGATCGAAGAATTCACTTTTATAAGAGCCATCTTCATTCTGGAAATAACCATTTCTAATCTGCATCAGAAGATCGTGATCCTGTTCTCTGCAGGTAATAATTTTCTCTGTCTCTAGTAAATCTATTCCCATCAGGAAAAGTCTTACCAGATGCATAGAATGCTTGTTCAGGTGAAGATCATCCTTCTTGCGGTTTCGATGCTGCAGCTTGTCATAGTTTCTGACAACATATTCGAGCTCTGAGAGAATGTTCTTGTAATCTCTTATTGGGTAATGCTCAAGATTAACATCAATAAAGATTTCAGAATCCAGTTCAGGATTTATAGCCTGTCCTTTGCTCAAGACAATGCTGCCGTTATCAAAGTAGGTATATTTATCTTTAAGATTTCTTAAACTCTTCTGCAGAGAATTGAAGATATGATCTTCTTTATCACTCTGAGAAAGGTGGTCACGAGCCAAGGCATTCTGCAGGCGTCTTAGCTGATCATTGGCATAATCTCCAAAGGCATTTATCGCTCTTTTGGATAGAAACATTCTGTGATTATCAAGAAGAGCCCTTCCCTGTGGCTTAAGAATAAAGTAATGTTCAGGCTTAAGTCCAAGAAGCTCAATGGTGTTTGGATTGCAGCGCTGTAGCAGCTGTACAATCCTTTTTAGGCTGTAAATTACGGTATCAGTCTCCACTTCAGTAAACTGTTCAAAATCACCAAAGCCAAGTAAATCTCTTTTAGATGGAAGCGCAACACCTCTAAGATCAACATCACTGTTCTCATTGGCAGTACCATAGCCGTGGCTGCCTGTAAGTCCAAGCAGTATGATGTTATCTCCTAAATGCTCATTGCTCTTTAAAAAGTCATATTCTGGTGAATTAAGAATCTCTTTAGATACAGTCAAAATGAAACCTCAAACTAGATAAAAACTATTCCCCTTATTATGAAGGATTATCGTTCCGAAAACTGATATCCGATTAGATAAAACTGCCTTTATGATTTTTTATGAGATATCAAAATACGGAATGATGATGTTATAGACTTAAATATGTAAATGGTTCTAGGGATTGTGTTTTGAGACAATTACCGGGGAACTGTCAACTGGGAGTTGGTTGGGGAATTCGCCCTTCTGTAATATACGTACCGGAATCGAATGTCGTATTTCTCTCAAAATTTAAGCAAACTTCCCAAATCTAGCCTATATTTATACTTTTGTCTTCTTATAAAAATACTAAGTTCCTCACGTTGGCCCCACAGTAGGGGGATTCCGCGGCAAAGATAAAACTACTAATTACCTAGGCCTAGATTATCTCTTCTCAGCCATATTACCAAGAGATTTAACCACGCAATCCTTACCGCCAAAGCCAATTCCTAATCCATAAACTTTGCTGTATTGCTCTTTTATATATGGCTCAGCATATTTCTGTTTAATGATTTGATCAACTGCATTATTAGCACTGTCTATACGGGATAAACGATCATTGTTACCCTTTTTTAATTCCAGAACAGTTACTGTGTCAGTTGAATCCCTTTTAAGTACAATATCAGGGAAGCCAGAACCTTTTTCAATCTCCTCAAGAAACTCAACTCCTTTTGCGGCACAGGCAAATCCAAGTACACCTGCTAAAAAACCATGATAGTAGAATTCACTTCTAGTATTTCTTACACTTAAGAAACTCATAAGCATGGATGTTATAAGTTCCTGAGCTTCCAGAGATCTATTCTCTAAAAGCAAATCTACAAGAGTCATTGCCTGATTGAACCAATAAGGATTATTTTCTCCATATAAAAACTTCTGTTTTGCTCTAAAGCAGGAGAGAACTTCCTGATTTGGAATCCTGATTGCAACCTCTCCGGCATAATCAGAGTTCTCTGCGTAAGTAACGTATCCAGTATGCAGCATAAGCGTCATAAAGACATCAAAGCTTACTCTGTCACGAATATCAGGATAAGTTGTAAATTCCTGTAAGGTGATGTTTACTGTTTCACCATCTAGAATCTGCTGCAGTCTGGACAGATTTTCAGCGTCATGTGATTCCATATTATTCTGGATAAACAGGTTAATTAAATCATTACCACTTGTGTTAACCCAGAATGGCTGAGGCTTGTTATTATCCCCATGAAGTGCCTTATTGCAGTAGCAGATTAAGCTCCAAGGGCAGAAGATATGATTTTTACCAAATCGATAACCGTCATACCACTCTTTTACATCAGATTCCTTATCGGAGAGCTCGCAGTCATCAAGAAGTTTTCTGGTTTCATCCTTGGTAAAGCCGAAGAATTGGGTGAATGGTTCATCACTCATGCCGTAAGTAGTAAAGTTATTGGCATCAGTAAAAACACTCTGATGTGCAATTCTCAGACAACCTGAAACAATTCCTTTATAAAGCCATGTCAGATTATCCTTTTTAAAGGTATTGCCACTAATGGTCCTGATTATTCCAAGCATATCATCGTAGTAAGGATTTTTTGCAGTAACAGCCTTCTGCAGAGGAACATCATATTCATCTATAATTACAATAACCTTACGACCAAACTCCTTATACAGCATAGCTCCAATTTGAGGAATTGCAGTTCCTAAAATTGAAATTGCTTTACTTAGATTTTGAGGTTCATACAGTTCATCTTTCTGTAGAATACAGAACTTTTTATTGTCTATGTATTTTTCAATATCATCGGAACTTTGTATTGAACTTCTGGTAAGAAAATCAAACTCGCCATACAGCATTCCAATTTTATAAACAAGTTGCGCTACAGCCTGTTGAAAACAGGTGCCTTCAACTGTTTTAAAAGAGATGCTGATTACAGGAAACTCACCCATGACTTTCTCTCGAAGTTCTCTGTAATCATCACCTGCAACAGCCAGACTTCTGCCATTATCAACAAATAGTTTCTGCTGATAGGATTTATCCTGAGGATTCTGATAGTTTAACTTGCAGAACTCTTTGATCATGCTCAGGTTAAGAGTTTTACCAAATCTGCGAGGACGGATAAAGAGTGAATTCTTATCATCTGAGGAGCTCATAAAAAGAGTTTTTAAATAAGCAGTCTTATCAACGTAATATGCCCCACCGTTGATAATTTCTTCAAAATCTTCACTGCCAGTATTAAATTTTACATCCTTCATAAGAGCCTCATTCTCCACTATATCGGAACTAATTGTATCACAAGCGGTTATTTACGGTATTAGAGCCTCGCTATGTTTCTGTGATTTTTCCGTGAGTTAAAAAATATAAAAACGCAAATGCAACTTTAAAAAGTTCAATCTATTTTGTTGGTCAAAAAAAATAGCAATATCGGGTCACAAGAAAGCAATATCCAACAGAAAAATAATATCGTCACTTAAGACAGGAGAAAAAAGAGAATAGAGGTAATTGAGTTTGTCATATAGAATCGCCCCTTCAGATAGAACTGACAAAAGCGATTCAGCGACAATAAATAGATTTAAAGACAGGTCTTACTTCACCTTAGGACCATTGGAAATTTTTGTAAAATCAAAAAGTTCCCTATCTAGAAGATGAGATGGAGCAACATTCTTTAAAGACTTGAAGACAATATCAGCACGCTTTGGATATTCTTTATCCCACTGCTTAATCATCCTATTCATGTTGGCTCGCTGCTGATCCTCTCCCCAGCCGCAAAGCCCCTTAGGCAGCAGCGGATATTCCTTTAGCTTTGACAGAGCAATCAGATCTCTTTCACGGCAGTAGATTAAAGGACGAATCACAGTAAGATCGTCTTTGTCATTTCTTAAAACCGGAGGCATTGCCTTCATCATGCCTGAGTAAAACAGATTCAGGAAGAAGGTTGATAAGCAGTCATCCTTGTGATGACCTAAAGCAACCTTGTTGGCACCAATCTCTCTTGCAAATGAGTACAGAAAACCGCGACGAAGTCTTGAGCATAAGGAGCAGTAAGGAACACCATCTTCAAGCTTTTCCTTGCAGATCTCGTATACAGGTCTTTTCAGCATGTGATACTCAAGACCGACCTTCTTTAAATGGTCCTCTAAAAGATGCTCTGGTGCGTTTGGAAAGCCTGAATCAATATGTACAGGGATAAGAGTAAAGTCTATAGGAGCGGAACGCTTTAGAGACAGCATCATATCCAGAAGAACATAGCTGTCCTTACCGCCGGACATACAGACTAAGATCTTATCGCCCTCTTCAATCATGCCGTAATCACCAATAGCATGACCAACCTTACGGCGAAGTCTCTTAAAGAGCTTATCTGCCTTGTATTTTTCCTGCTTATCTTCAATATTAAAATATGGGCTGACATTACGGGCGTAAGCATCAGCCTGCTCTGGTAGATTCTTGTCGTTCTGCATTTTAGAAACTTTTTGATGGAGTGGTTGTAGGAACAGCTCTGACAACAGCCTTAGGAGTTACAACAAAGACATCACAGTCAATACTGTCTGCAACTCTCTCGCAGATATTGCCTAAAATTGCACTGGCAATACCACGTCTTGCAGAGGTTCCAATAAATAGTGCAGTAGGCTTTATCTCCTCGCACTTGCTTAAAATGACTTCGTCAATTGCACCTTCGGCAATGAAACAGTCTTCTGGTTTGATTTTATGTCTGTTTGCAAACTCTAAAGCCTTATGACAGCTGTCCTTTAAGGACTCATCATACAGACTGTCTGGAGTAAATCCAGGCATATCTACGGCAATAGGCGGAATAATTGGAGGAACTGCATTGATTAGTACAATCTTGCAGCCTGTAAATGTAGATAGATACTGAGCCTCACGAAGCAGTCTCAGATTTGTAAGCTCCGATAGCTCATCATCGGGTTCACTCAGATCAATTGCAACAGCAATCTTCCCTTTTGGTGTGAAAATCTGATCTTTTGCGATATACACAGGTATAGGTGCATGACGCAGCATCTGCCAGTCTAACGGTGTAGAAATAACATTATCCAGTACACCATGGATATCAGCTGTTTTAATCAGAATATCTGCACAGAGATCTTTAGCTAAAGAAACGATCTCCTTGCCTACTTCCTTTGAGAATAAAACCTTACGTTCAATATTTACACCCATGGCATTGATAGCAAGGTAGGCATTAAGCCATTTTGAAAGCTTTTCTTTGTAGCTTTTCTCATACTCTTCCTTGTCCACTGCTAGAATAGAGGTAATATTCCAGTTCTCCTGAGCAACAGGAAGTACAGCTGTAATCTTGATATCAGCATTCTTCTTATGAGCCTTGGCATACTGATATAAAGCTAAAGCTCTTTCCAGTGCAGGCTGTCTAACCTGTTTATATTCAATAACAGCCAGAATATTATGAAAAAAGTTCAAAGGTTATCCCCTTAGCTAACAAGGATCTGAATGAGTTTTATTAACAAATCTGATTATAACGCATTGGCACAGACAAAAAAACTTATGTAGGATTACAATTTTTTCTTTAAACAGTAAAAAATAGACAAAAGAAAAAGAATATAGAAATAATATTTGGAAAAAAATAGAAAGGAATTATAATTGGCTGAGAGGTAAGAGTGTCATTCATACCTCATGAGTGATTACGTTTTTCCATATCGGTGCTGACCATAACAGTAAAACTAGAATCCCCAAAATAATTAAGGTTTCATATCTAATCCCTAATTAAATTTTATTTTACTATAGAGCCATGTTCCAGATGGCTCTATGTATTTTAGAACCATCATATCCTATATCGTCTTCCCATTCTGCATACTCATACAATTGGATACTACTTTTTTTTGTAATTTAATATTCAACAAATGAGAACAAAGACTTGTAAGAAATTACAAGAACCTCAGGCAGCAAAGAAAAACATAAAAAAAAGTTTCAAATAACCTACTGATTACAGTAGCTTTCAATCTTTTTATTGAGTTTTCTCCAGGATGACTTAACTTTCCTGATGTATCTATTATGAATTTCCGGATTGGCAGAATAGTTGTAGTGATAATTACCAACACCTCTCCAGATTTTTCCGTCTGCCCTTTCAATCTCACGTCTTAAAAGGTAGCCCATAGCCCATACATTATGACAAGGCTTACTCTTGATATCAGATTTTGTCAGATTAAATTCCTTAAGCTCTTTTAGGCGTACATCGTTAATCTGAGCAGGACCACAGTCCTGGGTTCCGTTCTTATTGGTACGGCATTTGCCGTTGATAGGGCCTCTTTCCACGTCAAGCATGGCATATAAAAGCTCTTCAGGTAAATCAAACTGATAGGCAGTCCAGGCTATGCAGTTACGAACATCCTTGTATTTGTTCATAACACCTGTGCTGTAGGCAATATCTCTCCAGTGAGCAGCCTTACCATGACACTGCATCTGAGCTGCATCTGATGACTGGGATAAAACCAGAAGACCTGCAAGTAAAAAAGAAAATAGTTTAATCTTATTCATGGTTCAGAGCTCTTACAGCATCCAGAAGTGTAACCTCAATTTTATGAAGATCAGTACTGTCAAACTTTACAGAGCCGGCTGCTGGATTTGGCTGAGGAACAGGTCTTACAGATGGATACACATAACCATAGGAATTGGTTGCACTCTTAATCTTAACGGTGTTTACAACAGTTGATACAGCAACACCGTCTCTTTCCAGTCTTACAGGAGACAGGTTGAAGATAAGAGGACTTGAGTATCTTGATAATGTAACCTTAAGCTTAGTAGTGGTGGCACCGACATTCTGCTTGATTAAAAGCTCAGATGGAGATGCGGTAATCTCGGTTAAATAGCCCTGATTTTCACACTCAACAGATGCAATATCCCATGGAATACCGTTTAAATCGTAGAATCTGATAATGCTTGAGCCATAGCCTGGTACCCCGATGGTCATAAGCGGACTGTAGTTCTCGGCAATACGCATGATTCCGGCATCAATGTCGCCAGGAACAAATGGAGCAGATTCGATTTCAACTTCCTCAACAGCAGCAGAGCTGCCATTGCCAAGACTGACACTTTCGTTAATCTGTTCCTTGGTACGGAACTTGGTTAAGGTATCAGATAGCTCTGGAGGAGGAGCAGGCATAGTAATAGCCATAGAACCAAAAGGCACCAGCAACATTCCGCAAATATACATACATCTAAAAAGTTGCATCTAAATCTCCAAAGCGTTCACTAATCATCAAACTTTAGAACGCATTGACCAGAGGTTATTTTAGTAATCTCAGCACTGAAATTATCTACTGATTTTTCAGGAATTTCTACAAGATAATCGACTTTATCAGTATAGGACTGATTAACGATATTTATTCCAAGTCTTGCAAAAAGACGCTGTACCAGATTAACTTCTGAATGCTCAATTGTGAAACTGCATTTCTTAACAATCACCATAGGTGTGGTTGGGAGAGTTTCCAGAGCTGCTTTTACGCTATCCTGATAGGCCTTTACAAGACCGCCTGTACCTAAAAGTATACCGCCAAAATAACGGGTTACAACGACGGTAAGCTCACCGACATCACAATGCAGAACAACATTCAGCATTGGCTGACCTGCAGTACCGTGAGGCTCACCATCATCAGAGCACCCGGCATAGCCTGAGGAGCCAGGCTTATCTGCATTATAGGCAAAACAGTTATGTCTGGCATCAGGAAACTCTTTGCAGATCCTGTCTATAAAGGCCTTTGCCTCATCAACACCATGGGTTCTGCCGATAGAGGTAATAAAACGACTCTTTTTTACTGTAATTTCAGTACGATGTATTTCATTGCTTTTTAAATTCGGAACAAGGTAAGAGTCTTCAGTCATATTTTTTTCTTAATCAAATATTAATACCGCTATTTTATAATAGAAAAGCTGAAAACCAGCATATAAAAACATTGTTTTTCTAAAGAAATGGCAACATATACACTGGAATATAGTTTATACCGTTCTCCCATTTATAGTCCTTTGTATGAACTACATATTTGTCTTTTACGCGTCTGCTAAACTTATCGCAAAAGACATCTAACGATTTATGAGTTCTATAATTACCGGATTTAACTTCTATCGGGCATAATTTGTCCCCAACAGATATAAGAAAATCAATTTCATATAAATGGTTTGATGTTTTACTATCCATTGTATAGTAAAACAGGTTATTGCCTTTAATCTTTAAAATTTGGGCAACCGCATTTTCATAAACATACCCCAAATTAGCATCCAGCTTATCTGAAAGTAACTTGTTGTATATAACATTTTCGGTGTAATTCTTATCTTTAAATGCAAGTGTTACAAACAGACCTACATCAGAAGTAAAAAGCTTGTATCTTCCAATGTCTTTTTCCAAAGCTAACCCCACGCTAGGATTATTCGCATGATAAGCAATATTAACAGTGTATGAGCTCAACATGTCAGGTAGCAAATCAACAACATGATTAGACCTTGTACCATCTCTTGCAGAATTTAATACATATCTGGATGCATTTCCAGTTAGATTTGCTGGTATAGCGTCATATATATCTCCTGCCAGACCAGAACTATCGATTTTCGTAAAATCTTCTTCATAAAGATCTACTATTTCTCTTTTAGCCACATCGACCGCTTGAAGATTATTCGTCTCCAAATATGTCTCAATTGCCTGAGGCATACCACCGATAAGCATATATAATCTGAATATTCTCATCAGATTCCTATGCATGGCATTTCCTGCTGCCTTCTTATTTTTTAAAAGAATTTTAATTGTTTCAGCTGTGACTTCATCCCCAATCGCCCACAAGAACTCCTCAAAATCCATAGGGTACATTGTAATCTTATGTTCTTCGCTTGGAATTAAAATATCTTTTGTATTTTTCTTTATTGAAATTAAAGAACCTGTTTCAATATATTTATATCTTCCATCGGCCACTAGGTACTTAATTGCCTGTCTTGCTTTGGGAAGTAACTGGACCTCATCAAAGATAATTACTGATTCTCCTTCATAAAGTCTCGTCCCAGTTAACTGCTGAAGCTGTAGAAAGAAAAAATCCAGATTATATGTATCGTCGAATAATTCTATTATCTCTTTATTGGCATGAGCAAAATCCAGTAAGATATATGACTTAAACTCGTTTTTAGCAAACTCTTCAGCTATAGTAGATTTACCAACTCGTCTGGCCCCTTTTATGAGAAGAGCATATTTATCACTGTGAGACTCTTTCCATTCAAGTATCTCTTCATATATTTTTCTTTTAAACACTGTAGTTTTCATTATATAATCCGCCTTTTTAAAACAGATATACGCAAATCCCCGTTCAAATCAGTCAAAATTATACGCAAATCCCCATTCAATTCTGTCTAATTTATACGCAAATCCCCGTTTAATTACACTTATTATAGGTGAATCTACGTTCAAATCAATCTAAATACGCAAATCCCCATTCAATTCAGTCCATTTTATACGCAAATCCCCGTTCGATTCAGTCCAATTTATACGCGAATCCCCGTTCAGCTATTAAATAAATAATAGACAATCAGAGTTAGCTTAAGTTAACTATATTTCTCATTTAATTAAAAATTTAAAATCAAATGGTTATAATTACACTTGTCACCTAATCTTTATAAGAGAAAACAGTAAAATATTATCTGGAACAATTAAATGACTGTAGATTTTTCTTATACATTTAAACTGGCCTGCTACAGCGGTCTCTTCATATTTCTGTGTACAACCATAGGTTCAGCCTTTGTTTTTATCCTGCTTAAACACAAGGATAGAATCTATACTCAGCTATCTTTAGGCTTCAGTGCAGGTATTATGCTCGCAGCATCTATTTTTTCTCTGATACTGCCTGCAATTGAGAGCTCTCCTTACGACGGTTCCTATAAAATGGTACCTGTAATTGGTGGCTTAGTACTTGGAATCCTGTTTCTTATTGCCATAGATAAGTCACTGCCTCATCTGCATGTGCTGGCAAAATCTCCTGAGGGACCAAAATCATCCTTAAGTAAACACACCCTGCTGTTTCTGGCAATCACCATTCACAATATTCCTGAGGGTATGGCTGTTGGTGTTTCTGCTGCAACGGCAATGGATTTTACTCTTACAAGCTCAACTGTCATTCTGGCTTTAGGTATCGGAATACAGAACATTCCTGAAGGTGCAGCTGTATCCATGCCTTACTTTGCAGATGGCATGTCCCGATTAAAATCATTTCTTCTTGGAAGTCTGTCAGGTGCTGTAGAACCTATAGCGGCAATTCTGGTTGTTCTTCTGGCAGATCTGGTTGCCCCTCTTCTGCCTTGGTTTCTGTCCTTTGCAGCCGGAGCCATGATGTATGTGGTTATTGAAGAGCTTATTCCTCAGTCTCATAATCTTGGAAACTCAGACAAAGGAACAATTGCTGTTCTGATTGGTTTTATTCTGATGATGTTCCTGGACGTAAGCCTGGGTTAAAATCAATAAGGGATGCGCCATAACACATCCCCCATTTTCTGAAAATTCTAGAAAATCTTACCCAAATAAAGACCTGTAGCAAATTTTGCCGCGGCAAGCAGTCCATCTCCTAATTTATCCAGAATCGAGAAGTCATCAGGCTTAGTCTGATTATTTAAAACTTCCCAGTCCTTAGATACAGGATCTTCCTGAAGAACGGCAAATTTTTCCTTAATTGTATTCAGTCTTGAATTTTCGTTGTTTTCATCTGAAGACTTGTTGGCAAATTTATCTGAATTCAAAAGAACAGAATAGTCATCAATTAAAGAGACCTCTTTTTCTTCTCTTTTAAGTTCATCTAAAGCCTCAGATGAAGCAGCTCCAGATAGAATGGCAAGAGCTTCAGAAAATTCGTTCTTGTTTTTTCTATGATCAACACCATCCAGAGAATGATTTAATCTTAAACCATTCTGTTGGACATTAGGCGTAGGCCTGTTTACATGTTGAGTAAGTGTTAAAGTAGACATCTGTACCTCCGCGCCGGCAAATCTTGCCGTATAACTACAGGTACAGATAATTATGCAGAAATGATGCCAGATTAGTTCTGAATCTGATATTTCTCAGACTGAAGACGTTCGAAGGTTACTTCCTCATAGCCAGGCTCATGATCTTTTGGATTCTCATCATTGAACTTGTAGCTGGTCTTAACCCATGCCTTCTTGGTTTCTGAATTCTCTACTGAAGTGCCCTTACGGCAGTCGTTGTAAACATATACGTTATGAATATCATTAACGTTCTTAAGGATGATAGGTGCTTCCTCTCCTGATGCGAAAACATACCATCCCTGAGTGATCCATTTGGTCTTGTCAGCTCTTGCATTGATTGCCAGTGAACAGTCATCTGAAGTATCGTTTCTAACTTCAATCATCACATCAGCACTAACAGCTGAACAAACAAATAATCCTAGTAATCCTGCCAATAAGCCTTTCTTCATAAACAAGCCATGCTCCCTACATTAAAATTCCTGAATAACCGATGTCCTTATAACAGACATTCTCTAACAGTAAGATCTACTTACCTAATATATCTTCCTACAATTAGATTACTGATATAAAAAAATTAGACATAAATCCAAGAGTTAATCCCATTCTAAAACAAATAGTAAATATTTTTTATAAAAAAATAATAAAAATATAAGCAGATTAAAAAAAAGACCTCTGAATTATACAATCCAGAGGTCATCTTATAACTTTAAAACAGAATGCTGTTATTCAGCTGAAGCGTTCTGGCTGTTAACCAGCTTGATTGCATCCTCGTTATACTTGATATCGCTAAGCTCTCTTGCGCCCATGTGAATCATTGAGTTAGCCTTGTCAACCTTGAACTGAACAAGCTGAGCACGGATGAACTGTGAGTACTTCTCAATATCAGCATCACTTTCAGTCTTAACAGACTTCAGAACAATCAGAGTTGGATTGCCCTTGTTTGATGAAATCACACCGCTGTTTTCCTTGTTTACTACAGAGAATACGTCGTAGATAAACTTAGGATCATATGCATTATCGCCTCTTGCGATGGTCTGATTAGCATTTAACTTAACAACACCGTCAGTTGCAGCCTTCTCATTCTTGGCTACAGCAGCCTTGATTGCCTCAAGCTTTTCCTGAGCCTTGTCAAAAGCGATTGCCTCAGCAGCAACAGTCTTAACCTCTGCTGCAACATCCTCAAACTTCTTTAAGCTTGCATCCTTGTAGTCGGTAACATTGATAAATGCACATGCATCATTACCTAGCTGGATGATGTTACTGTTCTGATTTGAGGTACGAACATTCTCATCAAATGCAACCTTCTGAACCTCACGGGTATTTAAAGGCCATGGAAGTGACTCGTCACCAAATGCTACTGCACCAGACTGCTGAACCTTAACCTCAGCCTTCTCTGCAGCTAAGTCAAGTGAATCAGGATTCTCGTAAGCAAGATCGGTAAAGGTTGAGCTCTTCTGAGTGAATAAATCCAGAGCCTGAGCATCAACAAACTTCTCTTTTACCTGCTCCTTAACATCAGCTAAAGCAGGAATTCTCTCCTTGGTGATTCCATCAAGACGGATGATATGAGCACCGGCATTATCAACAACAACCTTTGAATATCCGCCAACCTTCTCAATTGAGAACAGAGCGATATCAAGCTGAGATGACAGATTGCCCTTTTCAAGATTGCCAAGAGAACCGTGAGTCTTCTTAAAGTCAGCGTCATCTGAGAATTTAGCACCAACTTCCTCGAAAGACTTGCCCTCATTCAGCATTGCAAGAGCCTCATTAGCCTTCTTCTCAAAATCAGGTGTTGAAGCCTTAATCAGAATCTGTGAGCACTCACGCTTCTGAGGAATGGTAAAGTCAGTCTGGTTCAGATTGAAGTACTCTTCAAGCTTTGCATCATCAACCTTAACCTGCTTCTTTAAATCATTTACAGAAAGAACAACATAGTTGAACTTAACAGTTGCAGGAGCCATGAATCTGTCATGGTGCTCATCATAGAACTTCTTGATTTCATCATCTGACAGAGTAATGGTATCTCTGATATTCTTCAGATTGATGCTGTATAAATCAACAACTCTGGTCTGAGCAAAAAGCTTTGCCAGAAGCTCAACTTCGTAAGGATAAACAGTTGAAGCTGATCTTAGAATTGGCTCAGCAATGGTTTCCTGAGCTAAAGAAGCTCTCATCTGCTGAGCAAAGTAATCTGGAGATGAGCCCATGTTCTTAACAGTTGCTAGGAACAGATCGTTATTGAACTTGCCATCCTTGAAGAAAGCCTTTTCCCTGCGGATAGCATCCTTAACCTGATCATCACCGATACGAATGCCCTGCTTATAGGTTTCTGAAGCTAAAGCTGCATTGTCAACAAGACGCTCTAGAACCTGCATTCTTAGAACCTTAACGGTCTCAGGATTCTCAAGCATATCGTGAATTGATGGACCATACTGGTTCTGCATTGCTCTAACCTGATCCTGATAGCTTGAATTCCACTGATTAGCAGAAATCTTGATATCACCAATCTCAACAGGATCGGTATTCAGTCTTGGAATCAGGTAATTACCAACACCAGCGAAAATGAAGGATAAAATAATAATCCAGAAAATTATCTTAAAAACTTTTCCATGCGCACCGTCACGCAGTTTATCGGTCAACATTTTTTTATTATCTCCGCAACCTTATGCTTCCCTTTTGGAACAAATTAACACCTGATTTTGACACTCTTACTCTGTTAAAGCAAGTTTATTCAGGTAATTAGATGAGGTCAGCCACAATACTGAAGTATTTCTTCTGATGCTATGCACTGTTCTGTTCAAAACAATATACAGATAAACAGAACCGAAGAAATCAGACTGAAAAACTAGTCTTTCTTGTCGTGTGCTCTGATGTACTCAATAATTGGAGGCAGAAGATCATCCTCAATGTGAGCAATCTTCTGTCTTAGAACAAAAGAGTTATCATCCTTCAGATACTCAAGATTATCCTGGCACTCCATCAGCATTGGCAGCGTATTCTCTACACTGATGCATAATGGCTTGATAATCTTAAGGAAAGCCTCTGGATTAACAACCTTGTCTGAATTGATCTGAGGTGCAATCTTCTCAAGAATTTCAATCAGAGAATCTGCAGACTTGAAGATCTTGGTAATCTCATCCTCAATACCGCTTTTCTTTTTGTCGTCTGCAACTTCATCGTCAAACTTTACAAAATCGTCTTTGTTATTTAACTGATTATCACTCATAACTCAGCGAATAGCCCCACTAATACTAAATAAATCTGTAATCAGACAAAACACACCTGCCTGATACTGAAAATCTCCTCGTTGTGAGGAGATTTAAAAGTTAAACGTTTTTCTTGGCAGCTGCGGTGGTCTTCTTTGAAGTTGTCGCAGCTTTCTTATCCTTAAGCTTCCACATGGTGGTTGGCTTGAACTTGTAAGGATCAGATACAAGCGCTGTCTTTAAAACCTCTTCAATACGGGATACAGGTTTGATAGTCATCTTTTCCTGTACCACATGAGGAATATCCCAGAGATCCTTCTCATTTTCCTTAGGGATCATTACAGTCTTGATTCCGCCACGCATTGCAGCCAGCAGCTTCTCCTTAAGACCGCCGATTGGAAGAACATCACCACGAAGAGTAATCTCACCGGTCATGGCAACATCTGCTCTTACAGCATTGCCGGTTAGTGCTGAAACAACAGCGGTAACCATACCGACACCAGCAGATGGACCATCCTTAGGAACAGCACCCTCTGGAACGTGAACATGAAGATCACAGGTCTCAAAGAAATCTGAATTCAGGTGAAGATCCTTAGATAGTGTTCTTACTACAGTAATAGCTGTAGAAATAGACTCCTTCATAACCTCACCAAGCTTACCGGTAAGCTGGTGCTTGCCCTTACCTTCGTTGGCAACAGCTTCAAGCTGAAGAATATCACCGCCTAATGATGACCAGGACAGACCGTTTACGATACCGACCTTGTTGTCATTGAGCTTGGAGGTAAAGTCATATCTCTCAGGACCAAGCATACGGTGAACATCATCCACATTAATAGCGGTATGCTTGAACTTCTTTGCCTTAGGATGTGAAATCATCAGATCCTTGATGGTCTTACGAATAAGCTCAGTCAGAATTCTCTCAAGCTCACGCACACCTGCCTCATGAGTATAGTAACGGATCAGGTGTAGCAGAGTCTTATCATCAATAGATATTTCCTTGTCTGTTACATGAGCCAGTCTTAACTGTTTTGGCAGAAGATGCTCTTTAGCAATATTGAACTTCTCATCCTCTGTGTATGATGAAAGATCAATAATCTCCATTCTATCCAGAAGAGGTCCTGGAATATTGTAGGAGTTAGCGGTTGTAACAAACATTACATTGGACAGATCATAGTCAATCTCAATGTAGTTATCCTCAAAGGTTGAGTTCTGCTCAGGATCTAAAACCTCAAGCAGAGCTGATGAAGGATCACCGTGAGCAGATGCTGAAACCTTATCAATCTCATCTAACAGGAATAATGGGTTGTTTACACCAACCTTAACCATGTTGGAGATAATTCGACCAGGAAGAGCACCAATATAGGTTCTTCTGTGACCACGGATCTCAGCCTCATCATTCACACCGCCTAAAGCCACACGAACGTATTTTCTTCCGGTTGCATTGGCAATTGACTTACCTAATGAGGTTTTACCGATACCTGGAGGACCCATCAGACAGATGATTGGTCCATGCAGCTTGTCAGCACGAGACTGAACTGCCAGATACTCTAAAATTCTGTCTTTAACCTTGGTCAGGCCATAGTGTTCCTTATCAAGAATCTCTTTAGCCTTCTTTAAATCAACGTTGATTGGAGTACCGTAATTCCAAGGCAGAGTTAACAGAGTCTCAACATAGTTTCTTACAATTGAGTACTCAGATGAGTTTACGCTCATGGAATTAAGCTTCTTAATCTCTCGCTCAATTCTCTTGTGAACATACTCTGGAGCATTCAGATTCTCATTACGGGTAACCAGATTCTGAATATCATCCTCTTCTGACAGAGTAATACCAAGTTCCTTTTTGATTGCCTTAAGCTGTTCTGACAGGAAGTATTCCTTCTGGTTCTTTTCCATTGAACGCTTAGCAAGATCAATAATATGGTTCTCAAGCTCTGACTTGTATGAGTAGCCATTTAACAGACTGATGATAATACGGCCTCTCTCAACAGGATTTAAAGTTGAAAGCAGCATGAACTTGGTCTGACTGTCCAGCTTTAGAATCTGGGTCAGCATATCTGTAAGTCTTGAAAGAGATGACTCTTCTAAGATTGCTGTAACCAGGTGTTTAGGAACACTGTCCTCAATTAGAGCACGTGAAGTCTTGTCTGAGCTTTCAATTGAATACTCAAGACATGATTTAAGAACACTTAGAGTGTCATTAACCTCTTTAGGAGAAAGCTCAGGCTCTTCTAAAACCAGTACACGAGCCTTTCTAAATGAAGAACCTGGCTCATCAATAACCTCAAGAAGCTTGATTCTGGTATAACCGGAAATCAGACACTGATAGGTATTAGAATCCTTTTTCTTCATGTTCAGGAGAGTACATAGAACACCGGTCTTATGCAGCTCCTTGAAATCAGGTTTCTCATCAACTTCATTCAACTGACAGAAGACTGCAATATTCGCATCATCCTGAGCTTTTGCATATTCAAAAGCCGCAATTGAACTCTCACGAGCAGCTGTAATCTGAAGCTTAGAATTAGGTGTAATGATCAGAGCTCTTAAGGTGATAAGAGGCAGGATCATTTCTTTGTTCTCTACTTTCTTCTTTCTGGTAGAGGATTTTTTTATAGTTTTGGTTTCAGTCATTATATAGCTAACTACTTCGCATAAGAGTCATCATCCGTTCAATAGAAGGATTCTGACTACCAGATATCAAATCTGATTATTAACGTTAACGCCTTATACTTATTGTCTTAAGCTAAAAGCGTCAATCTCGGAAAATTATCTTAATATTGATTAACATATCTTCAAACTAGAAGAATTATATCATTTTTTCTTTGAGCAAAAATCTTTGTACACAAGCTTGTAGGCTCAGTCCACATTTTGAGATGAAATTGCATAATATATTGAAAACAACAGCTCAAAATGCTCAAAAAAAGAGAAAAACAAAACTAATAATCCGAGAGATACCCCCTATATATGTGAACGAATAAAGAGATTTTCAAGTTAATCTGTTCAAAAAAAAGCTGAAGATTAGACAATACCTCACAAAAGTTCTCGGTATATAATCTATTTCAGAGCTATCTCGTATCGAAAGATGGATGGCATACTTCTCAAACAAACTGAATGCAGGCGAATTACAGGAGCTTGGCATGCTGGATTCAAAAATTAAAGACGCATTAGATGCCTCAGACAAATTCATGGATGATATATCTGAACGTTTAGCTTACGTGAACCGTGAAATGGCTCTGATGGACTACAAATCAGATACCGAGGGGCATTACAGAGATGGATTTGCGGATGGTAAAGCTGAAGAACATTTCGAGATGCTAAAAACAATGATATTAAATGGAGCTGATGACGAAACCATTAACAAATTAACCAACGTATCACTTGAAGAAATCAAAGAAATACGCCAGAAAATAAAATAACGAGTACTGATTACAGAAATTTCAGATAAGTTATCAATACTCAAAAAATATATTTGATAGTTAAAGGAGTTAGATATGCAAAATTCCTGCATTAAAGACCTCATAGAAGAGACCGATAGCACCATGAATGATATTTCAGAACATCTGGAAAATATTAAATATAATATGGATGACAAAGACTCAAAATATATTCCCAAAGGCTTTTTCAAAAAAGATATATTTGCTCAAGAATATACTGAAGCTTATGCAAAAGCTTATAAAAAAATTCAAGCTAAAGCTTATGCCAAAGCTAGTTCTGAAGCTCATGCTGAGGCATATGGAGAATACTATGCCCGTTGTTATGCCAAGGGTTATGCTGATGGTTATATCAAAACGTATGCCGAATCTTATGTAGAGGAAAAATACATTATAATTAAAAACATGATGGAATACGGAATGGATGACGAAACCATCAATAAGATTGCAAAATTAACTATGGATGAAATTATAGAAATTCGACAGAGCACCGAGAAGAATAAAGCACAGCTAATCCAAAAGATTAAGACGAGATTATTAGGACTCAACAGTTAACGAGATATTTGAAAATTCCAAGAGATTGCTCAGATAGCACATAGAAAAAGACCTCCAACAGGAGGTCTTTTATCATTACAAATTAGAATTAAGAATTAGAAGCGATTTCAAAATCATTCTTTTTGATAACGATAGGTTCTTCCTGTTTTTCAACAGTATCCTTGTCAACCACAACTCTCTCAACATCCTTTACAGAAGGAATATCGAACATGGTATTCAACAGAAGACCTTCAACAACTGAACGCAGACCACGAGCACCTGTATGACGCTTGATAGCGGTATCAGCAATTGCATTTAATGCTTCTTCGGTAAACTCAAGTTTTACATTCTCAAACTTGAACATTTCCTCGAACTGTCTGATGATAGCGTTCTTAGGTTCTCTTAGAACACGAATCAGTTCTTCACGGCTTAATTCCGATAAAGCGGTAATAACAGGCATTCTACCTACAAACTCAGGAATAATACCGAATTTAACAAGATCATCAGGCTCTACTTTCTTGTATTTGTCAGAAAGAGACATCTTCTCGTTCTCACCTAAAACCTCGGCACCGAAACCGATACCTGATTTCTTGGAAACTCTCTTCTCGACAACCTTCTCGAGACCGTCAAAGGCACCACCGCAGATAAACAGAATCTGTGAGGTATCAACCTCAATGTTCTTTTCCTGAGGATGCTTTCTGCCGCCATTAGGTGGAACAGAAGCAACAGTACCTTCAACTAGCTTTAAAAGTGCCTGCTGAACACCTTCACCTGAAACATCACGGGTAATTGAAGGATTCTCACTCTTACGGGCAATCTTATCGATCTCGTCAATGTAGATAATACCCTTCTGAGCCTTTTCAACATCAAAATCACAGTTCTGAAGAAGACGAACAATAACATTCTCAACGTCTTCACCAACATAACCGGCTTCGGTTAAGGTTGTTGCATCAGAAATAGCAAATGGAACGTTCAGAAACTTAGCTAAAGTCTGAACTAAAAGAGTCTTACCAGATCCGGTTGGGCCAACCAGAAGAATATTTGATTTACCCAGCTCTACACCTGAATCATTATTGGTGTGACGTAATCTCTGGTAATGATTGTAAACAGCAACAGACAGAACCTTCTTAGCATCTTCCTGACCAATAACGTACTCATCAAGGTGCTTAGCAATGTCACGTGGTGTAGGGATGTTATCAAGATCGATTCCTGAACTTCCCTTAGAACCCTTGGACATGCCACGCTGTTCAAGCATCTTGTAACATTTAGTAATACAATCTGAACAGATGCAGGTTCCGTGAGCTTTAATCAGAGTTCTGGTTTCTGATGAACCCTGACCACAGAATAAACAAGTACTTTTTGGGGTATCAGACATGACTAATCTTCCTTATCTGAAGCAGTAATTTCAGAACGATTGGTAATAACTCTATCGATTAAACCAAAATCCAGGGCTTCCTGAGAAGTCATGAAGTTGTCTCTTTCAGTATTCTGAACAACTTCCTCTAAGCTCTTGCCTGTGTGCTTTGCAAGAATTCCGTTTAAGGTATTCTTAATACGCTGGGTCTCCTGAGCATGAATCATGATATCAGTTGCCTGACCCTTGAATCCACCTAAAGGCTGGTGGATCATGATGCGTGAATTAGGCAGAGCAAATCTTTTACCAGGAGCTCCGCCGGCCAGTAAAAATGATCCCATGGAACAGGCCTGTCCCATGCATAAAGTGCAGACATCAGGCTTGATGTACTGCATGGTGTCGTATATAGCTAAACCAGCTGTAACTACGCCACCAGGAGAATTGATGTACAGATAGATATCCTTGTCAGGATCTTCTGATTCTAAAAACAGAAGCTGTGCCACGATCAGATCAGCCATGTGATCTTCTACTTCACCAGTAAGAAAGATCACTCGGTCTTTTAACAGACGTGAATATATATCAAAGGATCTTTCACCTCTGGCAGTCTGTTCAATAACCATAGGCACCAGTGAAGATGCCATTGTTGTCTGATTCTCAAAATTTAACATTAGTAGCACAGCTCCTTATAATTATAATAATAGTCTATTAACGAGCACGAACTAGTTCGTCAAATGACATAGTCTCATCGCCGTCTGCAGCCTTTTCCATTACCTTAGCTACAACTTCAGCCTCAATAGCTGCATTCTGGATGTTCTCGAACTGAGCCTTATCCTTACGTAGCTGAGCGATAACCTCTGCAGGATCCTCATATGCACCAGCGATCTGGTTTAACTGAGCGTCAACATATGAGTCTGATGGCTTGGTGCAGCCTAAGTCAAGAATGATCTTGCGAACGATGATGCCTAAACGAGCAGCTTTAACTGACTCATCCTTGAACATCTCTTCCTTCTTGAAGCTTGCAGGTAGCTTGGTCATGCCGTAAGCTCTCATCTGGTTCTCGAAGTTCTTAGCTAAACGCTCGATCTCTGCGTCGATGTAAGCCTGTGGAACTGCGAACTCACCGTACTGAGCAATCAGTGCATCGAATAGGTTCTGACGGGTCTTTACATAAACAGAACGAGTTAACTCGCGGTCCATGTTCTTACGTAGGTCAGCCTTGAAGGTATCGATTGAGCCATCCTTAACACCGAATACCTTAACGAAGTCCTCGTTAAGCTCAGGTAGAACTAGCTCTGAAACTGAATTAACAGTGATGTCGAACTCAGCATCCTTGCCCTTTAGGTTCTCAGCGTGATACTCCTCTGGGAACTTAACCTGGATGGTGAACTTGTCACCAGCCTTGTGGCCTTCGATCTGCTCAGTGAAACCAGGAATCATCTGGGTCTCACCAACAGTTAGAGCGAAGTTCTCAGCCTTACCGCCTTCGAACTCAACACCCTCTGAACGGCCTAGGAAGTCGATTGATGCACGAGTGCCCTTAGCAACTACAGCACCATCTTTAACCTGCCACTTGCCCTGCTGCTTACGTAGGTTCTCGATCATCTTCTCTACGTCAGCATCGGTAACTTCAGCCTTGATGTTCTTTAGCTTTAACTCTTCAAAAGGCTTTAGTTCTAACTCTGGGTTAACTTCAACGGTTGCCTCGTAAACGAACTCTTCATCATTCTTGAATGAAGCTTTCTTTACTTCAACACGTGGATAGCCAACTACTTCTAGCTTTGACTCTTCAACAGCCTTGCCTAAGGTCTTGTTGATCAGTGAATCATAAGCATCTGAAAAAATCTGTCCGCCGAACTGTGACTCTAGAACCTTAGCTGGAATGTGGCCCTTACGGAAACCATCTACCTTTGCGTTCTTAGCGTACTTGCGGAAACTTGCGTCATATGCCTTTTTTACGTCTTCTGCTGGCACAGTAACAGTTAGAAGATGCTGAACACCTTCTTTTTTCTCGGTTGAAACCTGCATTTTTTTCCTCTATTTGGGTTGCAGTAATTAACATACAAAATTGACGCATCGGAGTATATAACTGTGCCGTGCGTCTATACAAACCACGTTATTATACTAGCGAAAAGCCATCTAATCAATGTACAAATGTGTCAACGGTCAAAAGGTTATACACAAAAATAACAAGAAGGATTATTTTTGAAGGAAAAGCTAGTAAGATCAAAGAATACAGGTTAAGGAGTTATTATGGAAACCACATTGGGAATAATTGAAGGTTTTTATGGAAAACTTTATACAAAAAGACAGCGTGAATCTCTGTGTTCATTTGCCTCAAAAAACAGTTATTCCTATTACATTTATGCTCCAAAAAATGATCGCTCCTTAAGACGTGAATGGATGAGAGACTTTTCTGCATACGAAATTGAAAAACTAAAGGATTTCTCAGCATTCTGTCATCAGCGAAACATGAGATTCGGCATCGGTATTTCACCTCTTGCAATAACAGAAGATCCAAAGAAAAAGCTTCCTTATCTTTATAAGAAAATTGATACCGCAATCAGTAAACTGAAAACAGATATCATTGCAATTCTGTTTGATGATATAAAGCTTTATACCCCTGATGAAGGGATAAAGCAGAAGCAGATTGTTCTAGACATCTACAAAAGACTTAAAGGAACAGGAATCAGACTTATTTTCTGCCCGACCTACTACAGTTTTGATCCTATTTTAGACAAGGTGTTTGGAGAACGACCTTCAGATTATTTTGAACAGATAATAAAGGGACTTCCAGAGGAGATTGAAATCTTCTGGACCGGCAACAAGGTTCTATCAAAATCAATCACAAAGAGTGATATTCAAAGCATCAACGATAAATTCAAAAGAAAGGTAACCATCTGGGATAACTATCCTGTCAACGATGGAAAGTTCATCAGCAAGAAAATCTACACCAGAGAATTTTCCTCTAGAGAGAATCTTGATGGAACCGTCCTGTCACATGCAGTTAATCCAATGCTGGAAGCAAATCTTACAAGAATTGCCCTCTCGACACTGCCTTTATGCTACCAGGAAAAAGACGCTGAAGAGATAAGGGATTTCAGGCTGAAACAGATAAAAAATCTTTTTAAATCAGATAATTCAAAGCTTATTGAGTATCTGAATCTGTTAAATGATGAGGGTATAGACGCTCTTAACGAAAAACAGAAGAATGAGCTTTTAGGAATCTGTCAGAAACTTAAGAATGCAGCAGCAAGGGAAGTAATAGATTTTCTAAAAGGTGTATATAAATTTGACCCTGCCTGCCTCACATCCTAAATTAAGTGGTAAACTAGACAAGGTTAACCTCTGAGATTTCACGAAAACAGGAATTCTTACAATCTGCTCATGAAAAAGGATGCTTCATACTATAAACAGAGAATCGGAGATCTTTCCTCCGAGCTCTTGGAGACAATTCGAGATTTATACACAGAAGCATCATCTCACCGCTTTATCTGCATGTCACTTTCAGAACTGTGCAGTACACTCAAACTTGATTATACTCATACAGAATTCGACAAGAACTCTCAGCAGATCTATATAGATATCAATTCCTATCTTGAAAAGATCAACCTCAAACTGGTTCCATGTTCAGTACCTGTGGATCTATCCTTTTATGACAAGATTTTTGTTACCACCAGACCAGATCTGAACAATGACGAGGACTGCGCTGCCGTAAAAGCACTGGTTGCAGCAAAGAAAACTCCTACTGTAAAAGACTTAAAGCACATCAACATGATGAATGTAAAACTATCAAACTACAACATCATGCTGAGAGTATTTGAAGGTCTTTTTGTGGTTAGCTCTGCAAAGCTTGATCCTCATCAGAGAGTCGCTTTGAACAACATCATAAGCAAGATGGAGCTTCCAAAGGAAGGTCTTGCCTACATAAGAACCTGCTATACCTACTCAAGTGAATACAGAAACCGTCACTGTGATTATAAGAATCCAGCATTCTGCTTTAAACCACTTGATAAGGACAATCAGCTTAAGGTAAGTCAGTATCTAGCAGCAATCTCAGCATCATCAAGCTATAAGGAGCCATTCAATCTTGATTATCCTTATATTAATGATCTTGAGAATGCATACAGACAGCTTGTTGCATCTAAGCCAGAGAAAAATGACTTACAGATTAAGCAGTTAAAAAGAATCAACGCAGAGTTTGTCAAAGAGGAAATTTCTACAAGCTTCGTAGAAAGAATGTTCCTTGATTTAAAGAACAACTGCTACAACTATATAAACTCACTTAGTGCACATGAAAAAGCCCACATCGATTTATGCGGGATTATCAGCAAAAGCTCTCCGGTATTGAAAAACGAGCTGGTAAGAAATATCTACAGATATATCAGCAGTCATGTTACTCCACATATTGAAAAGCTGATTCCTCTGGAGAGTTCTCTAAGTCTGCAGGAAATCGATATTCCTGATCACAGAGCAGCTAACTTTATATATACAACAGATGACAAGCAGATCTCCATTGTCTTCCCTAACATTTACTACACTCAGGACAAGGTTAGAGAACCGGAAAAGTGTGAGAATTTTGAAGAATTCACCGCATTTATAAAAAACACCGTGGAATTTAAGGATAAGAGTAATAAGACCTTATCTTCAGATAAAACAAATATTCAGATTCTTCTGTTTAACTTTTTTATACGTCTTATTTTAAAGAATCTGTACCTGTCCTTTGATAAAGAGGATTCTCAGAAGGGACTTGAAGCTCTGAAAGATGAGTTTGATAACATTCAGCTCATAGAGCTTCTGTATATAAGGACTCTTTATTTTGCATTCTTTGAGTCATTTGATAACACCTTTGAGAGCATCAGCGATAAAAATCTGCTTCTGCTTGGAATGTATTATTATCCTGAGCTTACAAGACTGGCCTTATTCTCTCTTTTAGCTTCAGACAAAGAAAAAAGTATTGATGCTTACTATCAGAAAAATAAAGAAGTTTTTGAGCTTTACATCTATCATCTGGTAACCTGCAACGATCAGAGCAGATTCAAGTGGGTACGCGACCTTAAGGGAACCACTGATTATTTTGTAAAGGCAATAATCCGAAAGATAAGACCGCTTATCAACACTTCCCTTTTAAATAGTGTTTTCAGAGGATTAAATCTGGAAAAATTCAGCACAGCTGTTGAATACAACAGTAAGCACGATGAAGATTTCAATAACTATGTTATCTTTGATGAATCACTAAGACAGATGAGTACTCACGCTCATAAGAATCTTCAGACTCTGATTCATCATCCTGTTTTTGCAAACCTTATAGCGCCTGTAACCGGAGAGAATACAGTAAATAACCTTACCGGCCTTAAGAGTCAGGAGAACCTCCCTGAGCTTTTAAAAATAGAGGAAGAACTGTCTGTTGCAGATAATCTAATCAAATACCTTTCAACAGTAAAACCTCAGACAGATCATACTCTTGCAAAACTTATACTGGGTGAACTTGGAAGACTAGAGGCACAGAATATCAAGAGAAATCTCAATGAGATTATCTTTACCAAGAACTCTCAGCTCTGTGACATTTTCAAAATTGAATACTCCTTCCTGGCAACAGAATGTATTGAGGATCATCTGCCAAAGCTAGGGCTTATGGTAGTTCCTATTGATATGTCTCTGCCTAAGGAGGCACGAGCAAAGCTCAAGCAGCATAAGATTATAACCACTTCTCTGCCTGCTGACGAAATGACAGACGATTTTATGGATAAGCTCTGTGCTGCACAGATGGCGTTTATCATCTTCAATTATGTTGTACCAGTTAATACTGTAGAAATCAGACTGTCCAGATATATGGAGCTTTCACCAAAGCAGAACGTATATGCAATCAAGTTCTTCAATACCCTAAGACTACTGATGCATGGTACCAAACCATTTGAGAAGAACTACTACAGTAATCTTTATGCTGAACAGAAAAATAATCCAAACTTCAAGCTGTGCATAAGCTATCTGAAAAAAATCGTTCTTGATGAAATCAGAACTTCTCCTCTTAAGAACTATCTGACCGAGAAATTCAGTCAGATTTTTGCCCTGATGAATGTTAAATCATCAGTTAAAGCAGTTAAGCAAGAGAATGAGAGAGCAGCTGAAGATCAGAATAGCGTAAGCGTACAAAAAGGAATGCCATCATCTCTGTACAGAAGTTCAGAGCACAGTTTCTTTAAGGCCAACAGTTTTGATACCAAGAATCTTGATTCTTCTCTGATTGATTCAAAGCTTAAAGAAAGTGCACAGATTCAGGACGTTATTACCCAGATCCGCATAGATGAGGGAACTCTTGAAAAGGAAGCACCTGAGCAGCCAGAAGAAATAAAAACTGAAATTTCTGATACACCGAATAGCGATATCAGATACTCATCTGAAAATGCCAGAAAACTAATTGAGGCAATAAAGAGTATGGAAGCTGAGGTTATAGATATAAACGAGTTTAAAGGTCTATGTCTAAGCCTTAAGTTTATGTCCTCTGATGCCGCTATTGAAGAAATCAATGACTGGAGCTACGAAAACTTTGACGAGCCTTTACTTGACTACGCTCCAGAGGAAAACTGCATCTATATCTCAACCGATCTCATATAGGCTGAATGATCACAGAAAAGCTCAAAAAAAATACATTTTAGAAAAAATGTGAATCAGTTAAAAATTCTCAAATCGACTGTGATACAATACACGCGGAATAAAATTGGCTAATATAATTGTCAATTTTATTTTTACTCTCGAAATTTAAGCTATCTTACTGATTTATTACATGTATTAGAGGTCAGATTTCGACGGGTTATCTTAGTTTAAGGCAAACTAAAACCGTGGGACACACGGGGTTAGCTTGTATAGAACAGGATCGAAAGATCCGTTAAACAAGAAGCTTCACTTTCTAGCAAAGTGATAGTATGTCAGTTTATCCAATTAGGATTTATAAATGTCATCTCTTGCCCTGTTAATTATTTACGTTTCAGTCGGCGCTGTTTTAGGTATTGGCCTTGGCCAGCTTAAATATAAAGGTGTCGGTGTCGGAATTGGCGGTGTGCTGTTCTCTGGTATTTTTGTCGGACACATGGCACATGCTTATTTCGGTTTTGATCTAGTTTCAGCTGCTGGTGCAGCAACCTCTGAAGAAACCATTCTTCACTTCCTTCAGGAATTCGGATTGATGTTATTCGTATACGCAATCGGTATTCAGGTTGGTCCAAGCTTCTTTGCAGCCTTAAGAGGAAGTGGTTTAAAGCTTATCTCTCTAGCTGTTTCAATCATTGTTTTAGGTTGCGTAATTTCTTTAACCATGTTCTACTGCGGCATCGTAACTCCAGATGCAATGGTAGGTATGTATTCAGGTGGTATTACCAATACTCCTGCTCTGTCTGCAGCTATTGCGATGGTTAATGATCTGTCAGCACAGATTCAGGCTTCAGGACAAGATGCAATTGCTCTAGGCTTTGACACCAAGACTGTTCCACAGGCTTATGCAGTGGCTTATCCTTTTGGTGTTTGCTCAATTCTTATCACCATGATTCTTCTAAGAGCAGTTTTCCACATCAGCATTGAGGGTGAGGGAAGCGCTTATGCAGAGAGCAAAGGTCGTGGTGTTGATACTCCAATCGTTTCAAACGTTTCTATCGAAAACTCAGATTACTTCGGTAAGACCATCAACGACATTCCATGTGTTGCTGACGGCACTGTAATCTGCTCTCGTATCAAGAGAGACGGTGAACTGTCTGTTCCTACAAAAGATCTGATTCTAAAGCAGGGTGATATCGTTCACTTAGTAGGTGGAGCTAAGTATGTTCAGAAGGCTTCTCAGGCAATCGGTACTGAGACCAAGGACGTTCTGACCACTCACGGTTCAACAATTTCTGTACGTCATCTGATCATCACTAACAACCATGTAATGGGAAGAACTCTTGCAGAGCTTGATCTTGAGAATCAGTTCGGCTTAGTTATTTCTCGTGTGTTCAGATCTGGTATTCAGTTTATGCCAACTCCTGATTTACGTCTTGCTCTTGGCGACGAAATCAACGTTGTTGGTACCATGGAGAACATCCGTAAGGCTGGTAAGGTTGTAGGTAATTCATCAACAACCATGAACCACGTTCCAATGATGCCAATCTTCATCGGTCTGTTCCTAGGTATGCTGTTAGGTTCTGTACCTATTCCAATTCCTGGTGTTCCTGCTCCTATGAAGCTGGGTGTTATCGGTGGTACTCTTGTTTGCGCAATTATGCTTGCAAGATTCGGTGATGTCTGGACTAAGAACGTAATGCACTGGAGACTTCCTGTTCCTGCATTGTCTGCTTTCAAGGAAATCGGTATTACCCTGTTCCTGACAATCGTTGGTATCAGAGCTGGTGCAAATGGTTTCTGGGAGACTCTAACAAATGGTTTAGGTCTTCACTGGATGGCATGGGCAACCCTGATTTCAATCATTCCTCTACTGATTGTTGGATTCATCGGTGCCAAGGTATTCAAGGTTAACTACCTTGTTCTATGCGGTGTATTAGCAGGTTCTTACACTGATCCTCCAGCACTTGCTTACGCAAATGGTATGTACAAGGATGCAGAAGCATCATCAATTGGTTACGCAACCGTATATCCATTTGTAATGTTCCTGAGAATTTTATCTCCTCAGGTAATGCTGATTATCATTTCATCTGCATTCATCTAGTATGACAGAGAATATCAAATCTATCCGCCCACATGCAGTCGCTGTGGGCGGCATTTTTTCCGCGGTACTAAAAGCAGTTAAGCAGCCTATTTTGGGAATTGCTCTACTGCCTATAGCGATACTTTTGCCTAACCTTGCATCTAATCTTTACTATCTGGAGTTTTCTAAACAGAAGTCAGAGCAAAGAAAGAGTCTAGGCGAAATCTTCAGTTTAAAGAACTTTCTGTATATACAGATTCTATACAGTGCAGTGATATATGCCCTTTACAGGCTGGTCTCATTTAAAGCGGAGCAGTATATGAATGAATACACAGCTAAGGCTTTAAATAATCAGGTACTGCAGATTGCAACCCCTGAACAGATTGAATATGCAAGACACATGTCCTATCTTTTCGGTATAAGTGCAGCAATATTCTTTGTTCTTGTCATTGTAATGGCAACTGTATCTCATATTAATGCATTGAACTGTAATGAAATTCCAAATAATCACTGTTCAATAAAGTTAACATTATTTGCAATTCTGAAAAATTTACATGTATACATACTGATTTTTGTTCTTCTGTATGTACTGGCAATGATTATTGAAAACAGCTTTGCTCATTACAAGCTTATGTATCTTGAGTCAGTTATCCTGAAAAAGGATGATGCATTTAATCCTGTATATGTGTTTTTATTTGTCAGAATCTACGTTCTGTACATTCTTTACTACGTACTGAACTTACTGAGTTTAAAATCAGTTAGCTTCGATGACAGCATAAGTATCCATAACACCAAAGACTAGTATTTAATGCATCGTATTTTCTACGATGCATCCATCAAGAATAAAACTCTTCTACTGCCATTTTTGAGTGCAATCAGATAACATCAAAAAAAAGAATAAAAACGTCTCAATAATTCACAAAAGCATTCAACTATTGGAATCTGAAACACAAAAACAGAACAGACACAATTGCAGTTTGCAAATAATAAAAAAATTTTCAAAAAGCACTATAAATGCTTTTTTAAACTATTAAAAAATCGATGATTTCGTAATATAATCTTGTTGATAATCTTTTATATTCATTCTTTAAAAGCTAACTTTTAGAGAAATCAGAGAAAAATGTTAATTTTTTTCGGTATAAAAGGCTTTCACGTTCAATCAAAATACACATTTAGAAAAAACATGAGGCTGTATGAACACTTCAATAAGCTATGCTAAGGCCGGCATACTTAACTTTTTAGGTAACGCTCCTGCCTGGTATAAGAACGCGATTATAGCGTTTCTGGTAATAAATCCAATCGTTGCTCATTATTCAATGTTTGTTGCAGGTTGGCTCCTAGTACTGGAATTCATTTTCACTCTTGCAATGGCCCTTGACTGCTATCCTCTTGAAGCTGGTGGTCTTCTGGTTATTGAGGCATGCTTTATCGGCATGTGCGATGTTCATAATGTTACTCATGAAATTGAAGCAAATCTTGAAGTTATTATGCTTCTGATGTTCATGGTCGCAGGTATTCACTTCGTCCGTGACTTCCTTTTATTCTTCTTCACAAAACTTCTGGTAAAAGTAAGATCAAATATCAAGCTGGCATTCATGTTCTGTTTCATGAGTGCCTTTTTATCAGCTTTTGCTGATGCTCTAACAGTTCTTGCAATTATCATCTCAACCTGTGTTGGTCTATATCAGTTATATATGCTGATCATTACCAGCAACAATGCTCTTTCAATTGTAAGCACCAATGATGATATTGTTCCTGAGGAACACAAACAGAACCTGACTGAATTCAGAGCATTCCTAAGAAGTCTTTTAATGCACGCTGCTGTTGGTACCACCCTGGGTGGTGTATGTACCCTAGTCGGTGAGCCTCAGAACCTGATTATCGGTAGCGTCTGCAAATGGAGCTTCATGGATTATGCCTTCCGTATGTGCTCAATTTCTCTACCAGTGCTAGCCTGTGGTCTTACCACTTGTGTAATGCTTGAGAAATTCAAACTGTTCGGCTATGGACATGTAATGCCACAGCAGATTTACGATATCATGGTTAAGAAGGATACAGACCAGACTAAAGAACTGACCAAGCGTGACAAGCTGAACCTCATTATTCAGGGCTTATGTGTTGTATGGCTGATCTTTGCTTTAGGCTTCCACCTTGCATCTGTAGGTCTAATCGGTTTAAGTGTTATCGTACTTGCAACCTCACTGTGCGGTGTAACCTCTGAAGGTCCTATCGGTAAGGCATTTACAGAGTCAATGCCATTCTGTTCACTATTATGTGTATTCTTCACCGTTGTAACAGTTATTGCAGAGCAGGGATTATTCACTCCAATCATCGACCGGGTATTCTCAGCTCCAAGAGAGTTCCATATTCCAATCTTCTATCTTGCAAACGGAATTATCTCTTCAGTTTCAGATAACGTATTCGTTGCAACCATTTATATCGAGCAGGTTAGAGACGCTCTGGTTGACGGAGTTATTACCCCTGAGCACTTTGACGAATTAGCAATTGCCATCAACGCAGGAACCAACCTGCCTTCAGTTGCAACTCCAAACGGTCAGGCTGCATTCCTGTTCCTGCTGACCTCACCTATTGCTGCTTTAATCAAGCTGCCATACTTTAAGATGATGTACATGGCTTTACCATATACTATCGTACTAACTGTAGTAGGTCTGCTAACCACCTGGTTCTTAATGCCAATAGCATCAGAGTGGTTCGTTTCAAACGGATTGTTACATATGCCTACAGTAGAACTGATTCTAGGCAAGTAATTTCCTTAAATCCCGCATATAAATAGTAAATGCGGGATTTTTTTTGTCAAAAATTTGTAATCTGTATCAAGTTTTTGTTGAAATATACAACTCTTTAATTTGTAATAAAAAAATGATCTTCTAATCTATAAGTAGAAGAAAGTGATATTATTTTGTGACTGGGTAATTTCCACACAATTTAGGAGTTTATGTGTTCCAGATAATTAAGCTGATCTGCGCCTCTAGATTTTTTTGGTTTCTCCTTTTAGTGGCCGGAATTGCTTTTGAGGGTTGTGGGCTATATTTTCAATATAATCTTCATCTAGGTCCATGTGTAAACTGTGTATATGAAAGAGCTTACATTCTTGGTTTCGTAGTTGCTGGTTTTGTGGGTGCTATTGCCTCTAATTTCCTTGTTGTCAGATTCTTATGTTCACTTGGATTTTTAGCATCATCCATAGGCGGACTTCTAGTTACCTTTGAACACTATCAGGCATATAACTCGACATCTATTTTCGGTTCAACCTGCAAGCTTAAGACTGAATTTCCTGATTTCCTTCCATTAGATGAAATTGCTCCATTCATGTTTAAAGCTGTAGGCATCTGCTCAGATAAGCTTGACTGGGAATTTTTAGGACAGAGTATGCCATTCTGGATCCTGATAATATTCGGTGCATCAACTCTGGTTGCCCTGCTGCTGTTTCTTTCCATCTTCGTAAAAAAGAAATATAAAAGCCATTCAGATTTCTACAAGTAGAAAGTAGCAGCCACCATAGAGCCATTTAGATGGCTCTTTTCTTTCAGGATCTTATTCTCATTAATAATCGGTTACGATCTTCCTTCACTTAAAACAACTTTTTGTGAATTTTATTTGGGATATATCACAGTGCATATCCAATAAATTTGGCTCTAAATAAAATTTCGGGGTCATGTTCTAAATACATAAAGTAGAGCGCAAATAAAAAGAGCGGAGTTTTATAAAATTGTTTTGTCCAGAAACAAAATATAAGCTCCGCTCATGATAGATAGTATACAAGAATATTTAGAAAAAAGATTTTTCTTTGGCTTCAAAATTTCTCAGCTTGAGGAAGTCGGTTCAGACCTTCATCTATATTTAGAAGCAATTTCTCCTGGAATGTGTCAGCAGTGTAAATGCAGACAGACAAACATCCATGATTATTATCCAAGAGAGATTAGCGAACTACCTATCCTTGGAAAAAACGTAATTGTTCATCT
>NZ_FUXX01000030.1 GCF_900167015.1 Succinivibrio dextrinosolvens DSM 3072
CAGTAATTGCATTTGATTGTACGGTAGGTGATTACAAGAGTAACGAAACAGCCTAGCAGCTTTTCATCTTTGATGACTCTCTCTCTGTATTCGTGAACAACCACGTTATGACTTCCACAGTGTGGACAGACTGGAGGTTCTTTAGGTTCCAGCTCAATAGTAATATCCCTGTCAGACACTTCAGAAAAAGAAATATTTGTAATCTTGAAGCCAGGAAAGAAGTTTTTAGATAAAAAATCAGATACAATACAAGACATGGGCGTTTCCTTCTTAAGTGTTGTTGTGCTTTTTTATCTTAAGAGAAAACGCCCTTTTTTGTTTAATTTATTTGATAATATTCACTAGAAGTTTTTCATAAGCCACAGTTTTACTGAAGAACCCATGTTTTTCCAGGATAGAATGCGTGATAAAAACGGAGCCGATATCTATCGAACTAAATCCTTCTACTATCCTCTTGAGAAAAACAAAAACGGTGGATATAAAGTTCAAAGCGGAGAGATGATCCGTGTCTGTATGACCTCTGACTTCTTTTTAGAGGAAGCTGATGAATGGAGAGAGGAAGCCTGGAAAATCATCAGACAGCGTTCGGATGTAAAGTTCTTTTTACTTACCAAACGACCTCAACGAGTTCTCGAGCATCTTCCAAAAGACTGGAATGATGGCTATGACAATGTCTTCTTCAATGTATCTGCAGAGAATCAGAGGAGAGCAGACGAGAGAATCCCTATTCTTCTGGACCTTCCTTTCAAGCATAAAGGTGTTATGTGTGCACCTTTTATAGGTCAGGTCTCTCTTGAGAAGTATCTTTCGACTGGACAGCTTGAACAGGTAATCTGTGATGGAGAGAACTACGCAGGTGCCAGAGAATGTCATTACGAGTGGGTAAAGACTCTGTCCGAAGAATGTCGTAAATATGATGTGACTTTTGTCTTTTGCGGTACCGGTAACTATTTTGTAAAGGATGGCCGTAAATACCATATTGAAGGCAGTGCACTTCAAAGTACACAGGCTCTCAAATCAGGGCTAACCTACATCGGAAGGGAAATAAAATTTAAGCTTGTGGATGCTTTGGGCATGCCTATTTTCCCTGAAGAGCTATACAAACCACATTTTAAGTTAAAGTGCGATTCATGTGGCATGAAGGCTGTATGTAACGGCTGTTCAGACTGCGGAAAATGTTAGAAAACAATTCCTGAATATTTTGACTTAAGAAAACTATAAATCTTTTTTCATCAAAACTTTTTTAAAGACCGATAATACAGGTTAACTACCAGATTCTTTCGACAATCGTCGATAAATCAGCCTGAATAACTCATTCTTACTAGTTATAAACAAAACACATTTACATTACCTTTTCTTAAAAATTAGAATTTGAATTTCATTGCAAATCTTCAATAAATTTAGTTTAACTTTTCTTCGTTGCGTAATCTCTCACATAAAAGCCTTATAGAAAATGATAAAAATAACTAATATAGCCAACTGCTATTAACATAAGGAAAGAGTATGGATCACGCTACAATAACTTTAATCGTACTTGGCGTAGTGGCTTTTCTGTTTGTTACAGAACTGATTCCTGTTGCCGTAACCTCAATATTAGGAACCTTAACCTTAGGTGTGTGTGGAGTTCTTACTCCTAAAGAAACTTTCTCAGGCCTGTCTAACGATACCGTTGTTCTGTTCGCAGGTATGTTCGTTGTCGGAACTGCCATGCTCGAATCGGGACTTGCTCAGGCTATCGGTCGAATGGTTGTTAAAAGGGTCGGTACCAGTGAAGTTCCTCTTATGATTTCCTTCATGCTGTTAACAATTATTATGTCAGCTTTTGCATCAAACACTGGAACTATTGCATGTTTAATGCCTATGGTTATTGGTGTCTGTGCTTCTGCAAAGATTCCTGCTACGGCTATTCTGATGGCTATGGCCGTTGCTGCCAATGCTGGTGGTATGATGACCATGGTTGGTACTCCACCAAACATGTTCGCTGTATCTGCTCTTCAGGAGCGTGGTCTGGAGCCATTCGGTTTCTTCGAGTTCGCATTTGTTGGTGCTCCTGTAGCCTTCATCAGCGTATTCTTTATGGTATTTGTCGGAAGAAAGCTGCTTCCAAAGAACGATTCTGACTTAGGTGTTTTAGGTAATGAGCTTACCGGTTCAGGCTCACCTCGTCAGCGCTGGACTGTTCTTGGTATTCTGATTTTCGTTATCTATGGTCTGATTTTTGGTATTCCTGGTTTATCTCAGGCAATGATCGCTATTATCGGTGCTCTAGCCTGTGTTGTAACCAAATGTATTACGGAAAAACAGGCTTATAAGGGAGTTGACTGGGTAACAATCTTCCTGTTTGCCGGTATGCTTCCAATTGCCGGCGCTCTGGAGAAAACAGGTGCAGGTAAGATGATTGCTGAATCTGTTATCGGTCTTATGGGCGATAATCCTTCTGATACTGTTATGATGTCAGTTCTGTTTATTATCTCCTGCGGTCTGACTCAGTTTATGTCAAATACCGGTACAGCAGCACTTCTGATTCCAATTGGTATTTCTATTTCAGAAGAACTTCAGGTTTCACCATATGCTGTGGTTATGGCTATTTCAATTGCAACCTCCTGTGCATTCGCAACACCTGTTGCAACTCCACCAAATGTAATGGTTATGAATCCTGCTGGTCTGCACTTTATTGACTATATCAAGGTAGGTACACCTCTATGTATCATTGGCTACATTATCAGTGTATTCATTATTCCTCTTGTATGGCCATTCAACCCTTAAAAGATTTAATTCCATAAAACTAACGTAAAAGGGAGCGAAAGCTCCCTTTATTGTCATTTGTGAATAGAAAAAACTCTATTTCCTCTAGGATAATATTAAGTTGACATGCTCCCAATGGCTATTCAGCCATGGGGTGCTGTCAAACATGAATATGTATAAAGATGTGTTTGTTCAAGTTTGTCTTAATTATCCTAGGTTTAGATTAACTCATAACAAAAATCCTCAGCAGTTTGCTGAGGATTGACTTCATTCCCATATTTACTCAGAAAGTGCAAAAGTACGGGATGTTTAGTTTGTATTCTGAATATTAAAGCTTAGCACCTAGTTCCTGACGAACATATGCGCCTGCACCTAATAAACCTGCATCACCCTGTGAAATTACATATACAGGGATCTTGTTTAAAGCGTTGTTGAAACGGCCCTTTGATTCGAACTCTTTACGGAATTCTGACTTCTTGAAGTAGTCGATGAATCTTGGAACGATACCGCCAGCAATATATACACCGCCCTTAGCAAGAATGTTTAGAGCCAGGTTTCCACCGAATGAACCCATTAGCTTGCAGAACAGATCAACAGTTTCCTTGCAGTCAGGATCTGGATCCTCAGCAAAAGCACCACCGGTAACATCAGCAGGAACAACGTCTCTGATCTCGTGACCATTAAGTTCAGCAATAGCCTGATAAGTGTTAACCAGACCCTGACCTGATAGAAGACGCTCGCCTGAAACGTGGTCGAACTTCTTACGTAGAACCTTAAGAACAGAGTCATCTCTGTCAGACTGAACAGCGATATCAACGTGACCGCCTTCAGTTGGAAGAGGAATCCACTTGCCCTCTGCGTAAATCAGGTAACCAACACCTAGACCGGTACCTGCACCGTAGATTGCCTTAGGAGCATTCTCAACGATTTCTTCACCACCGATCTGAACCATATCTTCAGTCTTGATAGCTGTAACACTCATTGACATTGCAGTGAAGTCATTGATGAAAATCAGTTTTTCAAGGTTCAGATTCTTCTTCATCTCTGAAATTGAGAATTCCCATGGGTTATTGGTCATCTTAACGTGATCACCATTCAGCATGGTTGCAATCGCAATACATGCAGAATCAAATACAGCACCGGTTTCTTCTCTGTACTTGATAATAACCTTCTCTAGTGAATCGTTGTCAACGGATGAGTATACCTTGGTGTTTGATAAAGTTCCGTCTGCCAGATTTACTAATGCAAGACGTGCGTTGGTACCGCCAACGTCTCCTACTAAGGCAACACCCTTAAGCTGCTCCATTTTTTAATAGTTCCTCTATGTCTAAATTTTGTTCTTTGTAATCGAAAGTAAACTCTTTTCAAAAAAGCATTTCTGATGATAAAAATACTTTGACTATAGTCCCAATATTATACAAGAAAGATGAAAAAATTTTCATAAAACTTAACTCAAAGACCATAAAATTGAGATTTTTTTTACTTTCGTTAAAAATTTTTTTTTCTAAACTAAGAGGTTTTCTTTTTACTCTGGTTGTTATAGGCGTAGGTTCTGATGCCTCCTGATGGAGCATTGCTCAGATCAAGTGAAGCCAGAAGTCTGCCTGAAATACGCTCTTTGTTGTGTTTTATGCGGTTATAGAAGCTTAAGCTAGCGCTGTAGCTTTTATGGTCATAATCTTCATCTCTGTATTTATCATCTCCATGAAGATAGCTGCTAAACAGGGAGAATTTACTATCGTTAAAACTGCCGTCAAATAATCCCTGACCGTTAGCTGTTTCATCATTATGAGGTGGAACAATCACTGTTCTGTCGATGACTCTTACATAGTGATCTGCTCTATCAGAGGCACTGTTATTTTTTACAAAGTAGAACTGAGTTCCGTCTGTCTTTGATGAGTATGTATGGGTATAGACTCCGATCTCCTCAATAGGAGTGTCATAGTCATAGGTAACATCTACGTAGTTTGTATTTACAAAGTATGGATTGTCAGTAAAGTCTGTGTATTCATAGCTTTGAGGCTCATCCTTGTTGTAGGTGATTTCAATATCATCATCTACAAAGAATGGTGCATAAAAACCGGTGTGAGAATAACCGCCGCCGTGTTTTATATACATAGAGTCAGGTACTGTATTAACCTGTGAATAGTTCTTTGTGCTTCTGTTTTCACCAAAGATACTGTAATAAGGAGCTGAATCAGTACCGATATATCCTAAAAGCTTTACTGAGTCTTCATTTAATCCGGCAAGAGTGCCTTTTACGTAGTAATCATAGGATTCAAATCTTTCCTTTGTCTTATCTGAAAAATCCGTATAGACATTACTGATCTCACTCTTTCCAGATCCCTTTTCAAGTGAACCTGCAAGAGCTCCGGTATAGATTCTGATAGGGGAGTTGTATTCATTCTGGACATCAAAGCCATGAACCTCAACATTTTTTAGTGATGAGTTTTTTACTCTGCCACTTAAACCTCCAGCGTAAACCTCGGATGCAGTTGAGTTTACTCCGACTGAAGCTCTGTCAATCTTAAGATTTGAAACAGAGGCTCCATCAAGTCTTGAGAAAAGACCGTAATCACTTCTCTGTCCTTTATCGGTCACAAGTGTATAGCTTACAGAGTTATATGCTCCGTCAATACTGCCGCTAAAGCCTTTGTCAGCATCCAGAGTCTCTTTAATTTCACCAAGATCAACATCATTGGTTATAAAGTACTTTTCATCTGGATTATCTTTAATCTTTTGAAAATCATCCTTATCTGAAAGAGCGATTTCTCCTGTGTGATCGACAAGACCATCCTCCTTTTTCAGTTTATAGGCGCTCTCAAGATCAAGTCCACTGCGTCCACCGATATCAATTCTTTTAGTTGAGCTTTTTATAACGATGCTCTCATCCTCGGTATTGGTTAAAGCTTCTTTATATGAACCGTCATTTAAACGCTTTATATTCTCAATATCGCGGATTATTACCTGTGAGCCGTCTACCACAAGATTACTTGTACGTATCTGTCCGATTAGCTTAATCTTTCCCATTCCTCTGTGTGAGAGGGAAAGCTCTCCTGAGTCTATAAAGTCTTTTACGGTTTTCTCGCTGACCTTTGAGGTTGAGAGTACGACCTTATTGGCATCAATAATACCGGTTTTACCCAAGGTTATACCGTTAGGGTTGATTAGGTAGAAGGCTGAATCTGAAGAACCAGAAAAGTGGATACTGCCGTCAATGACCGAGGCCTTTGAGCCGTGGACCAGGTTGAGGTATTTGTGCTCGTCAAAGACTACTTTGTTCTCTGAGCCTACAGAGAAGTCATTCCAGGAGATGACATTTCTATCCTTTGAGGAGATGATTGCCATTGATTTGTCGTCTTTAAAGATAGAGGCATCACCTGCAATAATTTTTGCTCCGCTTGGAAGTACATCGCTGGCATAGGCAGCGCCCAGATTTAGTCCGATAATCAGGGGAAGGGTTTTTATTATCTTGTTCATAGCTGTCATATAAAGGTAATTGTTTTTAAACTGTTTAATCCATGTAATAGCCGAATTTAACCAGAAGCTTTACACTGTCCTTTGCATACTCTCTGTTTGTGCCTACTGCCTTGTTCAGAGATGCATTAACATAAAAGCCCTTGTATACAACTTCACTGCCCAGACCTACAGCATAGAAGCTTTCTTTTTTGTCAGAGTTATGGTTCTTTGCATGTGCCTGCATGAAGTCTGTATATACATTGAAGGTCGGATAGGTTTTAACCTTATAGGTAAATTTCAGATCATCAAAGAGACCGTTGTCAGAGGCAGCTGTATTTGATGCAAAGGCCTTCACACCATAGGCACCGCAAGGGGAGAATTTATCAGAAGGATCAACTGAGGTTGATGCAATCTGCAGATTGTAGCTGTTGCTGATGTTAAAGAAACGGTTAAAGTCAAAGGATACGGTTCCATCTAATGTGGTTATGAAATATGATTTGTCATCGTAAAGCTGATACTCATCGTCATTTTTTATCTTTCCGTAGTTAAGGCGCAGGGTATGTGCAAGATTCAGTGAGTTTAGATAGTTATCAAGCTTGAAGTCTGTGAACATACCATAGCTGTGACGCTTGAGCTTTACATCAAAGGCATCAATATTATCGGTTATATTTCTGTAGTAAGGTCCGATATCGGCAGTAAATCTGGTTTTTGAGGTTCTGTAGAAAGGATTCTCAAGATACATATCTGCATTGAAAACATTGCCGTGAATATCTAGATCCTTATAGTCTCCGCCAAGCTCATAATCAGAGTAGGATAAATCTGTACCCAGAACATTCAGATTGGAGTTGATAGGAATTCTGTAGTCAAAGCTGAAATTATTCTGTTGTCTGTCTGTGGTGGCTAAAAGTAGATCAGCCTTGTCTGCATGATGAGAAACGTCATTGCAGGTTACAAGTCCTACAAAACGGTTTTCTCCTGTACTTCTGTTGCCGTAGTTATCATAGAAGCCCTGAAATGAAAAACGTCTTTTTGGCTTGATGTCTAAAAGCAGATCAGCACTGTCATCAGATGAATTCTCAAAGTAGCCTGCAATATCAAAGAGGTTTAAATCCTTAACCTTTAAAAGTGAGTCGTTAAGTTCACTTGAATTTACAGGTTTATTCTGAAGTTTTCTGGTGTTCTCAAAGAGTCTGTAGAGTGTCTTTTTATTTACTGTGCTAAGATTTTTAAGTCGGACCTCATTAAGTCTGGCACTCTCAACTACGATTTTAAGCTCGCCGTTATAGCTCTCCTGCTCAGGATAGAAGGCCTGGGCGGTAAGATAGCCGTTGCTTTTGTAGACTGCTGTAAGGTCATTTAAAAGATTCTGCAGTGAATATACGGTGATTTCTCTGCCCACATAGCCTTTGAGGATATCATTCAGTTCGCTTTTACTGAGTTTTGCCTGTGATTTTATTTCAACATTGTTTAATACCTGGGCAAAGCTGCTGCCTGCACCCATGAAGCACAGCGCAGTAAATAATGATAATAGGAGATTTCTTACTTTAGCCATTTATCCATACCTGTTTAGTCCTCAGAACATCTCTAAGGCTCTGATTTAATCTAAAAGAATGGATGTGGAAAAAGGAGAAAATATGCGATATATGAATTCCACATCCATTAAAGGTTTGTGGAAGCTATTATCAGGGCTGTTTTTTCAGCTCACTCTGTAAGGGGGTATTTTTTTGTGAAAACTCTTAATAACCCTATGATTAAAATAATGTTTATTGGTTTTTTGAAAAATTTATGACGACATTATCTGCCGCCATAATCTTATGTTCCGGAATGTATTAAAGCTCTACGCTCAGGGCGATAGGACAAATCAGTTAATGTTCTTAATTGAATGATAGAGATCTTTTAAAATCACGTAGCAGACAAAGATGGTCAGTACATAACGGAAGGAGTTATACACTGCAATGGAGTAGCTGTATTTGTCCACATACTTGACCATGTCGATAGTAAAGCTTCCATATAAAAGACGCATCTCTAAAAAGAATGCCCATGGCAGAGCTGCTAAAGACCAGGTGAACATGGTTGGGAAATAGCGGTTGGACTTGTGCAGTCTGTAGCCTGAGTACAGTATGAAGGCAGTAGTTATAAGCAGTATAAGCAGTCTTGTAATATCTGTTGGCAGACTTGCATAGGCGTTGACAGTAAACAGGTATAAAGCCACCACTCTAAGGCAGTTGTATACAATTCTTGGGTATCCGTAATCCATATTATCTCCGTGTTTTTGATATTGTATCAAAACACTTATTGAAAAAAATCTAAGTATTTCTTAAAATTAGTTCATTATTTTGTAATGCTACCTTAGCTCAGTAGGTAGAGCAACTGATTCGTAACCAGTAGGTCGGCAGTCCGATTCTGCCAGGTAGCAAAAATAGTTTATAACATATTGATTTATAAATACTTTTTTATAGATGGCTATAAAAAATCATCCCTTTGTTATAAGAATCTAACTCAACTCTGTATTAGAGCGCAGTACTTCGAATCTGTCTGATATCTCCACAAATCCATTCACTCTATATATCATTTTGTTTTTTCTAGATAAATTTTGAACTGATTGTATTTTCTGGTTTAAAAAAGCGTATGAAGATTTTGTGCAAGAAATATGCAAAATTGTGCAATAACTAAATGAATTATAAAGTTTATTTTACCTTATAATTACAGAACAATTATCACACATACCTTTATAAGGATCTCCTGCTTTTGGGAGATCCTTTTTTTATTCCCGCTATAGTGCGGTCTAAAAATCAAGAAATACAATAAATACTCTGAATTTGCGAGGCGTAACATAGATCGATAATCCATTGCCTTGTAAGATACTGTCTTAACCAATCTATTATTAAAACAAAAACAATATTCTTAGCCTCTTTAGAAGGTTAATATCAGAGAACAAAAGACTTATGAGAAAAAAATATCATCCTAAGAGCAAAATCGAACTTAGGAGGCTTATTTTAGATGAAGAAGTTGAACTAGGGGAAATTGACACCTCTAAGATCACAGATATGAGCCATCTGTTTGAGCCAACCTTAAGCGGCGGCGATCAGGCTAGATTTTTCTACGAGGGTATTGAATCCTGGGATGTTTCCAACGTAACCGACATGAGCTATATGTTCTGTTATGCAAGGAACTTCAACGCTGATATCTCAAAGTGGAATGTTTCCAAAGTAAAGAATATGAGAGGTATGTTCCAGTTTGCGACATCCTTTAATCAGGATATCAGCATGTGGGATGTTTCCAATGTGGAGAATATGGCATCAATGTTCTACGATGCCAGCGCCTTCAATCAGAATCTTGATGCCTGGGATGTTTCCAAGGTAAAAACAATGCGCTTCATGTTCATGTATGCACGTTATTTTGAGAAAAAGCCTACCTGGGATATGAGCAATGTTGAGGATGAGGTCGGTATGTATTACGGCTCTCCTATTGTTTATGTCGATCCGAATGTGGCCTGCGGTGTCGATCCTGTACTTGAGGCTCAGGCTGAACAGGCAAGTATTCAGAAACATCTTGATGATACTGTTGCCCGTGATGGAATCGCCAACTTTGCTAAGAATCTGACCAGTAAATCCTCAAATATTGCTGACAGACTTGAAGCCAAGTTTGATGCCCACACCATTATCTACAAGAAGAATAAGGATGCAGAGAGTGATGATGACTACGATACAACCGTATCAATGTCACCTGCAGAGGAGAACATAACTTCTTCAGATAGTGGAGCAGCACAGAGTGAGGAAAAGACTGATGTAATTGCAGCCCTGGAGAGACTTAAGAAGCTTCACGATTCGGGCATGATTACAGATGATGAGCTAGCATTACTCAAGAACAACATCCTTTCAAAGCTTTAGGATTCAACATGACGGCTCTGCTTTTCAGGTGGAGTCGTTTCTTATGTATTCTTTCCTGTTCTGAATAATTCTTTTTTGTCCTGCTGAGGCTAAATTTGCGCTGATTCTATTTTTTGAAAAAAAATGAGAGCGAATTTTAAATTCTAAATCCCACATTGTTTAAATTAAAACTATCATTAAGATGATAACTCTCGTTTCGCTCGGCAGGGTAATTCTTTATGATAAAAAAAATACTAGCTACTTTTTCTATTCTGACGCTGATTACTGCAGCATCGGCAGATGATGATATTAAGTCTTTAAAAGAAAAGTGCGACGGTGGAGACTATTCACAGTGCACCAAGCTTGCCGATATCTATGCTACAGGTGATGAGAGTGTTCTGGATTTCGCTGCTGCAGATAAATACTATGAGAAGGCCTGTACCTTCGGTCGTGACCAGAAAGCCTGTTCTGCACTTGTGTTTAACAAGGGCGCTGTATCTAGAATCAAATCATATCGAGTTCCAAAGGATGTTCAGCGTGCAGCCAAAATCTACAACTACGCTGTAAAGTCGACCAATTACGATACCCTATACGAGCTATTCAAACAGTACTGTGAAGATGATAAGGATCTGCGTGCCTGCGCATACTACGGTGAGATGAAGGTCTCAGGTATCGGAACCAGAGTCACAGTCAACAGAGGAATTAAACTGATTAAGGAATCATGTGCAGAGGGAGATGTCTATGCCTGTTCAAATCTTGGCTACAGATATTTTGCTGCAGATGAGATTGATACAGATGAATTCAAGGCTTTCAAGCTTTTAAATTATGCCTGCTCAAACGGTGAATTCGGTTCCTGCCGTTTTGTTGCTGCTTTCTATGAGAATGAAATTGGCGTTAAGTATAACCAGGACAAGGTTCAGTATCTGTACAGCAAGGCATGTGATAATGCCGATGCTATCAGCTGCCATAAGCTTGGAACCATATATATGGGGGATAAGAATAAAATCGGTAAAGCTGTAGAGGCATTTTCTACAGGCTGTGAGTATGGAAGTATCAGAAGCTGTACCTCATTGGGCCAGATCTATTTAGAGGGCAAGGGCGTTCCTGCTGACGATAAGAAAGCTTTCAATCTGTTTAAGGAAGCCTGTGATGGTAATGATTCAACCGGTTGCTACAATCTGGCTTTATGCTATGAAAAGGGCAAAGGTGTCAAGAGAAGTCGTAATGTAGCTGCAACAATATATTCCAAGGCCTGTGACGTAGGCTCCACCGCAGCCTGTGAGCATATTGCCAAAACCGAGAACGCTCAGTCGCCTCAGGCTCCGGCACCAGAGAAGAAGTAAACAGTTAATTACCCCTGAATGTGTGAAAGGATTCGGAAAAAACGGATCCTTTTGTCTTATTTGAAGGTCTTTTTTTATTTTTGTGAGGCGCAAAGATAAAAGATTAAAAAAAAGTCTTTATATTTTAAAATGATAATTAATATTTTTGAAAGACTCCTTATGAAAAATTTAACTATAGTATTAACTGCATTTTCAATCTCCCTATCATCTTTGGCCTATGCTGATGACAACAATCTGTTCTCTCTTAAGAACAACTGTGAAAATAATGATGTCTCTGCCTGTGTAACCTTAGGGCTTAACTACTATGAGCACCTTGATCTGATTACAGCACCTCAGGCAGCGGCTGCCTTTGAGAAGGCCTGTGCTCTTTTGGACTATCAGAGCTGTAATGTGGCAGCCCAGATGTATCTTAAAGGCGAATTTATTGATGCAAATAATGAAAAGGCTGCATCCCTGTTCAGTAAAGCCTGCCGGAAGGACAACAAGGAAGCCTGTCTTTCTCTTGCAAAAATGAGATTGGACGGTCTTAATGACGAGTTTGACCTGAATCGCGCCATAGGAATTTTCCGCAGAAGCTGTGATGAGGGAAATGGCGATTCCTGTGTAAGATGCGGCTCCCTATACAGGTTTGGTGAAGGTGTAAAAAGCAGCTATTCTCAGGCTCAGCATTATTTTTCCAAGGCCTGTGAGCTTGATGCCTACGATGGCTGTGCTGAAATCGGCCTGATGTATGAGGAAGGCACTGTTGGAAAAAAGAATTTCGATAAAGCCTACGAGTATTATCTTAAGGCCTGTGACGGCAACAGTGCCATTGGCTGCTCCTTACTTGGCACCCTTGAGAAAAACGGACTTGGAGTCAGCAGAAATCTGAAAAAGTCTCTGATGTCCTTTGAAAAGGGCTGCAAGCTTGGTAATCTTAAGGCCTGCTCAAATGTCGGCTATTTCTATGCAAACGGAATCGGTGTTAAGGTCGATTATGAAAAGGCAAAGACTCTGTTTGAGGAAAGCTGTGGCAAAGATGAAGTTTTAGGCTGCTCATATTTGGGAGAAATTTATTTAAAAGGATGGGGCGTTTCTGCCGATAGCATAAAGGCGAAGTCGCTTTTTGAAAAAAGCTGTGATTTAGGTGACTCTGTAGGCTGTAATATGCTTGCAGACATGTATAAAAGCGGCGAGCAGATTAAACCTGATTACTTAAAAGCTGTAGATTTGTTTACCAGAAGCTGTGATAACGGTAACTCATCCGGATGTGCTCAGCTTGGATATATGTATGAGTACGGTCTTGGCGTTCAGACCGATCTTCAGAGAGCTTTAATGCTGTATTCTGAAAGCTGCTCTGAGAATGCCGGCCTGGGCTGTGCCAAATTAGGAGAGCACTATTTAACCGGAAAGGGCATAAACAGAGATCGGGAAAAGGCCGATGCTCTGATAAAAAAATCCTGCTCCCTAGGTTCATCTCTCGGCTGTGAAAAGTATTTCAAGCTCAGAGAAACACGATAAAAAACTGTATTTGAGGTAGTTGTATGAGATGGCTTAATGCCTCCTGCTGTCTTTTCATCACTTCTTTTTTCATAAGCGGATGTTTTAATTCTCATACCGAGCTTCTGGAAAAGAAGTGCCATGAAGGCGATTCTGCCGCCTGTTCGCAGGCTGCTAACAACTATTTTCTCGGCATTGATGAAAATGGCGAGAAGGTTGAAGTTTCCATAAACAGGAGTCATACCCTATATCTTAAGGCCTGTGAGCTTAAGGATGGAAAAATCTGTGACAAGATCGGTCAGGATTTTCTGCATTATGAGTCTGGAATTAATCCGGATCTGGTTAGTGCTTTAGAGTTCTTTGAGAAGGGCTGCAATTTAGACTATGGTCCTTCATGTACTCATCTTGCCGGCCTTCTGGCTCAGGGTAAGGAAATTCGCCGAAACCTCAAGAAAGCCAGAATTAACTTTGATAAGGCCTGCAGCTTATCAGACGGTCAGGGCTGTTTCTTTTCCGGCCTTATGCATGAGAGAGGCGAGGGCGTTAAACAGAATTATGCCAAAGCTCTGGATTACTATAAGCGCGGATGTAATCTTGATGATCCACAGTCCTGTACCAATATCGGAGCCATGTACTACTCAGGTCTGATTGATATAAAGAATTACTCTAAGGCCAATGAGTATTTTTCAATCGGCTGTCATCTTAATCTTGGTTATGCCTGTGCAAACCTGGCTAATCTTTATATAAACGGCTACGGCGTATATACGGATTATAAGAAGGCTCTTTCTCTATACGAAAAAGGCTGTAAATTAAATGACTCCCGCTCCTGTTCAAATCTTGGAATTATGTACGAGAAGGGTATGGGAGCAGATCTTGATTATGCTCTTGCCTACAGGTATCTTCAAAAGGCCTGCAACTTCAATGACGGCAACGGCTGTCTTGAACTTGGAATTCTTCAGTCTAAAGGACTGGCTCCAGCCGATGCTGAGAATAATGATTCTATAGCAAGCTTTGAAAAAGGTTGTTCACTTGGCAATACCAATGCCTGTACTAATCTTGGACTCTATTATGCCGATGATAAGACTACCGAGGGCCTGAATCGTGCAATGGTGTATTTTGAGAAGAGCTGTAATGGCAAAAATGTAAAAGGCTGTACTAATCTGGGCGTTTTATATCAGAATTCTCAGGATAAGACTCATCTTAAAAAAGCCTTTAATCTTTACAAATACTCCTGTTCACTTGGTGATGCAACTGCATGTTCAAATCTTGCAATCATGTATGCCTATGGTCAGTATGTAAAACAGAATTTCACCAGATCTCAGGAACTGTTTAGTCAGGCCTGCGATTATGGACATAACGAAAGCTGCAATTTTTCAGGTCTGCTTTTAAAGAATGGAATCTCAGGCAAGGCAGATCCTGAAAAAGCCTCTGTATATTTTGAAAAAGCCTGCAAGCTTGGCAGTAAGGATGGCTGCAAGAATCTTAAGAGTCTGAGCTCAAAGTGACCTTGGACGAGTAACTCCGGGAGTTCTGTATGTTTCTAACAAAGAAAACCGCAATCTATCTGTCTTCAGATGAATCTGATTACAATCTTGCAAAAGAGATTCTGGAAAAAGAGCATATTAAATACTATGAATTCGCATCAGAAGAAATGCCGGTTGTAGGATGCGGAGCGCGTATCAATCCCGCGAGAGTAAATAATCATCTTGATCTGATGATTTTCAGACTGAGTGTGGCACCAGAAGATGTAGAAAAGGCAATTACTGTTCTGCAGGGGAACGTTAGATTTGTGCTGACCGGAGCGCCAAAGTAAGTAAGAAAATTATTGACCTGAGAAAAGGGTAATATTTATCCAAAAAACAACAAAGCCCTCATCTGAGGGCTCTGTGATGTATATGAAGTACTGATTAACCTAAGCTGCAAGCTAGATCGTAAGTGGTCTTCATGAACTTGTGCTTCATGCTGTTGATGCACTCGATGATGTCGTAGTGAACTAGTTCACCGCGCTTTAGAGCAACACAACGGCCTGACTCACCTGACTTCAGAAGCTCACATGCATAAGCACCCATACGAGATGCTAATACACGATCAACTGCTGATGGAGTACCACCTCTCTGGATGTGACCTAGAACGGTAGCACGAGTCTCAAGACCGGTTAGAGCCTCAAGATCCTTTGCCATCTGATGAACATCAGTCTGAAGCTCACAAACAACCAGGATTGCATGGCGCTTACCAGCGTCTACAGATCTCTTGATGCTTGCATAAACTTCATCCTTGTCCCACTTAACTTCAGGAACAAGAACAGCTTCCACACCGCATGATACAGCTGCACAGACAGCTAAGTCACCGCAGTGATGACCCATAACCTCAACAACACTGATTCTCTTGTGTGATGAGCAGGTATCACGTAGCTTATCGATAGCTTCAACAGCAGTATTCAGAGCGGTATCAAAACCGATAGTAGCATCAGTACCAGCAATATCGTTATCAATAGTGCCTGGTAAGCCGATGCAAGGGAAACCTAGCTCAGAGATGAACTTAGCGCCCATGTAGGAACCGTCACCACCGATAACAACCAGTGCGTCGATTCCGTTCTGCTTCATAACCTCAACAGCTTCCTCACGTACCTTAGGATCCTTGAACTGTGGGAAACGTGCTGTACCCAGGAAGGTACCGCCACGGTTTAAAAGATCTGATACTGAACGTCTGGTCAGCTGAATAAAGTTACCAGCATGAAGGCCGGAGTAACCATCGATTACACCAACAACTTCCCAACCGTAAGAAAGCGCAGTTCTAACAACAGCACGAATAGCTGCATTCATTCCTGGTGCATCACCACCTGAGGTTAATACACCTATTTTCTTGATAGACATACTTTTTTTTATCCGTTAATAATTATGCGTTTGCTGTAGCAGCTTCAATGATTGCAGTAAAATCAGCAACCTTTAGAGAAGCACCACCGATTAGACCACCATCGATGTCCTTCTGAGCGAATAACTCTGGAGCGGTCTTAGCATTGCATGAACCACCGTATAGGATACGAACACCGTCAGCAACTTCTGCGTTGAAGGTCTTTAAGAAAGCTCTGATACCTGCGTGAACGTTCTGAGCGATCTCAGGAGTTGCAGTCTTGCCGGTACCGATAGCCCAGATTGGCTCGTAAGCGATGATTGCATTCTTGAATGCTTCAATACCACATAGATCGATAACAGCCTTGATTTCAGCCTGGCAAACATCAAGGGTCTTGCCTGCATCGTATTCAGCCTCTGACTCACCGATGCATAGAACTGGTACTAGACCGTTGTCCTGAGCAGCCTTGAACTTAGCTGCAACAACTTCGTTTGACTCGTTGTGGTAGCCACGACGCTCTGAGTGACCTACGATAGCGTATGTTGAACCGAATTCCTTGATCATAACAGGAGAATTCTCACCAGTGAAAGCACCAGAAGTATGAACATCAACGTCCTCTGAACCCCACTGTAGCTTTGAACCAGTTGCTAATGACTCAACCATACCGATGAAAATAGCAGGTGCGCAGATTGCTACATCAACTTTCTCATTTGCATTTGCAACACCAGTGAATGCCTTGATTAAATCAGTTACGGTTGACTTGGTGCCGTTTAATTTCCAGTTACCCATTACAACAGGTTTTCTCATAATGTTATCCCTCAATAGTTATTCAAGATACGAAAGTATCGTATGTATGATTTAAATAATTGAGTAATTCTACAACAAAACTGTGACAAATGATGTTTTTTTTTGAGTGTGATAATTTTGTGCGCTGTTTTTGGTGATTTTAAAATACAAAATGTGCTATACAGCACATTTTCTATTGAAAAAATTTGAGTAATAGACTATCCAAACTGGAATCCTGCTGCAAAATTTTTCATATTCTCCTTCTGTTCGTCCTCTTTTTTCTTCATATCCTTAAGGCGTTTTTTCTTTTCATCCTTATAGTTGAAGCGATCTGGTTTCTTATCCTTTATATAGAAGAGAAGATTTATACCTATTATATACAGGACTATCACATAGCACTGGGTAGAGGTGCATGTACTGCAGGTGTTCTGAGGAGAACACTGATTCATAAGATTGAAGGTACTTATATCGACGTTGGTGATAGGGTATTCCTTCATCAGTGATCCTATATATAGAACCAGTGCTATTTTCCCTCCAAGATCAATATCGGTTAATTTGTCGGGGTTAAGATTGCCGTTAAATATAATGTTGTTGTAGAAAAGAACATTTATAGGATTTAGAGTTCCATCTAGTCTTATTACAGGTTCAATATCAGGTCCGTACAGAGATTGATTCAGTCTGTATGCATGCTCGATTCCACAGACCTTATACTGATAGCTGCTGGCTGTAGATGAAGTCTCCTGCATCTCATTTTCAACCTGTTCAGAAGAGTCCTGACTGTCAGTTTTAGTCTTTTTTTCAGTAGAGGTATTTTTTGAAAGTGATTTTTCCAGAGAAACACCACTATCGAGCATGTTTTTTAATAACACGTTCGAAAATAGTGCAACGTCACTTCGTAAATTACGATTTGATTTTATGTTATCTAAAATACTCGTGCCGAGTATGTCTAATGCTGATTCTATAGCCATTTTCTATATTTTTCCTCTTCTGAATACCTAAAAATCAGCAAAAGTAATGCCACTTTGTTAACATGTTGAAAAATATAATATTTATCTGAAAACAACTTTTTTTCTGAAAAACTATTTGCCACATCCGGCAAGCTAAAACCAAATTATGTTTGACAAAAAATCCAAAAACTTAAAAAATACCAAAATACGTATTATTAAATGAATTAGATTATTAGGAGCTTATATGCGTGTTCTTAAGTTTGGTGGAACATCAGTTGCGAACGCAGAGCGTTTTCAGGATGTTGCCAAAATTGCGCTTGATACAGCTGCTCATTCTCAGACAGCTTTAGTTTTATCTGCCCCTGCAAAGATCACCAATCTGCTAGTTGCTCTAGTTGCACAAGGTGCCGCAGGAAACAGTGGTTTAAAGGAATTTGATGACATTCGCGCAATTATTGAACCAATTATTACCACATTAGGCTCCAAGTTCGAAGGCTTTAACACCAAGAAAATCCTTTCAGAGTACAACAAGACCATGGAAACTATCCGCAAGAGGGTAGACGGTATGGCTCTTTTAGGTGTATGTCCAGAGCTTGTGATGGCATATATTGAAAGCCGTGGCGAGAGTTTCTCCATCCTTATTATGGAAGAGCTTTTAAAGTCACTGGGCAAGAAGGTTCGTGTTATCGATCCTGTTAAGGTTTTAGTAACAGAAGGTCCTATCATGGAGTCTTCTGTAAACATTGATGCATCCAAGGCTAAATATGCAGCACTTGAAGATGATAAGGATGCTATTACCCTTATGAGCGGCTTCTGCGGCGGTAATGCTCAGGGCGAGCAGGTTCTGCTTGGACGTAACGGCTCTGATTATTCTGCAGCCTGTCTTGCAGCAATCTCAAATGCAGAGTGCTGTGAAATCTGGACTGACGTTGATGGCGTATACAGCTGTGACCCAAGAGCGGTCTCAGGCGCTATTCTTTTAAGAAAGATGTCATATGCCGAGGCTATGGAGCTTTCATATTTCGGTGCCAAGGTTCTTCATCCTCGTACCATTGCTCCTATTGCTCAGTTCCATATTCCATGTCTGATTAAGAATACCAAGAACCCAAAGGGTGAGGGTACCCTGATTTCAGAGGAAACCGATTTATCTATTCCAATCAAGGGTATCTCAGATCTTAAGGGAATTGCTCTTTTAAATATCTCAGGCCCTGGTATGAAGGGTATGGTGGGTATGGCAGGAAGACTGTTTACCGCAGTATCACGTGCCAATGTTTCAGTTACACTGATTACCCAGTCATCATCTGAGTACTCAATTTCATTCTGTGTAAATCAGTCTGAACTGTCTAAGGCAAAGAGAGCAATTACCGGCGAGTTCAAGCTTGAGCTTAAAGAAGGTCTTCTAAATCCTATCGAGGTCAAGGAAGGCTGCGCAATTATTTCTGTAGTAGGCGACGGAATGAGAACTGTTCGCGGTATTTCCGGCAAGTTCTTCCGTGCTCTAGCTGAGGCCAACGTTAACATCCGTGCAATTGCACAGGGCTCATCAGAGCGTTCTATTTCTGCTGTGATTTCTCAGAAGCGTGTGCCAGAGGCTGTTGCCTTTGCTCATACCGCTTTCTTCAACTCCAAGCAGAGACTTGATGTTGTACTTTTAGGCTGCGGCGGTGTCGGTGGTGCGCTGTTATCTCAGATCAAGCGTCAGCGTGAGATGCTTTCATCAAAGCAGGGAATTGATATCAGAGTTGTTGGTGTAGGTAACTCTAAACACTTTATCTCTGATCCAAACTGTGTTGATCTTGAAAACTACCAGGAGCTTCTCTCAGAATCTGACTCAGAGGCTTTAACTCCAGAGACTGCTGAGGCTTTAATCAAGTCAGCTCATCTTTTAAACCCAATTCTGGTTGACTGTACAACCTCAGAGGAGCTTGCAAACTCCTACATTGACTATATGAAGGCTGGTTACCACATTGTAACCCCAAGCAAGAAGGCAAATACCCTGAGCTTTGATTTCTACAAGAAGCTTCGTGAGGCAGCCAAGCTTCATCACCGCAAGTTCCTGTATGAGGCAAACGTAGGTGCAGGTCTTCCTGTTATCAACACCATGCAGAATCAGCTGGCAGCAGGTGATGAACTGATTGACTTTGCTGGCATTCTGTCAGGCACCTTATCATTTATCTTCGGACTTGTTGAAGATGGAAAGACTCTGTCAGAGGCAACACAGATTGCTTATGAGAAGGGCTTTACCGAGCCTAATCCAGCGGATGATTTAGATGGTATGGATGTTGGCCGCAAGCTTCTGATTTTAGCCCGTGAAAACGGAATGGAGCTTGAGCTTTCCGATGTAAAGATTGATTCAATTGTTGAGCCTAAATATCTGAAGGGCAGCAATGCCAAGGAAGTTATCGCCAACCTGAAGAATGCTGATGCCGAGTTCTCAAAGAAGGTTTCTGAGGCTAAGGCAAAGGGCAAGGTTCTACGTTATGTAGGCTGCATCAAGGATGGCAAGGTATTCTGTCAGCTGCGTGAAGTTGGTCCTGAGGATCCTTTATTCAGAGTTCGTGATGGTGAGAATGCACTTGCTCTTACAACCTTATACTATCAGCCAATTCCTCTGGTTATCCGTGGTTACGGTGCTGGTACCGAGGTTACCGCTGCAGGTGTTCTGTCAGATGTTCTACGTCTTCAGAACTGGACTCACGAGGATTAAAAATGCAGAAGAAATTCAAAGCATTTGCACCTGCCTCTGCTGCTAATCTATCTGTAGGCTTTGATCTGCTGGGAGCAGCTTTAAAGCCTATATCAGGTGCCGTACTTGGTGACGAGATTGTTATCAGTGAGTCTGATAAAGCCGGCTGCTCAGTAAGTGTAACTGGTAAATATGCACATAAGCTGCCTACTGATTCTAAGAAGAACATTGTTTATGATGCCTACCTTTTATTTAAGGATAGACTTGAGAAAATGGGCAAAGAGGTAATGGATGTTCATATGGAACTGTCCAAGAATCTTCCTATCTGCTCAGGCCTTGGCTCATCTGCATCAAGTGTTGTTGCCGCTGTGCTGGCTCTGGATACAATTCATGGAAATGTATTGGGCGAAAACGGCCGTCTTGAGCTTATGGGGCAGCTTGAAGGTAAAATCTCAGGCTCTATTCACTATGACAATGTTGCTCCTTGCTACTTTGGCGGTCTGCAGCTTATTGTTCAGGAAGATGGCTGTATTTCCACAACTCTGCCTGATTTTGACAACTGGTACTGGGTTTCATGCTTCCCAGGCATCAAGGTTTCAACTTCTGCTGCAAGAAAGATTCTGCCAAAGGAATATTCAAGATCTGATGTGATTACATATGGCCGTAGACTATCTGCCTTTGTTCATGCCTGCCATACTCATAATGACAGGCTGGCATCAAAGCTTCTGGTGGATGTTATTGCTGAGCCTTACAGAGCATCACTGATCCCTGGCTTTGAAGATGCCCGTGAACACGGCGCTTCTATCGGAGCCCTTGCAACCGGTATTTCAGGTTCTGGTTCATCTGTGTTCTCAATCTTTGAAGATCTTGAGAAGGCAAAAGAGATGAAAGAATACCTTGAACGTAATTTTATCGCTAATGAAGATGGCTTCTGTCATATCTGCAAGATTGACAGACGCGGCTCATATGCTGAAGAACTGTAAAAGAGATTTCTATGGAATTATTTAACTTAAAAGATCACAGTGAAAAGGTCAGCTTTTCACAGGCTGTAGTAAAAGGTATCGGTAGAGATCAGGGCCTGTTCTTTCCTGATCATATTGAGCCTCTTGCCAATATTGCCGAGCTTTTGGATATGCCTTTAGCTGAGCGTTCAGCTAAGATTCTGCGTCATCTTATCGGTGATGAAATCCCAACTCTGGAGGCTATTGTAAAGGATGCCTTCACATTCAAGGCTCCAATTGTAAAGGCTGATGAGAATATCTATGCTCTGGAGCTTTTCCATGGACCAACCCTGGCATTCAAGGATTTTGGCGCTCGTTTCATGGCCCGTGTTTTAAGTGCAGTTAAGGGTGATAAGGATTTAACTATTCTTACAGCAACCTCTGGTGATACTGGTGCTGCTGTAGCTGCTGCTTTCTACGAGCAGAAGGGCATCAATGTGGTTGTTCTTTATCCAAAGGGCAAAATCTCTGAGCTTCAGGAGAAGCTGATTGCAACCTTAGGCAAGAATATCAAGGCAGTTCAGGTTGAGGGTATTTTTGATCAGTGTCAGGACATGGTTAAGACTGCCTTTGATGATGCTGAGTTTAAAGAGAGAATCGGTCTTAACAGTGCCAACTCAATTAACATCTCAAGACTTCTGGCTCAGGTTTCCTACTACTTTGAAGCTGTTGCTCAGCTGCCAAAGGAGAAGCGTGAGAAGGTTGTATTCTCTGTACCATGCGGTAACTTTGGTAATATTACAGCAGGTCTTATTGCCAAGGCTTTAGGTCTGAAGGCCCGCTTTGTAATTTCCTGCAATGCTAACGATACTGTTCCTCGTTATCTCAAGAGCGGTAACTGGGAGCCTCATAAGACAGTTGCAACTCTTTCAAATGCAATGGATATCTCCCGTCCTAACAACTGGCCTAGAGTAGAAGCTCTGGTTAAGATGCAGGGCTGGAAGCTGTCTGATTTTGACTTCGGTTCTATGAGCGATGAACAGACCGAGAAAACCATGCAGACTCTTTACAAGAAGACAGGCTATATTGCTGAGCCTCATGCGGCAATTGCATATCAGATCCTTGCTGATAATCTGAAGGAAGGTGAAACCGGTATTTTCCTTGGAACTGCTCATCCTGCCAAGTTCAAGAGTGATGTTGACAGAATTCTGAACATTGATGTCCCTCTTCCAAAGGCATTGGCTGACAAGGTATCTGCTGAGTCTAAGAGTGTTGTTCTAAAGCCAGATTATGAGACTTTAAAGAGCTATGTTCTTGAGGCTTTAAACAAGTAAAAAGATTACTTTTTAATATTCGTGAACGGTGCTGTATTAGTTTATAGCACCGTTTTTTTATTTATTGATTTGTAAGAAGTTATTAAAATCTCATTTCGCAATTTTAAATTTTTTTTAAATTTGCGAAGTGATAAGCCATCTTGCTATATCGATTATTCTAATTCCTTCCTGCTGCATTTCTTCGTGTTTTGTACGGGCAATGAGTATTTTTGGATAGGCATCTTTTATTGAATGTAGAGGAGAAAGCTCTCGTTCTAATGTCTCTTTCCTTGAAATATCATCTGAAACCTGTATATATAGTTTTTCTCCTTCCTTTATAGCAACAAAATCCACTTCTTTTTCGTAAAGCTTTCCTACATAGACTTCGTAACCTCTTCTAAGAAGCTCAATTGCAACAATGTTTTCATATAAATGTCCATAGTCAGCATTTTTCGTACCGATTTCAGCGAACCTGAAGGATAAATCTGAAAGATAGTATTTTTTATCTGATTCTAGGTAACGTTTTCCTTTGATATCGTATCGTTGAAGAGGGTAAAAAAGAAAGGATTTACAAAAGTAATTTATGTAGGCACCTACTGTTTTATCGTTAGTTTTATAGGTTCCTGATGTAAGTTTTGTAGAAACATTTCTTATGGATGTCTGATTCCCTACGTTATCCATTAAAAAGTTTCCGATCATAATAAGCAGATCTTCATTTTCTATTTTGAACTTTCTTACAATGTCCTTGGTAATAGTGGTTCTATAAATGCCGTTTACGTATTTTCTTGCTTCTTCATCTGTCCTATAAAGGTATGAGCCGGACATACCCCCCTTTTTTACAAAGTAATCAAATGCCTGATCTATATCTGTACTTGGGTAGTATTCAAGATATTCTCTAAAAGAAAATGGATAAAGACTTATTTCGTATACTCTTCCACCAAATAGTGTTGCAAGATCGCTAGATAACAGAAATGCGTTGGAACCTGTTAAATAGATATCGAACCTTTCTTCTTCATAAATGCTGTTGACTATTCTTTCAAAACCCTCACACATCTGAACTTCATCTATGAAAAGATAATTTGACTTGGATGAATCATAATGACTGTCTATGTATTTATAGAGTTCATTTCCATCTAGTAGTTTTTCAAATAATTTTAAGTTTAACTTGATTCGTACAATGTTTGCATTTGGATCTTCTGCTATTTTCTCAATCAGAGCATCCATTAGTTTAGATTTTCCACTTCTTCTTATGCCTGTAATTACCTTGATATCGGGGATATCTTTTACTGACAGGAGCTTATCCAGATAGAATTTTCTATTTATAAGTTTCATTCAAATTTATCCTGTTTTTTTAATTCATTTCGCAAATTTAAGAAAATCTAATTTTTGCGAAACAAAAATGGTAATGTACAAATGTCTATATAAAGATGATTTTACCTATATTATAGATTCTTATTTCGCAATTTTAAATTTTTTTTAAATTTGCGAAATTAAAATCTATGCAACCTTAAGGAGAGAATTAACTGAATGTGATTATTAGGTGCTCTTAAAGAAAAAGGACCGGCATAAAGCCAGTCCTCTTCAAAATCTTTTGGTAATACTAATTATTCTTTATCAAGATCCTTTGGAACTTCGGTAATCTTGTTGGCTGCAGCAGTCAGAATAACATCTGAAGAGCTGTTCAGTGCAGTTTCAAATGAATCCTGAGCTACACCGATAATAAAGCCGATACCAACAACTTGCATAGCAACATCATTTGAGATATTGAAGAATGAGCAGGCAAGAGGGATTAGCATCAGAGAACCACCGGCAATACCTGAGGTACCGCAGGCACATACAACTGATACTACACACAGCAGGAATGCTGTACCGAAGTTAACTTCAATTCCCAGTGTATGTACAGCAGCCATGGTCATAACAACGATGGTAACTGCAGCACCTGACATATTGATAGTACAGCCTAGTGGAATTGAAATTGAGTATGATTCACGAGGAATTCTCAGCTTTTCACACAGATCCATATTTACAGGAATGTTTGCTGCAGATGATCTGGTGAAGAATGCGGTAATACCTGAGTTCAGAATTGCGGTAAATACCAGTGGATATGGATTCTTTCCTGTTACAGCGAATACTAGGGCAGGGTTTACCACAAGGGCAATAATCAGCATTGATGCAACTAGGATAATTACCACATGCAGGTAGTTCAGAAGACTTGAGAATCCGCCTGCCTCAGTGCATGAGCTGTAAACAAGACCCATAACACCTAAAGGTGCAAACTTGATTACGATTCTTACAACACCGCTTACAATCTTGGCAAAATCAACCAGTACGTCCTTGGTAGCAGGTCTTGCGTGTCTGAATAACAGACCAAAGAGCACACCCCATAACAGGATTGCCAGATAGTTACCATTGATAAGAGCACCGATAGGATTATCAACAGCTTTCTTGATGCATCCTACAAGAACGGTTGAAACATCCTGAGGAGCCTCAGCCTGAGCTTCAGCTGCAAGCATAGAGAAGGTGCTTGGGAAGGTAAAGGCCATAATCAGAGCAACTGCTGATGAAAGACACATTGCTATAACATAAAGGATAAGAATTGGTTTTAATTTGGCATCTGTATTTGCTTCATGTCTTGCAATTGAGACTGAAACCAGCACGAAAACTAAAAGTGGAGCGATGGCTTTCAGACCTGATACGAACAGATCTCCGAACATGGAGATGTAGACCTGTCTTTCAGGGATTAGAACGGCAAGAACGATACCAATAAGCATACCTGTAATAATCTGAAGAATAAAAGGTACACCATTAACGAGTTTTAAGAAAAATCCGCTTTTTTTTGTTATATCACTGCGGTCAGTTTGCTGCATAAATTCCTCCTGGCAAGAAAACAGCTTAAAGACGTGAAGATTATATCAGTGCCCAGATTTAACCTATTAGAAAATGACAATTTTATTAGCATAATGATCAAAGATTGTGCAAAACAGGATAAACCTTATACAAAGCTTATTTATAACTTTTTTAGAGTTTATTTTCCAATTTATATTTGAGGAGAATATGTGGTTTAAGTCTTAAAAATCAAGGTGTTATTAGATAAGTATTAGTTTAAAAATCTAGCTGATATTTCTGATTCTGTGATACAGGAAAGATTTTGCTTGAAAATTTTTAATAGTTGTCTACAATTTATACAGTTAAGTATAGCTAACTGTTTTTAGCTCCAACTAATTTAATTTATCTATACGTAATTTAACTTTACATAAAGCAACTTTATTTGCATATAAGTAATTTAAGTTAGTTATAGCTTTAATTTATCAGGGAATTATTAGGATAAATTTAGGGAATTATAATGACAACTCTAGATACAATCAGCGTCGGTCAGACTGTTGAGGTTGGAAAAATTAGAGGCGAAGGTACATCACTTCGTCGCAGACTTTTGGATATGGGTATTACTCCAAAGACCAAGATTACCTACGTAAGATGTGCTCCTCTGGGTGATCCTATGCAGCTGGATGTAAGAGGTTATTCCCTAACTATTCGTAAAAGCGATGCCGCTCTGGTAGAGGTCTTATAATGTCACAGAAAACTATTGCACTATTAGGAAATCAGAACTGTGGCAAGACCACACTATTTAACGTTCTAACCGGTTCAAATCAGTACGTTGGCAACTGGCCAGGTGTTACTGTAGATAAGGTTATCGGCAAGATTTCATCAAAGGACTGGGATGTAGTTGACTTACCTGGTCTTTATTCATTATCTCCTTACTCTCCAGAGGAAATTGTTTCACGTAATTATCTGTTATCTGATGATTACGATGTAATTCTGAATATCGTTGATGCTTCACATCTGGAGCGTTCTCTATCTCTTACCTTAGAGCTTGCAGCATTCGGTAAGCCAATGGTTGTAGCCTTAAACATGATTGATGTCATGGAGAAGACAGGAACAAAGCTTGATGTTGATAAGCTTGGTGAGAAGCTGGGTGTTAAGGTTGTAGATATCTCTGCAAGTAACAGAATCGGTATTGATAAGGTACTAGATGCTGTAGCAGAGGCTAAGGCTCCGGTTATCACCAATTTCTTTGATGCTGAGATTTCAGAGAAGATTGATGAAGTTGGCAAGACTCTTGATGATGCTAATCTGTCAGATTCAGCCCGCAGATTCATTGCTACCGGCATTGTTCAGAATGACGAGATTTACCTTGAGGAGTACAAGACCTCAGAGAAGGTAATGATTGCTGCTGCTCGTGTAAGAAACGATATTGAATCCAAGTTCAATACTGACGCTCAGTCATATTTCCCTCAGGCAAGATATCAGTTTATTGATTCTGTTTTAGAAGACAGCAAGATTACCACTGAATCAAAGACCTCTGTAATTTCAAAGGCTATTGATAAGGTTGTTCTGAACAGATTCCTGGCTCTGCCTATCTTCTTTGTGGTTGTATCTTTAGTTTACTACGGTGCAATGTACTTCACCTCATATCTTGAGCTGATTCCATTTGAGGGTGAAGAGGGTACAGAATACGCAACTATTACCGACTGGGTTAACGACAATCTGTTCGGTGGATATGTTACCGATGCTGTTGCATCTCTATGTGAAAGCGCTGCTGCTCCAGAGTGGCTGTCATCTCTGGCAGTTGACGGTGTAGTTGGCGGTGTTGGTGCTGTTTTAGGCTTCCTGCCTCAGATTGCATTCCTGTTCCTGTTCCTGTCTTTCCTAGAGCAGTCTGGCTACATGACACGTGTTGCTTTCGTATTAGACAGAATCTTCCGTAAGTTCGGTCTTTCAGGTCGTAACTTCATTCCAATGGTTATCGCTACAGGCTGCGGTGTTCCAGCTCTGATGGCAAACAAGACCATTGATAATATCAACGAGAGACGTATTGGTCTGATTACCACTACCTTTATTCCTTGCTCTGCAAAACTTCCAATTATCACCATGATCTTTGCATCATGCTTTGACGGTGCCTGGTGGTTTGCTCCTATGGTTTATGCTCTTGCAATCTTCTCAATTGTTGCAACCGGTGTAATCCTAAAGAAGAACAGAGCTTTCAAGGAAGAGGTTTCTCCATTTGTTATGGAAATACCTGATTACCACTTACCAACATTAAACAACATTCTAAAGGCTGTTTATGAGCGTTGCCGTGCATTCGTAATCAAGGCCGGTACCATCATCTTTGCAGTTGTTGTTACCGTCTGGTTCCTGGCTTCCTTCGGTTTTGGCGAGGAAGGCTTCGGTATGGTTGAGAATGTTGATGCATCCTTACTTGCTGCAATCGGTACAGCTCTATGCTTCATCTTTGCTCCATTAGGCTTTGGTTCATGGCAGGCAACTGTTGCTGTTGTAAACGGTCTTCTGGCTAAGGAAAACGTTGTTGGTACCATGGCTGTTGTATTAGGTCTTGATGGTGAGTTTGAGGGCGGTGAGTCTGATCTGAATACAGCACTGACTCAGTACTTTGCTGATATGTTAGGTGTTGAGCCTACCGCAGCTTTAGTTCCTCTGTTAGGTCTGTCATTCCTTGCCTTCAATATGTGGTCAGTTCCATGTTGTGCAGCTTTAGGTGCCATGAAGAGACAGCTGGGCAGCACCAAGTGGTGGATCTTTGCAATGACCTACATGTGTGTATGGGCATACTGCCTGGCATTAGTAATCTTCCGTATCGGTGGTCTGATTATGGGCGTTCTTCCATTCAGCTTCTATACACTGGTTGCATTCATTGTTCTAGCAGTATTTGCATACCTGCTGTTCAGAAAGGATAACTCAGGATTAACTCCAATCAGAATTCCTTCAAGACAGGTTTAAAAGATTGTTAGTTCTTACCGGGGCAATCTAAGGTTGCCTCGATAGTCGTTTCAGTCCTAATCCATAAGTAGATTGGGACTTTTTTTGAGGATGATAGTTGCATACTTGTTCAACTATTGTATAATTAAGATATAAAGTAAACCAAACAGGAGTGTTTTATGAAAGTTCGCTGTGATATCTCAGGTCTAGACTGCCCACACTGTGCAGCTAAGCTGGAAGGTCTACTTCAGAAGGAATTCGCCGGAGCTAATCTTAATTTTGCTATGGGGTCACTGGTTCTGGATGTAAACGGTGATGGAGATGAGGAAGAAATCGTAGCAGCAGCTCAGAAGATTGCTGATGGTTTCGAAGATGGAATATCTATTGAATTAAGAGACTAGATTGTAAAATTACGTGGAACTTCCACGTTTTTTTATAATGCAATAGTTGCATAATTGCTCATATATAATATAAAACGGGAAATATAATGCTGCCTTTTCAGGAAAAACATGAGAAATCTCTGCTGGGATTTGCCTTAGTTGTAATGCTGGTACTTATCTATAATAAGTACTTTGCTCAGTCTCCTATGCCTATTGTGTATCAGGCTGTAATTGCTGTAGCTGCTTATCTGCTGATTGCATTGGATGTGCTTGTGAGTGCTTTTAAGACTTTATTCAAGCAAAGACGTATGTCAGAACAGTTTCTGATGATGATTGCTACCTTTGGCGCCTTTGGTCTTTGTGATCTTCCTGAAGCTCTGGCTGTCATGATTTTCTACAAGATAGGTGAGCTTTTTGAAGAGTATGCTTCAGGTCGTGCTCATAATGATATTTCCTCTTTAGTGAAACTTAAACCTTCCTTTGTAAGACTTGTTGATGAGAATGGCAATGAGCAGAAGGTGAAACCTCGTCAGGTCAAGATAGGGGATGTCTTTAAGGTTTTAAAAGGAGAGGTTATTGCTATTGATGGTAATCTCTGCGATGAATCTGCTGCTATTGATACCTCAGCTCTTACAGGAGAATCCGAACCTAGACTCTATACCTGCGGTCAGTCAGTTCCATCAGGCTGTATAAATCAGGGGCAGGTGATTCATCTGAGAGCTAATACTCTGTCTAAGAACTCATCGATTACCCGTCTTTTAAACTTGATTGAAGATGCAGCTGCGTCAAAGTCAAAGCCAGAGAATCTTATAAGACGTTTTTCTGTCTGGTATACACCTTTAGTAGTAGGCTGTGCTGTTTTACTGGCACTGGTTCCTCTGTTTTACTCTCAGGCCGAATATTCTGACTGGATTGAGCGCGCTCTGGTATTTCTGGTTGTGTCCTGTCCATGTGCTCTGGTTCTGTCTGTTCCATTATCATTCTTTGGTGGTATGGGAGCCATCAGCAGAATAGGTGTAATTGTCAAAGGTTCTATTCACATTGAGACACTCTCAAGACTCAAGGCAATTGCCTTTGATAAGACTGGAACCCTTACCTACGGAAAATTTACTGTTAATAAAATTCACTCCGTATCTCTTTCAGAGGATGAACTTCTGTCCTATGCCGTAAGTCTCGAGAAAAACTCAACTCATCCAATTGCCTTATCCATTGTGGAGTATGGAAAACAGCGCAAGGTTAAGGAATATGATGTTGGCTCTGTAATTGAAAAATCCGGTATGGGGCTTGAGTCTACGATTAACGGACATGACGTTAGAATCGGCAGAAAAGAGTATATCTCTAAATACTGCGGAACCTTTGATTATACAGAGGAGGATGAGGAAAGCTCATACGTCTATATTTCTTTGGACAACGAATTCTCTGGAGTAATTGCAATAGCTGATACCTTAAAGCCATCAGCAGGAACTATGCTGAATTCACTTCACTCAATGGGTATTAAAACCGTACTTATAAGTGGAGATAAGAGGGCAGTCGCAGAGGGGATATCACGAAAGCTTGGGATTAAAGAATGCTATTACGAGCAGACTCCTCAGGGAAAACTTGATACCCTAAACTCACTTAAAAGCAAGCTCTCACCAGTTGCCTTTGCAGGTGACGGTCTTAATGATGCTCCTGTCGTATCAGCTTCTGATGTTGGTATTGCCATGGGAGATATTGGCTCGGCATCAGCTATTGAGGCTGCTGATGTGGTTATTATGCACGGGGATTTAACTGCAATCTCAAGAACAGTGCTCCTTGCAAAGAAGACTTACAAACTGGCCATATCCAATATGTATTTTGTAATGCTGGTTAAACTTCTGATTCTTCTTTTGGGAGCCTTGGGCTTTGCTAATATCTGGCTTGCAATATTTGGAGATGTTGGAGTTCTGATCCTGGCTGTATGCAATGCTATGAGAGCACTTAAGTTTAAATAAAATTGTTTTTAATTCCTGAAGATTTAATTCCTCGGATTTAAAAAATTCGAGGAATTTGTTTTTTTAAAAATTAGGGAAATCAACCTGTAATATCAAATAGAATCTAATTAAGTTTTTCCTTTAGAGAATCCCATTGTTCTTCTGGAATTCCCATCTGTCTTAGAGCTTCATCTTCGCTGTAACCATATTGGACCATATTTCTTAGAATTTTTAGAATTGTTTCCTCTCTTCCTTTTTCTCTTTCCTGCTGCATCATGCTTTTGTAATCGAGGATTTCAATTTCTCGGTTCAATTCTGCGGCATAATTAACAGGCTTGTTTTGATCTGACATAGTTTAAACCTCATGTCTGTCTGAACAGATTTCTATTTTTGACAAAAGATTATTTTATCTTTTCTTTTAGAGAGTCCCATTGCTCTTCAGGAATTTCTAAAGTAATTAATGCTTCTTCGACGCTAAATTTTTTGTTTTTAATTAAGTTAGTTAGATGCCTTACGGTTGTTTCCTCTCTCTCTTTTTCTCTTTCCTGCTGCATCATGCTTTTGTAATCGAGGATTTCCATTTCTCGGTTCAATTCTGCGGCATAATTAACAGGCTTGTTTTGATCTGACATAGTTTAAACCTCATGTCTGTCTGAACAGATTCCTATTTTTGACAAAAGATTATTTTATCTTTTCTTTTAGAGAGTCCCATTGCTCTTCAGGAATTTCTAAAGTAACTCGAGTTTCCCAGATAAAAAATTTAAGTAAATCCAGATCCACTCTAGGATTGATGCTCTTTAAAAACTTGTATTGATTTATTATCTTGCTAGAGGCAATGGAATTACCTGCTTAAGGAAGTTACAGATCCCGTTAAACCATGAGCCTAACAGATCATTTATGATCTGCTCTGCTTTAACAAGACAACCTTTCTTTAGCAGGCTTGCTTCTTCTAAAATCTTTGGAATATAAATGAAGCATCTCATTAGAGAATCTATTGCTGCCTGATAAGGTATATCCTGTATCTGTTCTTTTGTAAATCTGAATAGAGCACCTAATGAACGTTCATCCTC
>NZ_FUXX01000078.1 GCF_900167015.1 Succinivibrio dextrinosolvens DSM 3072
AGGTCAAATTAAAAGGTCGAACTCCTTGTGAAGTTAGGAATTCAACCTTAAAATTATCGTAAATTGTTTTTGTTCAATTTACTGGGGTCACTACAATCCGCCCATTTTTAATTATTTAGGGTTAGGGATACATTGAATGGAGATTATTAAAGCGTAATAACATTTGATTAAAAACATTTTTATGGGTGCCCTAAGAACATTAATATTTGATGAATAATATTTTAAAGGAAGCTATTAAGATGAAGAAAGTTGTTGCAGAATTTGTGTATTCATTGAATGATGGAGGCGCAGAAAATCTAATTAAAAATTATTGTAAACTGATTAATCGGAGTATATTTGATGTTATCGTTGTTGTCATGTATGACATTGGTGAAAGCGCTGTAAAAAGCACTTTGATGGATATTGGAATCCCTATTATATATATATATCCTAAAAGAAATCTTGTTTATCGTGGGATTAATTATATCTTTGGAAAAGAATATGTTATGTATAAAATGGGGCAAATTATAAATGACTATAAGATAACATCAATCCATGCTCATACTGCTGTGTTACGATATTTGTATTATTCAAAATCACATCTAAATAAAATTAAGCTTCTTTATACATGTCACAGTACTCCAAATAGATATTTCTCGGGAAGAATGAAGCAAGAGGATGCTGCTGCTAGATATCTTCTTAGACATAACGAATTACAAATGGTTGCATTACATGATGAAATGGCTGAAGAAATAAATTGTTGGTTTAATATAAATAATACTATTGTGATTAGGAATGGTTTGATATTAAGCGAATATAACAGGGCTGATTTCAAGAAAGAGCAAATTCGAAAAAAGTTGGGAATAAATAAAAATGCATTTGTAATAGGTCATGTTGGTCGCTTTATCGAAGAAAAGAACCATGAGCTTATCTTGAAGATTTTTGGTGAACTTAAGAAAAAAAAATCCTCGTCATTTTTATTACTTGTTGGTGATGGAGAATTAGAAAATGAGATAAAAAAATATCTTTATAATATTGGGGGGCAAAATGATTTTCTTATTCTTTCTCACAGAAATGATGTTCCTCAATTGTTATCTGCAATGGATGTTTTTTTGTTTCCTTCGAAGGTTGAAGGTTTAGGTATTGCCTTGGTTGAGGCGCAAGTATCGGCTTTGCCGTGTATCATTTCTGAAAATATTCCTAGGGAGGCTATAATATCAAATAATGTTTATGTCATGAAGAATTCAGAACCAGTGAATAGATGGATAAGAGCGATAGATGTATCTTTACAAAGGAAAAGTGAATGTGATAAAAACAAGTTATTAATGTATAACTTAGAGCATCAAGTCAGAATACTTGAAAAGTACTACTAATAACCACATAAAAAAGGTGTGATTTTGATGATAGAAACAAGAAAAGATCTTAAAGAATACTTGGAACAGGATAGACTGCAACTAGGGATAAGGCGAAAACGTCCGCGTTTTTTTTCAGATGAAATATGGAAATATGAAATTATCTTAAGAAAATATGAATATTGGTACAATCATAGAAATTCTTTTTGGGTAAAGATAGTTAGAAACTATTATAAGTTTTTATGGCATAAATGGTGTGTAAAATTGGGAATATCAATAGGTCCTAATGTGTGTGGAAAAGGCTTAAGTATTGCGCATATAAACGGAATACAGATTAATGGAGAAGCAAAAATAGGTGAAAATTTAAGAATACAGGAATGCGTTACAATTGGGGCATCCGGAGGTAAAGCTGCGCCCCAAATAGGTAACAATGTATATTTAGCATCGGGCTGTAAAATAATTGGTGATATAAAAATTGCGGATAACTGTGTGGTTGGTGCCAATGCAGTTGTAGTAGATGATGTTTTAGAAGAAGGTGTTACTGTAGCAGGCGTCCCTGCTAAGAAGATAAGTAATAATTGTTCACATGAATTTGTATTTTTTTATACTTTGAGATAATACATAAACAGTACGTGAATATTTTATATTGAATAGCTCTCATTTTTGTTTTACTTTTGTAGTTTATCTTATTAAGAATAAATGTTACTAATACATGGTATGGATTCTCATTATTTTGTGTTTGATAGAAATAGTTTTAAAACAAAATTAACTTCATTATTAACCTATTTTGTAATAATTCCATTTGTATATCCGAAAGGTTTTTCTGAGTATTTTTTAGTTTACAAAAATTTATTTATCACATGGTTATATTTTGCCGTATTTGCCGTGTTTATATTGTTTATATCTAATGTGAGAAATATAAAGTACAAGAAAAGCCATTGTATAATCATATGTTATTTTTTATATATGTTTATTGATACTTTTGTAATACGGTATTCCTTCGAGAATGCTTTACAAAAAATATTTGCTTCCCCTGCATTGTATTTTTTTTGCTGTATTTTAATTTCAAAAAACGCTTATTTATTCATAAAATCTCTTGCTAATATCCTGATTGTTCTTTTTTTTCTTAACTTTTTTATTTTTAACCCATTTTTTTTCGATAATTATTTTGATCCCGATAGGCTACATTTGTTATTTATTGGTCATGTTCAAGTAGCCTCTCAACTAGGATTGATCGGTGTTTTTATTGGATATTTACTTCTATATCGTCATAATGTTAGGAAAGCGAGTAAGCTTATTGTTCTTTCAATTGTAACTATGATAATGTCAAAAACAATTGCGTCATTATTCGTCATATCTTGTTTATTAGTTGGTTTTACATATATTTCTATATCAAAAAGACATTATTTATTACAGCTTAATCCTATAATTTATCTTGTTCTAACTACTTTTATTAATGTTATATTTTTAATACTCACTTATGTTGTAGGTTACAAATTTTCTTTTCTGGGAGAACCTACGACTTTTAATGGTCGAACTACTATTTGGAGAAATGCTCTTGAATTAGTTTCGCAAGAGCTAATTTTTGGTTATGGTGCTGCAGGGGTGAAAATTCAAGTGTATTGGAGTATGTTGACAAAAGATTCTTTAGGAATGTATTACGCTCATAATGAATTAATTCAAGAATTATTAAACGGTGGAATAATATTGTTGGCACTGTTTTGTTTTGTTATTTTTTTTCATATTGTTTATTTAAAAAATGTTAAAAGTAAAAAATTATTCTGTTTCTCAAATTTAAGTTTTTTTATATTTTCTTTTATAATGATTTTTGAATCACCGACTGAGTACCAGTATATCTATATTTTTTTAGCAATTTTGGCTTATTTGCCAGAAATTGAGAATTCGTTTACAACTTATCTTTTAGATTATTTTAAATTAAACTATAAAAGAAAATGGCTATGATTGTATTACAAAGTACAATATTTTTCTCCTGTTAAATTTGCAAAAGCAAGGAGGATATTCCTCTTTTAATGAACTTTAAGAGTTAATATCTTGTGAAAAAAATTATTAAATTTAAATATTCTCAATTAAAGTTTTTTAGAACAAGAAAATTACTTACAAAAGTAATAAATACAATTACGCTAAGGATTAGAACTAATTCGTTATAATTAGTTCGAATATAATCTGATGTCATTCCCAGACTTCCTGCTATTCGTTTGATAACACCCATAACTTTATGGAATAAAATTTTCTGCCATAACACCTAAAGAGAGGTTCTTCCTATATGAATAGTATGTAGAGAATGGAAATAAATTTAACGGACGCAATTTCCAGACTCTAGGTACTTCAAAATAAGCTTGTATTCCTAGGTTCAC
>NZ_FUXX01000092.1 GCF_900167015.1 Succinivibrio dextrinosolvens DSM 3072
CATACCTAGGTCCTTAAGAGATTTTTCTTTTAAAGCCTGGTTGGTTCACGATCTGCCACAAAAGTAATGGCAGATCTTTAATTAACAATCGATCTCGCTGAGATGGCTTTGAGCGTTTACAGCACAGAGCTATCTCACCGAGAAGTTCTTTAAAAACTTGATATATAGTTGATCTGTTTCTATATGCAAAGGCAAATAAAAGCTTTTCGTATAGGACATTGTATGTATGGACCTTAAGTAAGGATAAGTCATCAATCTTATGCTTTATCATTGTCTTCGCTGCGCAATAAGTCTTTATAAGCGAAACCAGTAATGACAGCAGGATAAAAATCAGAATGATGTTCTTCTTACTTGAGTTAATGCTCTTAAGGTTACAGCCACTCTTTGCTGCTTTGTTGAACAGTTCAATGTTCCAGCGGATTCTGTACAGAAGGTAAAGCTGTTTAGCTCCTGCAATCTTGCGAAGGACACTTGTTCGCAGAACAGAGATTTTATCTCTGTTCTTCCCATTAGGATTGTAGCGACGAATAATCCTTAAAGTATTCCCCTTTGATGTTCTGATGGTTACATCTACATTCATCTTGTGAGGGATATCTTTAAGCTTTTTACCAATGTACTGCTTCATTCTTGAACCGTCATCGGCATAAGCATCGATGATGGTTCCGTTGGTATTCGCTCTGCCTTTAATCAGAAACTGAGCACCTGCTTTTATCAGAGTCTGCTCAAGCGCTTCATCGATGTAACCTCTATCAGCAATAATCAGACAGTCCTGCAGGTATTCCTGATAGACTCTGTCTCGTTCTGAACCAACAGCTTCAGATACCTCAACATAGATAAAGCTTTGCTTACAAAGAGAGTATGCAACATGGAGCTTGAGTCCTGGTCTCGCGGAGGAACCGTCAAGTCGGTCTCTGCCTTTTCCTTTGCACTCAAAGTTATCTGCGCAGGAATTACGTAAGTCCAGTTCTGTACCGTCAATAAGAACAATGTCCTTAACCTTTAAAAGAGAAAGTAAATCCTTTAAAGATTCCATTAGATGCGATTTAATCTGCTTTGCTAATCTCTTGCTTACCAGAGACATAACCTGAACCACTAAAGCTTTAATCAGAGTTAGGCTTTCTTCAGAATCCAGCTGCTTATGAATGCATTTATGAGTCATCTTAAACTCATCACCAAGATGACTGTTATAGTTCATATGAAAAGAATTCAGAGTAAACTCAGACTCCCTGATTGAACTACTCATCATAGTTAAAGCACCAAGCAGATAATCAGCAAAGGAAAACTTACGGTTTCTTATACAGGCTTTAGTATCGTATGACAGGCTTGCAATATGCTTTTTAGAAAGAATATCAATAAGATTGGTTTTAGATGTTTGAAAATCGTTTGACAGAGTTGATAAAAATAGAGATAATTGTTCCATGGTTTTCTTGTTTAATTCTTTGATTTTGAACACATTAATTATATTAAACAGAAAACCATAAATCAATTAATTCCTTTCAAATCAACCACATTTCAACCTTTTCACAAAAATCCAATTTTACGGATAAAACAATTGCAAAATATCAGAATAAAGCTCCGTATATTTTATTAACACATTGATCTATATATCAAATTTTTAAAGAACTTTTTATGCTGAACTAATTCAGCAACGGATCGCAACTGGTAACAGTTGCATATCCTTTAATTTATGAGGATCCTAGAATAAATTTCTTAAGATCCTAGGTATG
>NZ_FUXX01000001.1 GCF_900167015.1 Succinivibrio dextrinosolvens DSM 3072
CTTTTTCTAAAGCCTGCAACTTTGAGTAAACTACAGAGACCAAGAACAGAAAAAAGAGAAGAAAATGTATCAGTAAAATTGCTAGAAGAGGTATTTTTAGGTATCATATTCATGGTGTGTTTTTTTATGTTAACTTTTTGTTTTAGCAGATAAAATTATAACATATTAAACACACCTTTTCATCGGTATCTATCAGATATATAAGCTTTTTTTTGCTTATAATTACACCTCTTCCCAAAAATAAATCAATACAAGTTTTTAAAGAGCATCAAACCTAGAGTGAATCTAGTTTTGTTTTAAATTTCCATGTGGGAAACTAGAGTTCAGTTATTTATTTCAACGAAAAAAAATATTTTCTACAATCAAGATAGCGAGGAGAAAATGCATGGTAAAAAAACTTACCCTCTGTAGAGACTTAAATAAGTATCGTGAACTATTTGCTGATGCACATGTTAGGTACGCGACGCCGCGTATACAAGGAGGTCAGAGAAATGTGCACAGAGACTTTGTCACCACGATCTTAAACAATCAGGCAATATTGAGCACGGACCGTTACACTTTATAGTTAACGGTTTTTTTGTGCCCATAAGGAGCAAACATGGTCAGAGTCAAACAGTTTTTAGACGACTTTAAAAGCAGTTCTAAAAGAAGAAAGAATTCTCTAGCGCTACAGCAGTTTGAGGAATGGCAAAGACAGAATTCCAATGTCATGATCATCAGACTTGAGGAATATGGGGATAAAGGAAAAAGCTCAGTTATCTTTGTAGTATATGACGATCTGATTTAGCTTTTTTCAAGGTCGGCTAAGGATATAAGAACAGAGATTTGTATCTCTGAAAGGCTCTGTCACACAAAAAAGAAGGTAGCATATGCTGCTACCTTTGAAGAGCAATGAACATTATTTCCTATTTCAGCTTTGTACCTATCAAAACCAGTCTAATCATTCGCTCTGCGGCATCTTCCAGCATAGCCGCTGCATTCTCTATACAACTGTTAAGACTTACAGGAGCACAAGGTGTCCCTCCTACGGCATCTATTCCATGATTATAGAGTTCTGAGGCGTCAGAGCTGATACCGCCAGAAAGACATATAACCGGAATCTTATACTTCTTGGCAATAGCTGCAACTCCAACAGGAGCTTTACCGTTTGCTGTCTGAGAATCGGTAAAGCCTTCTCCTGTGAATACCAGATCGGCATCTTTAACGATATTTTCAAAACCGATAATATTTAAAACGAGTTCGATTCCTGGCTCCATTTTACCGTTGGCAAATAACATCAGTCCTGCACCAAGTCCGCCGGCAGCACCTGCTCCGGGAACATTTCTGATATCAGTTCCAACATCTCTTTTGGCAATAGCTGCGAAGTTTTCAAGTGCCTTATCAAGAATCTCAACATCTTCAGGAGTTGCTCCTTTCTGAGGTCCATATACAGCTGAACATCCGTTTTTTCCGCATAAAGGATTCTTTACATCTGATGCAATAAGAATTTTTGTATAGTTAAGTCTAGGATCGAGATCTCTTAAATCGATACTGTGAAGTTCTGAAAGTGCTTCTCCTCCTTTTGGAAGAATCTTTCCTTCCCGGTCAAAGAACTGTGCTCCTAAGGCCTGTGCCATACCGGCACCGCCGTCATTGGTGGCAGATCCCCCAATACCGATGATAATACAGGATGCTCCGCTATCCAGGGCCGCCTTTATTAGCTGTCCAGTACCGAATGTGGATGCCTTTTTTACGTTTCTTTTATTCTGTGGAGTGATAAGAATGCCTGAGGCTGCAGCCATTTCGATTACAGCGGTTTTACCTTTCTCTGTAGTACAAAGTCCCCATACAGCATCAACCTTTTCTCCTAAAGGCCCTTCGACAGTGGTATGAACATACTGTCCTTTAGTCATTGATACTATAGCTTCAACAGTTCCCTCACCACCGTCTGCAATACAGACTTTCTCGATTTGTGCGTCTTTTACTGCTTTTCTGATACCCTTTTCCATGGCTGACGCTGCCTGGACAGAGCTTAGACTTCCCTTAAATGAATCAGGGGCCAGTACAATTTTCATTTAATACTCCTTAATGTATGCTTTTGGATTAAGCAAAAAGCATGCCATCGGCTAATTGACTGTTTTATAAGGATTTTTATTTTAGTTGTTTTTTCTGTGTGCAACATAAAGTGTTGCATACGTTTTTGCTCGCAACACTTAATCTTTAGATTTTGCCTTAAGTTTTCTATAAATTGTGCTTCTGTCTATTCCAAGTGCACGTGCAGCTCTGCTGATATTTCCCTCTGCCTTTTCTATTGCCTGTTTAATGCGCTCAGCCTCATCAATAGGAGTCTGCTGTATCTGCTGGTTTTCTGTTTTTTCTCCGAAATCTCTGTCATCCCAGTATGTCATAAGCTGTTGAGCTGTAATTTCCTTCTGCTTTGTGACTATTACCATTCTTTCAATGAAATAGCGAAGTTCTCGAACATTTCCCGGCCAGCTATATTTCTCCATAAGATTAAGCGCATCCTTTGAGAAGGTTCTGATACGGTTATGCTTTGAGCAGTAGTGCGAGAGGAAATACTTTGAAAGAACCTGTATATCCCCGTTTCTGTTCCTCAGTGGAGGAACCTTAAAGGTTAACACCTTGAGTCTGTAGTATAGATCCTGTCTGAACTCTCCTTTATTCACCTGTTCTGCAAGAGGTTTATTGGTGGCGACAATGATTCTGACATCAACCGGAATGTATTTGTCATCGCCAAGTCTCATAACCTGACGTTCCTGAATTACGCGGAGAAGTCTGCTCTGTGCATACATCTCCATTTCAGAGATTTCGTCCAGGAATATGGTTCCGTGATGTGCCATTTCAAAAAGACCGGCCTTGCCTTTATGTTTGGCTCCGGTAAATGCTCCTTCAACATAGCCGAACAGCTCACTTTCAAGAAGATTTACAGGAAGAGCTGCACAGTTAATTGCAACAAATGGACCGTTCTTTCTTGCTGAGGCGTTATGTATGCTCTGAGCGAAAAGCTCTTTTCCTGTACCTGATTCACCGGTAATCAGAACAGTGGTATCAACGGCAGCAAATTCACGGGCCAGTCGTTTGGTCTCTTTGATTTCAGGAGAGTCTCCAACCAGATCGTCGAAACGGTATTTTGCATAAAACTTGTTCTTGGTGACCTCATTTCGTACCTTGATTTCTGTTTCCTGAATCGTGGTAACGTCCATTACGGTAATAACTAGACTTAATACATTTGAATTGACAATTACAGGCTCAATACCGAAAGCAAGCCATTTTGAGTTCAGTTCTACAAGAATATCATGATAGCTTTCCTTTCTGCTTTCACAGTTATCCAATGCCGTATAAAGTTCATTGAACTGAGGATTGTCTGAAAGAACCTTCCTGAGATCTAATCCTTTTACCTCATCAAATCTGATGTTAAAGAGGTTTTCAACCTGGGAGTTAACGTACTGAATCTTTCTGTCACGATTAACGTAAATCACGCCTTCACGAACGGAGTTAACCAGCGTTATGAACTCTTCGGTATGTCGTCGTTCGTTGTTTTTGGCAAGGATAACCTTCTGCGCAGATTTAAAGGCTTCTCTTAAGGCACAGTCTCCAGATTCAACGACCTGTGTTACAAATCCCTTTTTCGCTCCATAAGCCATTGAGGTTGCTCCACCCATGAGAATATCAGTGGATTTTTTGGGAAGAGTGTCTATGATTCTGGTGATATCTTCTGGTGCTTCAAGCTCGCAGATTTCAAGATCAATTCCCATTATCCTGCTTAATCTCTGGATATCATTGGACATATTACTGAAGGCTAGATAGGTAATTCTGGGATGTTTAGTACCAGCCCTGATTTTTGCTTCGAAAAAGGCCTGTGCCAGATCCTGTCCTGTCACCATGATTTCAATAACCGGAACAGATAGATTCTCCTGCATGAGCACATGTGCGATACCGTATCTTGAGATGATGGCATCTATGCTTTCAGTCTTATCCAGTACTCTGGCAAGAGTAATTGCCTCATCAATATCGCATCTGTAGAAATCAACCTGATCTTCAAGATTAAGTTCACGACAGATTTCCTTGCTTCTTTTAATCAGCCTGTTATCCGGAAGAATGAATGCTATTTTGGTCATAGAAACTACCATAGTGTTGCATATATATAAATGTGTTGCAGAAATTGTATCAGCTTGTGCTAACAGCATTGATTTATAAGATTAAAAATGAGATATAGTGCAACACATTTTGAGAGGTGAGAAGAATGTAAGGATATAATTACAGGAAAAGAAAAAGGAGAACAGAGTAACTGTTCTCCCTGAAATAGTAATGATGAGTCTTTCTAAACTCGGAATCTTGCTACCATATCTCTTAGTGAGTTCAGATTGTGCACCGAGTCGTTAACCATTTCCTGTGCACTGTTAACCATTGAACGCAGTTCCTGTGATTCTCCTGTAATTCCCTGCATATTGTTTGAAATCTCTGAGGTTGCTGTTGTCTGCTCTTCAGCTGCGGTTGCAATCTGGGTAATCTGACTGTTTACACTTGCAACCTGGTCAATGATGCTGCCCAGCATTCCCTGGATGTTGGTTGTCTGACCTGACAGAGCATCCATGTTCTGCAGAGACTGAACCATAGATTCATTTGCATTGTTTGCATCATTCTGAATCTGGGTTACCATCTTGATGATGTCCTGAGTTGATGTTGCTGTTCTGGATGCCAGAGCTCGAACCTCATCTGCCACAACAGCGAATCCTTTACCGGCTTCACCGGCACGGGCAGCCTCAATAGCAGCATTAAGAGCTAGAAGATTTGTCTGTGATGCAATATCCTCAATGGTCTGAACAATGGTTCCGACTTTCTGTGACTGGTCTACCAGAGCCTTAATCTGCTCGGCATTCTGTCTTGTAGCTTCCACCTGAGACTGAATACTTTCAATGGTACCGTTGATTTCACTTACGCCCTGTTCGGTGGTGTTGTTTGCATGCTCAGATTCTAAAGCTGCACTCTGACAGTTCTTGGCAATATCTCCGGTTGTTGAAACCATCTCATCAGATGCGGCAGCAACAGTAACAGCTTTGCTTTCAGTGGTTTCTGCAGAGTTATTGATTTTTAGGGTGATATTGTTTATTTCATTGAAATCAGTTACAGCTTTGGCTACGGAGTCTTTTATCTTGGAAACAAGATCATTTAATTCCTGACGCATAGCGTCGGTTGCACGAATCAGTGTTCCAAATTCATCCTTGCTGTTGGATTCAATCTTATGGGTAAGATTTCCATCTGCAATTTCTGTTGCAGCCTTAACAGCCTTATCAAGATTGTTTACGGTATAGTTTGTAACTGCATAAGCGATTAACATGGCAACAATACATGCAAAAACAAGTAGTCCAAGTGTAAAGTAGAAAGGAACCATTGATGTGTTTGATTCTATTGCCTGACCTGCCAGCTGCAAGTGTGCTTCACCAAGTTTTGACTGATTGGTTTCTGCAATTTCAAAATTTGGGTAGATTACCTTTCTGTAGACGTTGGTGACTCTCTCCTGATCTTTTTCCATAACTGCAGGAAGAAATTCTGAGTTGAATGCCTCGTTAATAGCGTTTACAGAGCCTTTGATTGCATTGGTAATCTGAGGATCTGTCTTTCCTGTCATTGCCTTCATGGAGTCCACAATGGTCTGAACTGCACCTTTGAGCTCATCTACCTGGCTGTTACTCAATGATGCAACATCCCACTGATAGTTGAAGAAAAGTTTTGATGCCTTTGTAAGAGCCTGCTGTCGATTATAGGTTCTTCCGTGCTTTACATTGATAATCTCGTGAACATAGCCTGCTGCATTGTTGAAGTTATTCATAATGACAAGTGCTGTGAGACCGATTATCAGTGTGAATAATATAACAAGGAAGAAACCGCCCATGACCTTAAGTTTTACTGACAGTTTATTAAACATCTAACACCTCATCAGGTAACTGTTTTGTAACAAAACAAAATTCTTCTCAGTTAAGAGACCTTTCATGTAAATAAGTATAGATTGTAATTTTAGAATTATTATTAATATCGGTTTACTTATTGAAAAGTTTGTTAAATTTTTTCAAATTATAAGAAGAATATTATAAGAATAATCTTTTTTTTTTACCAAAATATTCTTTGTAAAGCAATAAGTTATTATGATTTTTTACAAAAAATAGAGCCTTATAAAAAGACTATGAAAATTGTCATTTATGATTAGTGCCTTATTTAATAATGGGAGGCATTAACTAAATGAATCTTAATTTTGATTTAAAAAACAACACAAGAGTGAATTCAATTCTTGATGAAATCTCATCAATGGGACATATCAGCACAACCAATGATGCGTTTGCAAAAAAGCTGTTTTCACACAAGGAAATACTAATAGATTTTCTTAATTCCATCCTTCAAAGAGAAGGCGATAATCTGATTTCAGATTTGGTCTACACAGATACAGAGCAGCATGCAGAGAACTCGTATGAGAAAATTTCAAGACTCGATATCTGCTGTCAGCTGATTTCAGGAGAGCAGATAGATATTGAGGTTCAGGTATCAAATGATCTTGCCTGGATTGGAAGGAGTCTGTTCTACTGGTCAAAACTTTATGCAGGTTCTCTGGTAAAGGGCGACAGCTATAGTGAACTAAAACCTGTTATCTGTATTAATCTGATGAAATTCAATATTTTTAAGGTGGAGACCCAAAAACAACCGCACACAACTGCTAAAATCTGTAATATAAAGGACGGTGAACCTATTACGAATCTGCTTGAGCTTCACTTTCTGGAACTGCAGAAGTTCAAGAAGAAGTCGCTTTCTGAAATGAGCCGTGCGGAGAAATGGCTTGCCTATTTCTCAGGGAAACTCTCTAAAAGAGAAGAGAGTGCTATGCTGCATGACAATATTTTGGGGAAGGCAATAAATATAAGGAATGAATTTATGAAAGATCCTGATAATTATGCTGCTTATCTGAACCGTGAGATGGAGATTCTTGATTACAAAAGCATGATGAAGCAAGAAAGATCCGAAGGTCGAGAAGAAGGTCGAGAAGAAGGTCGTGCAGAAGGACGTGCAGAAGGCCGTGTAGAAGAAAGATTAGATAACATTAAGAACTTGATGATTAACAAAAAATTTACTGTTGAAGAAGCATTAAGTGCCTTGGGTATTCCTGAAGAAAACTGGGATTCCATAAAGAGTAAGATAAAGTAAAAAAAATAAGGAGCTTTGAAAGCTCCTTAAATGAGGAGGTTACTGAAATTTACATTTTGACTAAGAAAGGTATTTTTTCAGCGTATTGCGAACTGCACCCGGGCCTTCGACCAATTCTTTAACCATAGTCTCAACCTTATTTCCAAGCTCTGTACTGTATAAATCCAATCCAAATATATTCTTGTTAGAAAGAATTGGTTTCAGATGGTCTTTAACTGAATCAGAATCCCCCAGTCGGACATCAGATAGTAAATCTGTAAGTTCCTTCAGCATAGGGTCAGGCGATAATTCAAACTTTTTCCCATTATCATCTACTGCAAGAAGGTATCTCAACCAGCCAGCGATAGCCAGAGGCAGAGCAACCAGCTTATCTGTTCCGTCTGTCTTGATATGTTCTTTAATGGTATGACCGAAACGGATGCCTACCATCTGAGAAATATCGACAGCAATTCGTGCTGAGGTGTCTCCCATATATGCATTAGGGAATCTTACATTCAGAACTTCATCCAAAAATGCTTTTGGAGAAAGAATCTTAGGATCCTCAACTACAGGAAGACCTTCTACATATCCAAGCTGCTTTGCAAGTTTTGAAAGTTCCGGATCCTTCATGCCGTCAGCAAAGAAGGTATAGCCTAAAAGACAGTCATAGGTGCAGAGCGCGGTATGAATAGGGTTCAGACAAACTGTAACCTTCATACGTTCTGATTTGTTGACAGTCTCTCTGTCTGTCATGAAAACACCGGCCTTTTCAAAATGAGGTCTGCCGTTAGGGAATGAATCTTCTATTACCAGATACTGAGGTGCTTCGGCATTTACAAATGGAGCGATATAGGTCTTCTTGGAAGTAACCAGAACATCCATATCCTCAATACCCATATCCTTAAGATCTTTTGAAAGTGCATCTCCAGGACGAGGGGTGATTTTATCAATCATTGACCAAGGGAAAGCTACTTTCTTTTCATCTGAGACATAGGAAAGGAAATCTTTATCTAAAAATCCCTTTTCTATCCATTTCTCGGTCATTTCCAGAACACTTTCACGAAGCTTCTTTCCATTCTGGGAAACGTTGTCCATAGAAACCAGCGCAAGAGGAGTAGCGCCAGCTTTGAATCGTCTGTAAAGCATTGAAGTAACTATCGCCATTGCTCCGACACATCTGTCAGGACCGTTTTCAATATCGTTTTTAACGTATGGAAGATAATTACCGTCAGCTCCCTTCAGTGCATATCCCTTTTCTGTAATAGTAAAGCTTACAAGCTGAAGTTCCCTGTTGGTGAAGATTTCCTCAAGACGTTTCATTGCAGAACCGTCTTTTGTATCTGCCTTTAGAGCTTCACTAAGAGAACCCAGAATACTGAAATCTCTTCTGCCGTCCTGATGAAGTGTTGCAGCCAGAACAAGATTGTCAAAAGGTTTGTAAATCTTGTCTACAACGTCATAATCAAAGGTTTCAACACAGGTTATACCTCTGTCCAGAAGCTTTTCGGATATCAGTTTGTCAGCAATACCGCCGATAAAAATTCTGAAGATATTACCGATTCCGAAATGTACCCAGCGAGGAGAGGCAACGGTTTTACGTGTAATCTCTCGGACGTCATAGGAAGGGAGTTTTACTCCCTTTGACTCCCAGAAATCCTTATTATCAAGTGTCTCGTACGAAAGTTTCATGATGTCTGGTCCTTATTCTTCAGATGGATCAACATCAATTAAAACTTTCATGGTGCTTTCGCGATTATTATCGATGTATTCGTAAGCCTTATTGTAATCAGCAAAAGCGAACTTAGCACTCTGAAGTGGCTTCAGCTTAATCTTACCTTCGTTTACGAATCTGATTGCATCAACGAAATCCTCGTGACGGTACATCATTGAGGTATTCAGATCCAGCTCTGAATCGTTCAGTTTTGCAAGATCAACATTTGCCTTCTTGCCGAATACAGCAACTAAAATGATGGTGCTGCCTTTTCTTGCGTTCTGAATAGCCTGATCCATAGTGATGTCAGTGCCGGCACACTCATAGATAACGTCTGCCTTATCAGGACCGAAAGCTTCAACCAGAGCCTTAGCGTAGTCATCCTTCATGGTGTTGACTACATAATCTGCGCCTAATTCCTTTGCAAGAGCAAGTCTGCCGTCAGAGATATCTGTTGCAAATACTTCCTTGGCACCTAAAGCCTTAAGAGACTGAATCAGCAGAATTCCGATAGGGCCGCAGCCTAGAACAACAGCTTTAGCTCCCTTTAAATCAGGGAATCTCTTTGCAGCATGAACGGTAACAGCCAGAGGCTCCATCATTGCACCCTCAGAATAGGTCATATCCTCTGGAATTGGGGTGATTTTGCTTGAATCAACAGCAAAGAACTCACTTGCGGTACCGGTGGTCTGGAATCCCATAACCTTCAGCTTTTCACATAGGTTATATTTGCCGTGAAGACATGGATAGCATCTGCCACAGAATACCTGAGGCTCAATAATAACTTTCTGACCAATCTTTAAGTCTTTTACATATTCGCCTAAAGCGACAATCTGTCCTGAAACCTCGTGACCCTGAGTTACAGGATATGATGTGTAAGGATGTGAGCCATGATAAACATGAATATCAGAACCGCAGACGCCAATTTTCTTGATCTTTACCAGAACCTGATCAGGTCCAACCTTTGGTACAGGTACATCTCTAAAGGTGATTTTTCCTGGAGCGGTCATTACCTGCTGAATCATAGTCTCTTTCATTTTTATACTCCTTGATATTTTGTTATTCGTTATAGGGGTGATCCCTTTTATTTATTTTTTGAAATCTTGTTCCAGTTCGTTATATCGCTGTTCACATGAAGGTTCATACGCAATCAGTTCCGCATAACATGCTTCACACCATAACGATAGTTCTTTTTCTAAGCCATATACTCGAGCTATTCCTCGTGACATTTTCCATATATCTTCAGTTGTTCTCTGAAATTTCTCGTCATCTGAAGCTTTTTTCAGTCCAAAGAAGCTTGAGGCATACTTTGCGCTTTTGCATGTTGAAAGATATCTGCGTACAGCATTTCTCATTTCAAGATACAGTTCTTCGCGCTGTTCTTCATTTAGTTCTTCTCTTAAGAAAAACTCGTCTATAGTCAGGTTAACTTCGCGCAATGTTGCCTTCTTTAGAAACTTGCGGCGATACAGGCCAGGCAGATAGACACATTTAAAAAGCCACAGATCTGCTATACGGTCAGGCTTACGTCTGAATTCAAAACGCTTTTTATAGAGTTCTCGACGGAAACTTGGTGTGTCCTTGTCAATTTCTTCTAAAAGAGCCTTTCTTTTCTCAGGATCTAGTTCTTCAAAATATTGTCTAATCTGCTGTTCCATTTTTATTTTTTTCCTCATCTACCAGTTCATTGCCTTGATTGCTGACTTTTCAACTTCTAAGCCTGCAACATAATGACGGGTAAATGTTTCAAATCCTTCTACTTCCTCAGGAGTTGCCATAATTACATCTCCTTTCAGATTCTTAAAGATACGGTTGTTGAGGAAGTCCTCAAGTTTTCCTTCTTTTTTACCATCTGCCAGGTAAGCGGCCAGCAGGGCAATTCCCCAAGCTCCGCCTTCGGAAGCTGTTTCCATGACTGCAACCGGTGTATTGATAGCTGCAGACAGAATACGCTGCATAACACCAGGTGTCTTGAATAAGCCGCCGTGACCTAGTATCTGTTCGAGTTTAACACCTTCATCCTTTAGCAGAATATCCATACCCAGCTTCACAGCGCCTAGTGAGGTATAGAGATTTGCTCTCATGAAGTTTGCAAGGTTGAATCTGCTGTCAGGCATTCTTGCAAATAATGGTCGACCTTCATTGATAAAGGTGATGTTTTCACCTGAATAATATCCGTAGGCTAACAGACCACCACAGTCCTTATCTCCTTTCATGGCATGATTGTAAAGCTTGTAGTAAAGCTCGCCGGCATCAGCCTTTATTCCCATAAGATCACAGAATTCCTTGAACATCATTACCCATGCATTCAGGTCTGTTGTGCCGTTGTTGGCATGAGACATTGCGCAAGGGAATCCTGATGGAGTTGCTACCATATCAATCTCACGGTAAACCTTTGAAAGCTGTTTCTCTAAAACCACCATCGCAAAGGAACTGGTACCTGCTGAAAGGTTACCGAAGCGAGGGGCAACACTGTTAGTGGCTGTCATGCCGGTTCCAGCATCCCCCTCAGGCGGACATAAAGGAATTCCTGCTTCAAGATCTCCTGTCTTATCTAATAACTTTGAGCCCTCTGCTGTAAGTTTTCCTGCATCATCTCCTGCAACCAGAATTTTAGGGAAAACTTCTCTTATCTTCAGCTTTGAGCCTTTTGAAGAGAGCAGGGCATCAAATTTGTCCGCCATCTTCTGATCATAATCCCTGATTTCAGAATCAATTGGGAACATACCAGCACCATCACCGATTCCGATGACCTTGCAGCCTGTAAGTTTGTAATGAATCCATGCTGCAAGAGTAAATACTGAGGCCACCTTTTCTACGTGTTCTTCCTTATCTAAAAGTCTCTGGTAGAGATGTGCAACAGACCATCTTAGAGGAATGTTGTATGAGAACAGCTCTGTAAGTTCATCTGCAGCCTCAGTGGTATTGGTATTTCTCCATGTCTGGAATGGGGCTAACTGTTTGTCATCCCTGTCCAGGGCGATATATCCGTGCATCATGGCACTAATACCGATAGCACCGATTTTCTTTAAAGTAACCTGATATTTGTCTGCAACTTCTTTTTTCAGGTTTGCGTAGCAGTCACTAAGTCCATCCAGAGCATCTTCCAGTGAGTATGTCCATATTCCATTTACTAGAGAGTTCTCCCACTCATGAAAACCAACTGCGAGAACATTTCCCTCGTAGTCTGTAAGTACTCCCTTGATTCGGGTAGAACCAAGTTCAATTCCAAGTGCGGTTCTGCCTTCTGTAATAACTGTAGCAACTGACTTATTCATAATTTTTCCTGTTTGTCTTTCTCTGTAGATTATTATTATTTTTGTCTGTTTTGTTTGGGGTATCCGATACAGAGCGCGCTGTATCGGATAGTTCTTTTATTTATCTCTTACGACGCTTCTTGGACATACAGTCGATACCTACGGCAACTGCCAGTACCAGACCTTTTACCACCATCTGGGTGTATTCACTTACGTCCATCAGAATCATGCCGTTGGTCAGAGAGCCGATAATCAGCACACCTGCAATCACACCTGACATGGAACCAACACCACCGTATACTGATACACCGCCCAGTACTACGCAGGTGATAACATCGAACTCCAGTCCCTTACCTACGGTGCTCTGTGCTGAGTTTGCTCTTGATAGCAGCACGATACCTGCAAGTCCTGCGAAGAATCCTGAGAATGCATAGATCAGATACTTAACGCGGTTTACACGAATTCCAGACAGCTCTGCAGCTTCCTCGTTACCACCAATTGCATAGAAGTAACGGCCGAAATAGGTCTTGTTCAGGATAAAGCTACCTAGTGCAAAGCAGACAACCATCAGAATTGCGCAGATTGGAAGAATCTCAAATGCTGACCAGCGACCGAAAATACCGAAAGCTGAATCAAATCCTGCAATTGGACGACCACCTGAAATCAGATAGGCAACACCCTCAAATACAGTCTGAGATGCGAATGTGGCAATCAGAGCTGGGATACCTACTGCAGCAACCATGACCGCATTGATAAGACCGATACCGGTGGCCATGATTAAGGAAATTGCAACAGCAACCCACATATTTACACCGGCAGCTACCATCAGCCAGGCACAAACCACGTTAACCAGAGTGATGATTGAGCCGATTGACAGGTCAATGTCTGCAATCAGAATAACGAAGGTCATACCGATTGCAGCGATTCCATAGTAGGAAACCTGACGAGAGATGTTGATAATGTTTCTTCCTGTAATAAAGGTTCCATCACTGGCAATTGCGAAGATAATGATTTCGGCGATGAAAACCAGCCAGATTGCGTTCTGTTTTAAAAAGTTTGCGTTTAACATTTATAGAGACTCCTTTGCCCCATCTGTAATACCGGATGCATACTGCATAATCTTGTCAGAGTCGAACTCTTCTTTCTGTAGCTCACCTGTCATGCGATTTTCAGCAAGAACAATGATGCGATCCGACATTCCCATTAACTCTTCCATTTCTGATGAAATCATCAGCACACTGCGTCCTGATTCAACCAGCTCATTGATAAGTTTGTAGATTTCATATTTGGCACCTACGTCAATACCACGAGTTGGCTCATCGAAAATAATCAGTTCACAGTCAGCTGCCAGCCATTTTCCTAAAATAACTTTCTGCTGATTACCACCAGAAAGATTCTTCACCAGCTGGTTCAGTGTTGGACACTTAATCTGAATTTCCTCACGGTACTTTTCAGCGATTTCTTTCTCTTTTCTGGAATTGATTACGCTTAACTTTGAAATACGCTCATAAATAGGCATATTGATATTGTTCTTGATGGAAATTCCTAAAAGAGCACCATGACGTTTTCTGTCTTCCGGTACCAGGGCTATTCCAAGATCAATTGCCTCTCTAGGGGATTGAGGATTGATTTCCTTTCCATTGAAAAGAATGGTTCCTGACTCTTTTTGCTTTGCTCCGAAAATAATCTCAGCAAGCTCGGTTCTTCCTGCACCTACCAGACCACCTAAGCCTAAAACCTCACCGGCATGCAGCTGTAGAGAGATATCCTTGTCTCCATTACCGGTTACATTCTTAAGCTCAAGTACCACCTTATCCTTGTTAACGCAGCTCTTGCGTGGAGGGTATTTCTGAGTAAGCTCACGGCCAACCATCAGCTTGATGAGTTCATCTACGGTGGCTTCAGGAGTAATCAGGGTAGTAACATATTCACCGTCACGGATAACCTCAATTCTGTCTGATAATCTGAAGATTTCCTCAAGACGATGAGAAATATAAATGATGGATACGCCTTTCTTTCTTAAAAGCTCAACAACCTTAAACATATTTTCAACTTCGTTTGAGGTTAGAGGAGCACTTGGCTCATCCATAATCAGAACCTGTGCGTTCTGCTGAATTGCTTTGGCAATCTCAATCATCTGCTGATAACCTACGGTAAGGTTTTTTACCAGCTCTTTTGGATTGATTTTTATATGCAGCTGATCAAAGGCCTTCTGGGCTTCTCTTTCCATAGCTGCTCTGTCAATTATCATTCCCTTGCGGATTGGTCTGCCTAGAAATAGGTTTTCTGCTGCAGAGAGTTCTCCAACGTTATTGAACTCCTGATAGATAACTGCAACTCCGTTCTCAGCTGCAAGCTGAGGACTCATTCTGTCGAATTCTTTTCCGTTTACGCGGATCTTTCCTGATGTTGGAATTTCTGCACCGGTACAGCATTTGATCAGTGTGGATTTACCTGCACCGTTCTCGCCGATAAGACCTAAAACCTCACCTTTTCTTAGTCTGAGAGTAACGTCTTTTAAGGCAACTACACCAGGGTATTCCTTTCTTATATGTTCAAGTTCCAGAACATAGTTCTCGCTCATTCCCAATCTCCTTATGCAAGCCTTCCCATCTGTGTGAGAAGGCTTTTTTTTGTTCTGTTTGGCTAATTATTTTTTATTTCATGCCAGAACTAATCTTCTCAACATTTTCCTTGGTAATAGGAGCTACACCACGGATTACGTTGTGCTCAGGAAGCTTGTTCTCAAGAATTAAAGCGAACATGCTTGCACAGCTGGTAGCTGTATCAACGTCTGAACCCTCGAAACCGATGATGCCCTTAGCAGGATAGGTTGGATCTGACAGGTGCTGTAACTGCTGCTTGGTTACGTCAGTTGTAAATACACCCATATCCTCTGGGATCTTGCCGTTGGTTGCGATCTGTAAAGCTTCATCAGCACCGATCATAGGACCTGCACCGATACCAGTTACAACCTTGCAGTCTGGTTCACGCTGTAAAATAGTTTCGATTGCAGTCTGAGCCTCGTTTGGACGAAGTGCAGCCTGGCTTGCAACGATCTCATACTTGCCGTCAGCAACGTTCTTCATACCCTCACGGATACCTTCCTCACGCTCTAACAGGATCTTGGTCTGTGGGAAGCCTAGAACTGCAACCTTTGCCTTCTTGTCGGTTGAGTAGTGCTCGTTGATGAAATTACCTGCAAGCTCACCGATTGCAATACCAAGGTTGGTGTTGTTTAGAATCCAGTTGCCGTCGGTATTGGTCATAGGATCATCCCAGCACATAACCTTGATGCCCTGCTTTCTTGCCTCAGCACATGCATCTTCAACTGCAGCTGCATCTGATGGGTGAACCAGAATGAAATCACAGCCTGATGAAATGAAGTTCTCGATCTGTGCTACCTGCTTTGCTGACTTGTCGTCACACTCAACAATGGTGAATTTTGCACCGTTAGCGCTTAGAACATCCTCTAAAGCAGCCATAACACCTGCCCAGTATGCGTTACGCAGTGACTGAATGGTAATACCGATCTTCTTGCCCTTTAATGCACTCAGATTAGCCTTTGCATAGAACTCAGGACTTGCCTGAATACCCTGAGTTTCGCTGGTTGTTGCAGCGAAAGAAGGTGCTGTAAATGCTAATGTAGCTGCACAGAAAAGTGCTGATAGTAAAGTTTTTTTCATTTGTAAACTCCATGTATGTTTGTATGTAGTACTCTTTCGAGCGAGATTAGAAGCAGGTGAATGCACCGTCAACTATTACGTCAGAACCTGTTGTAAATGAGCTTGCATCAGATGCAAGATATAAGGTTACAGACTGTAATTCCTCTGGTTCGCCTAAGCGATGCATTGGGGCCATCTCATTCCAGGTCTTGATTAGTGGAATCAGAGTAGGTGAAGCCTTTACCAGCTCAGTTCCGATATAGCCTGGGCTGATTGAATTTACGCGGATTCCGTGTTTTGCCCATTCAATTGCTAAGGACTTGGTTAACTGGATTACACCGGCCTTTGATGCGTTATAAGCGCACTGTGGCTGAGGTACGTTAACGATGTGAGCTGACATTGAAGCGGTATTGATGATAGAGCCCTTAATGCCTTTTTTGATCATGTATTTGCCAGCTGCCTGAGCGGTTAGGAATACACCGGTAAGGTTAATATTGATAACCTTGCTCCACTGGTCAAATGTCATTTTGTCTGCTTCTGCATTGATGCAGATGCCTGCATTGCAGAAAGCGATATCTAATCTGCCGAATTCCTGATCGATAACATCTATAAGGTTGTTTACACTCTCAGGATTTGTTACGTCGGTTTTAACTGCAATGCTCTTTACCTTGTACTCCTCGCTGATGAATTTAGCGGTTTTCTGTGCCTCTGCTTCATCTAAATCAGCGATAACAATGTTTGCTCCAGCCTGTGCAAAGCCCTCTGAAACAGCTTTACCAATACCACGAGCGCCACCGGTTACAAATGCAGTTTTACCTGTTAACTTAAACTTATCTACAATATTCATGAAGATAACTCCCTATTTACATATATTTGTTTGTGTGTTTAAAAATTTTTCTGTAATAATTTCTATAAAAGTGAAATTACTTATTTTTGTTATTTTGTTGTTTTTTACTTTAGCAAAGTAATTTTAATAAAGTAACTTTTATTATATGACTTTATATAAGTTATTTGATAGAAGTCATAAATCGTGTAAAATACCTCAAAAAAATGTGATTTATAACGTGTTTTCTGGCTTTCTTCTGTACTTTTGATTTCTTTTATACGGTACAGTGAATTTATGAAAGCTATTAAAGGATGAAGTTGTGAACGATTTTTATATTGACCCAAAAAGACAAAATAAGGAAAGAATTCTCGGTCTGTTTTTTCAGCATGATGCATTGTCAAAACCACAGATCGCAGAGTTGACAGGTTTCAGCCTGCCAACAATCAATGGTCATATGAAAGATCTCGAGAATATGGGTATGATTGGTCCCGGAGAACTTATGGATTCTTCTGGCGGCAGACCTGCAATTTCCTACAGACTTCAACCTAGATCCAAGTTAGCTCTAGGTGCGGAAATCAGAAAAGACTTTATAAAGATTTGCTTATGCGACCTGAAAGGTGAAGTGGTAAAACTCTGGAACATCGGTGTTGAATACAAAAACGAAAAAGCCTATTCAGTTAAACTTAATTCGCTTCTAAAGGAAGCAATCTCAACATGTGGTTATCCACTTGATAATATCCTTGGAATCGGTATCTCCATTCAGGGTGTTGTCAGCAAGGATGGAACAGAGATTATTTTCTCTAAGATTCTTGATACATCAGAGCTGGATATTGATGTTATCAGAAAGGATATCTCGATTCCTGTCCGTCTGTGTCATGATGTAAAGACTGCTGCTCTGGCAGAACTTTGGCATAATAGAAAAGTTTCAAACGGTATATACATTGCTCTTTCAGAGCATCTTGGCGGTGCCCTGATCAAGAGCCGCTGTATAGAACATGGTCGTTCTGGATATGCAGGATCATGGGATCATATAACCTATTCGACAAAAGGAAAGCTCTGCTATTGCGGTAGACGTGGCTGTATAGATACCTACTGCAATTTTGCTACCTTATTTGATGGTGAAAGCATTCCCGATTTCTTTTTTAAACTTCGTGAGGAAAAATCAAAATCTCATGAAGAGCGATGGAGAAAATATCTTTCCACAATTGCGTTTGGTCTGTATCAGACCTGGTTGATTCTGGAGAGAAGGATCATCCTGGGCGGTGATCTTTCAATGTGGCTAATTCCTGATGATGTAGCCTTTATTGAAAATGAGATCATCAACAGAAGTACATTTACCTGCAAGCCTGGTTTTGTAATTAAGTCCAGAGTTGAGCATCATGCAAGTGCCATTGGAGCTGCACTTCCTTATCTGGCTGAAGAAATTCCGGAGTATGTAAGACCAATCGAGTCCTGGTCAACGTACTGTAAACCTGAAACAGTTGAATTTTAAAAACATAAAAAATAGTCAAGGAGTAAATTAAATGAATCCATACATTGGACATGAATCTCAGTTATATGGTGTTGAGGAACACCGTCTTGTAGGTGGAAAGGGCGACGGCATGCGCCTGTTTGAGGTTCATAATGGTAAAGGTATTGACCTTACTGTTTGCGCAGACAGATGTGCAGATATTTCAAGACTGCGCTTTAAAGGTCAGAACATGAGCTATATGACAGCCTGCGGTTATGTTGCACCTGCATACTATGACAGTATTGGCGCAAACTGGCTGAATTCTTTTACTGCAGGCTTTCTGACTACCTGCGGATTCCAGAATGTCGGTATTCCTAACGAGGATGAAGGTGAAGAGCTTCCTCTGCATGGTTCAATTGGCAATACTCCTTGTGAGCATATCTATTACCGAGAGGAAGGTGATGAGTTATGCATATATGCAACTGTTAAGGATGAGACCATTTTTGGCAGAAAACTGGTTTTAGAGCGTAAGATCAGCGTTTCAACCAAGGAAAATGTAATTGTTATTACTGATAAGATTCTAAACTGTGGTGATAAGGATGAGCAGGTAGGTATCCTTTACCACATGAATATGGGCTATCCACTCCTAGATGAGGACAGCATCATCACTATTCCGTCAAATCAGGTTATTGCTCGTAATGCCCACGCTCAGGAAGATATTGAGAACTGGATGAAGGTTCAGAAACCAACTGAGCACTATGAGGAGCGCTGCTATTATCATTATTTCAAGGATGGAAAGGGCTATGCTTCAATCGAGCAGCCAAAGATTGGAACCAAACTTGAGATTACATATGATGCTAAAGAGCTTGATCATTTTGTTCAGTGGAAGATGATGGGCGTACGTGATTATGTAATGGGCCTTGAGTGTGGTAACACCCTTCCAGAGGGAAGAGCTGAAATGCGTAAGCGCGGTCAGCTTAAGTTTGTAAAACCAGGTGAATCCTTAAATTACAAGGTAACCATAAGATTAAGCTAGTCTGATGTTCTTCTCCGTTGTTGCAGCATATCATTTCGACGGAGAATTATAAGGCCAGTGAGGAGAGTTCCCCACTGGCCCTTTTTTCATACTCTTCTAAGTTAAAACTATTTTGAAAGCTCTTCGATCAGGAAGTCAATATTGCGGTTCTTGTAAGTCTCACAGTTATCTTTTGTGATTAGTTTCTGTGGAGTTACGACAACACGTGGTACCTTCTGTCCACTGATTACACGGGCAGCAACCTGCACTGCAATTGCACCTGTTACTTCAGGGAAGGAGTCAACTGTTCCTGTAAGCTCGCCTTTTGCAATAGATTCGTAGGCAAGTGAAATACCATCTGTTCCAAATACTGCAATCTTACCTAAAAGATCATGTTTCTTAAGGGTATCAACAGCTCCAAGTGCCATAATGTCATTGTGGCAGTAAATACCGATAATGTTAGGGTGTTTCTTTAGGATTTCTTCAGTAACCTTCTGAGCGTCCTCAAATACCCAGTTACCGCAAACCTGCTCTACAACCTTGAAGTCATGATTCTTTTTCAGTGTGTTGATAAAACCGCGTGAACGCTGAGTTGTTGCATAGACTAAAGGTAAACCTTCAATTACTGCAACCTCGCCGCCTTTAGGATATTTCTCCAGGAACCATTCAGCTACGTCCATGCCGTTACGATAATGCATGCCGCCAACAAAATAGCGGGTCTGAGGTATAACTGCGTCTGACACATTGATTAGCGGGATCTTTGCCTTTAAAGCCTCTTCGAAAGGAAGCTGCAGGGTAACATCAGTCTGAGGAGATGCTAGAATTGCAGTTACATTCTTTGCAATCAGTGTTTCTGCAATATTGAGCTGGCCTAAAGGATCTTCCTCGTTCTGAGCTGCAAGATAGTCCAGCTTTACGCCCATCTTATCTGCCATGAACTTATATCCTTTTCCGATATTCTGCCAGAATTCAATATCTTTGGTTTTTGCTATTGCTCCTAATACAGTTTTTTGTGGAAATGCAGGAGTCTTTCCTAACTGTACATCAAGCTTCTGCCAGCTGATACGATCTGCTTCTGTATCTGGACTGAGGTTTGTTATTTCTGCGCTTAATGCGGTAAGAGAAGTGAAAGCAAGAGAAGCAAATAATAACTTAATTGCGGTTTTTACGTTTTTCATAGAGCACCATAAATCAAACAAGGCAAAAGTAACCAAGTCTGTTCCTTTTGCAGTAAGGACAATTTTCTATTCAGAAAATCTATAAGGAAATTCACTTTGAATTATAGGTTAATATTTTTACCTGTAAAGCGTATTTTTTATGAATATTCCTTAATCGGGATCTAATCATAAATGATATTTAAAGGATTTAAAAGACTTTATGAAAGTGACTTTTATAAAATGGATATGACTTTTATAAAGTGTAATTTATATGCAAAAAGAAAATAACTTTCAGACAATAGTAAGATCTTAATGGATTATTGAAAATTTATTTCTAATGGTGATTATTAGAGATTATTAGAAAGGTATATATCCTTTCATACATAAACATTTGTATGAAAGGATGGATATGTAAGTAGATTTTTTGAAATATGATTTTGCTACAGATTAGCTCCATTTGAGGCAATCACATCTCTATACCAGTAAGCTGAATCTTTTAGGATTCTCTTCTGGGTGCGGTAGTCAATGTAGATCAGACCGAATCTAGGATCGTAACCTTCCGCCCATTCGTAGTTATCCATGATTGACCAGTAGATATACCCCAAAAGCTTATATCCTTCATCTGCTGCTTTCTTTGCTGCAAGCAGGTGTCTGTGAATATAGTCAATTCTCTGAGGATCATGTACCTTACCGTCCAGCATTACAAAATCATTGTTGCTCATGCCGTTTTCTGTAATCAGTACTGGAAGATTGTATCTTTCATTAAGGAATCTTATTGCCCAGTACATGCAATCTGGATCGATAGGCCAGTCAAGAGAGTTTCTTGGACAGCCAATATACTCATTGGTTTCATATGGTTCATTACCAACCTTGTGTCCTGCGGCTATGTAAATATTGAATCCCAGGAAGTCCAAAGGCTCTTTTATCTCTAAAAGCTCTGCATAGGTAAAAAGTGGCTTACCGAAATACTCTTCAAGACCTACGGGATTCTTTCCCAGAACAACAGGATCAATCCACCATCCTGTTGAGAATGGTCCTTTGATGTCGTTTGAGAATGTCTTCTCATATGCAGTTCTGATCGCTTCCTCTGAATCATTTTCTGGTTTAAAGATAGGTCCTGTTGGAGCAAAACCTACTACAGGAGTTGTCTTTGCGTATTCTCTAATCACCTTTACTGCCTTTGCATGGGCAAAGAGTACATTTCTTGTGCATGGATAGAGTGCATTCTTATCATGAAGGAATGGGGCATGGGTTGCGCCAAAATAACTGATACCGATAAAACAGTTAGGCTCGTTAATGGTCATCCAGTATTTTACCTTGTCAGATAAAGCCTCGACTACAACCTTAACGTACTGTGCAAACCATTCAGGTGATTCGTCATTCTGCCATCCGCCTTTCTTATATAGCTCATAAGGCAGATCCCAGTGATAAAGAGTAATCATTGGTTCGATACCTGCCTTTTGCAGTAAATCAACGAGCTTTCTGTAGAAATTCAGTCCTTTCTGATTAACACTGCCTGTACCTTCAGGCATAATTCTTGGCCAGCTTACAGAAAATCTGTAGTATTTCAGACCGATTTTCTTCATGTTCTCAACATCTTCTTCAAGACGGTGATAATGGTCGCATGCAACATGAGGAGAATCATTGTGTTTGGTATGTCCGTCGTAAAGAACATCCCAGATGCTTAGTCCTTTTCCGTCCTCGTTATAAGCTCCTTCGACCTGAGTAGCTGCAGAAGCTGCTCCCCATATGAAATCAGATTTGAACGCCATATTTTTCCCTTTTTTTAAGAAAATTTTCTGTTGATACTTATAATAGAGCATTTAAAAAGCTTGGGGGGATCAAAAAACGTCAGTGTTCAAAGATCTGAAGATTTGTGTTTATAAATAAGAGTTAATTTCAGAGTCTTTCTAGAACAAGGAAACAGTTAGATCTAGAATATTGCAGATATACAAATAATTAACTTAGAGCAAATTAAATAATAAGTATGCCGTTTGTCCGTTTTCTGATCCTTGCCGTCTGTATTAACTCGTTTTGCGGCTCATTTATGGGATCTTCGATTTTTATCGCAATTCCTGCTCTGTCCAGTGATTTTGGAGTACCACCAGAGTATATAACAGCTGTTATAAACGCATATGTTATTGCTGTAACTGCCTTTCTGGTTCCTACAATTGCCATAGTTCAGAGGATCGGTCATAAAAGGGGATTTGTTCTAGGCTCGCTGGTATCTGCCGTAACCTCGGTAATGATTGCCTTTTCACCCAATTTCTATTCACTGATTGTCTTTCGAACTCTGCAGGGATTATCTAATGCCTTTATATTCAGTACCACCTATGCTCTTTTAATCGATAATATTGATAACAAGTCCAAGGGTAGTGCTATAGGAATGACAACAGCATGTGTTTATGCCGGTATCTCATGCGCACCTTTTTTAGGTGGTTTTCTTACTGACAACATTGGCTGGTGGTCGATGTTTATTATTAGCGCCTTCGGTAACTTCTCAGCTGCGCTATTGTGCAGAAGTATTCCTACTGATAGTCCTGAACCTCACAAGATCCCTTATCTTAAGGGAATACTATCACTTGTAGGATTTGTAACCTTCTTTACAGGTCTTTCCATGTTTATAAACAACAGGGATGGATTCTATCTTCTTGGTGTAGGAATTGTTCTTCTGTGTATTTATGTTTACAGAGAGCTTACAACCAGAAATCCTCTACTAAATATAATCCTGATTATTGAGAACAGAGTTTTGAACGGAAGTCTTCTAAGCTCAATGTTCCATTATCTTGCTACCTTTGCTATAACGATGCTATTATCAATGCATCTTCAGCTTATAAATGGCTACTCCGCATCAATGGCTGGTATTATTCTGGTCATTCAGCCTGTGGTTCAGTGCCTCGTATCTCCTTTTGCAGGAAAGGCTGCCGACAGATATTCTCCACATATGATTTCCTTTATAGGACTTCTGATCTCAGGCTCATCCTTATTTATTCTAAGTTTCATAGAGCCTAAAACTCCTTTTTATCTTATAGCATTAGCTCAGTTCCTATCTGGACTTGGTTTTGGTCTGTTCTCTGCACCTAACTCAACTATCATCATGAGTTCTGTTCCTCGCGAATACTATGCTATGGGTTCTGGAATGCAGGCACTGGTTAGAAACAGTGGCATGGCATTATGTATGGCTATGGTTACCTCGGTTCTGTTCTATGCCATTACCTCAGAAGAGGGCACAACTCTTTATATAAGAGAGCTTTCAATGGCAATGCAGATTATCTTCTCCTTATCTGCTGTACTTACACTGGTATCTGCACTGTTCCTTTTCAGAAGTTTTAAAGCATTAAGAAAAACCGCTTAAATATCAGTTTTATTCGATCTTTTACTGAGAGTGTGCACACGCTTTGAACGGATTGGAATTTCTGTGTTTTCCCATATGTGCTAGTATTCTCTCTTGAGGTATTTATAAGGAGTGCAAAATGCAGGAAGAAAAAGAGTCAAAGGACGAACAGCATCCTGTCAGTCTTAAGTGGATTCGACGTTATTTTAAAATTGCAGAGCAGGTAAGCTCATGGTCAAAGGATCCTTCATCAAAAATCGGTGCAATTATCGTTGGTGATAAAGGCCAGATTATTTCCCAGGGGTATAACGGTTTCCCTCGAGGTGTTGATGATTCCGATGAGAGATACAATCAGAGAGAAATAAAATACAAACTTGTTGTACATGCCGAAATGAACGCTATTCTAAATGCGCTTTATAACGGTTCATCCGTAGATGGTGCAACCCTGTATGTTCACAATCTTCCGGTCTGTCATGAGTGCGCCAAGGCAATCATTCAGGCAGGTATTGCCAGAGTTTATATTGATACCAACATCAATGAGCGCTGGCAGGAGAGCTGGCACTATACCAAGACCATGTTCTCTGAGGCAAAAGTTGAATGCTATTACTTCAACGAGAGTGATGGCTCAATCACAAGACAGTGTTAAAAATCAGTTTTTAACAGATTCTATTTTCTGATCAGATTTTCCATTCTTTATTAGTTACTGACAAAATTGTCAGATTTTGTCAGTAACGCGTCATCTGTATTCTATAATTTTCAGATTGTTGTTTGATATTTTGATAATGTGAAATCCGTCATATAAATCTTTGTAAAAAAATGCAGTGGTTTTATTGCATAAAACCTTAGAAAATGACATTTATATCATTATCGAAAAAGAGCTATTTTTTTGTGCAATAGTATAATTTAATATACAAATCAAAAAGTTAATCTGAAATTTTTTATTAATTTTTTTTTGACAAAAAAAAGCAAAAAATTTTTATTCAAAAAAATATTGTTTCAGTAACTTAAAAAAAAATGTGAATTTATTTTGCAAGAAATAATGTATAAAAGTAGTGAAAAGTCAAATGTAAAATGTGACGGGGATTTAATATTTGTAAAATAAAGTGCTAGGATAATCCGGCTTTTAAAACGCGTTTTATAAAAAAATACTTAAAAAAAAATTTAAAAAAAGACGGGTATGTGTGTACTATGTTAAAAAATTTACTTTGTTCGATTCTTTCTATTGGTGTTCTTGTTCTTTCAACTAACGTAAGCGCAGCTCTACAGGACAGCTGGACTTTTGGTCTTGGCGGTGGCTGGGCTCATGCCTATGATCATAAAATAGGTACAAAATACAAATTCGGTGAATACACCTACACCACTTCAATTCAGAATGATGGCTACGGTATCAAGTCTTATGCTGAAAGAAATTTTAAAGACTGGTTCGGTATTGGTTTAGGTTATAACTACATTAAGGATCAGAAGATTGTTTTCACCTGCGAAAACTGCAGATTCCGTATGGAGGACCATTACAATATCGTTGAGCTTTATTCTCGCTTTGCAAAGCCAATCGATGATAAGGGCTCAGATGTTTTCTTCAAGATTGGTCCTACCTATAACTGGCATTCATTCAATCATGAGACCCACAGTGTATGGGGTGGCGTAGCCGGTGTTGGTGTCCAGTATGCATTTACACCAAAGTTCAGCATCCGTGGTGGTTATGATTATTTCTACAGAGCTGCTGATCGTACCTTCCATCCTGATGATGACAGAAATACCCGTATTGATCAGGGCCTTCTGTACTTATCATTCCAGTACACTATTCAGGATGAGAAGCACAATGTTCCTGTAGCAAAGAGAGCTGAAAAGAAATCTGAGAAGATGATTCATACTTTAGATGCTGGTATTCTGTTCCCATTCGACAGCTCAGTTCTGTCTGACGAGGGTAAGGAAGCAGTTTCAACCATCATCAAGTCATCAGAGCAGTTTGAGGAGCCTGAGTTCGAGGTTTACGGCTACACCGACCGTATGGGCTCAGATGCATATAATGAAAAACTATCCCAGAATCGTGCTGAATCAGTTTCTGCTGAGTTTGCAAATCAGGGAATCACCACCAAGGTTGCACAGGGAAAGGGTAAAGCAAATCCTGTAACTGGTGACAAGTGTGCAAATATCAAGTCACGTAAGCCTTTAATTGACTGTCTTGCTGCAGACAGAAGAGTTGAAGTTGTTGTAACAGGCAAAACATCTAAATAATCAACACTGATTGAAGTTCATCATCCGCATCATTTCTTGTTGCGGATGTTTTTTTGACTTAACTCCGGTTAAGTCTTTTTTTTACTCTGAGACTTTTCCTGTAACCGAGTGAGGATGGCGGATCCTTAGTTCACACTGCTCTGTTACAAAAGGATTGTCGTTCCCCTGAATCTTTTTGATCATGTAATTACGCTTGCATTCATCATCAGTAGGCTTATAGGTATGATTCCATGATCTGTAAAGCCTCATGTGCTCTGAATCTAAAGGCAGGTTATAACGTTTATTCATGTAAAGATATGCTCTTGCGATAATACCTTTAGAGCGCTCTGTAGGCTGAGCCTGATAACTGCTTCTGTTAAAAAACATCCTGCAGCTGCCGTATCCATCAGGATTGTCTGGATTTCTGATTTTTTCAACAAACGAATAACTGCTGCGATCCTTGTTAACTTCACCAATTGCAGGGTAAAGGTTATGCAGATCTGATTCAATAAGCTTGAATCTCTCATCCGTTTCTTCGCAGTTGTTACGCCCCTGACCTTTCTCTACCTTAGTCCAGCAGTTCATCTTATGGGCAAATTCCCATACTGGAACGATATGCTCGGCTTCAATTCTGTTGCCTCGCTCATAGTCATTTGCTATCTGATATCCGCAGCTTTCAAGATCTGGCTTATAACCACCGCTTTTGGGAAAGGTAATTCTGCATCCACAGTAAAGAGTTTCAGGTTTATTGAGTTTGCTGAAGATTCTGACCATCTGCTTTTTCGCTTCTCTAAAATCAGCAGGTCGCTCCTCGGCATAAGCCTGTATGGAGGAGATTAGAACACAGGACATTAAAGCTGTAATAAGTTTTTTCATTGAACCATCCAAATCATCAGAAGCAAAATGATTTTGCTATCGGTGCAGTATAGATGTATTTTCTTAGAAAAACTCTAGTATTTGTAACATGTTGGAATTTATATTTCTGAACAAGGTAGAATCTGCGATGGGGAAGGGAATATAAAAAAAATCCTGCACATCTGTGCAGGATATGAGGAGAATTTCCCTTAATGCATCATTTCTGGGACGAAGGTGATGATTGATGGGAAATATGTCAGAACGAGTAAATCGACAATGAACATTGCCAGGTAAGGCAGGATCTTTGCGGTTACCTTGTCCACTGAAATACCTGTAATTGATGACACAACGAACAGATCCAGTCCAACAGGTGGAGTTACGCAGCCGATAGCCAGGTTAACAACCATCAGTACACCGAAGAACATTGGATCGATTCCCATGCCTACAGCTACAGGCAGCAGAATTGGGGTAAGAATAACCACTGCAGCAGATGCGTTAACAAGAGTACCGATAATCAGTAACAGAACGTTAATCATCATCAGGAATACGAACTTGTTGTCAGTTACGCTTGCAAAGAACTCTGCCAGCATGTGAGGCACATGAGCATTGGTTAGAATCCATCCGAACAGGTTTGCGGCACCTACAACGAACATAATCATTGTAGTGTTATAAGCTGCATTTAATAGAGTCTTAGGAAGATCCTTCCACTTTAACTCCTTGTAAATGAACAGTCCTACAAATGCACCGTATACAGCAGCAACAGCTGCAGCCTCTGTTGGAGTGAACAGACCAAGATAGATACCACCCAGGATGATAACAGGCATCATCAGTGCCCAGAAACATTCCTTGAATGATTTAGCTACCTTGATAATTGAAAATGAACCTTCTCCGCTGTATCCGTTTTTCTTGGAAATAAACCAGGAAACGATACACATGGTGATACCCATTAAGATACCAGGAGCAAAACCTGCCATGAACAGATCTGCAACGGATACGTTTGCAATGGAGCCGTAAACAACCATGGTGATTGATGGTGGAATAATAATGCCTACCGTTCCACCAGCCGCTACCACAGCTGCCGCGAAGGCTCGAGGATAGCCACGACGTTCCATTTCATCGATCATTGATGCACCGATAGCTGCGGTTGTTGCTGCAGAAGAACCTGACAGAGCAGCGAAGAACATACCTGCAACTGAAACCACAAGTGCCAGACCACCTGATAGAGAGCCTACCAGAGACATAGAGAAATCAACGATACGTTTGGTAACACCGCCATCAGACATGAAAGCACCTGCCAGCATGAAGAAAGGCACTGCCATGAATGAGAAGGAGTCTACAGATGTGAACATACGCTGTACGATAACCAGAAGCGGAGGCATATGTTCGCCGAAGAATAATCCTGCTGCAGATGCCAGTCCCAGACCAACACCGATTGAGGCGCCGGTTACCAGAATGACTGCAAAGGATACTAAAACGATTAAAAGAACCATATCTACCTAAGCTCCTTATTATTCACTGCCCTTTGGCTTAATCTCTGAGGCAGGAGTCTGCAGAGTCTTGATTAAATTGATGATTACATAAATAAGCATCACTGCACAGCCAAATGGAATTACAACATATACATATGACATAGGGAGCTGCATTGCTGGTGAGGTCTGGAAGCTGGTTCTTGCAACCATGATGCAACCGTAGTACACCATGATCCCTAGGAAAATAATTGAGAATATGTCGGCGACAATATTTAAGAACTTAAGTGTTGCTCCCTTAACGCGACTGGTTAAGGTTTCAATGCACATATGTCCGCCGTAGCTTGCTACAAGAGGCATTGAAAGGAAAACAACCCAAACGAATAGATAACGGGCAAGTTCCTCGCCCCATGCAGGAGTCCAGCTGAATACATATCTGGTAATAACCTGAATAAAAACCAGAACCAGCATCAGTCCGTTTGCGAATGTAACCAGAAGCTTTAGGAATTTCTCTAATGCCTGAAATAAAGCTAGCATAAAATCATCCTTGAATTCTGTTTGAAAAAATCCTCGCCCGAAGGCGAGGAATTAGGTTTTTATTTTACGTTTACGATTGCGTCGATTGTTTCGTTACCGTATTTCTTAGAGTAAAGTTCCCAGACGCTCTTGGTTGCATCGATGAATGCCTGCTTATCAACATCGTCGTTGATCTCTGCACCACCTTCAACAATGGTCTTTGCAAACTTGTCCTCTAAATCACGGCATAACTGACGCTGCCAGTCCTTGGTCTCTAAAGCAGCCTTGGTAATGATTTCCTTCTGGCTGTCATTTAAGCCATCCCATGCGAACTTACTGATTAGAACTACTTCAGGAGCATAGGTGTGAGCTGTTAGAGAAACGTACTTCTGAACTTCGTAGAAGTGCTTGGTAGCAATCTGGCTTAATGGGTTTTCCTGACCGTCGATAACACCCTTCTGAAGTGCTGTATAAAGCTCACTCATTGCCATTGGGGTTGGGCTTGCCTTTAAAGCCTTCATAAGTTCGATATATACAGGCTGCTCCATAACACGAACCTTCAGACCTTCCATGTCTTTAGGAGTTCTGATTGGGCGCTTGTTGTTGGTCATGTGACGAATACCGTTTTCCCACATTGCAAGGGTAATCATGCCTTTTGGCTCAACATATTTCTTGCACAGATCCATACCTATGGTATCAAGTGCCTTATATGCATGATCGGTGTCTCTGAATAGGAATGGAAGATCGAATACTGAAACTTCTGGAGCAAAGTTTCCTAATACTGCGGTACCAGTCAGGGTCATTTCAACAGTGCCAAGGGTTAAGCCCTCAACAAGGTCACGCTGGTTTCCTAGCTGTGATGATGGGAATACCTGAACTTCAATATCTCCCTTTGAATAGTCCTTAACAAGTTCTGCAAAATGGTCTGCACCCATACCGTATGGGTTGGTTGGTTCTGCAATATGGCCAAGTTTAAGAGTAACTGAAGCGGCATTGGCAGCATTTAGGGTAAACATACATGCAGCAATGCAGGTTGCAACTAAACGAAACTTCATATGAGCTCCTATATATCTGTTTAAACGTAATAAAAACCTTATAAAGAAAGTTTCAGATATGTTTAAAAAACGTCCTAAGGCCCGTCTAATAAAACATACATCCGTTGTCAAAATTAAAATTTAGGCGGTGAATAGTCAAGAAACATCAGTATTTACGTATAACAACTGATACGTTCTTCACAATTGCTTTATTTAAAAAAGATTTATTTTGAAGTTGGTCACTTTAAGGTCGTAAGGTTTTTGGAGAAAAAAAAAGCCTGCAGCCGTGAGCCATGGACTGCAGGCAAAAATCATAAAGACTTGAAACTAATTAACTGAAATTACTTGTAATACTCAGTAGCCATCTTCTCAAGATCTGCTTCTGTAGTATCCTCTCCGATGCAGATTAACTCAGTGCCGGTTAATTTAGCGAACAGAGCAATATCCTCACGGGTCAGAGCTGTAGATACAACGCTGTGGTGAGCACCACCTGCATAGCACCAGCCAGCAGTACCAATACGGAAGTTTGGCTTGTGACGGTACATGATTCTTGCTACAGGTAGTTTTGGCATTGGCTTAGGCTGCTTTACAAGCTCGATATCAGCACAGATGATTCTGAAGTGAGTGCCCATATCAACAAGGGTAACCTGAATACCATCACCCTCAACACCGTCAAAGATCAGACGAGCAGGATCAGCCTTGCCGCCGATACCTAGAGGAAGAACATCAATCTCTGGCTTGGTAGCTGCGAAGGTTACTGGAACCTCAAGCATGTGAGAAGCAAGCTCAAGCTCTTTACCCTCGGTCAGATCGTAGGTGTAATCCTCGATGAAGCCGGTTGCACCCTTGCGGCCTTCTGCCATGTTCATAAGAACTGCTGATAGTGCAGAGATCTTGTAGTCACCCTCTGGACCAAAGCCGATGCCCTTGCCCATCAGATTCTGAGCTGCAATACCAGGCAGCTGTTTTAGACCGTGCAGATCCTGGAAGGTGTCGGCAAATGCGCCTAGCTTTCTTGCAGACAGGAACTTCTCCAGACCAACCTCATAGCGAGCCTGTTCACGAACAGCTTCGATATTGCTGGTCTTCATGGTGTACTTTGAGGTGTACTCGTTCATCTTGGTATCAATTTCGGCTTCTGAAACAGCATTGATTTCCTGAACTAAATCACCTAGAGCGAAGTAGTTGCACTCCCAGCCGTAACGGATCTGAGACTCAACACGATCACCGTCGGTAACAGCAACTTCACGCATGTTGTTACCAAATGAAGCAACCTTAAGATGTCTTGAGAAGTTGATTGCACGTGCAACGTCAACGAATCTTGAAATTCTGTCGATAACGTCCTGATGCTCGTAGTAGCCTGCAACAACCTGGTGAGGGATACGCAGACGTGCGAGAATGAAGCCGTACTCACGGTCACCGTGAGCTGCCTGGTTCAGATTCATGAAATCCATGTCGATTTCGTCGTATGGAAGCTTCTCATTTGCCTGAGTGTGAAGGTGAATCAGAGGCTTGCGAAGCTCCTGTAAACCCTTAATCCACATCTTAGCAGGTGAGAAGGTGTGCATCCAGGTCATAACACCGATACAGTCATCATCAGTGCTTACCTTTCTCATGTCTGCAATACAGGTCTCTGAATTAACAACTGTTGGAAGTAGTTCAACCTTAACGCCCTGAAGCTTCTTGTTGAAGAACTCTGTCATTCTAGCTGCATCTGCTGCAACCTGTTTTAAGCATTCATCACCGTATAGGTCCTGTGAACCAACAACGAAATATAACTTAGCCATAATTGATGTTTATCCTTAAATGAATTTGATTAAAAATTTTTATTGTTTCAAAAAACACCCCGCAAATATTTGCGGGGGAACTGCTACTTGATAACGTGAATTGCTTTTCTGTCAGCAAAGATTGCTACGAAGATTAAGAATACGATACCTTCGATTAACTGCATCATTGGGATGCTGAAGCCAATCATGTTCAGGCCTGAGTTCAGAACTACGAACAGTAGTGAACCAACAATGAAGTTACCGAATCTTGCCATAGCACCACCAGAAATTGGCATACCACCTAAAACCAGAGCGATAAGGATCTGAGTCTCTAACTGGTTACCACCTGATGAAGTTACTGAACCATTCTTGATTGAAAGAATGAATGCAGCGAAACCGGTGATTGCACCTGATAGAACGTATACCAGGAACTTGATTCTGTCGGTACGGATACCTGAGAATTTTGCTGCCTTTTCACCTGCACCGATAGCCTTCAGATAGGTACCGAACTTGGTGAAGCAGAAGAATACGAAACCTACTGCAACAACTGCTGCTGTACAGCCAACCTTAAGAGCGGTGCTGTCTAGCTCAATCAGTTCGAATGAACCTGCAACTGGAGCTTCTGTAGTCAGATATTTGATTAAGCCTCTGAACAGGAACATGGTACAGATTGTTACAATGAAGGATTTGATTTTACGGTTAACGTAGAAGTATCCGTTGATTGCACCTATTGCTGCACCGGTCAGAATACCGCCGATGATTGCAAGTGGAACACTGTACTGAGACAGTGAGCAGACCACAATTGCGGACAGACCCAGAATAGAACCCTGAGAGAAGTCCAGACCGCCCATGGTCATGATGAAGAACACGCCCATTGAAGCAATCATGATTACGTATACCTGAGACATAGCCAGTGGTAGCTTATGCATCATCTTTCCGTCGGTCAGGAAGTTGAACAGGAAGAATACTAAAACAAGTCCAACGATTGGCAGTAATGAGCGAATCATTCTCATTCTGCGAAGTTTTTTCTGTTCCAGATCTTTCTTGTTGTTATTCTGATCTTTGTTTCCTAGTGTGTCTGACATGGTCTGGCTCCTTAAACCAATATCTAAGTTCGTATTGTTTGTTGCAATGTCTGTCATTTCTTATATTTCTCCGTTAAACCATCATTGAGATCAGGCTGTTTTCATTCAGTTCACGAGAACGTGGAAGCTCACCCTTTAATGCACCGTCCTTCATAATAATGATGCGGTCGCACATTCCAATAAGCTCCATCAGCTCCTCAGAAATCATGATGATTGACTTACCCTGTTTTCTCATGCGGTCCATCAGCTGGTAAATATCCTGCTTTACCTTGATATCGATACCACGGGTAGGTGAATCGAGTACCACGATGTCTGAACCTTTACCAATCCAGCGAGCCAGAACAACCTTCTGCTTGTTACCGCCGGACAGCTCAGATACAAACTGATCGGTATTTACCATCTTTACAGACATTTCCTTTGCATAATCGATTGCAAACTTTTTAATCTTGCCCCAGTTAAGAATACCGGCATTATTTGATAATTCATCCAGTGAAGGCATTGCAATGTTGTCACGGATACTCTGATTTAAAACAACAGACTCGTTATCTCTATCCTTAGATGTATATGCGATAGAGTGAGAAATTGCTGTTGGAATATCGTTAATCTGAGTGCCGTCAGCAAGTACTACAGAACCTTCTCTGTCAAAGCTTGCACCGAAAATTGCCTTTCCGATTTCATGCATGCCAGACTCTGACAGACCACCGAATCCAAGAATCTCACCTTTATGAAGATCAAAACTTACGTTTGAAATCAGACCTGGAACGGTTACATTCTTAACTGATAACACAACCTCATCGCTTACCTTCTCACCGTAGTCAGAACGGTAGTAGTCACCGGTAACCTCACGGCCTACCATCAGTTTCTTCAGATCATCCTCGGTTACATCCTTACTCTTTACTGTATCGATGTATTCACCGTCACGAAGAATGGTGATGGTATCTGACTTAGCCAGAATTTCTGGTAAATCGTGAGAAATGAAGATAACTGTATTTCCCTGTTCACGGATGCGGTTCATGTGCTTGTAAAGCTCTTCACGACCTTCCTGAGACAGAGCAGTAGTGGTCTCATCGATAACTACAATCTTTGGATTGAAGTAGGTAGCCTTTACGATTTCAATCAGCTTTCTCTCTTCGAAGTTGTAGTTGTCTACAAGATCGTCAGCCTTGATGAAATCAAATCCGTATTCCTTTAACAGGCGGTTAGCCTCAGCATTCATTGCAGGAGTGTTTCTGAAACCGTAGGTGATGAATCTTTCCTCATGACCTAAAAAGATGTTCTCAGCAACGGTTAGACCTGATAGTGTTCCTAATTCCTGAACGATGATTGAAACGCCTCTGTTGTTTGCATCTACCTGATTCTTTGGATGGATATCCTCACCGTCCAGAGTAAAGGTACCGCTTTCCATTGGGTAGATACCGGTTAACATGTTGGTCATGGTTGACTTACCAGAACCGTTTTCACCGATAAGTGCGTGAACTTCGCCCTTGTTGATATCAAAAGATACGTTGTTAAGTGCTCTGTTGATACCGAAATGTTTGGTAATGTTTCTTACTTGTAATCTAACTTCGCTCATTTTTCTTATCCTTATTACTTAACGATTTCGCCCTTAGATACCTTGGTGGTCAGTGTGATGATTACCAGCAGAGCTAGACCTGTGATAACGTCCTGAATTGCTGTAGGAGCACCAAGAGAAATGAAGCCGAAGAAGATGATGTTAACAATGAACTCACCCAGGATAATTGCCTGAAGAGGAATTCCGTATTTCATGAATGCCAAACCGAAGAAGCATCCCATTGTTGGTACGAAGTTACGTGCCATTGATGACATGCCGGTTGCAGCAACCATTGATGAACCGTAGCTGATGGTTAGAACAGCCATAGCACCGAAGAATGCACCTGAAAGGATGAATGCATAAACCTTGAACTTATCAACGTTGATACCCATGTTCTTTGCTACGAACTCGTCAGAACCGATTGCGTAGGTATAGGTACCGAACTTGGTGTAGTTTAGAACACCGTATGCAATGATAAAGGTAACAACAGCAAGAATAATGTTACCTGGCATAGAACCGAATGCACGTAGTGATGAAGGTAGAGTCTGAACTACGCCGCCAGCCATATAGTTAGCAATTGACTCGTAAATCAGAGCAAGACCTGCAGTAACAATCATTGATGGAATACGGAGCTTAACATATAGAACACCGTTTACCAGGCCAACTAAAGCACCTGTTGCGATTGCGCCGGCAATCAGACCTGTGTAACCCATCTGGAAGTGAGTAGCCAGCTGACAACCGACAACTGCTGACAGGATGATGTTGGCACCGATAGAAAAGTCGAACAGACCCATGTCCATCACGAAATAGAATCCAATTGCGCCAACTGTTGCAATTAAACTTGCCTGAAAGTAGTTAAGTAGATTGTCTGGTGATCCGAAATTATCTGGAGTTAAAACTTTGAATATAGCCCAGGATAGAAATACCAGCGCTACTAAAACTATGTAACCTTTAGTTGCACCGGAGAGATTTTTTATTCCAGTCATGATGTTGATTCCTTTTTTGCATGTGAGGTAAAACCTGACATGGGTTTGTTTTTAGTTGAGGCAGAAGCCTTTTGTTGTATCCATGCACATTTGTGCATTTCTGTTAGTTTCAGTGTAAACGAAATTCGATTTAAAATCTCGTAAACGGTTACGATAATATATGAATATGCACAAAATTTAATTAAATTTGGTTGTTTTTTTGAATCAAATCACATAAACAATTAAAAATCATATATCTTACAAAGCATTAGAAATGCTTGTTCTATCTGCGTCCGTATAGCATTTGTGAATTGGTTTCATTGTAAATACGCAATTTTATGAAAAAACTAAAACTATTTACATTTTGTTCTGTCAAGAATTATTTATTTGTCACAGGATATACAAAAGTAAACTTTAAGAAATTTTGTAACTAATTGAAAGATAAGGTATTTATGTTTTTATCTGAATTATGTGCAAAAATACTTTTCTAAATTTGTGATCTCCGCACACGTTTACGACAAAAAACTTAGTATTATTTACACATGTATTGAGCGGGGTAACTCGCCATTACCTGCAACCAATATTACGTTGCCAATCAAACATTGAAGGATAAGTATATGAAATTTACTATGAAAAAATTTGCAAAAGCAATTGCTTGCGCAGCTGTTGCTACTACAATTGCATCTTTCAGCACCACTGCAAGTGCAATTGAGAATAAGGACATCAAAATCGGTGTTTCAATCTGGTCATCAACTGATGTTCTAGGTTCATGCTGTAAGAAAGTTCTTGATGCTGCTGCTTCTGCACTAGGTGTTCAGGTTCAGTACATCGACCAGGCTCACGTATCAGAGAAGGTTACTGCTTCTGTAGAACAGTTAGCAGCTGCTGGCTGTCAGGGTATCATTATCTGTAACTCTTCAGATACTGAAATGACATCTGCAATCAAGACCGCAAATGACAATGAAGTTTATCTAACTCAGTTCTTCCGTATTATTTCTAAGGATGCAAGCCCAGCTATCTACAAGATGGCAGAGAAATCACCATACTACATCGGTGCAGTTCACGAGAACGAGCCTGATAACGGTGAGAAGTTAGTAGGTATACTATTAGATAAGGGCTGCCGTAACATTGGTCTGATTGGCTGGGAGCAGGGTGATGCAACCTGGTTAGGCCGTTGGGCAGGTTATAAGGCTGGCGTTGAGAAGTGGAACAAGGATCATCCAAACGATAAGGCTGTTCTATCAGATCCACAGTATGCAGGTACAACTTCAGAAGGTGGTTCAAAGGCTGCTGAAGCTTTAATGGCTGCAAATCCTAAGCTAGACGCTCTAATCCCAGCTGGTGGTGGCGGTGACCCATTACAGGGTGCTATTGCTGCTGTTGAGCGTGCAGGCAAGACCGGTAAGATCCAGATCGTTTCAACCGACTTCCTACCTGATTTAGGTGAGAGATTAAAGAACGGCTCAATGGCTGGTCAGTCAGGCGGTCACTACTGCGATCCTCTATTTGCCTTCATGATGACCTACAACGCAATCAAGGGCAACTACAAGGACTTCGAGGGTAAGTTTGAAGATGTTAACTTCCCATACCTATACGTATCATCACCAGATGACTACGCTGAGTACGAGAAGTACTTCGTTGAGAAGTTACCATACACTGCTGAAGAGTTCGTTGAAATGTCTAAGCTAGACATGGAAGGCTTAAAGGCAACTGCTGCTAAACTATCTATCCAGGACGCAGCAGCTCGTTCAGCTAAGTAATATCCAAAACTCATTTTAAATAACGTAATGCTCCGGCCCTCAAAAGCCGGAGTTTTTTAATTGTAAATCTTGAAAAGAACGTTGTTTAGAAGTTCTATGAGTTCTTTTTTCTCAAAGTCAAACTCTCCACTCATCCATTTATTGATAACTCCGATAAAACCGCAGATTGCAAAGGTTCCCTCGATAATATCCTGTTTGAGCTCCTTTTCATCTGAATGAGAGTAATCGCAGCTTATATATTTTTTCAGAAAGATATCAACGGCACGTGCTGTAAACTCACCGTTTGAATTTCTTATTAAAAGTAGAATCTGTTTCTTGTTTTTTTCAAAGTAATCAATCATATAGACAATAAGACAGCTTACATTCTCGATTTTTTTCTGCTGTGCATTCTGGTCATATATTTTTGCCATGTGGGCAATGGCTTCATCCTCAATAGCCATTACCAGATCTTCAATACTTCTGTAGTGCTGGTAGAAGGTGCCTCTACCTAAAAGCGCATGTCTTGAGATTTCTGCAACTGTGATTTCATTGGATTTTTTATGCTCAATCAGATGAAAAAAGCTTTCTCTGATTGCCAGTTCGGTCTTTTTGAACCTCAGATCTTCCTTCATAGTCATTTGTCCATATGTCATAGTGCACTGCTTTATTAAATTTTAATGAACAGTTGTACATTAAGTGTTTATTATCTTACAGATCAGCCTTACCTATCATTGAAGATTTACCTATAGTTTATATACTTTTAATGAACAGGTGTTTAATATCATACTACTGTAATTTATCTACCTGATTTTAAGACTAATTTTGTTTTATAAACTGGCAAATTTACTAAGGGATTTCTGATGAATTTAACACGTAAGCATTACCTCATTGGAATTGCAGTTACCGTGCTTTTTGCGGTTTTTGCGATTTTCAATCTGGGAATCAGCAGAGAGCAGACTCAAACTGAAGCTTTGCCTATAAGAGTAAAGGCTATGACAATGTCTTCTGATATGATGTCATCATCTCTGATTTATGCTGGTGAAATTCACAGTAAATTTGAAACTCCGCTTTCTTTTCAGGTGGGAGGAAAGATTCAGGAGCGTCTTGTTGAAGTTGGAGATCGCGTAAGTAAAGGTCAGGTTCTTTTAACTCTTGATAAGAAGGATCTTGAACAGAGTATCCGCAATGCAGATGCCAAGGTAAAGAATGCGAGATCAGCGCTGGATCTTGCCAGAAAGAATCTTGATAGATATAAAAAACTTCTAAGTGCAGGTGCTGTAAGTCGTTTATCATATGATCAGTGTCAGCACGAGTATAAATCTGCTCTATCAGCTTTAGAACAGGCAAATGCCAACTATGAGGAATGCCGAAATCAGCTTAATTACGCTGAATTAAAGGCAGACAGAGACGGTATTATTATTCAGACCTATGCAGATCCGGGACAGGTTGTAAATACAGGTACAACTGTACTTACCCTTGCAGTCAGTTCAAATCTTCAGGCTCAGTTCAATGTTCCTGAGCAGACAGTCTCAACACTTAAGATAGGTTCACCAGTAAAAATCAGTTCAAATTACAGTTCTGATGAGATTGATGGCTCAATCTTCGAAATCTCTCCTATTGCAGATGACAGAACACATACCTTCAAGGTAAAGGCATCATTTGAGGATAACGGTGCCTTAAAACTTGGTATGACCGTCAGAGTGTTATTGGATGCAGATGCCGGCAGTATTTCAAACTTTATCCCTCGCTCTGCAGTTACCGCAATCAATGGTGAAAGCGGTGTCTATACCATTGAAAACAATAAAGCCATATTCAAAAAGGTCTCTCTGGGTAGTCTTAAGGAAGATAAGGTTGAAATTAAATCTGGTCTGAATCAGGGAGATGTTATTATCACAGCCGGAGCCAACAGACTTCACGACGGTCAGATTGTGGAGATTATGTAATGCGCTTTAATCTTGCACAATGGAGTCTTTCTCATAAGGCTCTGATCTATTTTTTTTCTGCTCTTCTTATGGTTTCAGGTGTATTTTCCTACCTTTCTTTAGGCAGAATGGAAGATCCAGACTATACCATCAGGCAGATGGTTATCTATACACAGTGGCAGGGAGCAACCGCAAAACAGGTTGAGGAACAGGTTACAGATGTTCTTGAAAAAAGGCTTCAGGATCTTGAAAAGCTTGATCATATAGAAAGCTATTCTATGCCTGGTCAGAGCATTATCTATGTTAATCTTAAGGATTCTGTAAACAAGCAGGATATTCGTCGACTCTGGACTGACGCACGCAATCTGGTTATCTCTGAAACTCCAAATCTGCCTTCAGGTGCGGCAACTCCTCAGGTAAATGATCACTTTGATGATGTTTACGGAATGATTTACGCCTTAACCGCAGATGACGGTTATACCATGCGCGATATGAAAAATGAGGCGGAGAAAATAAAGGCTGCTGTTCTAAATCTCAAACAGACCAAAAAGGTAATGCTGATAGGAGACAGAACCCAGTGTATATATGCAGATGCAGATCCTTATGTAATGATGAAATCAGATGTCAGCGTATCTGATATCAAAAAACTGATTCAGAGTGAAAATACCGTAACAGATTCAGGCATCATCTCTGGTCAGAAGGATATGATTCCTTTAAGGCTGAATAACAACTTTAAATCAGAAAAAGAACTTTCCCTGCTTCCTATAAATAAAAACGGAAGGGTCATAAGATTATCCGATATTCTCAATATCAGAAACACTTACGTTGAGACAGGTGAAAAATCATTTTTCTATAACGGAGAACCTGCCATCGGTATAGCCGTATCAATGGTATCCGGTGAGAATATCATTGATTTTGGAGATGAGCTTAATAAGGTCGTAAAAGAGTGTAGTGCCTCTTTACCTGCCGGAATGGAACTGCACAAGGTTGCAGATCAGGCAAAGAACGTTGATAGCGCAATTTTCAGCTTTGTTCGCTGTCTTGTTGAGGCTTTGATCATTATTTTCGGTGTAAGTATCTTCAGTCTGGGAACTCACGCCGGACTTGTTGTTGCCATGTGCATTCCTCTGGTGCTTGCCATTACCTTTTCCATCATGTATTACATGGGGATTGATCTGCAGAGTGTTTCTTTAGGCGGTCTTATCATTGGTCTGGGGCTTCTCGTTGATGATGCGATGATTGTAATTGAAATGATTATCGTAAAACTGCAGGAAGGTCTGGGAAAGGTAGAAGCTGCTGTGGTTGCCTTCAGCGAAACTGCAATTCCAATGCTTACAGGAACCCTTATTACCTGTGCAGGCTTTATTCCTGTGGCACTTGCTGAAGGTTCAGCATCTGAATTCTGCTGCACTCTTTTCTACGTCATAAGTATTGCACTGATTGTCTCCTGGTTTGTTGCAGGTCTGGCTACTCCTCTTTTTGCTTATCATCTGATTTCTGATGTATCTAAAAGGAAGGAAAGTCGTCTATCCGGTTTCATTAAGCGTTTCAGGGCAGAGTATAGAAAACTTCTGATCTTTTGTATTGAAAATAGAATTTCTGTTCTGATTTCAGTGTCTGTCCTTTTTGTACTATGCGCATTTGGCTTTACTCAGCTTCGTACTGAGTTCTTCCCTGCATCCTCTCATCCTGAACTGGTTTTAAGAATGGAGCTTCCTGCAGGTGCTTCCTATCAGAACAGTGAGGAAGTTGCGGCACGTTTTGCAAAGGAAATCAGCAACAGCGAGAATCTTGAGTATTACTCCTATACAGTAGGAGAGGGAAATCCAAGATTTGTGCTTACTTTCTCTCCTGCCAATGCAAAACCAAATATGGCTGAATTCATTATGGTTGCAAAGGGAATAGAGGAGAGAGCAAGTCTTGAAAAGGAAGTAAAGGCTCTAATCCGCGACCGTTTCCCAGAGGTTATCGGTCACACTCTGCTTATTGTTACAGGCTCTCCTACAGAGTATGCCGTTACATTCAGAGTTCAGGGGCCAGATCTTAACAAGGTCAGAACAATAACGTCAGATCTCGAGAAAATAATGTATTCATATGACAGCCTTCTTAACATCAGAAAGAAGGGTGGAGAGGAGATGATAAGCCTGGATACTAAGACTCAGAATCTGAAATTAAAGCAGCTCGGACTTACATCAGGCTCTCTTGCCCAGCAGATAAAGCTTCTAACCTCAGGAGAGATAATCAGTTCAATTCAGGACAGGGATGTAACCATACCAATTATCTTTAGATTAAAGGCTGTGAATGCAGATATCTATCAGACTATATCTGATATGCCGATCGAGCTTCCAGACGGAAAGAAACTGAGTCTTTCTTCTGTTGCAAATCTTGAAGCGGGAGTAGAAGAGGCTAATATCCTTAGAAGAGATAGACTTCCTGCCGTAAAAATCTGCGCGGAGGTAAGAGATGGTCTTAGCGGTGATGATGTAACTGCTCAGATCTACAGTGATATCAAGGAATTCAGAAAGAGTCTGCCTAGGGGATACAGCATCGAGCTTGATGGAGGTCTTGAGGATAGCCAGAAGAATACAGCCTCATTCCTTGCTCCTGCGCCTGTTATGGCAATTTCAATTCTCGTAATTCTGATGCTGGAGCTGCAGAGTATCAAGAAAGTAATGATCACTCTGCTTACAGCTCCTCTGGGAATCATAGGAGTGACAATTGGCCTTGGTATAACAGGAAGACCTGTTGGGTTCGTTGTTATATTAGGTCTGTTGGCTCTGTTTGGAATTATTATCAGAAATTCTGTAATTCTGATGGATCAGATTGAGAAGCATATTAAAGAAGGAATGAGTATCTATGATTCTCTTATCAGTGCATCAATCAGCAGATTAAGACCTATTATGCTTACCGCTATGGCAGCAATTCTGGCGATGATTCCTCTGGCTACAAATGCTCTGTGGGGGCCAATGGCAACTGCTATGGCGTTTGGTCTGCTGTTTGCCACAGTCCTGACACTGCTGGTTCTTCCTGCGATGTACGCTCAAGTATATCTCAAGGAGAATAACAGATGAGATTGCAGGTTCTGATGTAATTTAAGATTGCTTTTTCAAGCGGGAAGGCATATAGAAGAATGAGAAACTCCGCAGGGGATATAACCTCTGCGGAGTTTTTTGTACTAGCCGAACTTAATTCCGAACAGCTGAGTTATCATGATGAAGATAATCAGTAGAGGAATAATATACTTCAGCAGAATCAGGAATGGACCAACAAGAGTGAACTTGAAGGCACCGTTTGAGGTAAGTTCCTGAATTAGCTGTGATCTCTGCATTCTGTAGCCAACGAACAGTGATGCACCTAAACCGGTTAATGGAAGGATGATCTGTGCTGTGAAGAAGTCTAGGAAGTCGAAGAAGTTCATTCCGAAGAATATCTTAACATCCCATGGACCGTATGACAGAGATGCAGCAACACCGATGATGAAAGTACCGATGGTTACTACTAAAGCAGCTGTACGTCTTGAAAGATTTGCTCTCTCTGCGATGAATGCGGTACCAACCTCATGTAGGAAAATACATGAAGTAATAGCAGCTACCAGCAGAATCAGGTAGAAAGCTGAAGGAATAATCCAGTTGAAGAATGGCATGGTGTGCAGTGCACTGTGGAATACGTTTGGTAATGAAATAAATACCAGACCTGCACCTGCTGATGGCTCAACACCTGCAACTGAGAATACTGCAGGGAAGATAATCAGACCTGCCATTAGAGCAACCAGTGTATCAAGACCTGCTACAGATAATGCTGTACGGGTCAGGTTAACCTCTGATCTGAAGTATGATGCATAAGTAACAATACCCATACCTAAAGAGAATGAGTAGAAGCACTGACCTAAAGCTGCAAGCCAAACATCTGGATTCTTGATAGCTTCAAAATCTGGCTTGAACAGGAATGCGTATGCATCTGATGCACCAGGCATTGTTGCAGCAAAGATAACCAGCATTACCATGATTACGAATAGAGCTGGAACTAAAAGCTTTGAAGATCTCTCAATACCCTTCTGTACACCACAGACAATAATGCCGTGGATAATAGCAAGTACGATAAACAGTGCAACAATTGGCTTCCAAGGATTGGAGATAAAGCCAACAAAGTGGTCTGTAAACACATCTTTGCCTGCTTCAGCTGTTGCCTGAATTGCAGCTAAATCATTAAAGGTTCCTGTTACAGAATCCCATGCATAATACAGAACCCAACCAACAACCACGTTGTAGTAGCACAGAATAATAGTTGCAACAGCAACAGAACCGAAACCAACGAATTTCCAGAATGAGTTTGGTGCAAGAACGCTGTAAGCGTTACCTACGTTAGCTCTGGAATGACGACCTATTGAAAATTCTGCAATTAAAAGTGGAATTCCGAAAGAAATAATAATCAGGAAATACACTAGTAAAAAGGCTGAACCTCCGTTTTCACCACACTGAGTAGGAAAACGCCAGATGTTACCTAAACCGATAGCAGAACCGGCAGCGGCTAGCAATCCACCTAATTTAGATGAAAAGCCTACACGTTTTGTAGAAGTCATAGTCTTACCTAATAATTGAATAAATACTACTTACTTATCTAGTCTGATAAATCAAAGCGTTAAATTATACTGTTTTATCAGAGAAAAAATAAAGTGCTATTTCATTTAGCAAATAACGAATATTTTTGAAATATTGAGAGTTATTTTAGTTTCTTAGAGTGGTAAAAAAAACGATTATATGGATTTGCTTAATTTTGGTGCAGAAAATTACATGTATGTTTTGTTATGAGTGCAGGGTGGTTTCTCGTCTGGTGCATCATACTTGGGACAGATGTAAAAAAGGCTAACATATAATCGTTAGCCTTTCTGAAAACTATAAACCTAGAAGAGGTTTTATCTGACTGCACCATTCTTTGATTCGCTCGTCAGTCAGTTCTGGCTGATTATCCTCATCAATTGCCAGTCCAACAAATCTGTCGTGATCTAATAAAGGAAGAGGGCTTGTGAAGTCATAGCCAACAGTAGGCCAGAATCCGATAAAGTTTGCTCCTCTGTACTGGAAGGTCTCATAGAGCATACCCATACCGTCAAGGAAAGTATCAGGATATCCTACCTGATCACCTGTACCGAACAGTGCGACTGTCTTGCCTGTAAAGTCCATCTTCTGTAACTTAGGCATGAAGTCATTCCAGTCTTCCTGAAGCTCACCGATACTCCATGTAGAAGTACCGATAATCAGTTTCTGGTATTGTTCCATCTTGTCGCCATCTTTGCTGATATTGTAGATATCAACCTTATCAGCGCCAAGCTCATTTACAATTTTCTGGGCAACCTCACCGGTTACGCCAGTATAAGTTCCATAAAAGAGTGCTACTTCTTTCATATATAAACCGCTTAAAAATATAACCAACATGTGAATTATATTTTTTAGAGATTAAATAAAAAAGAGTTTTTGCTAACCTTTATCACTTTCGATTAAAAATGTTTAAATTCTTTGAAATGTGATTTCTGAGAGGTGAGAATCCGCTGTTTAAAGATTTGGCTTTTTATTAAAAAAACAGATAATTTCTTATATAAAAGTAAAAAAATGGCCCTTTTTCATGATTTTTTTCGAAAAAGAGCCATTTTTTTGAAAAGTAATTATTCTTCTTTGATTACAGCTTCGTATACAGCTGGAAGATTGCGGTATCTGCCATCAAAGTCCATACCGTAACCTAAGATAAAGCCCTTATCCAGCTCAAATCCATAGTAATCAATGGTAACATCTACTTCACGGCGTTCTTTTTTATTGATTAGAGCACATAACTTAACAGACTTTGCTCCACGCTCGATGAATACTTCCTTAACCTTCTTCATGGTCAGACCTGAATCAATCAGATCCTCAATGATAAGAACATTCTTACCTGCCATGTTGAATTTAACGTCTTCAATAATCTTTACAACGCCTGAAGTCTCAGTTGCACTGCCGTATGAAGATACACGCATGAAATCAAGTGAAACTCTGGTGGAATCAATATTCTTCAGCAGGTCTGAGAAGAAGATAACGGCTCCGCTTAGAACACCAACGCAAATGAAGTCCTGACCTTCGTAGTCGCGTGTAATCTGCTCACCTAGCTCTTTAACTCTCTTCTGAATCTGCTCTGCAGTAAATACTGGCTTTAATTCCTGAATTGTAATCATAATGAAAACTCCAGACAGGCTGTTCCTGTAGGTTATATTCTGGCAGAGAGGATCGCTCTCGTACCTGTAAAAATCTCTGTCTTATCACAATAGTATGGTTTACTATCGGAAAATTTGAAGGGCTAATTATAGCACCATTGGGCTGATAAATCGAAAAATGTGATGAAAATTACAATATTTTAACCTAACACACAGGATTATATGGTTTTAATTACGATAGGTTAGTCATGAATTGAATTAGAAATGGGCTATGAAACTTTACTTTACTAACCTAATTAAAAAAATCCTCAGCACTGGCTGAGGATTAGTTCAACATCTCAAATTACACATTAAATATGTAAGGAGTGAGTAATTAAGCCTGAACTGTAGCGTTCTGCTCGGTAAATACGTAAGGACCTTCACCGTATTTGTTAGCTCCCTGAGTACCAGGGAAGATGAAGTAGATTGAAAGGGCAATACCGCCAATTGCACCAATAATCATAAGGAACATGCCGAAGTACATCATTCCGCTGCTTGATGCAGCGATACCGATTCCCATAATTACAGCTCCAACTAGAATGAACAGAGTTGGGCCAAGCAGTAACCAGCCGCTTCTGCCAAGATCATGACAGCGTCTGATTGCTACTGTAAATGTAGGAACCATAAGTGCTACAGAAAGCAGAATTCCTAAGTAAGGAATAAAGTTGAAGATAAAGTTTGCTATGTAGCAGAACAGCGCAAACCACCAGTACTCTGAGCGACTGGCTCTACCCTGAATAGAAAAGCATTTCTGCAATAAGCAGGTTTTGATGGATTCAACGAAAGTCATATATTTCCCCAAACTTTCAATGTGATTGTTAAATACCTCATAAGTAATTGCCTGCAACTGAAAATGTCTGTTTGAAAATAATTTTAATTATTATGTATTGATGAATTAAAATTTTTTACATTTTAGGTTGCGCCATGACTTTACTCTCTGAAAATTAGCGCAAAATTAGATATAGTAAATTCAGTATATATGCACTTTTATAGATGTGATTAATATAAAAATAATTCTTAACAAGAATAATTCTCAATAAGTAAAAATTATTATACAAATACAGGGATCATGTATGTGAACAGTAATTTTTTTTCCAGAGCGTGAGAATTTAATCATGGTAAATCGACAGCCATTTCTTTATTATTTCCTCACGTTCTTTTTAATTTAGAGATAGTTATATGAGCAGTTTTATTGTAGATGAAAGCAAGTTCATGATTTCAGATGAAGAAAGTAATGCTTTTTTTACATCTGAGTATAAGCTTGCATCTGGCATTGTTATCGGTGAACTTGAAGATGAGTCTGATTCATGGCAGCTTTATATAAGTGCTGACGGCAGACATTACATTCTGGCTGTCCTTCCTGAGCTTCATGATAAATGGGTTGCATCAAGACTTCTTAAAGACAGAGATTTTGAGTGTATTGAAGTAGATTCAAGAAAGATTTACCTTCTGTTTTCATCATCAGTTCACAGAGTTACAAGACTAACCAATATCAGAATCAATAAGTCTCTGCGTTATGCTTATGCTCTTTTCTCTGCTTTTATTCATACAAGACAGCTTGATCTTGATTCAAATCTTAGAGACGGTCTGTATTTTGAATCCCGTTCCGTTATTCTTCCAACATACTCTCTTGTAGGAAAGGTCTCAGACAGATGTCTTTTTGAAAATGCTCTAAGAGGTAAGAATGATCCTGAGAAGCTGACTGCACCTGATGGTCTTAATGATTCAGTCTCATACTTCTATTTCAGAAAATGTCTGACTGAACACGGTTTTACTCTTAACGAGAATGAACCTCTTTTTGAAACAGGAGAGATTGTTGATGATTTCCTGCTTGGAGAAGAGAGTAATTCAATGATTACAGCTCCACTTATTATCAGAGATCACTATCAGCTTTTTGATACAACATCAGACAGCTACATTCTGATGATTGACAGTCTGTGGGGAGAAGCTCTGATATCTTCAAATATTGTTAATCAGATTCAGATGAATTCCTTCCCTATAAATTCAAAGAGATATTTCGTCTTATCCTTCAAAAAGGATCAGATCATTGAGTGTATGAATGACAGACACGGTGGTCTTAACAAGGAGAATGCTTTCGAACTTACAGAGGCAATCAGAAGAACCAGAACTCTTCTTCCTGAGTGCGATCTTACCAGTGCACTTTATATCCAGAAGCTTGGATATCTGCTGCCAGAGAAGTTTACCAATGCTGATAATACAAATGACAGGGAACTTCTGGTTGACTGTCTGTCACATGGCCCATTTGCAATGGCTCCTCTGATGGATGATATCAATCACGATCTGGTGACAATTCTGGTTCACCAGTAACAATCTCTTCAAGCAAAAAAAAACGGCCACAAAATGTGGCCGTGATTGTAAGTAATCATTAACTATTCTTCTTCTTTTGCCTCATTTATCTGAGAAACAAGTTTCTCCTGATGAATCTTAGCTTTTTCCTGTTTTACATCTGCAGGAACATACTTGGTGAAGTATCTCATGATCAGAACGAAGAATACAGGAACATAGAAGATTGCAAGAACTGTAGCTGTCAGCATACCACCGATAACGCAGATACCGATTTCGTTACGTCCTGCGGCACCAGCACCAGATGATACTGCAAGAGGAAGCACACCCAGAATAAATGCCATAGAAGTCATAATAATTGGGCGGAAACGAAGTCTTGCTGCATGCACAACTGCCTCGGTCAGTCTTTCACCTCGGTCATACAGATCTTTTGCGAATTCCACAATCAGAATTGCGTTCTTAGATGCAAGACCCACTGTGGTCAGAAGTCCAACCTGGAAGTATACGTCGTTGGTTAGCGAAGTAATAAATGGAACGTACTGTGTCAGGACAGCTGCACCAATTGCACCGATAATACCTAAAGGTACAACCAGCATAACAGCAAAAGGAATTGACCAGCTTTCGTACAGTGCTGCCAGAGATAGGAAAACAACCAGCAGTGATACTAAGTAAAGCATAGGTCCCTGAGCACCAGCCAGTCTTTCCTGATAGGATACGCCTGACCATGAAATGCCATAGCCTGGAGGCAGAACTTCCTTAGCGATTCGTTCCATCTCATCCATAGCCTGACCAGAGGATACTCCCGGAACAGCAGAACCCTGAATTTCCATTGCAGACAGACCGTTGAATCTTTCCAGACGTGGTGAACCGTATGTCCACTCCATGGTTACGAAAGCACTGAATGGAACCATGCTGCCATTGTTGCTCTTTACGTACCACTTCTTCAGATCGTTCTCTGTCATACGATCTTTTGCCATACCCTGGATATAGACTTTTTTAACACGGTTTCTATCCATGAAGTTATCGGTATAAGAGGAACCCCATGCTGTTGAGAAGGTCTGATTAATGTCTGCAGGTGAAAGACCTAAAGACATAGCCTTTTCATAATCAATTTTAATTTTCAGCTGAGGTGTGTCATCCATACCGTTGGCACGAACCTGAGTTAGCATCTTTGACTGAGATGCTGCATATAAAAGCTGATTTCTTGCCTCTGTCAGCTTCTCATGTCCCTGAGATGCACCATCAACAAGGAAGAAGTCGAAACCGTCTGCAGTACCTAATTCTGGAATTGCAGGAATATTGAACGCAAAGGCCAGACCATCACGAATTCCTCCTAACAGAGGCATCTGAGCGCGGTTTGAAATCATATCAGGATGCTGTGATCTTGAGGTTCTCTCAGACCAGTCCTTGAGCTTAATGAATCCCATACCGGTATTCTGTCCCTGACCTGCAAAAGAGAAGCCTGCTACGGTAAGAATACTCTCTACGTTTTCTGTTTCGGCATTCAGGAAGTAATCTGCTACCTGTTTCAGTACACCTTCGGTTTTCTCCTTGGTAGAACCTGCTGGCAGACTTACCATCGTCAGAAGCACACCCTGGTCTTCACTTGGAAGGAATGCTGTAGGAATTCTGGTGAAACCGAATACCAGTGCAACACAGATAATAGTGTAGTAAACCAGATATCTTCCGATTCTTTGAACGATTACAATCACCATGTCCTGATATTTCTTTGAAACATAGGCAAAGAACTTATTCCACAGGGCAATGATTCTGCGTACTGGCTCATATAGCTTGTCAAATCTGTAGACAATATATGTAAACAGGTTACGTTTCTTTGGCTTGTATCCTGGAGGTAAAAGGATAGTTGCACAAAGAGCTGGTGTCAGAACAATTGCGATGAATACTGACAGCACCATGGCTGATACGATGGTGATTGAGAACTGACGATAGATAATACCGGTAGAACCACCGAAAAATGCCATAGGTACAAATACTGCGGACAGAACCAGCGCAATACCAATCAGAGCACCTGTAATTTCATCCATGGATTTTACGGTTGCCTGTTTAGGTGTCAGGTTAGGTTCTTCGTGAAGAATACGTTCAACGTTCTCCACCACAACAATTGCGTCATCAACCAGAAGACCGATTGCCAGTACCAGACCGAACATGGTCAGGGTATTAATGGAGAATCCGAATGCCTGCATGATGGCAAAGGTACCTAGCAGAACAACAGGAACTGTAATGGAAGGAATCAGGGTTGCACGGAAGTTCTGCATGAACAGATACATAACTATAACAACCAGCAGAATAGCCTCGAATAATGTGTGGTATACCTCATTGATAGACACTTCGATGAATTCTGTTGTATCGTAAGGGTATGTCAGTTCAACCCAGTCAGGGAAGTACTGAGCCTTCTCATTTACGACTTCCTTTACTCTCTTAGCTGTTTCAAGCGCATTTGCTCCTGAAGCCAGCATGATAGCAAGACCGGAAGATGCTTTTCCGTTGAACTTACTGCTTGTGTTGTAAGATTCTGAACCCAGCTCAATCTTTGCTACATCCTTCAGTTTTACCTTGGTACCGTCAGGATTTACCTTAAGAAGAATGTTTTCAAACTGCTCTACGTTCTCCAGTCTCTTCTGACCTGAGATTGTATAGGTATAAAGCTGACCGGGAACAGCAGGAGTTCCACCTAGAGAACCGTATGTAACCTGAGCATTCTGAGCCTGAAGAGCAGCAGAAACTTCACCTGCTGAGATAGCGTAGTTGTTCAGTTTCTCTGGATCAAGCCATATACGCATTGCATACTGAGCACCGAAAACCTGCAGAGAACCTACACCGTCAACACGAGATAGAGGTTCTTTAAGATTTGTCTCCATGTAGTCAGAGATATCGGTTGATGTATGCTCTGTATCAGTAGCAGCTAAAGATACAATAAGCAGGAAAGCATCGGTTGACTTGGATACGTCAACACCGTTCTGCTGAACAGTTGTTGGCAGCTGTGACTGAGTCTGCTGCATCTTGTTCTGAACCTGAACCTGTGCAATATCGGCATTGGTACCTGGTTCAAATGTAATTTCGATGCTAGAGTTACCAAACGAATCGGATGATGAACTCATATACATGTAACCATCAAGACCGGTCATGTTCTGTTCGATAATCTGTGTAACAGATCTTTCAACAGTCTGAGCATCAGCGCCAGGATATGTTGATCTGATGGATACTGAAGGTGGTGCAATTGTAGGATACTGTGATACAGGCAGTGTATTAACTGCAAAAATACCTGCAAGCATAATACAGATTGCAATCACCCATGCGAAAATAGGTCGATTAATAAAAAAACGAGCCATCTGTTATTATTCCTCGTTACTATTTATTCTGCTGCTGTTGTTGAGGCTGCTGTCCGTTCTGAGGAGCCTGACCTGGAATAATAGGTGTTACAGGTACACCTGGACGGATCTTCTGGGTGTTGCTGGTGATGACCTTGTCACCTTCCTTTAATCCTTCCAGAACTACATATGCATTCTCGGTCTGAGCACCTAGCTTAACGTTGATTCTCTGAACCTGGCTCTGCTCATTTACTGCATATATATAGGTGATACCGTTGGCCTCACGCTGAACACCGTTTGCTGCAACGGTAAGCGCATTTGGCATTACACCCTGATTGATTTCGCCACGAAGGAAGATTCCTGGTAGCAGAATATGCTCTGGATTTGGAACTAAAGCTCTCAGATTAACCATGCCTGTTGACTCATCAACACTCATTTCTGCAAATTCAATGGTACCTGGATGAGCATATTTGGTTCCGTCTGACAGATAGATGTCAACAGTTGCTTTACCGTCATTTAACAGCTTGCCTTCTGTCAGATTCTTACGTAATAAGATGTTTTCCTCTGCAGTCTGACCCAGGTCAACATAAATAGGGTCCAGCTGCTGAATGGTTGTCATAGCAGTAACCTGACCTGATGAAACAAGAGCTCCCTCGGTTATATCTGAACGGCTGATTGTTCCTGTAATAGGGGCGTATACCTTTGTATATGCAAGATTGATATTAGCTGTAGCAAGGCTTGCCTCAGCTGATTTAACATTTGCGTTTGCAGTCAGGTAAGCTGCCTGCGCATCATCATAATCCTGCTTACTTACAGCCTTCTTTTCTAACAGACTTCTGTATCTTTCTGCCTTCAGTCTGCTTGAGTGAAGAGTTGCCTTTGCACTTGCGAGGGCTGCTTCAGCTGATTTTACATTTGCCTCATATACAGATGGATCAATCTGATACAGCTGATCTCCCTGTTTAACAATAGAACCTTCAACGAATAAGCGTTTTTGAAGAATTCCTGTAACCTGAGGTCTAACCTCAGCCTTACGGGTTGCGGATGCTCTTCCGGTTAGACGTGAAATAACTGCGACATCTGCCTTCTTTACCAGAGTAACGTCAACTGGTAGGGCTCCATGCTGCTGGTCTTCTGACTTACCACATCCTGCTAATGAAAGGATTGCCACTGCAATCGCACAAGGTAATATGAATTTGTTTGCTCTGAACAATAACATACACAAGGGTCCTATGGATAATGAGGTGTTATTCTTATTAATAGAGTGAAAGTTTGCATAAAATTGCAAGCTGTAATTATGCTACTTAAATCTCATTTTGTTACTAAACACAAATAAGACAATTGTATGTCTATTGTAGAAAAACTCGTAATTTTTTCAAACTGTTATGTTTTTTGGTGAAAAAAAAGCGCATTTATTATGTTGTCGCATTTTTATCGATATTTTTTTATTTTGAGAGCTAACTTATGCATTGTAAAAGCAATTCTTGATAAGAATTTCCTATAAACATTGACAAATGAGGTAGATTTCATAAAATTTCAGATAGATTTACATACAGAATTTTGAATTTTGTTCATATATATAAGGTGGTTTTATGCCTCGCAGAACTCAGGAAGATTCTCTAGCAACCAGAAAAAAAATCTTAGAGAGTGCTCAAAGACTTTTTACCCGTAGAGGCTATGAAAGAACCAGTCTATCCGATATAGCAAAATATGCAGGTGTTACCAGAGGTGCAATCTACTGGCATTTTGAAAATAAGGAAGAACTCTTGGTAAATCTGATGGACTTCATTGATACAGAGAAGTTCTCCATCCAGCTTCTACATGATGCTGCAGATCCTGCTGAGCCGGATCCTCTATCAAAGCTTAAGACCTGTATAAAATCAATGGTAGACGAGGAAAGCAACAAGTTTATCAGTTCATCTCTGATGTCAATGATTATCTCTATTATGAACGGTTCTGCTGGAAATGATATTGTACGAGCCAAGGTTCTTGAATTTATCAAGGCAAGACATGAGCTTATGAACAAGATTTTAAGAAACTGTATTGCTAAAGGTCAGCTTCCTGCAAATCTTGCTATTGCAACTGCGGCAGAACATCTTGCTATGTTCTGTGTCGGCTTCTTCCATCAGTCAAGACTGGGATATACAGAGAATATTAAGAAACACTTTGAATATTTCATCGACAGAGAATTTGAAGAAATAAAGCTTCTTACAGTTGCTTCACTATAAATGATTTCTTATAAAAAAATACCTGACATACTAAACTATAGTCTGTCAGGTATTTTTTTACTATCCTAAACTATTTTAGAGTGCCGTCACTGTTCAGACCTACTCTTGCAGCATCAATTCCCTTTTCAGCAACAATTTTAGCTGTTGGTGGCAGTGGTTTGGGTTTTCCGTCCTTATCAACACTTACATAAATGAAGTTAGCCTCTGTAACCAGATATCTCTCTGCATGCTCATCAGTAGGGGATACAATGAATTTTTTAACCCAGATTTCCATGTGAACCTTTAGCGAGGTATTGCCAACATGTGTGCATTTTCCATAACAGCAGACAATATCTCCAACAGCTACCGGTTTTAAAAATGACATGCCCTCAACGGCTACAGTTACAACTCTTCCGTTGGCAACTTCTCTGGCAAGAAGGGCGCCTGCTATATCCATCTGTGACATAATCCATCCGCCGAAAATATCTCCAGCAGGATTAGTATCGCCTGGCATTGCAAGTGTTCTTAATAATAGGTTTCCTACAGGAGGATGTTCTCTTTGTAAGCAGTTATCCATGATATACTTCTACCTAAATCTTTTTTTATATTAATAGTATTGCTGACTGTATCATTATAGAAAATTTTGCGCGACGGGATATTTTCAAAGTGTTAACTGAAATTGATTTTTCTTCTCAGCAGGAACACCTGAGAAATGTTTCAAGAACATTTGCTCTTACGATTCCTATGCTCCCAGAGGCATTAATTGATTATATATCAAATGCTTATCTTTTATGTAGAATTGCTGACACCGTAGAGGATGATCCTAAGGCACAGGTAGAAAAGAAAATCTCATGGTTAAAGTCTTTTTCTCTATTCTGTAAAGAAGGCTTTAATGATGAGATGGAGCTTTTAAAACTTCATAAACAGGCTGTTGATCTGGTTCATGATGGAGCTGTGGATAAGGAATTTGCCTTAATCGAGGATATGCCTGCAGTAATTAAAAGAACTCTAGGCTTTCCTATCAAGGTTAGAAACATCCTTTCAAAGGGAGTTTCAATCCTGTCGCTTGGTATGTCCAGATCTCTTGAAGGTACAGAGATTAGAAATATAAATGATGTAGATCATTACTGTTATTATGTTGCCGGTGTCGTAGGTGAACTTCTTGCTGCTCTATTTTCCGAGCATAATCATGATATAGATAAGAAGGCTCTGATGGATCTCTCTGTAAGTTTTGGAGAAGGTCTTCAGCTTACAAATATTCTCAAGGACAGACTTGTAGATAAGGATAGAGATGCCTGTTTCCTACCTATAGCCAGGGATGGCTCTAATTCAGCCGAGGTTATAAAGGAATATCTTGCCATCTGTCAGGGACACCTTGATGATGCACTGAGTTTTATTCTCAGGATCCCTACAAAAGAAAGTGGAATAAGATTATTCTGTCTGCTCAACATTGCTATGGCAACTGCAACCTTGAAACTTCTCAATGATGCAGATCCTGAAACAGACAGGATTGTTAAAATTTCAAGAAAGACCGTCAAAATACTTTATATTTTAAGTAAAATGGTCGTGAAGAATAATTTTCTTACAAGGATGTTCTTTTATTATATAAGTCGTGGGGTTAAAAGAACAAAGCGAGATCCTCATGAACTGCGTAACAGAGTATCCTGCTGGGAAAGATTGCCTTTTTAATTAAGGATTGATTGATGTTTAAGAATGCGTTTAAAGTTGTTCTGACTTTATTAGTCTGTGTCTTATTTGCAAACAGTGTTAATGCAAAGGAATACAAACTTGGTACTGATTATAAGATTGTAACTGAGAATATAACCACTACTCCTCAGATCAGGGAGTTTTTCTCATTCTTCTGTTCTCACTGTTTTGCTCTTGATCCAAGTTTTAACGAGATTAAAAAGGCTTTTGAGGGTAAGGCCGAGTATATATACAATCCAGTCGGAATCATTGGCGGAGATGTTGGTGTAGAAACTCAGAGAGCCTATGCTGTTGCCTTGAATATCGGCATTGGCGAGGAATTTAGAGAAGAGCTTTTTGAAAGAATTCATGTAAAAGAGCAGTATCCTGAAGATCCTTCATATTTTGCAGATCTGTTTGAAAGCCTTGGTGTTTCAAAAGACCGCTATGAGCAGGAATCAAAGTCATTTATTACTGCAGCCAAGATTTCAGAGTTTGACAGATATACCAAGGAATATGGCATTGAGGCTGTTCCTGAGATTGTTGTTAACGGAAAGTATCTGGCAATGACAGATAATATTGATACAGCAGAACAGTACATTGATCTGATTAAATACCTGCTGACTCTAAAGTAGAAAAACAAAAAGGCTAAACATCTTCGTTTAGCCTTACTCCATTTTTTCCTTATCTTATTTCTTTAATAAAATCCTGATAATTCAATCTGTTTTTTACCTTTACCAGTGTTCCCTTAGGTACCACAAACTCACTTAGTCCAATGTTGTTTTTAGAGTAATGGTTCCAGTCATAACTGTATCCAAGCTGAGTGAATGGGAATCCTGGACTTGACTTATATGCTCTGTCTTTCTGTTCTTCGAACCATTTTCTGTATTCTGAATCTGTATTTGCCGGAAACTCAAGTGAGGCTACTCTGTCACAGGTTTCTCGGTCTTTGGATGGCCTGAAAACTGACTCTGCATCCGCATAGAATTCAACCATTACAGAATTTGTTGAATCACCGGGCATTCCCAGCAGCTGCAGCATTCTGATTTTTTTTGCTTTATCGTTAAGTCCAGCAAACTCATCCTTAAATTTTTTCCATTCGGAAGGAACACTGACCCAGCAGTCAACCCTAACCGTAAATGCATCATTGGACATCCAGTACTTGAGAACCTCTTCTTTTATGAGCGTAGTTACAAGCACCATTTTCTTATTGTTAACGGTAATCCATTCCTGTTGTGAATTATCTTCGGGGGATTTGATTTCCGTAAGTCCGTTGTATATTCTGCTTTGTGCCGGAATGACAGCATCTATAACTGCATTCTGGTAATCACAGGAAAGCAGGTATGAATTTTCATAATAATCGCGACTTCCTGCAGAAATATCTGAAGATGTATGTGTGCAGGCTGATAAAACTAGGATCAGGGAACAAAACAGAGTGATTATTTTCATATTTTGGCTCAAATTAGACAAAAGACAGCCAGAGTCAGATAAAGTTTATGCTTAAATAATAAAAGAAAAAAAATACCTATATTGATAGATATGTCATAGAAACGAGTACGTCATCATTTTGGAGCCTTTTCGCAGTTTGTTTTCGTTCTACATTTTTATTTGAGTTTCCTGGAAGGAGTTTCTTATGCGTGATATGTCACTATCTTTTGACAAAATAATTTCTGGCTTCAAATGGAACAGATCTCCAAAAGACTATGTTCTAAAAGATAATCAGATCCTGATTACAACAGCTCCTCATACAGATCTCTGGCAACGAACCTACTATCATTTTCAGAACGATAATGCGCCTGTTTTTCAGATGGATTCAGATGAACTGTTTTTCTCCTTTATCGTTAAAACTGAGTTCATGGATAGTCACCACAGATTTGATCAGTGCGGTGTGGTTCTATATCTTGACGGAGAAAACTGGGCAAAGGCTTCTGTTGAATTTGAAAACTCTGAATTTTCTCACCTTGGAAGTGTTGTAACTAATCATGGTTATTCTGATTGGGCAACAACAGAAATATCTTCTGACGTGAAAAGCATGTGGTACCGCCTAAGCAGAAGAGAGGATGATTTCTGTATAGAATGTTCAGATGACGGACTTAAATGGAAACAGATGCGGATTTTTCATTTGTTTGAAGCAAATAAGAAAATCAGATTCGGAATATATGCCTGTTCTCCTGAGGAGTCTTCATTCACTGCTGTATTCAGTGAAATGCGTCTTTGTGAGTGTGCCTGGAAAGCTCATGATGGTCAAAAGCCAGATTAAAAAAAGAGATACCTTGTGTGTAAGGTATCTCCATTTCAAATATCTTAAAAAAACAATAAATCTGGCTTATTGTTTACTGCTCTGTTCCTTATAATCAGCTTCCATCTGATCTATAACAAGATCTTTCTTCTCCCACAGCTCACGCAGATACATGGTGAAGTCGTGCTTGAAGGTCTTATCCTCAAGGTAGTTACCGCGCAGACGATCGTTCTTTTCAAGAATTTCAATGTTTACATAAACATTCTTGATTCTGCCGAACATCATATCCATGAATGCTCCTTTGGAGTTCTCTGGATAGTAGAATGTGGTGTTGAAGATATACTCAACCTCATCGTAAATCTCTGATAAGGCAACTCCCAAAGATGCAGCCTTTGGTGGCATAAGATGTCTGTAGGTGGATTTTGCCTTTTTGGCTTTTTCCGGGGTGTAACGTGTTCCCTCACAGAAGTTGATAAGTGAGGATGGGAATTTAACCAGCTCACGGCAGACCTTCTTGGTGGTCTCAACATCCTTGGTTCTTAGGGCTGGATTCTTTAAAAGCTTCTCTTTTGGATATCTTTTGAGAAAAGGCATACCAAGGGTATAGCAGGCAAGTCCTACAAAAGGAATATAGATAAGATTCTGCTTCATGAAGAATTTAGTGATTGGAATTCTTCCTCCATATACGGCACCGATAAAAAGAATATCAAGCCAGCTTATATGGTTTGACAGAACAATGCAGGATTTACGTGTAGATGGGATCTCGTCTCCTGTTATATGCCATCTGATGTCATTTGTAAGAGACATGAGCATTCTGTTATCAACAACCCATATTTTATATAGATAGTAGTTACAGCTATCTACAAATTTCTTGATGAAATCAAATGGCAGAAGAATCTTTACTATTCCCAGTAGCAGAATAGGTGTGGCGATCAGGATTACATTAAATGCAATCAGTAAGCTGTTAATAATAAACAGCAGTGGGCCAGGTAAAAAAGACAACATATTTTTATATAACCTTTGGTATTGGATAATTGAGCTCACATTCTACCACTTTTTGAGCATAATTTTATTTTTGCAAAAAAAGGAACATAATATTAACTATGTTTCATTTTTTGAGATATAATCGATCTAACAATCGAATTCATAAAATTGCTTCAGACCATGATTTATTTGGCAAAAATGGTTTGAACAAGATGATAGACTTTTCAGAACTTATGTTCAGTTGAAATTAACAAAAGGGGATTAAAAATGAACTCAGATGCAACTAAGTTTATATGGTTCAACGGAAAAATGGTTCCATGGGCAGATGCTAAGGTACACGTTACTGCTCACGCTCTTCACTATGGTTCAGCTGTGTTTGAGGGAATTCGTGCTTACAAGACTGCAAAGGGCCCTCAGATTTTCCGTCTGAAGGAGCACATTGACAGATTATTCAACTCAGCAAAGATCTACAGATTCCCTGTTGCTCAGACTAAAGAAGAAATCATGGATGCCTGCAAGAAGGTAATCACTGAGAACGATCTTGAATTTGGTTACATCCGTCCTCTGATCTTCATGGGTGAAGTTGGTCTTGGAGTTAAGTTCAAGAAAGGTGTAAACGCTGACGCTATGGTTTGTGCTCTTCCTTGGGGTGCTTACTTAGGTGAGGAAGGTCTTAAGAAAGGTATTAAGGCATGTGTTTCTTCATGGCGTCGTCTCGCTCCTGATACAATTCCTACAGAGGCTAAGGCTGCCGGTAACTATCTGTCATCAATTCTGATCGCCAATGAGTGCACCAACAACGGTTATACCGAGGCAATCGCTCTAGATTCAAACGGTTATGTATCAGAAGGTTCAGGTGAGAACGTATTCTTTGTTAAGGATAACGTAATCTACACCGCTCCAACCACAGCTGGTCTGCTACCAGGTATTACCCGTGATGCTGTTATCAAGGTAGCTCAGGATTTAGGCTATGAGGTTCGTACTCAGCCTCTTCCTCGCGAGTTTGTTTACCTGGCTGACGAAATGTTCTTTACCGGTACCGCTGCAGAGATTACCCCAATTGCTTCTGTTGACGGCATCGATGTTGGTCAAGGTTACAGAGGTCCTGTTACCGAGAAGCTTCAGAACGCATTCTTCGCAATCGTAAGAGGCGAGACTGAGGATAAGTATGGCTGGCTAACCCCTTGCAAAGCCTAATAAAAACAATAAAGACTGCTCCTTTAATGGAGCAGTTCTGTCTGATAACAATAAATCACATGCATCAGTAAAAATGCGCAGATAAAAAGGAAACCGCATATGTCAAACAACTATCGTTCTAAGGTAACCTACGAAGGGAAAATAATGGCCGGTGCCCGTGCATTGTGGAAAGCAACCGGTGTAAAGGATAGTGATTTTGGAAAGCCAATTATTGCGGTTGCAAACTCTTTTACACAGTTTGTTCCAGGTCATGTTCATCTACACGAAATCGGTCAGCTGGTTGTTAAGGAAATTGAAAAGGCAGGTGGTATTGCCAAAGAATTCAATACCATTGCGGTTGATGACGGTATTGCAATGGGCCACACCGGCATGCTTTATTCTCTTCCAAGCCGCGATATTATTGCTGACTCAGTTGAATACATGGTAAATGCTCATAAGGCTGATGCTCTGGTATGTATTTCAAACTGCGATAAAGTAACTCCTGGCATGCTGATGGCTTCAATGAGACTGAATATTCCTGTAATCTTTGTTTCAGGCGGTCCTATGGAAGCTGGTCGTATGGATGGCTGTGATCACAAGGTTGATCTGATTGATGCCATGATCGTTTCAGCAGAACCAAATGTTACTGATGAAGAGGTTCGTGCGGTTGAATCTGCTGCATGTCCAACCTGCGGTTCATGCTCAGGTATGTTTACCGCAAACTCAATGAATTCACTGACCGAGGCTTTAGGCTTATCACTGCCTGGCAACGGTTCACTTGTTGCAACTCACGAATACAGAAAGCAGCTGTTTGTTAAGGCTGCTCAGAGAATTGTGGAAATGGCCAAGGCTCATTACGAGCATGGTGACAATTCTGTACTTCCACGATCAATTGCAACCAAGAACACTTTTGAAAATGCTATGAGCCTTGATATTGCAATGGGCGGTTCAACCAATACCGTTCTGCATCTTCTGGCTGTAGCTCAGGAAGCCGGTGTTGATTTCACCATGGCAGACATTGACAGATTATCAAGAAAGGTTCCTCATATCTGTAAGATGTCTCCTTCAACTCCTCTGTGGCACATGGAAGACCTTCACAATGCCGGTGGTATCATGAATATCATGGCACAGCTTAAGAAAAAGGGACTTCTTCACGAGGACTCAAGAACTGTTCTGGGAATGTCTATCGGTGAGCAGATCGACAAGTATGATCTTGAAAAATCACCTTCAGAGGAAGTTAAGCAGTTCTACAAGGCATGTGCCGGTGGAAAGTACAACATCAAGGCTTTCTCTCAGAATAACACCACAGATAAGCTTGATACTGACAGAGTTAACGGCTGTATCCATGACGTTGACCACGCCTACTCTAAGGATGGTGGTCTTGCTGTTCTATACGGTAATCTTGCAGAGAACGGCTGTATTGTTAAAACAGCCGGTGTTGATTCATCAATCCTGAAGTTTGTTGGTCCTGCAAGAATATTCGAAAGCCAGGAAGATGGAGTAGAGGGTATTTTAGGCGGTAAGGTTAAGGAAGGCGATGTTGTAATCATTCGTTATGAGGGACCTCGTGGCGGTCCAGGTATGCAGGAGATGCTATACCCAACCTCATATATAAAGTCAGTTGGTTTAGGAAAGAAATGTGCTCTTGTAACCGACGGAAGATTCTCTGGTGGTTCATCAGGTCTTTCAATCGGACATGTTTCTCCTGAGGCTGCAAATGGTGGAAATATCGGACTATTAGAAGAAAACGATTTAATCGAAATCGATATTCCAAACAGAACCATTCGTATGGCTGTTTCAGACGAGGAACTTGCAGCAAGACGTGCAAAGATGGAAGCAAAGGGGAAGAATGCATGGCAGCCTGTTAACCGTGACCGAGAGATTACTTTTGCTCTTAAGGCTTACGGTAAACTTGCATCAAGTGCAGATAAAGGCGGCGTGCGTGACCGCAGTAAACTAGAAGGTCTATAGTATATGGCAGAAAAACAGTTAGATGCTCAGGGCTATCTTAAGAAAACTCTTTTAGCCCGTATTTATGATTTAGTTAAGGTTACACCTCTGCAGAGTCTTGATTCACTGTCATCAAGACTTGGTGTAAATGTACTATTAAAAAGAGAAGATTATCAGAAGATCCATTCTTTCAAGCTTCGCGGTGCATATCATAAGATCAAGAATCTTGATGAGGCTGCCTTAAAGTCCGGTATTATTACCGCATCTGCCGGTAACCATGCACAGGGCGTTGCTCTTTCAGCAAAGAAACTTGGAATCAAGGCTGTAATTGTAATGCCTACAACTACACCTGATCTTAAGATTGATGCTGTAAGAAACTATGGTGCAGAAGTGGTTCTTTATGGTGACAGCTTCAATGAGTCATATGATTATGCTCAGCAGCTGTCAAAAAAGAAGAATCTGACCATGATTCCTCCTTACGATGATCCTGATGTTATCGCAGGTCAGGGCACAATCGCTCATGAAATCATCGGACAGTGTGACAGCATTGATACCATTTATGTACAGATCGGCGGTGGCGGTCTTGCTGCCGGTATTGCAGCTTATATCAAGGCAATTCTTCCTCACATCAAGGTTATCGGTGTTGAGGCTGAAGGTTCTGCATGTATGAAGGCTGCTCTAAAGGCTGGTTCTCCTGTTGATATCGGTTATGTTTCCCACTTTGCTGACGGTGTTGCTGTAAGCAAGGCTGGTACAGAGACATTCAGAGTACTGAGCAAGTATCTTGATGACATCATTACCTGTTCAAATGATGAGATCTGTGCTGCCATGAAGGATATCTTTGATGATACCCGTGCTATTGCAGAGCCAAGTGGAGCCTTATCTCTTGCTGGTCTTAAGAAATACGTTCGCGAGAACAACATCAAGTCTGGCAATCATATTGCAATTCTGTCTGGTGCCAATGTTAAGTTCCATTCATTACGTATGGTTGCAGAGCGCTGTGACGTTGGTGAGATGTCTGAGGGCATTCTGTCTGTTGAAATTCCAGAGAAGATCGGAGCCTTCCTTGACCTGGTCAAGTCTTTAGGCGACCGTGTGGTAACAGAATTTAGTTACAGATATAATACTGAAGACAGAGCACGTGTATTTGCATCAGTTGAACTTACTGAGGGTAAGAAAGAGCTTAACGATATCTGTAAGTCTCTAAAGAAGAATGGATATCTGGTTACTGACCTTACCGACGATGGTCTTGCAAAGGATCATATCCGTTATATGGTTGGCGGACATCCTTCATCAAAGCTTAATGAAAGACTGTTCTTATTTGAGTTCCCTGCAACTTCAAATGCGCTGTTAAGATTCCTTGAAACTCTGGGAGATTCATATAATATTACTCTGTTCCACTTCCGTATTACCGGTCTGGAGTTCTGCTCAGTACTGTGCGGACTGGATGTTACTGATAAGGAAGAGGGCGTAAATGAGTTTATCAAGGCTATTAACTACCCTGTAGAAGAGGTAACCTCAAATACAGCTTATCAGCAGCTTGTAAGGTAATTATTTATATGAAGAAGCTTATTTCACTATTTCTGATGATGTTTTCTCTGTGTTCATATGCTGCAGTTGAAGACTTCGAGGAGATTGTAGTCGGAAATAAGGCTTCTTATATAAACGAGCAGGGAGGTAAGATGGCCTCTCTGCAGATTCTTGACCCAATCATCAATCTCTCTACTACCAAGCAGTATGCTCAGTATATGATGGATACCTACCGGGGATGGGATCTGAAGGCTGTTGTTGACTTAAGAGGCTTTGCCTTTAAGTATGTTGACAATGCTCCATGCTCAGGTCTGATTTCCTACTTTGACGGAAGATCATATCTTTTCTTCCAGGCCTGTGGAAACTTTGAGAAGGATGAACTTACTGCTCTTTACAGGAAGGCAAATCAGGCCTTGAAGGTAAGCGAAATTCTTAAGCTTCAATCAAGACCTAATCTGTACTGATCCTTACTTGTTTAAGGTTGCCAGTTCCTTTTCATATTCTTCATCTGAAACTGCATCCAGCCATTCGTTAGATGTGTTTTCTCCTGATACTTCTACAGCAAGGTGAGAGAAATATCCGTCAGGAGCTGCTCCGTGCCAGTGTTTTACGTTAGCAGGAATATTGATAACATCTCCAGGCAGTATTTTTACGATAGGCTTTCCTTCCTCTTTATATAAACCTACACCGGCAACGCCGATTAGAATCTGACCGCCACCTTTGGTTGCATGGTGAATATGCCAGTTATTTCTACAGGATGGTTCAAAGGTAACATTGAAGATTCCGACCTGTTCTGTGGATAAAGGTGCAAGATAACTCTTTTTGGTAAAGTATTTGGCGTAGGCTTCATTGTATTTGCCCACAGGGAAGAACATTCCCTGCTGATACTCAGCAAGTTCTGGAGGTAACTCTGAGTCTGTTTTTTCCTTTTCCTCTGTCCAGACCTCTTTTGCAAGATTGAAAGCTGCCCAGGCTTTTGGCCATCCGGCATAGAATGAGATATGAGTAATGGCTGCTGCAATCTCCTTTCTTGTTACTCCATTCTTTTTGGCATTCTCAAGATGATATTTTAAGGAGCTGTCGGTAATACCGGAAGAAACGAGCGCGACCACGGTAATGAGACTTCTGGTTTTTAGTGTTAAATCCTGATTGTTCCAGTTCTCTCCAAATAAAACATCGTCATTATAGTGTGCAAATTCAGGGGCAAACTGTCCTAATACTGTTCTTCCTGCGGTCTGTGTTACTTTTTTATTCATATTCTGATTATCTCCTTGAGGAATTGCATAAACGTTCATGATTCCACCAAAAAGCAGTCCGACAAATAAAGTCTTTTTCATGAATGATTTTAAATTTCTCATCTTTTATCTCTTCAGTTTAAATTGACGTTAAGACTCTTCCTGATGATTATTTTGAAAAAATATTGTCAGCAAATTCTGAAAAATCACTGAATGACTCTTTAGTTTGTGGTAATTCAGGAAGAACTAAAGGGAAATCGTGCGGCATTCCTTTATAAACCTTAAGTTCAGAATAAACATTAGCTTTATCTAGAGCTTCCTTTAGCATTACACTGTCTGAATATAGAAGTTCATAGCTTCCTGTCTGAATCAGCATAGGAGGTAGTCCCTTAAGATCTGCATATAATGGAGACAGTCGAGGGTCCTCTGGTTTTATGCCGTTGGCATAGCTGATTTTTCCTATTTCAGCATTCAGAGGAGTATTGTCTCCCAGGACCTTATCTTTTGTACTGTTATCTTTATGAGATGGAAGTGTATTCATGGCAGTCCATGGTGATAGCAATACAAGACCACGTGGTTGAGGAATTCCCATCTCTTTTAGTTTTAGGCTGAGTACAAGTGCAAGGTTGCCACCTGCAGAATCACCGGCAATGATGATGTTTTCTGGGGTAACTCCGTCAGCAAGTATTTTTTTGTAAACACTTACAGCATCTTCTAAAGCACTTGGATATAGATCCTTAGGGGCATGACGGTAATCAAAGGTATAGACTGTGTCTGCTTTCAAAGCATTAGCCTGAAGTAATGCAAATTTACGGTAATTGTCGTTTAAGCCAAGAATATAGCCGCCACCATGACACTGCAGTAATACCCTATTGTTGTTGTAAATGTTCTGAGTGTACTTTTCAGTTGGTACCTTATCAACGGTAAAAGATTCTCTTACCCAGCCGTTAACTGGTCTGAATTGAGGTTTTACACCTTTTTTTACAGGATGAAAGTACTGATCCATTGTTGTCTGGATGTAGTTTTGAGTTAGTTCTGATTCTCCATCGCTATATATGTTCATATCTGCAGCGTTAAGCTGTAGAGATAATGCCATCAGAACGGATAGCGTTAGAGTTTTTAACTTTAATTTTCTCATTATGCTTTTCTCCTGCGAGCTTTAGAGCTTTTCACCAAAAGCAAATGCTTTCTGTAGAATTTCTTCGTGAGTATTTATTTCCTTAGGATTGGTAAGCCCGCCTCCTGAAAATACCCCCATAAATTTTGAATTTGGGAAACACTCAACAAATCCTTCGACTCCACTTTTTGCTCTCTGGAAAACTGTTTCTGAGTTCTCTGCTGAAGTTGTAATCAGGTAAACCTCTCTGAAATGATAGTCTCTGATATACAAAGGATTGCAGCGGTCTAAAAAGGTTTTGAGTGCACCTGACATCTCGTAGTAATAAATAGGTGTTGAAAACACCAGAGTGTCGGCATTATTCACTTTCTCTATAAGCTGCGCCATGTCATCTTTAAGAATGCATTTACCTTTTTTCTGGCATTTTAAACAGCCTATACAGAAGTCGATTTTTTTATCCTTAAGCGACAGTAATTCCACATTGTTTCCTGCAGATAACGCTCCTCGCTCAACTTCCTTAGAAATAAGCTCTGAATTGCTTCCCGCTCTTAAACTTGAAGATACAATCAGTATATTTTTTGCCATAAATACCTCTGTTTTTCATTTTCTTTAGAAGTATATGAACTGATTTTTAATTATTCCATTACTTATTTTCTATAATTAGAATTAAAAAAAATGAATAACTGCCAGATATAATCTGTGTGTTCTGTGATAAGGAAGAGAGAATGGAAAACAGAGTATTACGTTATTTTGTAGAGATGGCCAGAGTAGGTAATATGTCAAAGGCAGCATCGAATCTTCACGTGACTCAGCCAACCATGTCCCGTCAGCTTAAAGAGCTTGAGGATGAGCTTAATGTAAAGTTATTTCATCGCACAAACTACAGCATCAAGTTAACAGAAGCCGGAATTCTTTTTTTAAACAGAGCCAGAGATATACTCTCCCTGGTTGAAAAGACTAAAGCAGAATTTGCCTCTTCAGATAAAAGCCTGGATGGTAACCTGTATATAGGCTGTCCCGAGTCAGACTCAATAAGATATATAGCTAAGACAGTAATGCTATTAAAAGAGAAAGGAGTAAACATCCGTACCCATCTTCACAGTGCCAATGCAAATGATGCTCTTGAAAGGCTTAACAAAGGTCTTGATGATCTTACTTTTACTGTTCACGATATTCGTGACAGCCGTTATAACATTATTGATCTTCCTTTATATGATCAGTGGGGCATTCTTCTGAAAGAAAGCCATCCTCTGGCTAAAAAGAAAGCAGTAAGTCTTGCTGATATAGAAAAAGAGCCTCTTATTGTATCTAAACAGGGGTACGAACAGCTCTTCCCTCAATGGTTTTCTGAAGAGAGTTATTCAAAGCTCAATATTACAGCTACGTATAACCTTGTCTACAACGGGACTCTTTTTGTCAAAGAAGGTCTTGGAATCTGCCTTATTTTCAGCAAACTAGTCTCAACTGAGAATAATGAAGGATTAACTTTCAGACCGTTAACCGGTGTTCCAAGGGCATCTCTGAAACTTATATGGAGAAAAAATAATCCGCTAAGTCCTCAGGCGAACGTTTTTCTGGATGCTTTTAAACGAGAATTTGTGTTAGATACAGTGGAACAGGAAGGATGATAAATTTGTCTAAAATCTAATAAATTCCTTTACTTTCAATGAGGTATTTGTCGTTGAATTATATGACAGAGGTATATAAGTATCTAAGTCACTAAATTTCAAATAAAAATCTGCCATATATCTATTAATTCTTCGCTTTTATTCTAAAGTGATGAAAAGCTTCACATTCCTGATATAAATCCAACCCCCCTTATTATCCACCTTGCATAATGCAGACGTATAATATAATGACCAATTTCATGTTCATTTTTATGAAGGACTATATTATGAAACTAAATGTATTGGCTGTCGCTGTTATTACTGCTTTTGCTGTAGGTACTGCAAATGCTGCTGTTCCTGAATCATGGACAGTTGGTGGTGCAGCTGGCTGGGCTCACGGTTTTGATCATAGCTTCCCATCTGTAGATGACGGCGAAAAGCTCAAATTTAAGGATGATGGCTATGGAATTAAGCTATACGGTGAATATAATTTCACAAACTGGTTTGGTTTAGGTCTTGGATATAACTTCATTGGTGGTCAGAAGTTAAAAGCTACAGATGTAAATACTGGCGAAACTGACACTCAGAAGATGCATGCAAATATTGGTGAAATGTATGGCCGTTTTGCATATCCATTTGACAATAACGGATCAGATGTTTTCTTCAAGGTTGGTCCTTCCTTCAACTGGTTCAGTTCAGGAGAGACAAAATTTAAGCTAGGTGCAGTTGCCGGTATTGGTGCACAGTGGGCAATCACCCGTAACTTAGCATTACGTGGCGGTTTTGACTATTTCTACAGAGCTGCTAAAGAAGATGTACGTATCGACGAAGGCTTACTATATGTCGGCTTCCAGTACACCTTCGGTGGTCCTGCAGCTCCTGCTCCTGTACAGAAAGTTAAAGCATCTCAGACTCATACTCTAGATGCAGGTGTTCTGTTCCCATTTGACAGTGCCAAGTTATCAGCTGATGGTCAGAGTGCAGTAGCAAATGTTGTTCAGTCTGCAAACAGCATGGAGAATCCTGAGTTTGAGGTATACGGCTATACTGATCGTATCGGTACAGATGCTTATAACCTGAAGCTTTCTGACAAGCGTGCAGATGCAGTTAGTGCCGAGCTTCAGAACAATGGTGTAACACCAAAGGTATCTGATGGTAAGGGTAAAGCAAACCCTGTAACAGGTAACAAGTGCGATGGTGTAAAGGGACGTAAGGCTTTAATTGACTGCCTGGCACCTGATCGTCGTGTAGAGATTGTTGTTACCGGTGAAACCACTGCAACAAAGTAAATTTTAAGCAGATTTAGTTAATCTTCTGAAAAGCTCTGAGTAAAATCAGGGCTTTTTGGTTTTGAATAATGAGGTTAAAGAATAAGAAAATGCGTATTTTTCAGTATAGATATTTCTATTTTATGCCATGGCCAAGAACTTAATTTCTTAAGTTCTTGGGCATGATTTTATGCTCTAAAAATGGAGATCATCAGCAGGATCGTTTTCCTTAAGAATCTCAACCTTTTCTATATATGAGTCTTCTTCTGTCCATCCTGGATTTTTTGCTATCTCTTTTAAAGCAATTTTCTTTGTTTCTTCCGAAGGAGTGTCTCCTTCTATGTCTGTGCAGGTAGATTCTTCAACGATATCTCGTGTATATGGACACCATTTAACATGACGAAATGTATAGCGTAATCTTGTTTTCAAATTTCTTTGCATTGTTTTGTGGTCATTAAATTTTGATTAGTTGCATCTTTTTTACGCTTAATGTTCAAAAACGAACAAAATAAACATAAAACAGCATAAATAACGTTAATTTTGCACGTATTACTTCACATTTTCGCAAATTGCTCCTTAGGATTTACCTTTTGATTTATTTATGAATTGTATAATAGGGTTGACTAAACTACTTAGTTAAAAAAACAAAAGGAATTATATTATGAAACTAAATCTTTTAGCAGCTGCAGTTCTTACTGCTTTTGCATTCGGTTCAGCTAATGCTGCACTACCAGACTCTTGGACTGTTGGTGCCGCAGCTGGTTATTCATATGGCTATGATCATTCTTTTGATAATGCAACAATTAATGGCATTAGATCAAAAGACGTAATCAGCTATGACCAGGAAGGTTATGGTGTTAAGCTATACGGTGAATATAACTTCAATAACTGGTTTGGTCTAGGTTTAGGCTATAACTATATTGGCGGTCAGGCCCTTCACTATGAAGGTGCTGATGAGAATGATCATGAAATTAAGGGCGGCTCAAGCCTTCACTTCAATATTGCAGAGTTATACGGCAGATTTGCTTATACCTATGATACCAAGGGTTCAGACGTATTCTTCAAGATTGGTCCTACCTATACAAGAGGTTCATGGGACGGTGATTCAGACGGCCGTCTAGGTGGCGTTGCTGGTGTTGGTGTTCAGTATGCATTTACTCCAAACTTTGCAGTTCGTGCAGGTTATGACTACTTTGTAAACACAGCTAAGCTAGAGTTAGACTCTAACGAAAGACTTGATGAGAGCCTACTATACTTAGGCTTCCAGTATACCTTCGGTGGCGCACAGCCAGCAGCTCCTGTAGCAAAGAAGAAGGTTAAGACCACTCAGACCCACACCTTAGATGCAGGTGTTCTATTCCCATTCGACAGCTCAAAGCTATCAGCTGATGGTCAGGGTGCTGTTGCTAATGTTGTTCAGTCAGCTAACCAGCTGGAAGAAGCTGAGTTCGAAGTATACGGCTACACTGATCGTATCGGTTCAGACGCATACAACAACAAGCTATCTCAGAAGCGTGCTGATGCTGTTACCTCCGAGTTACAGAACAACGGTGTAACCGCTAAGGTTTCTGAGGGTAAGGGTAAGGCAAATCCTGTAACCGGCAACAAGTGTGATGGCGTAAAGGGCCGCAAGGCTTTAATCGACTGCTTAGCACCAGATCGTCGTGTTGAGGTTGTTGTATCAGGCTTAACTTCAGAAGTTAAGTAATAACGCTTTCTCTGAATAAACATAGAATCCAGTGTTCTAGTAATAGGATGCTGGATTTTTTGTCTGTTTAAATAAAAAAAACAGGACAGCAAAATACTGTCCTGCAAACGATGAGTTAGTTTCTTTTTTTCTAAAAACTACATCTTATGACCCATTTCATAGGCATTATCATGAACGTCGGTCACGGTTCTGCCTGATGGATCGTTCATCTGAGCAAACTTAGCATCCCATGCAATTGCAGTTTCTGTTGAGCATGCAACTGATTTGCCGTATGGTACAGTCTTAACTGCTGATGGAAGCTTGAACAGATCTTCGAAAATCTCTCTGTACAGATAAGCTTCTTTGGTAACAGGGGTATTTACAGGGAAGCGGGTTTCACGCTCTGCAAATTTTCTGTCAGATACACTCTTCTCAGCATAATCTCTTAATGCATCGATCCATGAGTAGCCAACACCGTCAGAGAACTGTTCCTTCTGTCTCCATAGAACCTCTTCTGGTAACATTCCGTTGAATGCTTCACGAAGTGCCTTCTTCTCAATGGTGCTGCCCTGACACATCTTTGCACTTGGCTTGAATCTCATGGCGATATCCAGGAATTTCTTATCCAGGAATGGAACACGACCTTCAACACCCCAGGCCATAAGTGACTTGTTAGCACGCAGACAGTCGTATAGGTGCAGCTGATCAAGCTTTCTAATTAGCTCCTCATGCATTTCCTTGTCATTAGGAGCCTTGTGGAAGTACAGATAGCCACCGAAGATTTCATCTGAACCTTCACCTGATAAAACCATCTTGATACCCATTGCCTTGATATAACGTGCCATCAGATACATAGGAGTTGAAGCTCTGATAGTGGTTACGTCATAGGTCTCAATGTGGTAGATTACATCACGAAGCGCATCCAGACCTTCCTGAATGGTGTAGTGGATTTCGTGATGAACAGTACCTAAATAATCTGCTACAACACGTGCTTTCTTTAAATCAGGAGCTCCTTCCAGACCGATAGCGAAAGAATGAAGACGTGGGAACCATGCATCGGTCTTGCCGTCATCTTCAACACGCTTCTGAGAATAGTATTTAGCGATAGCTGAGATTACTGAAGAATCCAGACCGCCTGATAGAAGTACACCGTATGGAACATCACACATCAGCTGGCGACGAACTGCATCCATCAGACCGTCCTTTAATACTGATACATCATCAGTACCGTCCTTTACGTTCTCGTACTCAGTCCAGTCTCTGAAATAGTACTGCTTGAACTCGTAATCACCACCCTTGGTGTAGATGTAGTGTCGTGGAGGGAATTCCTTTACAGAATCACATACCTTAACCAGAGCCTTCATCTCTGATGCAATATAGAATCTGCCTTCACGGTCAGTGCCCACATACATTGGGTTGATACCCATGTGATCTCTTGCTGCGAAGATAGTGTTATCTTCTTCATCATAGATAACGAAGGCAAAGTCACCTACAAGGCGATCAATGAAGTTTTTACCGGTACGCTTGAATTCTTCATATAAAGGAAGAATAACCTCGCAGTCAGAACCAGTCTTGAACTTGTAGTCTACGGTAAGTTCAGTCTTTAACTGCTTGTGGTTGTAGATTTCGCCGTTTACAGCAAGTATGTGCTTACGGTTCTCATTATATAAAGGCTGTGCACCATTCTGTGGATCAACAATTGATAGACGCTCGTGAACAATGATAGCGTGTTCACCCTGATAAATACCTTCCCAGTCTGGTCCTCTATGAAGCTGAAGTCTTGAATTTTCAAGAGCTGTCTGCCGAAGTGCCTCTGAGTTTTCCTTAATATCAAATATTCCAAATATAGAACACATAACAGCCTCTCTAATTTTGAGTGAATTTCTCTTTATTTTAGATGTGATTTTTTATTTCTTAATTATCTAGCACTCAAAAAGTGCAATTTCTTAAACATTCTGAATAATATACTATCTACATTATTAACTAAAAAATCTCTAATAAACAGTATGTTATCTAAAATTATAAAAAAGAGAAAAATTATAAAAATCTAATAAAATATTTAAAATCATTGTGTTAGCTGAAAATCATAGTATTTTCATCACAAATCTTATAATGTCCTATTTTAGTGCTAAATGCACTTTAAATAAACATTAGATCTAAAATAATTAAAACAATGCTTAAATGTGGTGCAATATAAAAAAGTATTAAATTCAGGAGCATTTATGAGATTCACTAAAATGCAGGGCTGCGGCAATGATTACGTATATATGGATACGTTCAGTGAAGAGGTTAAAGACCGCAGTGCCATGGCACAGTTACTATCAAACAGGAATTTTGGAATAGGTTCAGATGGACTTATTTTTATTAACCCGTCAGATAAAGCTGACTTTGAGATGGAAATGTACAACCTTGACGGTTCACGTGCTCAGATGTGCGGTAACGGCATTCGCTGTGTTGGTAAATACGTATATGAGCATGGTCTTACTGACAAGACTGATTTTACAGTGGATACCCTGGCAGGACTAAAACATCTGCATCTTAATGTAAATGATGGCGAGGTTGATCTGGTCAGTGTCGACATGGGAGGCGCAACAATTATTCCTGAGCAGATCCCTGTAGCTCCAGAGTATTTTGAAGACTATGGAGATGGAGTGGGGGCAGAGATCGAGGTTTTAGGTCAGAAGTACAAGGTAACTCCCGTAAGTATGGGAAATCCTCATAGTGTTGCATTCATTGAACAGGATGTAGAAACCTTTGATCTGATGAAGATTGGTCCTGAATTTGAGCATCACAGAGCTTTTCCTGAAAAGGTAAATGCAGAATTTGTAAATATTATCGATAGAACTCATATCAAGGTTCGTGTCTGGGAGCGCGGTTCAGGCGAAACCTGTGCCTGCGGTACCGGGGCATGTGCCTGCGTGGTTGCAGGTGTGCTTAATGGATTACTTGAGAAGGAAGTCTTTGTAGAGATGAAAGGCGGTGTACTGAAGGTTACCTGGGATGAGATTGAAAACAGGGTAACCCTGACAGGTCCTGCTGTGACAGTCTTTGAAGGTGAAACCAGACAGGTTCAGATGCCATATAAATTTTCGGAGAAATTATGCTAAAAGTTAATCAGAATTACTTAAAACTTCAGGGATCTTACCTGTTTTCAAATATTGCAAAGAAGGTTAAAAGCTATAAGGAAGAGCATAGTGATCAGGAGGTTATTTCTCTTGGAATCGGAGATGTAACAAGACCTCTTACACCAACAATTGTCAAAGCTCTGCATGATGCAGTGGATGATATGGCTGATATTGAGAGATTCCATGGTTACGGTCCCGATTTAGGCTATTCCTTTCTACGTGAAAAGATTGCTGAATTTGATTTTAAAAGACGCGGCTGTGATATCAGTGCAGATGAAATTTTTGTGTCAGACGGTGCTAAGAGTGATTCTGGAAATATTCAGGAAATCTTTTCTGATAAATGCACTATCGCGGTAAGCGATCCTGTATATCCTGTGTATGTTGATTCGAATGTTATGGCAGGCAGAACCGGTACATATGATGCCGAAAGTACCAGATGGTCGGATGTTGTCTATATGCCCTGCACCAAGGACAACGACTTTGTACCTGACCTTCCATCAAAGACTCCGGATATTATCTATATATGCTCACCAAATAATCCTACAGGTAAGGCTTTAACCAAAGCTCAGCTTCAGTCTTTTGTTGATTATGCTCTAAAAAACAAAGCGGTAATTCTCTTTGATGCAGCCTATGAAGCCTACATCAGCGAAGATGATGTTCCTCATTCAATCTATGAGTGTGAAGGAGCCAAAGAGTGTGCAATCGAAATGAGATCATTCAGTAAGAATGCCGGTTTTACAGGTGTACGTCTTGGTTACACCGTAGTTCCTAAGAATCTTGTAGATACTGAAGGCAAGTCACTGTATTCTCTATGGGCCCGTCGTCATGGAACAAAGTTTAATGGCGCTTCATATATCCAGCAGAGAGCAGGCGAGGCAGTCTATACAGAAGCTGGTCAGAAGGAAATCGCAGGGCTGGTATCCTACTACATGGAAAATGCTAGAACCATTCGTGACGGTCTGACTTCAGCCGGATTTACCGTATATGGCGGTGTAAATGCCCCCTACATCTGGGTAAAAACTCCTGAGACTATGACAAGCTGGCAGTTCTTTGATTATCTTTTAAAAAATGCTCAGGTGGTTGGAACTCCTGGCAGTGGCTTTGGTCCAAGCGGAGAAGGTTATTTCAGACTAACCTCTTTTGGTTCTCATGAGAATACCTGTGAAGCCGTTAAGAGAATTGTTGCCTTAAATAAGTAGCAATTCACCAAATAGGTTAAAAATGAAACATGCAGCTTATAACTGCATGTTTTGTGCTTTATTGAGGTGCAATTTCGTATTATTTATTGTTCAAATAATCCTGTTTTTTTACCCTTCCTTAATTGTCCGTTTTAAGGCAGATATAAAGCATTTATATAAAAATATCACCTGAATAGCCATCAGATTATGTGGCTTTTAATCTCTCAACTCTACACTTAACATTATGAATTATAAGTATATTGCAAAATAATGCACTAAAAGAAAACATTTGTGTAAAAGACATATTTAAAATGGTGCAAATAATACTTTTCTTTTGACTATGTCAGATTTAAATTTCAAAATCACACTAACTTAACGTGTGTTTATTATTTGATTTTTTAACGGAGTCAAAAATGGATTTTAAAGCAGTACAGTCACTAATTGACGAGCATGGAGTTGAATTTGCGGATTTAAGATTTACTGATACCAAGGGTAAAGAGCAGCATATTACTTTACCTATCGACTGTATCAGTGAGAAGTTCTTCGTTCAGGGCAAGATGTTCGATGGTTCTTCAATCGCAGGATGGAGAGGTATCGACAAGTCAGACATGATCCTGATGCCTGATATTGAGACTGTTCAGCTTGATCCATTCTATGCAGATCCAACCATCATTATCCGCTGTGATATTTTAGATACCGAGACCTTGACCGGCTACAGCCGTGACCCACGTTCAGTTGCAAAGAGAGCTGAAGAGTACCTGAAGTCTACCGGTATCGGTGATGCTTCCTACTTTGGTCCAGAGCCAGAGTTCTTCCTGTTCGATGATGTCCGCTTCAAGTCAGATATCTCAGGTTCATTCGTGGCTATCGATGATATCGAGGCAGCCTGGAACAGTGCAACTGAATACGAAGGTGGTAACAAGGGCTATCGTCCTGCAGTTAAGGGCGGCTACTTCCCTGTTCCTCCTGTAGATTCTTCACAGGATATCCGTTCTGCAATGTGTAAGATCATGAAGCAGATGGGTCTTGTTCTGGAAGCTCATCACCATGAGGTTGCAACCGCAGGTCAGAACGAGATTGCAACTCAGTTCAACTCATTAACCAAGAAGGCAGACGAGGTTCAGATCTACAAGTATGTGGTTCAGAACGTTGCATACAAGTATGGCAAGACCGCTACCTTCATGCCAAAGCCAATCTACGGTGACAACGGTTCAGGTATGCACTGCCACCAGTCAATCTTCAAGAACGGTGAGAACGTATTTGCCGGCAACATGTACGGCGGTCTGTCTCAGAACGCATTATGGTACATCGGTGGTATCATCAAGCATGCCAAGGCATTAAACGCATTTACCAATCCATCAACAAACTCATACAAGAGACTTGTTCCTGGCTTTGAGGCTCCTTTAATGTTAGCTTACTCAGCTGCAAACCGTTCAGCTTCAATCCGTATCCCATATTCAATCAATCCAAAGGCAGCTCACATTGAGGTTCGCTTCCCAGACTGCACCGCAAATCCATACCTTGCATTCTCCGCAATGTTAATGGCTGGTCTTGATGGTATCAAGAATAAGATCAACCCAGGTGAGGCTATTGATAAGAACCTGTATGACCTGCCACCAGAGGAGGCAGCAAACATTCCTCAGGTATGTACTTCATTAGAAGAGGCCCTGAATTCACTGGCTGCTGATCATGACTTCCTGACTGAAGGCGGTGTATTTACTCCAGATCTGATTGAGGCATACATTGAGCTTAAGAGAGCTGAGGATACCAGAGTACGTTCAACTCCACATCCAGCTGAGTTCGAACTTTACTACAGTCTATAAGCTGTAAACAAAATTACTAAAACATATAACTATTGATGTACTACCCAAAAAAGGTGACAAATGGAAGCAAATCCAGGATTATACAGAAGTGAGTATGAACATGATGCCTGCGGTGTTGGTTTTATCGCCAACATTAAAGGTCAGAAATCTCATAGCATTGTAAGTCAGGGACTTGAGATTCTGAAAAATCTAACCCACAGAGGAGCTGTTGGAGCAGACCCTCTGCAGGGTGATGGTGCAGGTATTCTGATTCAGCTTCCAGACAAACTGTATCGCGATGACATGGCAAGCAGAGGCATTATTCTGCCTCCTTGCGGAGAGTATGGCGTGGGCATGGTGTTCCTTCCTCAGGAAGAGGCTTCAAGACACGCCTGTGAAGAGGAAATTGAAAGAGCCATTCTGGCTGAGGGCCAGATTATACTGGGATGGAGAGATGTTCCTGTAAACAAGGAAATCCCTATGTCTCCGGTTGTAAGACAGAAAGAACCTGTTATAAGACAGATCTTTGTAGGTCATTCTCCTGATATTCTTGTAACTGACGCCCTAGAGCGAAAGCTTTATATCATCAGAAAGAGCTCCTCTATTGCAATCGCTAATCTGAACTTAAAGCACTGCAAGGAATTCTACATTTCATCATTCTCTGCAAGAACCATCGTCTACAAGGGACAGCTGCTGGCAAATCAGGTCGGAGTATATTACAAGGACCTCTCTGACAGCCGCTGTGTAAGTGCTGTGGCAATGATTCACCAGCGCTTCTCAACCAATACCTTCCCACAGTGGGCTTTAGCTCATCCATTCAGAATGATTGCACATAACGGTGAAATCAATACCCTGCGTGGCAACTTCAACTGGATCAGAGCTCGTGAGAAGAACATTTCGTCACCTGTTTTCGGTAGGGATCTGGAAAAACTCTGGCCTCTAATCTTCCAGGGACAGTCAGATTCAGCATCATTTGACAATGTATTTGAACTTCTCACCATGTCAGGATATTCACTTGCACAGGCCGCAATGATGATGATCCCTTCTGCATGGGAGAAGGACCGTCTGATGGACCGCAATCTTAAGGCTTTCTATGAATACTATGCTGCAATGATGGAGCCATGGGATGGTCCTGCTGCAGTTGTTTTCACAGATGGAAGACAGATTGGTGCAACACTGGATCGTAACGGTTTAAGACCTGCAAGATACATTGTTACCAAGGATGACATGGTAATTCTTGCATCCGAGGAAGGTACCTTAAACATTGACGAGTCACGTATCGCAAATCATTTAAGATTAGAGCCTGGTCGTATGCTTCTTATAGATATGGAGCAGGGAAGAATCATTGGTGACAGTGAAGTTAAGAACCTGATTGCAACTGCAAGACCATATCAGGAGTGGACCGACAAGGTTAGAATCCGACTTGACGATATTAAGGAAAAGCCTCTGACCGAGTCTTTAAAGCTTAATACAAAAGATCTGATGCGTGTATTCGGTTATACCCGAGAGGATGTGGAAAGACTACTGAAGACCAAGGCATTATCAGGTCAGGAGCCTGTGGTTTCCATGGGTAATGATGCTCCTCTGGCAATTCTTTCCTCAAAGCCAAGCTGTTTTTATGATTATTTCAGACAGCTGTTCGCTCAGGTTACAAACCCAGCTATTGATCCTATCCGTGAGGAGATGGTTACATCTCTGGTTTCATTTATCGGTCCACGTCCAGACCTTCTGAACATCATGGATAACAATCCTCCTGTAAGACTGGAGGTTGACCAGCCAATTCTGAGCAGTCAGGATATTGAGAAGATCAGAAATATCGGCAAGTTCACCGGCAACAAGTTCAGAAGCGTAGAGCTTGATATCACATACCCTGTATCATGGGGCAAGAACGGTATTGAGGCAAGACTGGCTTCAATCAGAGCCGCTGCAGTTGATGCTGTTAAGACCGGAAACAATATTCTGATCCTGTCCGACAGAAACGTAAGCCGTCAGCGTCTTGCAATTCCCGCTCTGCTGGCAACTTCTGCTGTTCATCAGTGTCTGGTTGAAAAGGGACTTAGAACCAGTACCGGTCTGGTTGTTGAAACCGGTTCAGCCAGAACAGTTCATCATTTCGCTCTGCTTGGCGGTTACGGTGCCGAGGCTGTCCACCCATATGTTGCACTTAACGTTGTTGCTTCACTTGGTAAGGATGCAAAGCAGTCAGAGCAGTTCGTTGACAACTACATTCACGCAATTGACAAGGGCCTATACAAGACCATGTCAAAGATGGGTATTTCAACCTATATGTCATACATAGGTGCCCAGATCTTCGAGGCTGTCGGTCTATCCTCAGAGTTTGTTGATAAGTACTTTAAGAATACTCCAAGCCCAATTGAGGGTGTCAACCTGTTTGATATTGCAGATGAAGCTGTAAAAATCCACAGAAAGGCCTTTGAGAAGGATGCTATCCATGACGATTCTCTTGATCAGGGCGGTGAGCTTAACTGGAGATATGACGGTCAGGAACATATGTGGACTCCTGATGCTGTGGTACATCTTCAGAGATCTGTTCGTTCTGGTGATTACGAGGAATACAGGAAGTATGCTCAGATCATCAATGATCAGAGCAAACGCCTGATGACTCTTCGCGGTCTGTTCTCCTTTAAGAAGACCAAGCCAATTGATATCAGCGAAGTAGAAAGTGAAGAGAGCATTATCCATCACTTTGCCTGTTCTGCCATGTCAATCGGTGCTATCTCAACTGAAGCTCATACCACCATGGCAATTGCCATGAACCGCTTAGGTGCTATGTCCAACAGTGGTGAGGGCGGTGAGGACCCAAGACGTGATACTGTAATTGATTCAGATACTTCAACCAAGGCAATCCTTGGAGATGATATCGTAGTTGATATTCCTCTGCACAAGGGAGATTCCCTTCGTTCCAAGACCAGACAGGTTGCATCAGGTCGATTCGGTGTAACCACAGATTATCTGTCTGGGGCTGAACTGATTCAGATTAAACTTGCTCAGGGTGCAAAACCAGGAGAGGGCGGTCAGCTGCCTGGCCACAAGGTTTCTCCTTATATCGGCAAATTGCGTCACTCACTGCCAGGCATCGGTCTGATTTCACCTCCTCCTCATCATGATATCTACTCAATTGAGGATCTGGCTCAGCTGATTTTCGATCTGAAACTTGCTAATACCAGGGCAGATATTTCAGTTAAGCTGGTATCAGAGGTTGGTATCGGTACAGTTGCTGCAGGTGTTGCTAAGTGTAAGGCTGATCATATTGTAATCTCAGGCCATGACGGCGGTACCGGTGCAGCTCCTGCTTCATCAGTTAAATATGCTGGCTCTGCATGGGAAATCGGTCTTGCTGACGTACAGCAGACTCTGGTTATGAATAAACTGCGCTCAAGAGTAAAACTTCAGGTTGACGGTCAGATTAAGACCGGACGTGATGTAATCATCGGTGCTCTTTTAGGTGCAGATGAGTTCGGTTTCGGTACAGCTCCATTAGTATGTATGGGCTGTACCATCATGAGAAAGTGCCAGAAGAACACCTGTCCTACTGGTATTGCAACTCAGGATCCTGAGCTTAGAAAACAGTTTATCGGCAGACCTGAGCATCTTGAGAACTACTTCCACTTTGTAGCACGCGAGGTTCGCGAATTACTTGCTCAGCTTGGTTTCAGAAAACTTGATGATCTGATTGGTCACGCAGAACTTCTAGAGAAGAATGAAAAGGCTGAGTTTGAAAAGGCTCGTAATCTTTCATTTGAGAGAATCTTCTATGTCGACCCTCATGCTCAGGACAAGTTCCATCATGTTGTTGCTCAGCAGCACGATATCGATTCAGCTTTGGATAAGAAGTTTGAGACAAAGGTTCAGACAGCTCTGTCAAAGGATGAGTCAGTTACCATTGAAAGCTCAATTGGAAACACTAACCGTTCATTCGGTACCTACACCTCAGGTTTAGTAAGTGCCTCTAAGAAGGAGCTTCCTGATGACTTTATCTCCTACAAGCTGAAGGGTATTGCAGGCCAGTCATTCGGTGCCTTCCTGAAGAAGGGCGTATCCTTAAGCCTTTGCGGTACAGCAAATGACTACGTGGGTAAAGGTCTGTCTGGCGGTACCATCAGTGTTTACAAGAGCAGCTCTTTTGAAGGAGATCCTCAGGAGAATATTATCGCCGGTAACACCTGTCTTTACGGCGCAACTTCAGGTAAGGCCTTCTTCAGCGGTGTTTTAGGTGAAAGATTTGCGGTTCGTAACTCCGGTGTTGATGCAGTCTGTGAAGGTTGCGGTGACCACGGCTGTGAATACATGACCGGCGGTACCGTAATGGTTCTGGGCAGGACCGGACGTAACTTCGGTGCTGGTATGACCGGTGGTATTGCCTATGTTTACGATCCTGAAAATGTATTCAGATCAAAACTTGCAAATGGCGATTTTGATGTTGAAAACGTTGTAAGTGCCGATAAGGCCGATCCATTGATTCCTCTGCATAAGAACCTGCCTGATGAGGTGATTATTAAGGATTTACTGAAAAATCATCTGAATCACACATCAAGCAGGATTGCCAAGAAGATTCTTGAGAATTTCTCATTAGAACTTGGCAATTTCGTGAAGGTCTTCCCTCACGAATATCTGAATGCCTTAAAGTCATTAAAGGAGGTAAAGTAAATGGGTTTTGTAAGAGGCTTTATCGAGTTTGCCCGTGTTGATATGCCACACGTTCCTGTAGAGGAGCGTGTTAAGAGCTTCTGTGAAATCTACGGAACTCTACCTGATGACAAGGCCAAAATTCAGGCAGGACGCTGCATGGACTGCGGTATCCCATTCTGTATGCACGAGTGTCCTCTGCATAACGATATGCCTGACTTTAACGATTTTGTCTGTGAGGGCGAATACAGGAAGGCTTATACCGTTCTGTCATCAACCAACAATTTCCCTGAGATAACCGGAAGAATCTGTCCTGCTCTGTGTGAAGAGGGCTGTACTCTGGGTATTCACAGAGATCCTGTAGGTATTAAGTCTGTAGAACGCAAGATTGCAGAGTATGCCTTTGAGCATGGCTATGTAAGAGCTCAGAATATCAGTGATCGCAGCGGAAAAAAGGTTGCCGTTGTGGGATCTGGTCCTGCTGCATTAGCTGCAGCTCAGCAGTTAAACCGCTACGGTCATGATGTGACCGTCTTTGAGAAGATGAACAAGATTGGCGGTCTTCTGCGTTACGGTATTCCTGATTTCAAGCTCCCAAAGGATGTTCTTGACAGACGTATTGCTCTTTTAGAACAGGAAGGCATTGTCTTTAGAACAAGCTCAATGGTTGGTTCAATTAAAGAGCTTGAGAATGGTGTCCACAATGATTCAGTAACAGAAATCAGAGGCGAACAGCTATTATCTGAATATGATGCAGTTGTTCTTGCTCCTGGTTCAGAGACTCCTCGTGATCTTAAGCTCCCTGGTCGTGAATTAAAGGGAATTCACTTCGCTCTTGATTTTCTGATTGCTCAGAACCGTGAGAACAACGGTGACTGTGTAAATCCTATCGATGTTAACGGTAAGAATGTTGTTGTTATCGGTGGTGGTGAAACCGCATCTGACTGTATCGGTGTGTCAATCAGAAAGGGAGCCAAGACAGTAACTCAGCTTGATTATCATGAGGAACTGCCTGAGAGTGTTGATATCAGTATGGCATGGCCAGACTGGAGACGCATCAAGAGAACCTCAAGCTCTCATGAGGAAGGCTGTACCCGTCTTTTCTCAACCAATACCCTAGAGTTTAACGGTAAGGGCAAGGTTAAGTCAGTAAAGGTTAACAAGGTTAAATGGACCGCTCCTCGCAAGTTCGAGGGTATTGATGGTACAGAATCATCAATCGATGCTGATGTGGTCCTGATTGCCATGGGCTATGCTCATCCATCAGCTTCCTTAGTTAAAGAGTTTAGCCTTGAGACAGATCAGAGAGGCAACATTCTTGCAAAGACAGAAGGTGAGGATGCCTATAGAACCAGCAATCCAAAGGTATTTGCTGCAGGTGACGGCAGAAAAGGTCAGTCTCTGGTGGTTTATGCCATTGCAGAAGGCAGAAGATGTGCTGAGTCAGTAAACCGTTTTCTTAAGAAATAACCTCTCAGTAATATGATCTGCCCATGGCAGATCAAACAAAAGCTCGAAATCTAAATCAGTCTGACTGAATATAAGGTTTCGAGCTTTTTTTTTCAACATTGAGGAATCTATAAAGTTGAATTGATACGTTTTATCAAAGATTCAGCGCACGCATCCCTATGCCAGACGATAAACATCATCCGGTGTATAGCAGTTTCCCTGTGAGAAGATTTCCCAGTCGGTAATATCCTCAAAAGGATAGGTTCCGATGTCGCCTTCCTTTATGCCCTTGACGAAATAGGCATCCTGAGTCAGTTCGGCTACGATTGAATCCTTTTTGATTTCCTTAAGCTCAAACCAGATATGCTCTTTCTCTGAGTCTTCATCAACGAATTCCTCGTCCTTCTGCAGGGCGATTTTTACGATGATTACGTTATCCTTGTTTTCTGCTGCCTTAATTAGATATGGCAGTCTTTCGATGGCAAGATCACTCATACGCCTGGTTTCTTCGTTTGAAATCATGAAGATAGGATTCTGCTCAAGGTATGAATCGAACTCCTGGACTGGAGTGTATTCTTTTGCTTTTGCATCATCAGGTCCCATATACATCATCAGTACATAGGTATCTTCGCTGTGATAGTTATCCTCATCCTCTGCTCTGTCTTCCTCAGTTCCCACGGTTGCCTGAGGGTAGAAACTTAAAGCCTCTTTCCAGTCGACAGCTGTACATACCAGGTATCTGTCATCTGCCTGTCCGATGAATACAGGCTCACCCGGTTCGATAATCTCATTATCATCAAGCATTCGATAGGCAAAGGTTTCGATAATTCGATAATGCTCTTCATACATGTTCTTGCTTGAACAGAGAATTTCAAGATCATAAAGACCGCAGCGTCTTAAACCGTGGGTATGCAGCCAGATCTCATCATCTCCGTTGGAGACTGCCTGAACAGTAAACAGATATCGTGGGGCAGGAAGTGTTTTTGATTCTGCTGCAAATGATACCCATTTTCCTGACAGAAGTTTCTCTGCTGGACAGTCCATAACAGCAAGAATCTCATTAGGAAACATAGCGTTAATGATACGCAGCTGGTCGTGAAAACATTTTTTGCTGTTTCCTTTGAAGTCCATGTTTACTCCAAGTCCCATTCTGGCTTCATCAATCTGTCTGATTTCTTCCTCTGAGAACACATGAGCCGGTCTTACCATATCAGGAATATCAATTTCGGTAGGATCCAGGTCTACCTCGTATTCATTATCATCAAGTTTAAGCTTAAGAATTAGTCCTCTTTCCTCATCGGTATTGATATCCATAATCTGGATATCTTCATTCTGCATCAGATTCTCAAGTGGCTTTTTAGGATCGTGCATATCCTCTTCATTCTTGGGAATGACGATCATGTAGGATGATTCTTTCACTTTGTTTTTCCTTATGAACTTTTGGAGTGTTCAGATTCTTGTTATAAAGATATGAGTTGATAAAAGAATAATTCAATACCTGTTTTCTTAGATTAGGCATATAGGACTGCTGTTTGTCCATTGAAAGTGAAGGATTTTTCTGAAAAAGATAGAAAAAAAAATCTGCCATATGTTATGGCAGATTTAAACATAGAGAGTAGAAGTATGAATTTGTTATTCGACTAAGGCTTTGAACTCAGAGTAGCCTTCCTCATCCATTCTCTCATATGGAATAAACTTTAAGGCAGCGCTGTTAATGCAGAATCTGATGCCGCCCTTATCCTTAGGACCATCAGTGAAAAAATGACCAAGGTGTGCATTACTGGTTTTGCTTCTGACTTCAATTCTCTGTCTGTTTTCGCTTTCGTCATTATGCAATGAAACCACAGACTGATTGATTGGGGCACTGAATGCTGGCCAGCCGCAGCCTGATTCATATTTATCTGTAGATTTGAAAAGAGGAGCACCTGTGATTACATCAACGTAGATTCCTCTTTCAAAATGCTTGTCATACTTACCGGTAAATGCTTTTTCTGTAGCGCTGTTCTGGGTAACCTGATATGCCTCATCTGAAAGTTTTTCCTTAATAGCCTCTCGTTTATCAACAGCATACTTTGACTTATCCAGAAAACGGCTGTTGTTTGGCTTTAAGTCAGCTAATGAGAGAAAATCAACGTGGCAGTATCCTTCAGGATTCTTCTTGAGGTAATCCTGATGATAATCCTCAGCTTCAAAGAAGTTTTTCAGAGGAAGAATCTCAAGAGCGAATTTCTCTTCGTACTTGCGCTGTTCATAGTCAACTACGGCTCTGATGGTTTTTAGATCACTCTCGTCTGTGTAAAAGATTCCTGTTCTGTACTGGCTACCAAAATCCTCTCCCTGATGGTTAACTGCAACAGGATCGATTATCTTGAAGAACTGAGTTAAAAGGATCTCAAGAGATACCTTGTCTGTATCGTATACAACTTCAACTGTCTCAGCAGCACCTGTGTTACCTGTCTTTACTTCCTTATAGCTTGGATTTTCTACATCTGAGTTCGCATAACCGCTCTTTGAGGAGGTAACACCGTCAATTCTTGAATAGTATTCTGAAACACCCCAGAAACATCCTCCTGCCAGATAAATTGTCTTTGTACTCATTTTTTTCTTACCTTCTATTTGATTATATTGGGACAGAGGCGAACCTCTGTCCGTGGCTGTTATTTAGAATGCAGGAACAACTGCACCGTCATACTGTTTTTCAATAAACTTCTTCACATCAGCAGAAGTCAACTCATTGATTACCTTCTTTAAATCTTCATTCTGAGCTGATTCCTTGTTAGCAATCAGAAGATTTACGTATGGAGAATCCTTCTTCTCGATGACCAGTGCATCTCTTGATGGATTCAGATTTGCACCAAGTGCATAGTTGGTATTGATAACAGCAGCATCAACATCCTCTAAAGCACGTGGCAGCTGAGGTGATTCGATTTCCTTAAACTGCAGGTTCTTAGGATTTTTCACGATAGAGAAGGTTGTTGCATCAATTGCCTTAGGATCTTCAAGAGTAATGAGTCCTGCACTCTGAAGAAGAAGCAGTGCTCTGCCGGTATTGGTTGGCTCGTTTGGAATTGCAACAACAGAACCATCCTTAAGTTCGTTCAATGATTTGATCTTTGATGAATAAAGACCCAGCGGTTCAATATGAATGCCGGCAACTTCTACAAGATTCTTTAGATTATGGTCTTTTGAAAACTGCTCATAATATGGTCTTGATGCGAAATAGTTGGCATCAAGCTGATTGTCTTCGGTGGTTAGGAATGGCTGGATGTAGTCGTTAAAGATTACAACTTCAAGATCAACGCCCTGTTCCTTGAGCTTTGGCTTGATATATTCTAAAACTTCCGCATGTGGAATTGGTGATGCTCCGATCTTCAATGTCTTTGCATCAGCAGAAAGTGATAAGAATGATGTTGCAGCAAATACCAGTGAAGCTGCTAATACATTAATTTTGCGCATAAAAATCTTCCTATGATAAAAAAATCTTAGTTAAATTAGTTGGTTAAATTTTTTAGTTTTGAAAAAGGTGATTACATGCTCATAGGTGAGCAGCACATGTGACAGGAGCAACACATAGATAAGGTAGAGAATTGATTTGAATGATATTCAGATTTATTGTTTTCTGAAATTAAAACTGAATAGTCAGTTTTATAATACCGTTTAATGTTTTTCATAACAATCTCCTGTCGTTTATTGTTTATGAGGAAATATTATCATTAAGTATTTTTCCTTGCTAATTCTATTTTTTTATATGTAAATATAGGAAAAAGCTATAACGTGGCAGGCATAAATCTGGTTAGTAAAATAAAAATGGCGATCATCTGATCGCCATAATAGTCTTGTAATATATTCTTTATTTGATGATGGTAAGCGCTTTGTCTTCAAAATACATGGCATTTGCCTTTCTGAAGTACTCTGCAGCTTCATCAACTTTCTTGAGGTTGGTCAGAATGGTTCCGATTCTGATGTAGACATCTGGACTTGGCTCAATAGCAAGTGCTTTCTTGTAATCATCAAGAGCATCAGGATCAAGTCCTGCCCTGAACTCAAGATTACCCATTGCCTTTAATAAAGGCAGATCAACCTGAGAGGAAAGTACATTCTTGGATGCATATTTCTTCAGAAGAATGAGAACCTCAGGTACAGCCACATTCCAGTTGGATATGGATTCTATAAATACCGGATCCTTTTCTTCCTTTAGAAGATCCAGTGTAAGATTCTGAACCTTCTGCATATTACCGAACTTCAGGAACTTATAGATAATTGCTCCCATAATCTTGGAGTTTCTCTTGTCTTCACGGCTCAGAACACTGTAGATCTGCTCAAGGGCGCCTTCAGAATCAGCTTCTTTAACATCCTTTTCAAGTTTAGCAATGTAATATCCACGAGCCTGTTCCTTGGTAAGGGCTCCGTACTTTAACATCTCTTTTGTGTTTTCGCAGATCTTCTTATAGTCCTTGTTTGCAAGATAGCAGTCCAGGAAAAGTTTATAAACGTACTTGTTCTTTACTGCACCCTTGAGTCCATCAAGGTATTCTAATGCTACCTTGGCATTGCCGATATCAAGGTTCAGCTTTGCTCTTAGAATATCTGCTGCAAGCTTTGCCTGTCTGCCACGGCTCTGAGCTTCATCCAGTGCTTTACGGGTGAAATCGTAAAGTTCCAGAGAGAATGCTGCCTGAGCTGCAACCAGAAGGGATTTCTCACTCATTTTCTTAAGTGTACTTGCGTGCTTTAAAAGACCAAGACTCTGCTCGAACTGTCCCTGAGAGAAGTCTATAAAAGCCTCATCCTGAACGGAGAGCTTCTTGTTGAATGCTCTGGTCTTAAAACTCTGTCTGATTCGTGATGGAATATTGGTAATCTTTTTGAGTAAAAGATAAACCACGAACAGTATCAGAATAGAAAGGATGTAAAGAATAACTGCTGTATTTACAGATGTCTCAATGATCCTTTCTCCAAAGACTATATGTACAAACCCCTGTGTATCTGCAAGTAGTGGTCCTACAAAGATCGCAACACATGTGAACAGGAGTAGAATTAGAAGCTTAATCATCAGTTACCTTCCTTCTTTACCTGTGGAGCTGCTGATTCAGATTCTTTCTTATCTGTAGCTGCTGAAGTCTTGCTTACTGGCTTGTCTGCTTTTTTCTGATTCTTGTAAAGATTGAATCTGGTCTGAGCATGAGCGTTAAACAGTGGGACGCTTGACAGCTGATCTGGTTTTGCTGATGCAATGTCGTTATTTGAGATTTCATCAATAATCTCAAGGTTTGCAGTTACATCTGCATTATTGATGTCATAGTAGGCTGAGATGTGTTTCTTGATTTCATCAAGATTGTGAGCAAAGCTCTCCTGATCCTTGTTGAACAGGGCAATCTTTGCAAGAAGAATCTCTGTTTTGATGTTCTGCAGCAGAATAGCAGACTGTTCTGGAGACAGATACTGGTTTACAACACCGTCATTGCGTCTTCTGACTTCAATGAATCTTGAGGAGAACTCCTTAAGAGATGTCAGAAGATTTTCCTTCCAGTCACTGATGCTGTCAGTTGTGCCTTTAGCCTTCTGATAGGCTGCCTTTTTCTGTGCCTCTGTAAGGAATTCATTGAGCGGCATATTGTCAACATTGTTGTAGACACTGTCGAGCTTGTAGAGAATACCCTTTGAATCAACATGTTCCACTTTCTTAAGAGAAAGAATATCCTTGCTGATTGCCTCTCTGATCTGGTTTACTGCAGGCTCGTCAATCTTGACTAAAAGCATGTCAGCCTGAGACAGATTCAGAAGAACGCCTTCAATGTTGTCACTGAAGCTTAGAATATTCTGTGCATTAGAAACCAGGAAGTAGCTCTTGGCAACAAGCCAGTCGTTAGGATTTCTGTCCATATAGTCATTCAGACGGATATTAACTGCCTCGGTCTGCTTGTTTGCCTTGTCGATGGTTTTCTGCAGTGTCTCCTGCTGGCTCTTGAGGATGTTGTTCTGATTCTTCAGCTCATCATTTGCCTTCAGAAGATTGGTTACTCTTTCATCCTTGGCTTTAATCTGATTATATAAATCGTTAATCTTTCCCTCGGTCACCGTTACGTTGGAGCTGGTCTGCTGTACCTGATGCTGAATCTCCATGATATCGCTGTACTTCTGCTTATCAAGATAGTAAGCACCGTATCCTGCAGCACCAATTACCAGAATTAAGGCAAATGTAAGCAGATTTACTCTGGATTTTAAGGATGATACCTGAGGAAGCAGACGGTCATACTCGGTTGCGGGTACGATCTGCTGTGTTTTTTCGTCATTCATGTGTAATGGCTCTTCTTTTTTCTGTAGTTCTGTCAGCTGTGTATTGGCAACAGATTTATTTTCATGAGGCTTACTATTAAGCTCCTCTGATGGGCTTTTATTGCTACGTTCAGCCTTATCATTAGGAATTTCAGCACTCTTTGAGGTTTCTTTCTTAATGTCTTTTGTATAATTCTGTGTGTACTGCTGAGGATTTCTGTTCTGAAATTTATTGTCTGAAGTATTTTTGCTCTGAGAATTGTACTTATGCGGATCAAAGCTGTTTCTGAGCTCTGAATGGCTGCCAGTTGTCTTTCTGGCTGTAATCTTATCTGGTTCTGAGTCTAACAGAATCTTTGCCTGATTGAGGGTAGCATCAACTTCCCTGTTTAATTTTGCCTGCATCAGTTTGTCATTTTTTTCTGGTACAGCTCTATCTGGTCTCGCTTCAATCTTTGTTGAAGGTGTATTTGTTATGTTTGCTCTGTGATTGTTAGACATATTATTTATCTCTATTAAAAGCAAAAAATTTGTATTTTTTATAATACCATGTATAGATCCTATTTATATGAATAAGCAAGATTTTGTGCTTTGACAAGTAGCGATTGATCACTTTTTTGAGTGAATTCATAATATATTTTGGTAAAATTAGATTACACGTAGATTTGTTTTAACAGGATTTTAAAGAGGCAAGGCTTTATATATGGATAAAGCTCAGTTTGAAAGAAGATTTTCAAAAGTGAGTTCCTTTAATAGAGGCCGTTTTGCTATTGCCCGACAGATCATGACTAAAAATGTCAATGAAGTTCTGGATCTTGTTCCTATCCTTATTAACTACAACCACCCCGCAATTCCCGGCTACAGAGAAAACGGCGTTCCTTATGGAATCGACATGTTTACTCCTAATGATTTTCAGCGCAGTTACCTCAGACAGAGAGGCATCGACCCGGATGCACCTTCATCTTCGTTCTGGCCTGTATATGCTCTTTATGCCATGGGAAGTACCTCATCAATAGCTCAGGGCCAGAAATCTGACCTTGATATCTGGGTTTGTGTAAGCAAGGATCTTCCTCATTTTGAGATGAATCTTCTGGCCGAAAAGTGCAAGTTCATCTCCTCATTCTGTAAGGCTCTAGGTGCTGATGTTAACCTCTTTGTAACTGCAGAGAACCGTTTTATCAGCGGCGAACACGGTACCATGGATACAGAGGACTGCGGTTCTGCCCAGTCTCTTTTCCTTCTGGATGAGTTCTACAGATCATCCTTCAGAATCTGCGGTCGCTATATTGTCTGGTACATGATTTCTCTTGAGGATGAGCTTCGCGATTATGCCGGTGAGGCCGAGAAATTCTACGAACTTGATTTTCTGATTAAGGATCAGTGGTTTGATTTTGGATCGGTAGCTAAATGCTCTCCTGTGGAGTATTTCGGTTCTGGAATGTGGCTTGTATATAAAGGTATCGATCATCCTTTCAAGGCGGTTTTAAAGATCCTGCTGATGGAAGCCTATGCCTCTGAATATACTAATACCATGCTCTTATCAATGGAGCTTAAATCCTCCATTATCAGCAGCCGAAGTTTCGGCTTAGGGCATGATTCCTATTACATCCTTTATAAAAAGGTTTCAAAGTATCTATCAAAGATCAATGATATAGAACGTCTGAATCTGGTAAGAAGATGCTTCTACCTGAAGCTTCTTGAGGCTGTTGATGGGCAGCAGAAGAGTACTTTTTTAACCAGGAGAAAGACACTTCTTCGAAGAGTGGCAGCTCTCTGGAACTGGTCTCGCAACTATATAGATGATATTTCCTCGAAAAAGAACTGGAATGTAAGCTCTTTAAGACTTATTCAGACTCAGCTTCAGGAATCTCTGCTGAAAAGTTATAAGGCTCTGCTGCGATTCTCTGTAACACACGGAATCGAATATGCAATTACATCCGATGATGCAGGTGTTCTTTCAAGAAAAATCTATGCTTCCATCGACAAGTATCCAGGCAAAATCATGCAGATTTACAAGGAAGCGAGCTCCTTTATGGAAGAGGAGACTCTGACTTTAGTTCTTCCTTCGCCTAATACTGTCTGCCGTCATGGCTGGCATGTGTACCCATGTGACCGTAACAGTCTTGATCTGCTTTCCACAAAAGTTGTATACATTGCCCCAAGAGCTGTTGAGATGGTGGCATGGCTAACTGTAAATAACGTGCTTTCAAACCGTACCAAGGTTTACGTATGCGGTAGCAACTCAACAGTTGATTTCAAGAAAATCAAGAGACTTTCTGACGATATCAAGAGATTCTTTTTCTCTAAGACAATTCATGTAAGAGAGGATGATTTAAGGCAGGCCCGCAACATTGTTAAGTCAATGATTGTGATTAACTTTGAAAATGACTTTACCAGAAAGTTTATGATTTCAAATTCAGACCTTGAACTTGGTGATACTCTGTCATGCGGACGACAGAAAATGTGTCTGGTGGGCTCTATTGATGTTATCTCGTTAAATTCATGGGGCGAGATTACCTCTCATTCATATTCTGACGGTGAGCTTGGCGTGGTTGAGCTTTTAGCTTCAATTCTTCGTGGAAGTTCAATTACAGACTCTCATCGAGACATGATTGATTTTGATAACAGAGTTAAGGTCTGCAGCTATTCTTCAGAGCATGGTGATTTAATCAGATACGATCTTGAATCAACCATCAAGGGAATTTTAGGCTGCTTTAGCGATTACGAGTCAACCTATGTGTTCAATGTGTCTCACAACACTTACGAGGCTCGCGTAAGTGACAATAAGAATGATGTTTCCATTATCAGAAGAAGTATGTTCCGTGCATCTGATGATGACGTTACTATTCTGTCACGTTTTGGCATGAGACCTGAGTATGCGCTCCAGGTTCCTGCATCCGTTGAGCATCATGCAACTTTAGGCATTATGCAGTATTTCTTTGCCAGAGAGGACGAAGGCTGGAAGATCTATATTGTAAACGAGCGAAATGAAGTAAAGATCTTCTATGGTTTCAATGGATCACGTGCATCTCTGGTAAATTCAATCAACAGATATTACACCGCTCTGTCGGATGCAAATTCAACCAAATCAACTCTGAATTTCAATCTTCCACAGTATTTTGTACTTGGAAATGATCAAAAATCGATCCATCCGTTCACAATTTCCAATAAATAGTGCCAAATTGGATCATTTTGGATATACTTTCATTGAAAGTATGAAAGATTTTTCATAACTAAGAAATAAATAGGTTAATCAAATTGAATAAAATTTTTGTATTACTGTCACTAACCGTTGCTACATTATTCTTATATGGCTGTGGTATAAAAGGCCCTCTCTATATAGAAAAAGATCCAGTAACCAATACTCAGGCCCAAAAGGCAGATCAGCAACAGCCTGGAACTCAAGGCGAGAATGGTAATAGTAGTGAGTCTGAAGCTGCTGATAGTCAGCCTGTACTCTATTAAAATTCTAAATGGTTGTTAACCTGTCTGTATCCTCCGATACGCTTGATAGACTAATGGATTTGGAAAATGGATTTTTTTGGCTTTAAAGATTCAGATTTATATGCGGAATCTGTGAAAATTTCTGATATTGCATCTCAGTACGGTACTCCTTTATATGTATACTCAAAAGCTACCTTAACTAAACATGTACAGGCTTTTGAAGCTGCTCTGAAAAGTCGGAAACATCTTGTCTGCTTTGCTGTAAAAGCCTGTTCAAATCTAGCAGTCCTGAATCTGATGGCAAAGCTGGGCGCAGGATTTGATATTGTGTCCGAAGGTGAGCTTCGCCGTGTTATCGCTGCAGGCGGTGATCCTTCAAAGGTCGTATTCTCAGGAGTTGGTAAGAGTGAGTCTGAAATCGAATTCGCTCTTTCTCAGAAGATCAACTGTCTGAATATTGAATCACCTGAAGAGATTGATACTGTAATCAAGGTAGCCAAGAGACTGAATGTTGTGGCTCCTGTTGCTCTTAGAGTAAATCCAGGCGTTGATGCCAAGACTCATCCTTCAATCTCAACCGGACTTAAGAACAACAAGTTTGGTGTCAGCGAGGAGCTGGCATTTGATTTATACAAGAGAATGGCATCAGAGCCTTGTCTTAAGGTTTCAGGCATTGACTGCCATATCGGTTCACAGATGACTTCTGTTGAGCCTATAATTGAGGCTTCAGAAAAACTTATAACCTTATATAATAAGCTATTATCTGCAGGTATTAAGGTTGATCACATTGATGTCGGCGGTGGTCTTGGTGTTATCTATGATAACGAGACTCCTCCAAGCCCAGAGGAATATGTTGCTCCTATTCTGAAGAAACTTGAGGGACTTGATGTTGCTCTGTATGTTGAGCCTGGACGCGCCATGGTAGCCAATGCAGCAGTGCTTCTGGCAAAGGTTCTCTATCAGAAAGACAACGGCGATAAGCATTTTGTGATAACAGATACTGCAATGAATGATATGATACGTCCTGCATTATATGGCGCAAAAATGACCATTATTAATGCTTATAAGCATGCTGATGTTCCTGCTGTGAAGTCAGATGTTGTAGGACCTATCTGTGAAAGCGATGATTTCCTTGGTAAAGATCGTTCACTTAGTGTAAAAAATGGCGATATCTTGGTTGTAAGAGGTGCCGGAGCCTACGGTTCCTCAATGGCATCGACCTATAACACACGCCGTCTGTGTGCGGAAGTTATGGTTGATGGCGATAAGACTGCTCTTATCAAGAAGAGACAGTCCTTCGAAGATATCTGGAAGGATGAAATTATTCCAGAATAAAGGATTAACATGATTTTTAAATTTTCCAAAATGCAGTGCTGCGGCAACGACTTCATGTTCGTTGACGGCATAACTCAGAAGGCTTTTTTCTCTCCTGAACTTATCAGGAAGCTCGCTGACAGACATTTTGGAATTGGTTTTGATCAGTTGATTCTTGTTGAACCTCCATTTGATCCTGAGGTTGATTTTCACTTCAGGATCTTCAATTCTGACGGTACCGAAGTTCAGATAGGTGCAAATGCAGCTGCCTGCTTCATTAACTTCGTTATCGAACATAAACTTACTGCCAAAAACGATCTTCAGGTAAGCTCTGCCTCAAGACTGCTGCAGGTTAAGCTCAACGATAATGGTTCTGTGTGTGTAAATGCGGGAGCTCCTTCCTTTGCTCCTGAGGATATTCCATATGCCTCACTGCATACTTCACAGTCCTATCCTTTTACCTTTGCTGACGGACAGGAACTGTCACACAGTGTTGTCTCCATGGGCAACCCTCATGCTGTATTCTTTGTTGATGATCTGAACTCAATTCCTCTTGAGAAGTACGGAAAAGAGGTTGAATCATCCGAGAAGTTCCCTGAAAAGGTTAATGTTACCTTTGCAAAGATTGAGAATGAGCACGAGATTTCTCTTAAGATCTTTGAACGTGGATGCGGTGTAACTCTGGCCAACGGAACCTGTGCCTGTGCTGCCTGTGTCAGCGGTATTACCTCAGGAAAGCTTGTCTCTCCTGTGAAGGTTAAGATGCCTGGAGGAGAGGCCAAGGTTGAATGGAACGGCGGCAGGGAATCAGTTCTGCTGACTGTTTCCTCAATCTCTCGTGTCTTTGACGGCACTTTTGTTGTGTAACTTGACCTAATTCCTAGTATTTTTTCGATTTTTGTTTAAAAATAACAGAAAAAAGCTCATTTTTATTCAATTTTTAGGTATTTTTATAAAAAAAGCTGATTTTTGCTTATGCTGAAAGATCTGATTGACAGGTATCTGGACAAGCTGCGTTTTGAGAAACGTTCAAGTCCTCATACTATTTCCTCCTACCAGAGGGTTCTTCTAAAGGCTCTGGATGTTTTAGAGAGGGAATTCTCTGAGATAAGAGAATGGAAGAATGTCAAACTTGATCAGATGCGTGTTATCCAGAGAGAGTTTAATTTTGACGGGGATTTAAACAAGCTTAATAATAACTCTGTCGCGCATGATCTCTACGCTTTAAGCTCCTTTTTCAGATATCTCGTCTCCATAGATGAAATACCGGATAATCCGTTTTCTCTGGTTAAAGCTCCAAAAATAAAAAGACATCTTCCAAAGATTCTTTCCATGTCAGAGATTGATGCAATTCTGTCAGTTAATCCTGATACCATCTACGAAACCCGTGATCTGGCTATTGTTGAACTTCTGTTCTCATCAGGACTCCGTGTTTCTGAACTTGTGGGGCTGGATCTTGATGATTATGACGAGTTTGTCCGCGAGGTTATGGTTCTTGGTAAGGGAAACAAGCAGAGAGTTGTGCCTGTAAATGACAGTGCAATTGAGCGAATCAACGGTTATCTTGAAATCAGAGATAGCTTTAATCCTCAGGAAAATGCTCTTTTTTTAAACCGTTTCGGACGCAGACTGACCACTCGTGCGGTGCAGCAGAATCTTTTAAAGCTCTGTGATAAGGCCTGCGTTACCACTCATTTAAATCCTCATAAGTTAAGGCATTCCTTTGCCACTGTCCTACTGCAGGGCGGGGCAGATCTTCGTTCGGTTCAGGAGATGCTTGGTCACTCGTCTCTTGCCGCAACACAGATTTATACTCATCTGGATTTTGAACATTTAAAAGACGTATATAATAAGGCTCATCCATTAGCCTCCAGGAAGAAAAATTGAAATTCTTTAAACAGATTGATCTAAGTAAGATTAAAGTCCTTTCCTTTGATTTAGATAATACGATTTATGACTGTGAAACAGTTTTAAGAAAGGCTGAGGCCTGGTTTACCCAGTATCTGTGTGATACATACGGATTAGGTGGAGCCTGCCTTAAATATGATTTCTGGGCTCAGATTAAATCTGAGGTCCTGCATGATAATCCAGAGCTCGCTGATGATGTGACTCTTCTTAGAGAGGTAAGTCTGGTAGAGGCATTCAGACGTCTTAAGATCCCTTTAGAGAACGGCCTTGCTGATGCTAAGAAGCTGGTTGATCTTTTTGTTGAACACCGTTCATCCGGATTTGTTCATCAGGATATATATGATATGCTATCTGCCCTTAAGCAGAAATATCCAATGGTTGCGATTTCAAACGGTAACCTTAAGCCATCCAAGATTATGGTGGACGGATATTTCGAGCGCGATTTCCGTCCCGCTGTAGGAGGTTTGCGCAGAAAGCCATTTGCAGATATGTTTATTGAATGCGCAAAATTTAAAAATGTTAAAATAGACGAAATCCTGCATATTGGAGATGATCCTTTCACCGATGTATACGGTGCCGTTCAGGCTGGATGCAAATGTGCATGGGTATACAAGGGCTATACCGGAATTTCTCCTGATGAAAAGAATCTGAAGGTTCTGCCTGATATTCTTTTAGATAATGTACTTGAACTGAAAACTTTACTGTAAAAATGCAAGACAATTCACTTTACGATATGGAAAACAGTCTATTAGAGGATGCTCTTGATGCCGATCCTCAGGCTGACAGAATTCTTGAAGGCTTAAATGAGTCTCAGCACGAAGCTGTCTCATCAGAACTTCGCAACATGCTGATTATTGCCGGTGCAGGTACCGGTAAGACTCGTGTTCTGGTTTCAAGAATCGCCTGGCTGATCAAGCACTTCCATATTGCGCCACGCAATATTATGGCGGTTACCTTTACCAATAAGGCAGCAACCGAGATGCGTGAAAGACTTGCTCTTATGGTTGGTAATTCTGTTCAGATGTCCTTATGGGCTAATACCTTCCATTCCATCTGTTTAAGACTTTTAAGAGCATATGCCTCTTATGCAGGGCTAATTCCCGGCTTTACCATTTTAGATACTGATAGTCAGGTATCCCTGGTTAAGCGTCTGATGAAGGACATGAACATCGACACCAAGGAATTTAAGCCATCTGATATTGCTTCAAATATCTCAAAACAGAAGGAAAACGGAATTCGTGCGCTTGCCTTCAGCAAAATGATCAGCGCCAAATCACCTGATTATGTAAAAGTTACAAGTCAGGTTTACAACGTATATGAAAGAGTTTGCAATCAGGAAAATTCAGTTGATTTCAGTGAGCTGCTTTTAAGAACTGTTGAGCTTCTTGAGAATAATCAGGAAATCAGAGAGCTTCAGCATCGAAGATTCAAAGAGATTCTGGTTGATGAGTTTCAGGATACCAATGCAATTCAGTACCGTTTTCTAAGACTGATAGCCGGTCCTGATTCTCATGTGCTGGTGGTAGGTGACGATGATCAGTCAATCTACGGCTGGCGTGGTGCTGATGTAAGCAACATGAGAAAGTTTTTAAAGGACTTCAGCAATGTTAAGGAAGTTCTTCTGGCTTTAAACTATCGTTCAACTCAGAAGATTCTTGATGTTGCAAATACCATCATTGGCTTTAACAGTGACCGTCTGATGGAGAAGGTTTTAAAGGGTAACTTCGGTGAAGGCGAAAAGGTCAGAATTTTAAACTGTGCCAATAACAAAACCGAATCAAGTGCTGTCTCAGAGCGTATCGCTTCACTGCATGAATCAGGTGTCGCATACAGAGATATTGCTATTCTGTACCGTAACAACTATCTTTCACTGGATTTTGAGCAGACTCTTTTAAGAAAACATATTCCGTTTGTTATCTACGGCGGTCAGAAGTTCTTCGAGCGTGCCGAAATCCTTGATGCCATTGCCTATATGCGCATTCTGGTAAATGAGGATGATGACACAGCCTTGCTTAGAATCATCAATACTCCTTCAAGAAAGATTGGTCCAAAGGTCGTAGATGGACTTCGAACCATTGCCAACGAGAGAAACTGCTCTCTGATTAAGGCAATGCGTCTGCTTGAGGCTCATGTTCATTCTGATAATGTTGATAAGACTTTAGCTTCTCTGTACAAAAAGGTTGCTGTTTTCTGCGATCTTTTAAAGGTTCTCAAAGAGAAAAAGGAATCTCTTTCTCTTTCAGCTTTTGCTGATGAAATGCTGAGAATAACCGGACTTTATCAGTTCTATCAGGAGAAGGATTTTAAGGAAGGCAAGGATAACGAGGAGCATTCTCGTTACGCTAACCTTGGTATGCTGATTTCAAATATCAAGGAATTTGAGTCCAACAGCACTGCACCAGCAGTCTCAGATGAATCTGCTCCTGAGAGTACAGCGGATTCTGATGAGAAGAAAGAGGAAGATCCTCTTTTAACCTATCTTTCCAATATTACACTGGTCTCAACCGGTGAGCTTAATGAGGATGGAGAAACTGCAAGCGGTACTGATGCAGTTAACCTTATGACCATGCACTCATCCAAGGGCCTTGAGTTTAAGTATGTATTCCTGGTTGGTTTTGAGAAGGATATTCTGCCATCAAGAATGTGTGCATTCTCTGACAAATCACTTGCCGAGGAGAGACGTCTTGCCTATGTAGGCGTTACCCGTGCCAAGACTGCCTTATATATAAGCTATTCTCAGAATAGAAGTCTGTTTGGTAAGGTTGAGGCTACCGGTGCAAGTTCATTTTTAAGAGAGCTTGTTCGTGAGTACAAAGGCAAGCACGATGTGCCTTTAACCATCGAATCAATTAGCTCTGCCTCATATTATTAAGATTGCTGGAATCTTTTCTGCTACTCGTGTATTTCGAGTGGCAGATTGTCAGGATCACGGAAAAAAGTCATTTTCTTGTGGGTAAAGGTATCTTCTCTTACTGGCTCAGTTTCAATTCCAAGTCGGTTTAACTCCTTTACTGTCTCTTCCACACTCTCAACCCTGAATGCCAGATGACGAAGGCCTGCGTTCTCAGGTCCGCTGCATCTTTTAGGCGCATCTTCCTTAATGAAGAGTTCAATTTCTATATCACCGCAGGCAAGATCAATCTTCCAGTCGTTTCTGTCTTCACGATGATTTTCTCTTATAACCTTAAAGCCAAGCAGATCAACATAGAAATGTCTGGATTTTCGGTAGTCTGTACCGATAATGGCTATGTGATGGACTGCGTTGAAATTCATTGAATAATCCTGTGTTGTTCTTTCAGAGTAAAAGGCAAACAAAAAAGGTAACTTCAAGCGAGGTTACCTCTTTAGAATATCTTATTTTTAAAAGAAGGTCATAGACTCTATCCGATAGAATTTGTCACTTTGCGTATTTCTTATCAAAGGCTCTTGCCTTTTCATACAGAGATTTTATCTGAGGATTATTCTTAAGTACGTCCTCGTAGATTGGTTTTACCTTTTCCTGGAATTCATGGACATCAACATCAATGAAGGTTACTCCCATTTCCTTTGCCTTCTTTTTGGCGTCCTCTATACTTTTCTTCCATCTTCCGAACTCGACCTTCTGAGCCTCGATGGCGGCTTTTTTGAACATATCAAAGTCTTCTTCTGGAATAGAGTATAGGAACAGAGATGAGCCTACCAGCATATCAGGACACATCTGATGACGGTCGTAGGTATAGTATTTACAGAATTCTCCGTGTTTCTGATCTACAAGGGCCAGCTCATTGTTTTCTGCACCATCCACAATGTTGTTCTTTAAGGCCTTATAAACCTCACCGAAGCTGATAGTTATATCGTTAGCCCCGAAGTAGTACATAAGGTCCTTGTTGGTTTTGCCACTCTGAATTCTGAATCTCTTTCCTTCCAGATCCTTAACACTCTTAATCGGAGTCTTTGCATAGAAACTTCTGGTTCCTGCTGTAAAGGCTGCCAGAGGAGTAAATCCGTCCTTATCATTCTCTTCAGCCAGTTCTTCGATTATTGCAGGATCGGTTATGAACTTCTCATAGATTTCTTCAGATGAGAAAAGATAAGGTAATGAAAATACAGCATATTTCTTGTTGTGAGGCTCCAGATTAGCTGTAGAGATCGCCATGAACTGGATTGTTCCTGATTTAATCAGATCAATTACATCTTCATTTGAGCCGGATGCATTATTGGCGTAAATCTGAACCTCGTATCTGTCTCCTGCTTTTTTCTCAACATAGTCCTTAAATGCCAGAAATCCCTGATGGTCAGGATGACTTTCCTCATGGGTATGGGCAATAGCTACAACAGTCTTAGCCTGTACTGTACCTGCAGTACATAATATTAGTGCAGAAAGAATAACAAGAGATATATATCTTATAATCTTCATAAACATCACCAGAATAGTTTAATAAGGTAAACATACTAAAGTATAGGTCACGAATAATTGTTACATTGTGAAACGTATTTATAATTTGAATGATGTTCGATGAAGCAAACGGCATTTTTATCAAAAAAAATTGCAAACTTTGAAAAAAACTGTGTTATGATACGACCTATCGTTGAGTCCAACGAAATCACCTAGACCTATTTGTAACGGTCTAACATGGAAAAATCCTTTTAACTTAATAATTAAGAGATCCTTTCTGCATTCCCCATGCAGACCAATGATTGTAATTTTACTTATATGAATCTAACCGAATTAAAAAACACTCCTGTTGCTCAGCTCGTTCAGATGTGTGAGCAGAATGGAATCGAGAACGTTGCCCGCCTAAGTAAGAAAGAAATTATTTTCCAGCTTCTAAAAGCCTCATCAAAAAACGGTGAAGACATTTTCGGCGAAGGTGTAATTGAAATTCTTCCAGACGGATTTGGTTTCTTAAGAAGTGCTGATTCTTCATACCTAGCAGGTCCTGACGATATCTATGTATCTCCAAGTCAGGTCAGAAGATTCAACCTTAGAACAGGCGACTCAATTGCCGGTAAGATTAGACCTCCAAAAGATGGCGAAAAGTACTTCGCTTTATTGAAGGTAGATTCTGTAAACAATGACGATCCAGAAAATTCACGTCATAAGATTTTATTCGAGAACCTGACTCCTTTATTTGCTCAGGACAGAATGCAGCTTGAGCTTGGTAATGGTTCAAAGGAAGATTTAACTGCAAGAGTTATTGATCTTGTTGCTCCAGTTGGTAAAGGTCAGCGTGGTCTGATTGTTGCTCCTCCAAAAGCTGGTAAGACCATGCTTCTGCAGAATATTGCCCACTCTATTTCAACCAAGTTCCCTGAGTGTACTCTGATTGTGCTTCTGATCGACGAGCGTCCAGAAGAAGTTACCGAAATGCAGCGTAATGTTAAGGGTGAAGTTGTGGCTTCAACCTTCGATGAGCCTGCAGCACGTCACGTTCAGGTTGCTGAAATGGTTATCGAGAAGGCAAAGAGACTTGTTGAGCATAAGAATGACGTTGTTATTCTTATGGATTCTATCACCCGTCTTGCACGTGCCTACAACACTGTTATCCCTTCATCAGGCAAGGTTTTAACCGGTGGTGTTGACGCTAATGCTCTACAGAAGCCAAAGCGTCTGTTCGGTGCTGCACGTAACGTTGAGGAAGGCGGTTCTCTGACCATCATTGCAACAGCTCTGATTGACACCGGCTCAAAGATGGATGAAGTTATTTACGAGGAATTCAAGGGTACTGGTAATATGGAACTTCATCTGTCACGTAAGATTGCAGAGAAGCGTGTATATCCAGCAATCGATGTTACCCGTTCAGGTACAAGACGTGAAGAGCTTATTACTACTCCTGATGAGCTGCAGAAGATGTGGATCCTGAGAAAGTTCCTACATCCTATGGGCGAAATCGAGGCTATGGAGTTCTTAATTGATAAGCTGTCCATGACCAAGACCAACAATGATTTCTTTGATGTAATGAAGAGAGGCTAATCTCTTACCTTCATCAAAGACAATAAATCCCGTTCTACTAAATAGTATGAACGGGATTTTTAGTTTTAATCCTATCTGAATTGCAGAGTATTACTTACTCTGTTCTGCAATTGCCTTTCTTACAGCCTTAGCCAGGAAGTCAGACATTACATCGCCGTTGTGCTCAAGCATCTTAGGGAACATTGAAATAGGTGTTGCACCAGGGAAGGTGTTGATTTCATTGATCAGGATGCCGTCTTCTTTTGACAGGAAGAAGTCGATTCTTGACAGATCACGTAGCTTCAGACCAACGAAGGCACGACGTGCAAGATCCTGAATGGTTCTGATGTCTTCCTCGGACAGATTCTCAGGAGTTACGGTAGTAATGGTGCCTGAATCCTTTGAGTATTTCTCATCAAAGGTGTAGAACTTGTTGTCTGGAATGATGATTTCACCTGGACGTGACAGTTTCAGCTCGCCGTTGATTTCATAAGCGGCAACCTCAAGCTCGCGGTGAATGATGTTCTTCTCAAGAATAACCTCTGAGCTGAACTGGAATGCCTCGGCAATGCAGTCCCAGACATCATCACGCTTGGTTACATGGTAGCAGCCTACTGATGAACCCTGACTTGCAGCCTTTACGTAGATATCCTGATACTTGTCAAAGAAGGCTAGAGCCTCTTCCTTATACTTGTCATTCTTTAAAGGAATAATTGCATAAGGTGAATTTGGAATACCTAAAGCATCAAGATACAGCTTGGTGGTGATCTTGTTGAAGCAGTAACGGCTGGCCTCTGCCTTGCATCCAATATAAGGAATGTTGTGGATTTCAAGGAATGACTGAATATCACCGGTTTCACCTGGAATTCCATGAATACATGGAACAACGCAGTCTACTTTGATTTCTTTTCCATCTACAGAGAAAATGTTATCGCCAAGAAAAATACCGTTCTTATTATCGTCAACGATAAACTTGTGATTGTGAATTACTGCTTTGGTAACTGAAAATTCTGGAGTCTTTTTTAACTGTTCTTCAATGAATTTTGCGCTTAGAAGGGAAATGTCGTGCTCGGAGCCGTCTCCGCCACATAGTAAAAGAATGTTGGTACTCATTTTTATCCTAAATAATCTTAAATATGATTGAAAACATGATAGACACTCTAGGTTTTCCTTTCAAGATGTATTTTCGGATAATCTCGATTTATACGACCGCCTTTCAATAATTGATCATTTTTTCGAGCAATCTTTTATTTTGCCCTAATTAAGTCATAATCTATTCGTTGTAGTGTAACCTCATAAAAAAGTGAAAACTCAAAACGTATAATAAAGAATAAGGCCATGTTATGAAAGTCGATGTCAACAAACCGGTAGAAAATCCTGAATTATTAAAATTCCTCAATGAATTAGATAAAACCTCTGATGAGAACAAAAGAAATGACCTATTGGACAATATCGCCAGGGAATTTACTTTAAAATCAAATCTGCTTTCCATTGTTAAGGTTGATGATGATGCTATTGCTCAGAAGCAGGATGGACAGAAGTATTTCAAGCAGGACTCCACAATCTCCTTTGTTCAGTTCAAATCTGAAGATGATAAGGTATATTTCCCTGCATTTACTGACTGGAATGAACTTAGAAAGGGTGATTCCTACAAGAATGAGTATGTTAAGACTCTGATAATGTCCTTTGATGATTATTTTGCTCTGGTTAAAGATTCAGGCGCAGGTGTTGTCATCAACCCTTACAGCCATAATCTTGCATTTACAAATGGTAATCTTCAGTTCATGAAACAGCGTAAGGATATGCTGGAAAACGGTCATACCGAGGTAACTGCAAAGAAGGATACTCATGTTCTGATTGGCGATCCTAAGGAATACCCTGATCAGATGGTAAAGGCAATTACCGATTACTCAAAGACTGTTAAGGACATAAACGCCATCTGGCTTAAGCTTATGGTCCGTGATGAAGAGAAAAGCTATCTTCTGGTTGTAGATTTCAAAGGTGAAAAACAGAAGATTTTCTCAGGTATAGCGGATGCAGCAAGAGATTATCTGCCAAGCAACATGTACATTGACATGGTTCCTTATGACGGAGAGTTTGGACAGAGTGCCGCTAAAACAGGAAAGCCTTTTTACCAGAGAAAGCGCAGACTGTTCGGTCTTTTTCATATTAATAGCTAATTGTTTTCTTTTCACGAAAACGAGGGTAATTTCCTGATCTGTTGCAAAATTTCTGCGCAGAAATAACAGTCTGATAACAGAAAAGAAGTTGTGAAAATGGACAGTAGAAAAGGAGAAAGGGCTAAATAGAAAAGCTTCCTGTGAATATATCACTTAGGAAGCTTTCAAATCCTGTTCTCTTTAAACTGGAAGTATTAGATATTGTTCTCGATGAATGCCTTAAGCTCATTCTTTGGAAGAGCACCAATCTGGCGGTTAACGATATTTCCGTCCTTGAACAGCAGCATGTTAGGAATGCTCATTACTCCAAATTTGGCTGCGTATTCCTGATTCTGGTCAATATCAACCTTAACGAACTTAACGTTTTCCATCTCTTCTGCCAGCTCTTCAATGATAGGACCAACCATTTTGCATGGTCCACACCACTGAGCCCAGAAGTCAACAAAAACAGGCTTATCTGAATTTAATACTTCCTGTTCAAACTGGCTGTCTTCAATATGTAAAACTTTATCGCTCATAACAAATCTCCAAAAATACTATCTTTTTCTATATTATCATGAGAAATTTTCAGTAAATACAAATTGAAATTAAAAATCAGTTCTAGGCAGCAGTAATTTTTCTGATGATGTACTTAAGCATAACTCCATACACCGGTACGAAAATAATCATATTCGCTGCAAGCTTGACCATATAGTCGAAGGTTGCGATTTCCACCCAGTGTTCTGCCATGAATGCATCGTTGGTACCGCAGAAGGCAACAGCGAAGAATACATAGGTATCAATAAGATTACCAAAAATGGAGGAGGAGACAGGTGCAGGCCACCACAGCTTAAGCTCTCTTAATCTCTGGAATACCAGAATGTCGCACAGCTGACCCAGAATATAGGCTGACAGTGAGGCAATGGTAATTCTGAAGACAAAGTATGAGAACTGAGACAGATTTGTCAGTCCCTGGAAATCACCGTGTTCAAACAGAGTTCCAATCAGATAGGAAACAATCAGACCTGGAATAGTAGCCAGAAAAACAATCTTTCTTGCTCTAATTTTTCCAAAGATTCTGACAGTCAGATCTGTAGTAAGGAAGACGAAAGGATAGGTGAAGGTACCTACGGTTGTTACGATTCCAAATAGTTCTAAAGGAATCTGCACAGCGTAGTTACTGACAACAAGGATAATAATATGTGTAAACCAAAGCTTATAAAAAGGGAAAGAAAATTTGTCCATTTTGTATTTTCATTTCAGGATTAATTAAAAGAAAGAACCTAGCAGAACGCTAAGGTCCGCCGTAAAGTGAGCCTATTCTATTCCTTTTTATGATGTATTTCACATTATTTTTGCGTTATCCTGCAAAGATGTTGAAATTCCGAGGAATATAATCAGCCTGTGTATTCTAACTTCGACCTAATTTTCAAGGTCTATACTAAAAATTGTAGTTTGTTTTCTTGTAAGGATGAGTATGAAAGCTTTAAAAATATTAGTTCTTGCAGCTGCAGTATGCAGTTTTTCCTCTTTGGCCGCAGATAATGCTTCAACAAATGAGTCTTTAGGTGACAAGATGTCAGCAATCGGCTCAAATATTCAGAAGAAAGGTGCAAAGGTAGGAGAGAAAATCTCTGACGGTGCGGTTTATACCAAGGATAAGGTAGTTGATGGCTATGACTACACTAAAGACAAGGTTGTAGACGGGTATGACTGGACCAAGGATAAGGTTAAAAAAGGCGCAGACTATACCAAGGACAAGGCTGTAGACGGCTATGAGTGGTCCAAGGATAAGGTTCAGAAAGGCGCTGACTACACCAAGAAAAAATTCAATAACGGTGTCGATTACGTGAAGGATAAGACCTCAGATTAACAGTTTTCTTTTTCCACTCAATCTTCAATTAAATACTTCCGATATTCGGAAGTATTTCGTCAGAATCTAAGATTTCTCTTCAGTTTCCCCAAAAAATCTCTGAATTTCTAGCGATTTTTCAAAAAATCGCTCACTCCTGTCTTTTGTAAAAGTGAGCGATTGTTGTAGTGAATCATCTATGGTTGAATGATATTCTGATTAGGTAACTTCATATTTCCTTCCATTTCTACCTTCATGTTGGAATGAATCCTCATTTCACGCTGGATCTCTTTGCCAGCATTTAATATCTTATTATTCTGACCGTTATAAGCTCCAGTCTGATCCATGGCTTCTTGTACTCTGGTATCATCAAAATCATTTAGATTAAGCTTGCCAAGTCTGTCAAATTCACTTGGACTGATATAGTAGGAAAGTTTTTGTTTAATATATGATTGAGGATCTGATTCTATTACCTGTTCATTGACAATCAGCTGCTGAATATGATGTGTAGTCTCAATCGTAAGTCTAATCGCTCCGTCTTCATCTTTTATCAGAGTATATTCAGCATTTGCATCTCCTTGACCGTGAGGTGCTACAATATTAAAGGCTGGCTCAGCACCATTCTTGTCAAGCGCAACAGGAATACCTATAGTTAATGACTTTGCTGTTTCCTGTGACATCATTGCCAGAACCAGATTGACCTTCTGCCTTGTTTCCTTATCTAATCCACTGTATTTTGCAGAATTGTTGGATGTCACCAGCTGAGCAATCTCATCTCTGGCTGTTTCAAAGTCAGTGCTGAGTTTCTTGCCCCCAGGGAGGGTAACTGACATGCCGCGAATTAGGTCTTTATAGCATGATGTATCTTCGATATTGCCATTGCCCAGTCGCTTTGCATCGGTAAGAATGGCCAGATTCATAGTTGTCCCGACTTCTCTTATTACTGCATTATTGAATGATGTATCAGGGACAAAGCTTTTGTTTTCTGTATTGTCATAGGTTTCTGATTTCAGCTTATCCTTAATAAGCTGCTTCATTGATTCTGGAAACTCTCCTTTAAAGTTATCATTAATATAAGAGTCTGTCTGTTCTGAAATATATTCATCTGTCCAATCAAGCAGGCTGTCATATACAGGCCCAAGCTTATCCTCCTGAATTAAGATAGGCCCTTCATAATTCATGGTATGAATATCATTGGTGTTGGACAAAAACTCCAGGTTTTCAATAAGAATATTGTTTGTATTTGCCATATCAAAAGCAAGGGTAGTTACAGTTCCCTGTTTATTTCTTCCCAATTGATTGGTGTATCCGTCATCATCATATAATTCATTGTACATATTCTGAATTTTTGCAAAATTCAGACTCTCAAATACTGTTTTTAGGTTAACACGTTCTTCTGGAGTCATTCTTAAAAGCACAATACTCTGAAATAGAATTTTTGAAGCCTTTAAAGAGTTTCTATCTTCCTGAACTGCCTGGATTTCCTCTGCAGTTCCGGAGGACTTCATGGCTTTTGACAAGCTTTTGTATAAAGAGAATAATGCCTTATGCATCTCTTCTGGGGAGGATGTGGCTTTTAAGTTTTTTAACGGTCCAAGATCTAAATCCTTGGCCTTATTATAAAATTTGGTGATAAAGCCAGGAGGAAATGCCTTTCCTTCTGTATAGCCAAGAATTCTGATACCAGTTTTTCTAAATCCATGCAGATTCTGTCCAATGGCATTATATTCATCAGCATTTGAAAAAATAGCATCGATTCTTTTTTTAACTGAATCTAAAGAACGCAGTTTATTTGCTCCATTGAGGAGGATACTTTTGCAGGATTTCATTATGATATCAGCAGCACCTTTATTCTCCTTTGTCTTGGAAATAACATAATCGATAATCTCATTTGTTCTCTTGTCATTTAAATCGATATCATCTCCTATCTTCGAGAGAATATATTCTCTCTTTGCTTCGTCTATCCCTTTGAACTGATCTACACTGACATTCAGTAGATTTCCTTCATCATCAAAAAGTTTACCTTTTATGTAATCGAGATAATAATTGTTGAGCTTATTTTCAGGAAGCTTAGACTCCTTGATTTCCCTGATGGTATCAACAAACTGTTTAATAAACTTCTCAATTTTCTGGGTATAGGTCTCTTTGTCGAAAACTTCTTTACCTGCTTCATTCTTTTTAGGTAAATCTTCTTCTTTTATCTGTGAAATCGATTTTTGCAGCAAATCCTGCATGCTATAGGCTGATCTTTTTTCCAGCAGCCCTTCCTTTAGCAGAGAATCAACTGCATTTTCTATTATGTTTCCTTCAATCTTTTTTGCCTGAGCTTTGTCAATACTATCTGAGTTTGCAGTTTTAAATTTTTCAATAATCCTGTTCAGATCTGAACCTTTAAGATTTTTTGTGGTATCCAGCTTTGCAAAATCCTCATTAAGAGAATCTCCTTTTGCATAAGTAACGGTATCAAGCAGGTTGCTTTTAATTACGCTTACAAGATTTCTAACCTGCTGTCTGGCTTCACCAATATTCGCCCAGCATTTGAATTTCTGCCAGAGTCCGGCTTTCTTGATTTCACCGTCAGATGATAAATAATATGATTGATTGTTTTGTAAATTATCAATTGATATATTCACATTCGTGTTCATGTTAGATACCTCAGACTAATATCATCGTTAAACAGGAAGGACATCCATTAAACTAGAAGCTACAGAGCTCTTTGCAGAATCCCGTGTCCCCAGATCTTCATCACCCTTAGAGATAGAATAAACATCCTTAAGCACATCCCTTATGAAAACAGCCTTATCGGAGAATTCTGAAAGAATTTTCATTAGTTTTTTACCATCCAGCTGTTCAATAGGAATAATTCTTGAAAGGATTAAAGCGCCTTCAGAGATACCAATGAAGTTTCCGCCAGTTCCTTCACCATTGAATGATAGAGAAAGAGCCTTATACAAAACTTCTTTTGAAAAAACTGGTATTTTTTCAGGATCTGAAAGAGGACAGAACATTACTATATCGTCTGCTGCCTGACGGTACTGCAAAACGATAAGCAAATCTTCAAACTCAAAGGCACATGAGTTATCACTCTCGATTTTGACTTCAAGATTTGTTTCTTCCGAAAAATCTTTCATGATATTCTCGAATAGCGACATATTACTTCCTTAATTTATTTGAACTTTTTTTTCTCTGTAGTTACTAAAGTATAGAACATAGTCTGAGGAAATTTTTTTTAAGGAATCTAATAAATACATATCTGTGAAGCATATCTTGTTTGTGATTCTTCCTGTTAAAAAAGTATTTCATCAGAATTTAAGAAAAATCTTCAATTTCTTAAAAAAAACACTGTTTTTTTGTTCTTTTTAAGAAAAAACGCAAAAAAAATGCAATGTTGAGTATTGTCAGTTTTTATAAATTTTTTTAAAAGTTATAATGTTAAGAAGTTAAAACAGAAATATAAAAATGGAGACGAATTCATACACTTTTTAGTGATACTCCAATTCGTACTAATTCTATGACAGATAATCTTCCTTTAGTCCTTGTTGACGGTTCATCATTTCTATATAGAGCCTTTTATGCCGCTCCTAAATCATTCACCAATTCAAAAGGAATTCCAACCGGCGTCTGCATGATTTTATCCAGAATGCTTGGTTCTCTTTCATCCAAGTTTGCCGGAGCCAAGTTTATTGTGGTTTTCGATGCCAAGGGCAAGTCCTTTAGAAATGAAATGTACCCTGAGTACAAGGCCAATCGTCCTCCTATGCCTGATGAGCTTAGAGTTCAGATTGAATATGTACATAAAATCGTAAGAGCAATGGGCTTTCCTCTTGTATCTATTGAAGGCGTGGAGGCTGATGACGTACTTGGTACCTATGCAACAGATGCTTCAAAGGAAGGTGTAAAGACTGTTATCTGTACCGGCGATAAGGATCTGGCTCAGCTTGTGGATGACAATGTCATTCTTTATGACTCAATGAAGGATGTCTACACTGATGCTAAAGGTGTTGTCGAGAAATTTGGTGTTAAACCTGAGCATATCATTGATTTTCTTGCTCTGAAGGGAGACAGCTCAGATAATATTCCAGGTATGGCTGGTGTAGGTGATAAGACAGCGGTTACTCTTATCAATGAGCTTGGCGGCATTAAGGATATCTACAATAATCTTGATAAGATTGCATCTTTATCCTTCCGCGGTTCAAAGACTTTTGCAGAGAAATACAGAGAGGCTTTTGAGACAGTTGAGCTTTCATACCGACTTGCTACCATCAGAACTGATTTGGAGCTTCCACTTAAGATTTCAGAGGTAACACCTCCTGTCCTGAACAAAAACGATCTTATTGAAATCTATACCGAGCTTGAATTTACCAAGCTTCTGGCTGATCTGAAAAAGGATGCTCCTGCTGATAGCCCAAAGACTCAGGCTCAGAGCTTTGATTTTGCCAAGGCAGCATCAAAAACTGAAGATGCTCCTGCCTTCAGCTCTGCTCCTACCGATTACAAGAGTAATGGCGGTAAATATATTCTTGTAACTGACGAGAATGTGCTTGATGAACTGTGTCATAAGATTCTGTCCTCAAGAATTGTTGCTCTGGATACCGAGACTACCTCTCTGATGCCACAGGAAGCATCTTTAGTTGGTATGTCTTTATCTGTTGCTGCAAATGAAGGCTACTATATTCCTCTGAATCATACCTATCTTGGTGTTCCACAGTGTCTTTCTCTTGATATGGTAAGAGAGAAGCTGCTGCCTGTTTTGAATTCAACTGATGTGAAGATCATCGGTCATAACATTAAATTTGATCTTCTGGTACTTCACTATCAGAACTTTGAAATTGAAAAAGTTTATGCCGACACCATGATAATGGCTCATCTTCTTGATTCAGCATCTGCCATGAATATGGACGATCTGGCTTTAAGATATTTAAACTACAGAACCATTACCTACAAAGAGATTACTGGGGATAAGAAGAAAATCCCTATCAGTGAGGTTCCTGTAGAGATTGTCTGCAACTATGCAGCAGAAGATGCTGATGTGACCTTCCGTCTGTATCAGACCTTATCAGAAAAGCTTTTTGCATCAGAAAATAATCGCAAGCTCTTCTTTGAGCAGGAAATGCCTTTCTTAAAAGTTCTGTATCACATGGAGCTCGAGGGGGTATATGTTTCTCAGAAGGAGCTTGAGGCTCAGAACCGTAATCTGAAAACCGAGCTTGTGGAGATTCAGAAACAGATATACGTTTCAGCTGGACAGGAGTTTAATATCGCATCTCCAAAACAGCTTGGAAAAGTTCTGTTTGAAGATCTTAAGATTCCATATCCAAAGAAGGTTAAGGATGGTAAGTATTCAACTGCAGAGGATATCTTAGAGCAGATTGCCTTTAACTATGATATTGCCAATCTGGTTTTAAGATATAGAGGTCTTGCCAAACTTATCTCAACATATACAGAAAAACTTCAGACTCTGATTTCCCCTAAGACCAGCAGAATCTATACCTCATTCAATCAGACCGGAACAGTAACTGGAAGACTGTCTTCTTCAGATCCTAATCTGCAGAATATTCCTGCAAGAACTGAAGAGGGCAAGATGATCAGAAAAGCCTTTATCGCTCCTGAGGGGTATAAGATTATTGCAGCCGATTACTCTCAGATTGAATTAAGGCTGATTGCTCATATCAGTGAAGATCCTAACCTTAGAAAAGCCTTCCTTGCTGGACAGGATATTCACAGAGCAACTGCTGCAGAGGTTTTAGGAAAGAGTATTGATGAGGTCACATCTCAGGAAAGATCACATGCCAAGGCAACAAACTTTGGTCTGATGTACGGTATGGGTGCTTTTGGTCTTACCAGACAGACGCATATGAGCATGGCTGAGGCAAAGGTTTATATCCAGAGATACTTCGAGCGTTATCCTAGTGTTCAGAAGTATATGGAAGAGACTAAAGCCTATGCCCATGAACATGGTTATGTTACTTCAATCAATGGCAGACACATAAGCGTAGCCAATATCAACAGTTCAAATACCATGCTGTCCAAGGCTGCAGAGCGCGCTGCCATTAACGCGCCAATGCAGGGAAGTGCTGCAGATGTTATCAAGACAGCGATGATTAGACTTGATGAGTGGATTGCATCTCTTCCAAAGAACACCATTAGAATGACTGTTCAGGTTCACGATGAACTTATCTTTGAGGTAAAGGATACGTTTGTGGATGAAGCCTGTGCAAAGATCAGCGAGATTATGGAGAATGCCTATAAGCTTTCAGTTCCTCTGACTGTAGGTGTTGGAGTTTCATCAAGCTGGGCTGATGCTCATTAAACAAGGCTGTATTTCTATAGAAGGATCTCTGAAAAGAGGTCCTTTTTTTGAATGTGATTTTAAAGAAGTGTCTAATCAGCTGGTCTGTGTTAACTGGTTGATGTGGCTAGAAATTCTTTTCCATTGCTCTCTGTACCAGCTTAAAATCGGTTCTATCGATTTTTATGTAGCTGTAGTGAGAGTCCCACATTCCAAGTCCTAATCGGCTTAAGCCATCACCAAATGCATTCTGTTCTCCACCGAATACATGGAAGTGACCATGGATAAGCAGTGTACATCCGGTTTTCTGAAGGAAGGTTGAACCTGCCTTTTTGACAATTGGATTCTGTAGAACCTTCTCTGAATAATCTGCGCGTCTGTTTTCCTGTTCCTGACTTTTGTTGCGGATCTTCTGTGCAATGGAGATACGAACACTCAGAGGCAGCAGCATAAAACAGAATCTGATGAATCTGTTTTTAGCAAAAGCGCGGAATGTCTGATAGGAGCGATCGTGAAGACAGAGCTGATCTCCGTGAAGCAGCAGTGCTTTGCCTTTTGAGGTGTTGAGGATATAGAAATCCTTGATAAGCTTCATGCCGAAATATTCAGCAGCAGCTTCATCAAGCAGAAAATCTCGATTTCCTGCCTGAAACATAGTAATTACACCTCTCTGTTTTGCTTTAGTGATGATGTCACGTATTTTCTGATGAAAGGATGAATTACTATCAACACCTACAAAGAAATCAAACATGTCTCCTGCAATAATTACCCTGTCATTGAGGATAGTATTTCTTTCATAGAAATTTGAAAGAGCATTTGTAAGGATCGGTTTGGATTCAGACAAATGAAGATCTGCAATAATGAAAGTAGCCATGTCTGATTCTTCTTATCCGAGATTAAGCCTCAACAGTTGCGTCTAAAATCTCGATGGTCTCTACAGGAACGTCCTGATAGTAAGAAACTGTAGTGGTCTTAGAAGCTTCAATCTTATCAACAACTTCCATACCTGATACAACCTTACCGAATACACAGTAACCCCAGCCGTTTAAATCCTTTGAGCGGAAGTTCAACATGTCGTTGTTAACAGTGTTGATGAAGAACTGTGCGGTTGCTGAGTGAGGATCCATGGTTCTTGCCATAGCAATGGTACCGCGATCGTTCTTTAGACCGTTGTCAGCCTCATTCTTGATTGGTGCATTGGTCTGTTTCTGATTCATGTCCTTCTCAAGACCGCCACCCTGGATCATAAATCCCTTGATAACTCTGTGGAAAATGGTTCCCTTGTAGAAACCTGATTTTACATAGTCCTCAAAGTTCTTAGCGGTATTAGGAGCCTTGTCATAATCAAGCTCAATAACGATATCACCAAGGGTAGTTTTTAAAGTAATCATTTAAGTTCTCTCTTTAAAATGATGAAAAAGTTAATTTGTTTCATTTTACAATTAATGCATCGTTTTTTTTCAGTTTTAATGACTTTTAAAAGAAAATATCGAAATATTCAGAAGATTTATGTAAAAGAAAGTAATAAATGTGTTTAATCTCTTAAACGTAAATCTGCTTTGGAACGGATAGAAAAAAAATGTGCAGATATGGATAGGGACTTGTCCTAACGATGATTTGAGTCAAAAAAAATGATATAATCCACGGCATTTGTAAATATTATTCAATTTTCCGGACAGAATTTAAGGTCCGATCAATACGTCTGAAAATACCTAAAGAACGGTTTCATACGGAACGCAGAGAAAAAAAATGTTAAAAATATACAACACACTAACTAGAAGCAAGCAGGAATTTAAACCTATCAACGAAGGCAAGATAGGCATGTATGTATGTGGTGTTACCGTATACGATCTGTGTCATATCGGTCATGCTCGTACCTTTGTTAATTTCGATGTGATTGTACGTTATCTGCGTTATTCCGGATACGATGTTACCTACATAAGAAACATCACCGATATTGATGACAAGATTATCAGAAGAGCCAATGAGCGCGGTATTCCTGCAAAAGATCTTGCAGAGCAGTTCATTGTAGAAATGCACAAGGATTTCGATGCTCTTAACATCAAGCGTCCTGATATTGAGCCACGTGCTACCGACAATATCAAGGAAATCATTGCTCTGGTTCAGAAACTGATTGATAACGGCAACGCCTATGTTTCAGACAACGGTGACGTTGTGTTCAATATCGACTCATTCAAGGAATATGGCCGTCTGTCTGGTCAGAAGATTGATGAGCTTCAGGCTGGAAGCCGTATTGAAGTTGCCAAGACCAAGCATAATCCTCTGGATTTCGTGCTCTGGAAGATGTCTAAGCCAGGTGAGCCTGCATGGGAGTCTCCATGGGGCGAGGGTAGACCAGGCTGGCACATTGAGTGTTCTGCTATGAACGGCAAGCACCTGGGCGCAGAATTTGATATTCATGGCGGTGGTTCAGATCTGATCTTCCCTCACCATGAAAATGAGATTGCTCAGAGCTGCTGTGCACATCACTCAAAGTATGTTCATTACTGGATGCACTCTGGTATGGTGATGATTAATGAAGAGAAGATGTCAAAGTCTCTGAACAACTTCTTTACCATCCGTGACGTATTAGAGTCATACGATGCAGAAACTGTACGTTACTTCCTGCTTTCAGGTCAGTACAGAAGTCCTCTGAACTATTCACAGGAGAATCTTGATAAGGCAAGAGCTGCACTTAACAGACTGTACACCACTCTGCGTGATACAACTCCTCTTGAGCCAGAGACTGCTGAAGATGAGTACACTGCAAAGTTCAAGGAGTACATGGACGATGATTTCAATACTCCTGGTGCTATCTCTGTTCTGTTTGACCTTGCAAAACAGATTAACAAGGAGTCAGGTGAAAAAGCTCAGTATCTTGCTGGTCGTTTGAAGCAGCTTGCTTCAGTACTGGGTATTCTTGAGCAGGATCCTACTGTGTTCCTGACCTCAGGTGCAGGCGATGATGATACTGCTGAGATTGAGGCTTTAATCAAGGAGCGTAACGAGGCTCGCAAGGCTAAGGACTGGGCTCGTGCCGATGCCGCTCGTGATAAGCTAAAAGAGATGCATATTGAGCTTGAGGATGGTCCACAGGGAACAACCTGGCACCGTGTTTAAGCGCTAAATTTCTAAAAAAAAGCTGTGATTTTTATCATGGCTTTTTTTTTATCCCATTGCTTTGAATATAAGACTACTTTAACTTTAGTATTAGGTATGTACTAAGGAATTGCATGTATCTAGAAAAAGCTAAAGTGGTTAATTTCCGAGGTATCCGTAAATTATCAATCCACTTTGAAGATACCAGCACAGTTCTTATCGGTGAAAATCACTGGGGTAAGACATCTCTCCTTCGCGCCCTATGGATGGTTCTTGGTCAGGGCGAAAAACTATGTCAGTTTGAACAGAAAGATCTGTATGTACCAGTCGAACTCAAATCCTACGATACTTTTCCTAAAGATAATCTTGTTGAGCGTGTAACCAGACGAAAGGCTATTTCCTTTGAAGCAGAAGCTGTAGAACAGTACAAGAAGGATAAGCTTGAAAAGGCTGAACAGTATTTAAGCGATCAGCTTCGTGAGACCTCCAGTGCCTCAGAATTCTTTACTGATATAAATGAATTTATCTCTTCCTATAAGCACAAGGAAGAGGAAGATGTCTTCAAGAAAACCGATAACCATATACATATCGATCTGTATTTCCGTGAAAGTGCCATTAACGGTTACGCAGAAAAAGATCCTGTCCTCAAGCCATTCTGGTACTTTGATGAAAGTGGGGCCTACTACATTCACTGGCAGATCGTAGCCTTCTATAACGAGGAGAAGGATGAGTTCGTAACAATTCACAATCTTGTTAACAAGAATAATGAGTGTTTCAAGAAGACTGATAATTATGAGGAAGCCTTCTATACCATTATCAGACTCAATCCTGTATTCAGACTGCGTGACAGTCGTATGGATACAAAGCGTCTATCAAAGAGTAAGAAGGGGGAGAAGATTTCCCATATGGCATCCCTGATTTTCAATGACAATGAGCTGTCATCTGAAAATGTAGCCTCTCTTTTAAAGATGTTTACAGCATATCTTGATAAGTATCTGGGTAACTATAATCAAGGCGATGATTCAGAAGCCATAAGACGTAATCCAAGAAACATTGATGAGATAGTAAAAAGTCCAATATCCCTGGAATCTCTGTCATCAATCAGAAACATGCTGACAGCTCCGGGCCTTACAAGATCTAAGGTCGTATTGACATACATCGCATCAGCTCTGTTTCTGTCACAGGGTGATCGTGAGATTGACAAGAATGCGACTCCAATCATGATTATTGAGGATATAGAGTCTCGTTTCCATCCATCATTGCTGTTGTCCTTCTGGTCACTGCTTTCATCAACAGCTACTCAGAAGATTGTAACTACCAACAGCGGAGATCTGTTATCCACAGTTCCTCTGCAGTCACTAAGACGACTGCACAGAAAGTTCTACGATACAACCTGCTTCCAGGTTGATCCTGAATCATCCTCTCTGAATAATGACGATTTAAGAAGAATTGCCTTCCATATTAGAATGAATCGACCAATGGCATTCTTCGCCAGAACCTGGATTCTTGTTGAAGGTGAGACTGAGGTCTGGATTCTCACCCAGATTGCTTCTATTCTGGGAATTTCCCTTGCCTGTGAGGGTATAAGAATTATTGAGTTTGCCCAGTGCGGACTAAAGCCTCTGATGAAGGTTGCAACTCAGCTGGGTATAGCATTCCATGTTCTGACCGATGGCGATGAGGCTGGTAAGAAGTATGCGGAAGTTGCTCTGAATTTCATTCCAAAGAAGAGAAGAGACAGACATCTGACCGTAATTCCACAAAAAGATATTGAGCACTATCTGTATTCTCAGGGATATGAGAAAACCTTCAGAATTGCCGCAGGAGTATCTTCAAACAGTCAGTTGCGTAAAGGTCTTACCTCAGACAAGGTTATTGATATGGCTATCAAGCGTAAATCAAAGCCAGGTCTGGCTCTACTGCTTGTTGATGCTATTCAGAAGAAAGGTGTTGAAGGCGTTCCTGTGGTATTTGCAAGTCTGCTTCAGGCGGTAAGAGCATTAGGGCAGGGTAATTACATCTGATTGTTCTATGGAGTCCGGCTGTGATAGAGAAACTATCCAGAAATGCTTTGATTGAAAAATTCTGAGACCTTGGCGGATCTCAGAATTAAAGCCGGAACGAAATCTAAGTCCTTCTAGCTGTTCTTTATTCGATGTTCTGAACCTGTTCTCTCATCTGTTCAACAACAACCTTAAGCTCAACAGCAACCTTTGTGATCTCAAGATTTGATGCCTTTGATGCTAGTGTATTGGATTCACGGTTGAATTCCTGCATCATAAAATCAAGACGCTTTCCGCAAAGACCGCCCTTATCAAGAATGTTTCTAACTTCCTTAACGTGAGCCAGCAGTCTGTCGTATTCTTCTCTTACATCTGCTCTCTGGGCTGCAAGAGCAACTTCCTGCTCCAGTCTTTCTGGATTTACGCTGATATCCAGTGTGCTGATTTTACTTAGAATTCTTTCTCTTTCAAGATCAACAAGCTTATCAAGCTGCTCTCCTACAACTGAGGATAGTTCGATTATCTTATCAAGTCTTGAGATAAGAGCGTCTTTTAGCTTGATTCCTTCCTTTTTACGATTTTCCTTCAGATTATCAATTGCCTCAGAGAAGTTTTTAAGGATTTCTTCATCAATCTTTTCCTGAAGATTTCCTTCCTGACTGATTACTCCTGGATAGTTAAGAATCTCGAGGGCATTCACGTTTGACTGAGGAAGCTCTTTGTTAATCTGAGATACTGCATTGGCTAAAGCGTGCAGGACTTCCTGATTGATATTCAGTGAATCAGTTGCGTTTAAAGCGTATGAAATGTAGCAGTCAATCTTGCCGCGTGTCAGTTTTTCCTGAATGATGCTTCTGAGTTTTGAATCAAGATGTCTTAGTGAATCAGGCATTTTGAGGTAGATTTCAAGAAAGCGGTTATTTACAGAGGTGATATCTATATTAATGTTTACTCTGTCGGTATTGATGATTTTGTTTGATGAACCTGTCATGCTGGAAATATCAGCCATAATTACCTCGTTTTTCCTGAAAGTGTTCTGTATTCCCCGAACATTTTACGCATTTGCACTGCTCTTTTGCAAACAACATTTTTGTTTTGGAATCTGAGTAATAATAATGTAATATGTGCGAAAACTTTCGAGGTTAAAAATGCAGGAATATCAGAGAAAATTCATTGAACTTGCTTTAAGCAAGGGTGTTTTAAAATTTGGCAGTTTTGTTCTTAAATCAGGAAGAACCAGCCCATATTTCTTCAATGCTGGCGGTTTCAACACCGGTGAAGATCTGGCAACTCTAGGCTCATGCTATGCTCATGCACTGGTTGATTCTGGCGTATCATTCGATGTTCTTTTCGGACCTGCCTATAAAGGTATTCCTCTGGCATGTGCTACTGCAATGGCTCTATCTTCAGAGCACCACAAGAATGTTCCTTGGTGCTTCAACCGCAAAGAGAAGAAAGACCATGGTGAAGGCGGCAATCTGGTAGGTGCTCCTTTAAAGGGTGATATTCTGCTGGTTGATGATGTAATTACCGCAGGTACTGCTATCCGAGAATCTGAAACTCTGATTAAAGAGAACGGCGCACACTTCAAGGCTGCAATTATTGCCTTAAACCGTATGGAAAAGGGTAAGGGTGAAAAGAGTGCTATTGCTGAGGCTGAGGAGCAGATTGGCATCAAGATTATTTCAATTGTTACCTTTGATGATCTTCTAAAGTACATTGAAAACGATGACAAGCTAAAAGAGCATATTCCAGCAATGCTTGAGTACAGAAAGCAGTACGGAGCCTAATATCTGAATCTACACGGTTTCCATGTGAAACTGTGTAGAATTACTTTTCTTCCTTCTCTACGATTCCTTTCTTGCAGTAACCTGCACTTATCTGAGAAAACTCACATCCACAGTAAAGCTGATTATAGAAGTCAATTTCCTTTACAAGCTCGTAACGGCGCCCGACAAGTCCTTCCTTTCTCCAGTCCTGATCCCAGTAGGAGATACCTTCAACCTTATCCTGAGCTCTGAAGCCTGCCTCATCGACCTGCTTTTTGCTCTTCCATCTTGAGGTACATAGTGTTGTGGTGAAGGTATTTATGCCCCGTGACTTTGCAAACAGAGCTGTTACGGTAAGTCTGTGGGTGAAGCATTTCAGGCAGCGACGGCCTCTTTCAGGCTCGTTCTCAAGGCCTTCAACTTCCTTAAGCCACATCTGATAGTCGTAGTCTCCGATTACATATTCAATGTTCATAAGTTCACACAGGTGAACCCATTCATCACGTCTTTTCTCGTATTCCTCTGTTGGATAGATATTAGGATTGTAGAAAAACATGACAGGCTTAATCTTGTTGAAGATTAGACATTCAACAAGACTTGTTGAGCATGGCGCACAGCAGCAGTGAACCACCAGACCGTTTGCACCTTCAGGTAGTTTCAGATCTCTTTTAGGAGAATCCTTAGCAAAATTTTCCGGTAGTCTGAAATTGAAATCCATGCTTGATATTTACCTATTAAATCGAAAACAGGCGGTGATTATATCACTTTTCTTTAACTATACTTATGATATTGAAAACGAACATTTGCACAGAAGATGTATCACTAAAAAGATAATAGCGTGTCTTTTTGGTACTTTGGAGTATTATATACGGCTAACAAGAAGAGCGCCTCTCTATAAAAGGTGCCAAACGCTTTGTTTTATAAAGGTTTTATTAAATTAAGGCTTTTTTTATGATATTTAGTTCAGATAAGAAAAATCTTCTGAGTCTTGCTGTTCCTGTTATTCTGACTCTGATTCTATATGGGGTATATGATTTTTCTTTACGCAGTTACGTAACCTTTGCTCTGTATGTAGCAATCGGTCTTGCTTCTATTTTCCTGACCTTCAGATTAACAATCTGTAAAAAAGCCATAACAAGATTTGCGATAGTATTCCTGTTTACCTATCTGAGTGTTTATATCTTTTCTCTGACACTTGGACTTAATACGTCGTTATTTGATTTCTGCAAGGGCATTGCTTTTTCTCTGGTTGCCCTGTCTACCTGTGTAATGATTAGAGCACTTGCCAGAGGAATAGAGACAGTCTGGCTTAAAAAGATCTGCTCTTTTATTTCCTATGTAGTCCTGTTTTTATTTGTTCTGCTGCCATCTATCCTTATCTGTTATTTTGTGGCAACAGGCTCTCTGATTTCATCCGATATTATAATTGCTCTTGCTCAGACCAATGCTACAGAAGGTACAGAGTTTATTCAGAGTAACTTTAATATCATGTGGCTTCTTGCCTTTATTGCTCTGGCATGTATTTATGCTGTAAATGCCTATTTCTTCAGAGATATCACGACCTTTGACTCGACTCATTTTATAACTGTGCTGTCTTTCTTCCTGTGCCTTGCATCTTCTGTATGGCTGGCACTGCCTAGAATGGACTATCTGCCTTTTTCAATTATCAGAGTGACCTCAAGACAGCTTGATAATTTTGAAATCTATAAGCAGCAGAAAACCATGCGTCTGTCAAAGCTGAACAAGCTTGATTCTCTGAAACTATCAGATACAACCGATCCTAACGGCAATCTGTTCGTGCTTGTAATTGGTGAGTCTGAAACCCGTGACAGAATGCAGGCCTATGGTTTTTCAAGGGAGAATACTCCATACCTTGTTGAACAGCTTAAAAATCCAAACAATATTCTGTTTACCAATGCATATTCATCATGGCCTCAGACAGTTCAGGCCTTATCCTATTCTCTGACTGAGGCTAATCAGTACAAGAAAAAGCAGACTGTTGATGCCTATTCAATCATAGAGCTTGCACGTGCCTCCGGTTTTGAAACCTACTGGCTAAGTAATCAGAGAAAGTACGGTGTATATGAGACTCCAGTTACGGTTATTTCTTCAACAGCGAACCATGAGATCTGGGTGAACGGCTCTTCAAAGATGGAAGGTGTTTTCTTTGATGAGGAGATTGTCAGAAGATTACCTAAGATCGATGAGTCAAAGAATATTCTAGTGGTGATTCATCTGATGGGCAGTCATCAGAAGTATGACAAGAGACTTCCTGGCTCATTCCTAAAGTTTGAAGGAAGTGACGAGACTCTTGATTACTATGACGATACAGTTTTGTATACCGACCATATACTTGAAGAGATTTACTCAAAGCTTAAAGAGAAATCAAATTTCAAGGCCATGATCTATTTTTCTGACCATGGAGAGGATCCTCATGTAATAGGTGGACATGATCCTGTTAACCTGAATGGTCAGATGCTGAGAATTCCTCTGGTAGTATATCTATCTGACAAGTACTGTCAGGATAATCCTGAGATTCATGATGCTCTTGTAAGGAATAAGGATAGGTATTTTTCAAATGATCTTATCTTTGACCTTGCAGCATCCATAATGGGTATAAGCGGACTTCCTGGAATGGATGACAAGCTGAATCTGGCTGATAAATCCTATTCACTTGATAAGAAGTCAGTTCTTACCATGTATGGAAAGATGCATATAGACGAGATTCCTGAAAAGGAAAATTAGTGCAAATTATATTGAACAAAAAAATTTAAAGATTACTGAAAAAAAGACTTGCTTTAAATCTTAAATTCAGTATAATAATGGCACTTTGTACCCATACCCTAAGTGTACGGAGTACAAACCAGCCCTACTTCATTATGATGCGGCTGTGGATACTCTCCCTAATTTTGGGAGTAATTGGTAATTACGACACTTCCTCTCTATCGATAAGAAATGAGAAGGCGGGTGTTGTATGTTCTTTTATTTTTAAATGGAGTCTGCAATGCAGAATCAAAGAATTAGGATCCGTCTAAAGGCATACGACCACAGATTGATCGACCATTCAACCGCTGAAATTGTTGAGACCGCTAAGCGCACTGGTGCTCAGGTTCGCGGTCCAATTCCGCTTCCTACTCGTAAGGAGCGTTACACAATCCTTATCTCTCCACATGTTAACAAAGATGCTCGTGACCAGTACGAAATCCGTACTCACAAGCGCCTAGTTGATATCGTTGAGCCAACTGAGAAGACTGTAGACGCATTAATGCGTTTAGATCTTGCAGCTGGTGTGGATGTTCAGATCAGCCTTCGCTAATAGGGGAATAATACAATGTCAATCGGTTTAATCGGCCGCAAGCTTGGTATGACCCGTGTTTTCAATGAGAACGGCAAATCTGTTCCAGTAACAGTCATCCAGGTTGAGGCAAACCGCGTAACCCAGATCAAGAACCTAGAGAATGACGGCTATACCGCTATTCAGGTTACAACTGGTGATCGCAAAGCAAGTCGTATGACCAAAGCTGAAATTGGTCACTTCGCAAAGTCAGGCGTACAGGCAGGCCGTGGCTTATGGGAGTTCCGTTTAACTGATTCAGAGCTAGCTTCATACAAAGTTGGCGACGAGATCAAAGTAGACGCTTTCCAAGATGTTAAGAAAGTAGACGTTACCGGCCAGTCAAAAGGTAAAGGTACTGCAGGTACTATCAAGCGTTACAACTTCTTACACCAGGATTATACACACGGTAACTCACGTTCACATCGTGTACCTGGTTCTACCGGTCAGAACCAAACTCCAGGTAGAGTTTTCAAGGGCAAGAAGATGGTTGGTCACATGGGTTCTGAGAAGGTTACTGTACAGTGCCTTGACTTAGTTCGCATCGACGCAGAACGCAATCTACTTCTCGTAAAAGGCGCTGTTCCAGGTGCTAATAACGGTGACGTGATTGTAAGACCAAGTCTTAAAGCTTAACCCGAGGTAATAGGATCATGGAATTAAAGTTAGTTGGCGCAGACAAGCAGCTAGAAGTGCTAGATAGCACCTTTGGTCGCGAGTTCAACGAGCCATTAGTGCACCAGGTAGTTGTTTCATACCTAAGCACTGCACGCGCCGGTACTAAAGCTCAGAAGACCCGTTCTGAGGTTTCAGGCGGCGGTAAGAAGCCTTTCCGTCAGAAGGGCACAGGTCGCGCACGCGCAGGTTCTACCCGTTCTCCATTATGGCGTGCAGGTGGTACTGTATTTGCTGCTAAGCCACAGGATTGGACTCAGAAGGTAAATCGTAAGATGTACCGTGTTGCAATGTGCAGCATCCTATCTGAGTTAGTTCGTCAGGACCGTTTAGTTGTTGTTGACGATTTCAAGGTAGAAGACCACAAGACCAAGTCATTAGTTAACAAGCTAAAGGATCTAGGTCTAAAGCAGGTTCTAATCGTTACTGATGCTTTCGAACAGAATTTATTCTTAGCATCTCGTAACCTATACAGAGTAGAAGTTTGCCAGCCAGGTACTGCTGAGTTCAACCCAGTAAATCTTGTTGGTTTCGACAAGGTTCTAATGACTTCTGCAGCTGTTAAGAAGGTAGAGGAGTTGCTTAAATAATGTCTGAAGCTCGTTTATTAAATGTTCTTCGTGCACCTGTTATCTCTGAGAAGAGCACCGCTGCACAGGAGAAGAATACTCTAGTATTCAAGGTATTAAAGGACGCAACCAAGGAAGAAATCAAAGCTGCTGTTGAGATGATCTTCAATGTGAAGGTAGAAGGTGTTCGCACCCTAAACTTCCAGGGTAAAGTACGTCGCACTGCACGTGGTATTGGCAAGCGTTCAGACTGGAAAAAGGCTTATGTTACTCTTCCAGAGGGCACTCAGTTAGATCTTGAGGCTACCTCACAGCAGATTAACAAGGAGAGCAAATAATGGCAATCATTAAGGCAAAGCCAACCACTCCAGCTCGTCGTCACGTTGTACAGGTTAAGACCCCTGGCTTATGGAAAGGTGGTCCATTACGTTCTCTAACTGTTGAGAAGCGTAAGACTGGTGGTCGTGATAACTACGGTCACATTTCAACTCGTCACATTGGTGGTGGTCACAAGCAGCGCTATCGTTTAATCGATTTCAAGCGTCAGAAGGATGGTATTGAGGCACGCGTAGAGCGTATTGAGTATGATCCAAACCGTTCAGCTCACATCGCTTTAATCTGCTATACCGATGGTACCCGTAGCTACATCTTAGCTCCTAAGGGCTTAAAGCAGGGTGATGTTGTTGTATCAGGTGTTGATGCAGCTATCAAGGTTGGTAATGCATTACCAATGCGTAACATCCCTCTAGGTACTACCATTCACGCAGTTGAGTTAAACCCAGGTGCAGGTGCTGTATTCGCACGTTCAGCTGGCTGCTACTGCGAACTAGTTGCTAAAGAAGGTGCTTATGTAACCTTACGTATGCGTTCAGGCGAAATGCGTAAAGTTTTAGCAGAAGGCCGTGCAACTGTTGGTGAAATCGGTAATGGCGAGCACATGCTAGCTCAGTTAGGTAAAGCTGGTGCTAACCGTTGGCGCGGTGTACGTCCAACCGTTCGTGGTATGTCAATGAACCCTATCGATCACCCACATGGTGGTGGTGAGGGCCGTAACAAGGGCATTCAGCCACGTTCTCCTTGGGGTACTCCATGTAAGGGTTACAAGACCCGTAAGAACAAGCGTACTGACAAGTACATTGTTCATCACCGTTAATCGATAGCGAGGATATAAAATGCCACGTTCTTTGAAAAAAGGTCCATTTATTGATGCGTCCTTATTAAAGAAGGTACTAAAGGTTCTTGAGACTGGTGACAAGAAGCCAGTTAAGACCTGGTCACGCCGTTCAGTTATCATTCCTCAGATGATTGGAATGACCATCGCTGTTCACAACGGTCGTCAACATGTACCTGTATTCGTTTCAGACGAAATGGTTGGTCACAAGCTAGGTGAGTTTGCACCTACTCGTACCTTTAAGGGTCACACCGTAGCTGATGCTAAGGCCTAATTGGAGTTTAATGTAATGGAAGTTAAAGCAATCCACAAATATGCTCGCTCTTCTGCTCAGAAAACCCGCCTGGTCGCAGATCAAGTTCGCGGTTTACCTGTTCAGAAAGCTTTGGATTTGTTAGAGTTCAGCCCAAAGAAGGCTGCTGCACTAATCCGTAAAGTTCTGCTTTCAGCAATTGCTAACGCAGAGCACAATCAGTCTTTAGACATCGACGATTTAGTTGTTGCTAAGATTATGGTTGATGAGGGTCCATCTTTAAAGCGTATCATGCCACGTGCTAAGGGCCGTGCTGACCGCATCGTAAAGCGTACCTCTCACATTACCGTTGTTGTTGCAGAGCGTTAGGAGTAAATATGGGTCAGAAAATTAATCCAAACGGAATTCGTCTAGGTATCACCAGACCATATTCATCAGTTTGGTATGCATCTACTGCACAGTTCCCAGCTAACATCAAGAGCGATGCTGAAGTTCGTAAGTATTTAACTGCTGAGCTTAAGAATGCATCTGTTTCTAAGATTGTTATTGATCGTCCTGCAAAGAGCATTCGTGTAACTATCTGCACTGCTCGTCCTGGTATCGTAATTGGTAAGAAGGGCGAAGACGTTGAGAAGTTACGTCAGAAGATCTCTGCAATCGCTGGTGTTCCAGCTCAGGTTAATATCAGCGAGATTCGCAAGCCTGATCTAGACGCTAAGTTAGTTGCTGATTCTATTGCTTCTCAGTTAGAGCGTCGTGTAATGTTCCGTCGCGCTATGAAGAAGGCAATCCAGAATGCAATGCGTGCTGGTGCTAAGGGTATCAAGGTTGAAGTATCAGGCCGTCTAGGTGGTGCTGAAATCGCTCGTTCAGAGTGGCTACGTGAAGGTCGCGTACCTCTACACACTCTACGTGCTGATATCGACTACGCTTTATCAGAGGCTGTTACAACCTATGGTGTAATCGGTGTTAAGGTTTGGATCTTCAAGGGTGAAGTTTTAGGTGGTCTACCACTAACTCAGGAAGAGTCAGAGAACCGTAACAATGCAGCTGCTCCAGCAGGTCGTCGTGGTCGTCGCGATGAGAACCAGGCTCGTCCAGGCCGTGGTCGTCGTGGTGCTAAGAAGGCTGAAGAAGCAAAGGCTTCTGAGTAACGGAGAAAGATAAATGTTACAACCAAAACGTACTAAATATCGTAAGACTCAGAAAGGCCGTAACGAGGGTCTAGCATACGCTGGCTCAACCGTTTCATTCGGCGAGTTTGGTCTTAAGGCAACTTCTCGCGGTCAGATTACTGCTCGTGAGATCGAAGCTGCACGTCGTGCATTCACCCGTGAGATGAAGCGTGAAGGTAAAGTTTGGATTCGTGTATTCCCAGACAAGCCAATCACTCAGAAAGCTCTAGGTGTTCGTATGGGTAAAGGTAAAGGTACTGTTGAGTACTGGGTTGCTCCAATTCAGCCTGGTCGTGTACTTTTCGAGATTGGTGGTATTACTGAAGAAATCGCTCGTGAGGCATTCCGTCTTGCTGCAGCTAAACTTTCTGTAACAACTACCTTCGTTCGTAAGCAGGTGATCTAATGCAAGCAAACGATTTACGTAATAAGTCCGTTGAAGACTTAAAGACTGAACTTTCAAATCTTCAGCGCGAGCAGTTTAATCTACGTTTCCAGTTAAAGACTGGTTCACTCCAGCAGACTGACAACGTTCGTAAGGTACGTCGCGACATCGCACGTATTAACACTATCCTTTCTGAGAAGTTAAACTCAGAGAGCGCAAAGTAGAGGAAGACATAAATGTCAGAGAAAATCGCTCGTTCCCTACGTGGTCGTGTTGTTAGCGACAAGATGCAGAAGGCTTGTGTAGTAGCTGTTGAGCGCCGTGTTGCTCACCCAGTTTACGGTAAGATCATTACCCGTACTACCAAGTTCCACGTATCAGATGCTGAGAATGCTGCTCACGTTGGTGATATAGTTGAGATTTGTGAATGCAGACCAGTTTCTAAGACTATCGCTTGGAAGCTAGTTAGCGTAATCGAGAAGGCTGTAAACGCCTAATTAAACTATAAAAAAGACCGCAGGCATTTTTGTGCTTGCGGTCTATTTTTTTTTGTGGTATATTTTAGCGCCTTTCTAATTTTGTTTTAGAAAGTTGTTTTAATTGGTATTAACCGGAGCATTTACAAATGATCCAGATGCAAAGCATGCTTGACGTTGCCGACAATTCTGGCGCACGTGCTGTTATGTGTATTAAGGTTTTAGGTGGTTCTCACCGCCGTTACGCAGGCATTGGCGACATTATTAAGGTGTCTGTAAAAGACGCTATTCCTCGCGGCAAAGTTAAGAAGGGCGACGTACTAGACGCTGTTGTTGTTCGCACCAAGAAAGGTGTTCGCAGACCAGACGGTTCAGTAATTCGCTTTGACACTAACGCAGCAGTTCTTTTAACTGCACAGCATGAGCCTATTGGTACTCGTATTTTCGGACCTGTTACTCGTGAACTACGTTCAGAGCAGTTTATGAAGATCGTATCATTAGCTCCAGAAGTACTCTAATTTAAAATCGGGAGTATTAAAACTATGGCAGCGAAAATTCGCACCAATGACGAAGTAATCGTTATCACTGGTAAGGATAAGGGCAAGACTGGTAAAGTTACCCGCGTATTACCAAGTGAGCACAAGGTGTTTGTTGAAGGCATTAATGTCAAGAAAAAACACCAGAAACCTAACCCAAATCTTGGCATCCAGGGCGGTATTGTTGACTTAGTAGCACCTATCGATGTTTCTAACGTTGCAATCTACAACCCAGATACTAAGAAAGCAGATCGTGTTGGTTTTAGAGTAGAAGACGGCAAGAAAGTTCGTTTCTTCAAGTCTAACGATAAGACTATCCCTTCAGCTAAGTAGTGTTTATTATAGGAGAATAACGATGGCGAAACTGCATGATCTTTACAAGCAGGAAGTAATCAAAGCCTTAACAGAAAAATTTGGTTACAAGACAATCATGCAAGTCCCTCGGATTGAGAAGATCACCCTGAATATGGGTGTTGGTGAGGCAGTTGCAGATAAGAAAGTTCTAGAGAACGCTGCAAAAGACATGACCGCTATTGCTGGTCAGAAGCCATTAATCACCAAGGTTCGCAAATCCGTAGCGGGCTTCCATATTCGTGAGGGCTATCCAATCGGTTGTAAAGTTACCCTACGCGGTGAGCGTATGTGGGAGTTCCTCGAGCGTTTAATCGTGATTGCAATTCCACGTATCCGTGATTTCCGTGGCTTATCAGCTAAGTCATTTGATGGTAGAGGAAATTACTCTATGGGCGTACGTGAGCAAATCATTTTCCCTGAGATCGATTTTGATAAAGTTGATACAGTTCGTGGTCTAGATATTACTATCACCACCACTGCTAAGTCAGATGAAGAAGGCAGAGCACTTCTTGAGGCTTTCAACTTCCCATTCCGTACTCAGGCCAACAAGTAATTCGAGGACGAACTAATGGCTAAGACTTCAATGATTTACAGAGATCTTAAGAGAAAGCGTCTTGCAGAGCAGTATCGTGCAAAGCGTGAAGATCTCAAAAAGATTATTTCAAGTGTTTCTTCTTCAGATGAAGAGCGCTTCGCTGCAGTGCAAGCTTTAGCTTCACTACCTCGCGATTCAAGCCCTTCACGTCAGCGTAACCGCTGCAGTGAGACTGGTCGTCCACATGGTTACTTACGTAAGTTCGGTTTATGCCGTATCAAGCTACGTGAGCACATGATGCGTGGCGAGATCCCTGGTCTACACAAGGCTAGCTGGTAAGAGGAGAGATACAAATGATGCAAGATCCTATTGCGGATTTACTAACCCGCATTCGCAACGGCCAGGCATCTGGCAAAGTTTCCGTTTCAATGCCTTCATCAAAGTTAAAGGTTGCTATTGCTAACCTACTACTGAAGGAAGGTTACATTTCTTCAGTTGCTGAGAACGGAGACGTTAAAAAGGTTCTAGAAATTGGCCTTAAGTACTACGAAGGTGCTCCAGTTATCGAGCTGATCCAGCGTGTTTCACGTCCTGGTCTTCGTATCTACAAGAGAAGCAACGAGCTACCACGTATCATGAACGGCTTAGGTATCGCTGTTATCTCTACTTCTAAAGGCTTAATGACCGATCGTGCTGCCCGTAAGGACGGCTTGGGCGGCGAAGTTATCTGCTACGTCGCATAATTTAGGGAGGCAACATGTCACGTATTGCTAAGGAACCTATCGTTGTTCCTCAGGGCGTCGAAGTTTCTCTCGACGGTCAGAAAGTTACCATCAAGTCTAAGAAAGGCGAGATGAGCTTAAATGTACATCCTTTAGTAACTGTTACCGTTGATAACGGTCAGATCAAGGTTGCACAGAAAGATGAGTCTCAGGACTCAAACATGCAGTCTGGTACCACTCGTGCTCTTCTACACAACATGGTTGTTGGTTTAGATAAGGGCTTCGAGAAGGCATTAAAGCTAGTTGGTGTTGGTTACCGTGCTGCTGTTAAGGGTAAGGTTCTAAACTTAGTTTTAGGCTACTCACATCCAATCGATTTCGAGCTACCAGAGGGTATCACCGCTGAGTGCCCAGCTCAGACTGACATTATTCTAAAGAGCTATGATAAGGCTCTGTTAGGTCAGGTTGCAGCTAAGGTTCGCGCATTCCGTGCTCCTGAGCCATACAAGGGTAAGGGTGTTCGCTATGCTGACGAAATCATTCACATTAAAGAAGCTAAGAAGAAATAATAGGGTGGCATAACATGTTCGATAAGAAAGAAGCACGCATTCGCCGCGCTACTAAGTCTCGTGCAAAGATGCATGAGTTAGGTGTAACCCGTTTAGTAGTTACCCGTACTCCACGTCACATTTATGCACAGATTATCAGCAATGATAACCGTGTTTTAGCTTCAGCTAGCACTTTAGATAAGGACCTTGCAAAGGGTCTTAAGTACACCGGCAACGTTGAGGCTGCTAAGGCAGTTGGTAAGGCTGTTGCTGAGCGTGCAATTGCAGCTAAGGTTGAAACCGTAGCTTTTGACAGATCAGGCTATCAGTATCACGGTCGTGTAGCAGCATTAGCTGACGCAGCTCGTGAAGCCGGCCTTAAGTTCTAGGAGTGTGAAATGCAACACAAAGACGAAACTCAAGCTGGCGAGCTGCAGGAAAAATTAGTTGCAGTTAATCGTGTAGCTAAAGTTGTAAAAGGTGGTCGTATTTTCTCTTTCACCGCTCTAACTGTAGTTGGTGATGGTAACGGCCGTGTAGGTTATGGTTATGGTAAGGCTAGCGAAGTTCCTGCTGCTATTCAGAAGGCAATTGAGCAGGCTCGCCGTAGCGTTAACAGCAATATTCAGTTAAACAATGGTACCTTATTCCACGCTGTAAAGGGTGAGCATTCAGGTTCTATGGTTTACATGCAGCCTGCATCAGAAGGTACCGGTATTATTGCTGGTGGTGCTATGCGTGCTGTTCTTGAAGTAGCTGGTGTTCGTAATGTTTTAGCTAAGGCTTACGGTTCAACAAACCCAATCAACGTAGTTCGCGCTACTGTTTCTGCTTTAGCTTCAATGCGTACTCCTGAGGCAATTGCTGCAAAGCGTGGCCTTTCAGTTAAGGAAATTCTGGAGTAAAAAATGGCAGATAAGAAAACCGTTAAAGTTACTCTAATTAAGAGCGTTATTGGTCGCAAGCCAAAGCACGTTGAGACTGTTAAAGGTCTAGGCTTACGCCGTATTCGTCACACTGTTGAACTAGAGGATACTCCTTCAGTTCGCGGTATGATCAATAAGGTTAGCTACTTACTAAAGGTAGAGGAGTAAACCATGCAACTAAATACTTTAAAGCCTGCAGAGGGATCACACAAGGTTTCTAACCGTGTTGGTCGTGGTATCGGTTCAGGCTTAGGTAAGACCTGTGGTCGTGGTGTTAAGGGTGCTGGCGCACGTAAGAGCGCTCACAAGCGTCCAGGCTTCGAAGGCGGTCAGATGCCATTAAAGATCCGTTTACCAAAGTTTGGTTTCTGGTCTCCAAAGGCTGATGTTACTGCTGAAGTAACACTAAACGATTTAAATCGTATCGAAGGTGATGTTGTTGATATGAATGCTTTATTAGCAGCTCGTTTAATCAACAAGAAAGTTAAGTTCGTTAAGGTAGTATTATCACGCGTTCCTAACTTCACCAAGAAGATCACTCTTAAGGGCTTAGGCTGCACCAAGGGTGCTAAGGCTGCTATCGAGGCAGTTGGTGGTACCGTTGAGATTGCTCAGTACACTACTGATGCAGCTGCTCGTCGCGAGTTATCAAACAAGAAGTCAGCTGCTAAGCAGAAGGCTCGTTTAGATAACCTAGCAGCAGTTGGCAAGGTAAAGCCTGCTAAGAAGACTGCAGAGCAGAAGGCAGCTAAAAAGGCTGCTAGAGGCTAATAATTAACGGGGGCTGTATAGCCCCCTAATGAGGTTTTGCATGGCTAGAAAGTCGCTTTTTGAAAGAAGTCGCGAAATGGCAAATCAGCAGACTAAGGGTTCTGGCGAATTACGTCAGCGTCTTTTATTTGTTGTTATTGCTTTAATTATGTTCAGACTTGGTTCATATATTCCTGTTCCAGGTGTGAATGCTGACGTACTTCAACGCGTTTTCGATTCGCAAAGCGGAACCATTATTGGCATGTTCAATATGTTCTCTGGAGGCGCTTTAGAGCGTGCTTCAGTTTTAGCATTAGGTATCATGCCATATATCTCTGCATCAATTATCATCCAATTGCTTGCTGTTATTAACAAGGACTTAGCTGCTCTTCGTAAAGAAGGCGAGTCTGGTCGTCGTAAGATCACACAGTACACTCGTATTTCAACAGTGCTCCTTGCTGCAATTCAGGCTTTTGGTATGGCAACCGGTATTCCAAACATGATGCCTGGATTAGTTGATAATCCTGGTTTCGGTTTCTACTTCGTAACAACTGTTAGCTTAGTAACCGGTACTATGTTGTTAATGTGGCTTGGTGAGCAGATTACCGAGCGTGGCGTGGGAAATGGTATTTCACTTATCATTTTCGCTGGTATCGTAGCAGGATTGCCTTCAGCTCTTGCAAGAACCTTTGAACAGTCACGTCAGGGTGATTTATCAACTATCGCATTACTACTGATTGGTGTAGTTGTGGTCCTAGTGACCTTCTTCGTGGTTTTCGTTGAGCGCGGTCAGCGTAAGATCGTAATCGAATACGCTAAACGCCAGATGGGTAACAGAATTTACTCTCAGCCACGCTCTAATTTACCATTAAAGATCAACTTATCAGGTGTTATTCCAGCAATTTTTGCTTCATCAATTATTCTGTTCCCTGGTACCGTTGTATCTTGGTTCGGCCAAGGCGATAATGCTGTAGCTAATGTTTTAAGCAGCATTTCAGTGTTCTTACAACCTGGTCAGCCTTTATATGAATTATTATATGCAGCTGCAATCGTATTCTTTACCTTCTTCTATACTGCACTGGTATTCAATCCACGTGAGGTAGCAGAGAACTTAAAGAAGGGTGGTGCTTTTATTCCTGGTATCCGTCCTGGTGAGCAGACAGCAAGATTCATTGATAAGGTAATGACTCGTCTAACCTTAAGTGGTTCTTTATACATGGTAGCAGTATGCCTTGTTCCACAGTTACTTATGAATTGGTTTAACGTCCAGTTCTATTTCGGTGGTACATCATTATTGATTATTGTTGTTGTTTGTATGGACTTTGTATCTCAGTTACAGAGCCATATGATGAATCAGCAGTATGGCGACATCATGCGTAAAGCAAATTTAAGAAATTACGGTCGTTAATATTTGTTAATTGGAGAATATAAATGAAAGTTGGTGCTTCAGTTAAAAAGATTTGCCGCAACTGCAAAATTGTTCGTCGCAATGGTGTAGTACGTGTTATCTGCGATAATCCAAAGCATAAGCAGCGTCAGGGCTAATGCTTAAATATGCAATTTATGTTGCATATTTAGATTAAAATCTGTATAATCATACAGCTTAAAAAGCACTAAGAGTAATCTTGGTGCTTTTCTGACATGCCAAAGTGCACTATAGCGGTTGTCGCGTATCCTAACGGGCTTTGCGACAGCCTTTGTTTTAAACCGACCTATGTTATAGGAGATCAATAGTGGCCCGTATAGCTGGCATTAATGTGCCTGATCAGAAGATCGCCGTGATTGCATTACAGTCAATCTATGGCATCGGCCCAACCCGCGCTAGCGAGATTTTAGCTAACGCTGGTGTTGATGAGTATGCTAAGTTAAAAGACTTAGATGAGACAGTCATCGACAAGATTCGTGCCGAAGTTGGCAAGTTCACCGTTGAAGGTGACTTACGCCGTGAAATTTCTATGAACATCAAGCGCCTAATGGACTTAGGTACTTATCGTGGTTTACGTCACCGCAGAGGTTTACCAGTACGTGGTCAGCGTACTAAGACTAATGCACGTACTCGTAAGGGTCCACGTAAGAGCATTAAGAAGTAGGAGAGCTTTAGATGGCAGAAATTAATAACAAGGCTCGCTCAAGCAAGCGCTCAAAGAAGCAGGTTGCTGACGGTGTAGCTCATATCCATGCATCTTTCAATAACACTATCGTAACCATTTCAGATCGTCAGGGTAACGTTCTTTCATGGGCAACTGCAGGTGGTTCAGGCTTCCGTGGTTCACGTAAGTCAACTCCATATGCTGCACAGGTTGCTGCTGAGCGTGCAGGCGAGTCTGCAAAAGAGTTCGGTGTTAAGAACCTTGAAGTTATGGTAAAGGGACCAGGTCCTGGTCGTGAGTCTTCAATCCGTGCTTTAAATGCACAGGGTTACAAGATCACTAACATTACTGATGTTACCCCAATCCCTCATAACGGTTGTCGCCCACCTAAAAAGCGTCGCGTATAACCTGTCGAGTTCAATTTCTGGAGAAAGATAAATGGCAAAATATACAGGTCCAGCCCTGAAATTAAGCCGCCGTGAGGGTGTAGACTTATTCTTAAAGTCAGGCGTTCGCGCAATTGACACCAAGTGCAAGTTAGATACTGCACCAGGTCAGCATGGCGCAAACAAAGCACGTCTATCAGATTACGGCATGCAGTTACGTGAGAAGCAGAAGGTTCGTCGTATTTACGGCGTTCTAGAGCGTCAGTTCCGTAACTACTACAAGAAAGCTTCAAGAATGAATGGTAACACTGGTGAGAACCTGTTACAGCTTCTAGAGGCTCGTTTAGACAACGTTGTATACCGTATGGGTTTTGGTTCAACTCGTATGGAAGCACGTCAGTTAGTAAGCCACAAGGCTATTACTGTAAACGATCAGATCGTAAACATTCCTTCTTACCAGGTTCAGCCTTCTGATGTTGTTGCTGTTCGCGAAAAGGCTAAGAAGCAGCTACGTATCAAGGCAGCTATCGATTTAAGCGGTCAGCGTGCTACAAAACCTACTTGGATCGATGTTGACCACGATCATATGAAGGGTACTTATAAGAGCAATCCTGAGCGTGCAGAGCTACCTTCTGATATCAAGGAAGCACTGATCGTCGAATTGTATTCTAAGTAATTTAGGCAACATTGCCAGCACCGCTTTAACAATGTGGGGTATCTCTAGTGTCTGTTGTTGAACTACTAAAGCCAAAGCCAGTTGATTATAATGAAATCAGTCCAAATCACGCACGTTTAGTGCTTGAGCCATTGGAGCGTGGTTTCGGTTATACACTTGGTGTTGCTTTAAGTGGAATTTTACTAAAGACCCTGTCTGGAACCGCAATTGATGCTTTCCAGATGGCGGGCGTAAAGAACGTAAACAGCTTAAAGGATGATCTTGTTGAAAGTATCTTTGAAGTGGTTATGAATTTAAAATCACTTGCAATTACTTCAAAAGAGCCTCTAACTGAGCCTGTTTGGTTAACAATTGAAAGACGTGGCGAAGGAGAAGTTCACGCTTCTGACATCGTATGTCCTGATAATTTATCATTTGTTGACCCTGAAGCCCGTATTTGCACTTTAAAAGGTGCCAAGGCTTCGTTGTCGATGAAACTTCGCATTACCTCAGGTTGTGGCTATGTTACAACTACTTCTGAGGACCATGTTCCTGCTGAGTCAGATGACGTTATTCTGATCGATGCTAACTACTGCCCAGTACGTCGTTACGTATATGAGGTTGAGTCAGCTCGTGTTGAGCAGCGTACAGACTTAGACAGATTAGTCATTGATATGGAAACCGATGGAACTATTGCTCCTGAGGTTGCCTTAATGAAAGCTTCTGGCTTGATCTGTGACAGCATGGTAAATCTGGTTGATAAGGAAGAAATCAGCGAGCGAGTTGTTACTCCAGCTGCTCCTCCAATGCCAGACCCTGTTTTAATGCAGCTAGTTGATGATTTAGAGCTTACAGTTCGTTCAGCAAACTGCTTAAAGGCGGAGCAAATCATTTACATCGGCGATTTGGTACAAAGAACTGAAGTTGAACTTCTAAAGACTCCAAATCTAGGTAAGAAGTCATTAAATGAAATTAAGGACGTTCTTGCTCAGAGAAATCTGTCTTTAGGTATGCGTGTGGCTAACTGGCCTCCAGCAGGACTTCGTGTGCCAAACAAATAACTGTTTTAGAAGGAATTAAAAATGCGTCATCGTTTAAGTGGCCGTCATTTAGGTCGTACTTCAGCACATCGTGCTGCATTGTACCGTAACCTAGCTAAGGCATTAATCACTTACGAAGTAATCAAGACCACTGTTCCTAAGGCTAAGGAACTACGTCGCTTCGTTGAGCCATTAATCACTCTAGCTAAGGTTGATACTGTTGCTAACCGTCGTTTAGCTTTTGCTCGTCTACGTGACGATGCAGTTGTAGCTAAGCTATTCACTGTTATCGGTAAGCTATCTGCTAACCGTAACGGCGGCTACACCCGTATCTTAAAGGCTGGTTTACGTGCATGTGATAGAGCACCAGTTGCTTACATCATGCTAACTGACCGCCCAGAAGTTGCTGAAGAGTCAAAAGATTCATCTGCAGCTGAATAAAATCCTTATGGGCGCTGTATAATTGCGCCCATTTAGATTTATAGCTTACTAACTGTACTTAAAAACGAGGGTGAGACCTTGGATCAGATCATTGATTCTATTAAGCCAAACATAAAAGATGTTACTGAGCTTTCTCATAATATAAGCCGTGTAATTCTTGAGCCATTTGAGCCACACTATGCTCAAATTGTAGGCACAGCACTCCGTCGTATTATGCTGTCCTCTATTCCTGGATATGCCATCACCGCAGTTGAAATTGATGGTGTAGTGCATGAATACAGTGCAGTAGAAGGCATACAAGAAGATGTTCTTCTTATTCTTTTAAATTTAAAAGAAGTTGCTGTAGCTGCTGAAGGAATGCTAAGAGATGAACCAGTTCTTCATATTAGAAAGAAAGGCATTGGCCCTGTTACTGCAGGTGATATTCAGTGTCCTGCTGGCATCGAAATTAGAAATCCTGAGCAGATCATCTGTCATCTGACAGAAGAGAACAAAGAACTTAATATGCACCTACACGTAACCCGTGGTCGTGGATATGTTCCTTCAGTAAATCATCCACATGTTGATGGCACTGAAGAAAGATTTATTGGTCGTCTACTAATTGACGCTTCTTACTGTCCAGTACTTAACGTAGCAGTTCACACTGCTCCACTAGCAGACAAGAAAGAGCAGTTAATTCTAGACATCGAAACCAACGGTACTATCGATCCAAAGAATGCTGTTGGAATCGCAGCAACCATTTTTGCTGATCAGCTAAATTCATTCGTTGATATCAGAAATTCTGTAGCACCTGCTGAAGATGCTTCATTCCGTCCTCTAATCGATCCTAAGTTGATCTGTCCTGTTGAGGATCTAGAGTTAACTGTTCGTTCAGCTAACTGCTTAAAGACTGAAGGCATCAAGTACATTGGTGATCTAGTACAGAAGACTGAAGTTGAGCTTCTTAAGACTCCAAATCTTGGTAAAAAATCACTTACTGAGATCAAGGATGTTCTTGCAGAGAGAGGATTATCTCTTGGTATGCGCCTAGAGAACTGGCCTCCAGCAGAGCTTGATTCAATAATGTAATTTTCAAATGGCCGCATTCTTATGCGGCTGTTTCATTTCTGTAGTCTCTCTTTTCTCATTTTTATCAATTTCATTCATTTCTTAATCATTCTGTGCAATAGCCACTATTCTATAAATTTCGATTCATGTTATTCTTTTCATAGCGTATGATTTTATGTATATGCATAACTAAGGAAAGATGAATGTATAAGAATATAGAATTAAACCATGCATACAGGGCATTTACCGGTGGTCCTATGATTTGTATCTTCACCAAATCAAAGGATGGTGTACCAGATGGTATGAGTGCAGCCTGGAACTGTCCTTTTGATACAGATGAACTTATTCTGGTTCTAGATAAGGGTCATACAACTACAGAAAACATCAGAAACGGCAGCAAGATTGTTGTAGCTATACCAAGTTCAAATCAGATCCCTGAAATCCTTAAGCTTGGTTCTGTACATGGTAGAGACTGTTCAGTTAACAAGTTTGTTGATCAGAAGGTTGAGACCGAGGAATCTGAACTCTTTAAGATGCCTGTAATCAAAGGTGCTTTGGCTTATTTTGAGTGTGAGCTTAATGATAAGGCTCTGTTTGAGGATAAAGGAATCTGTCTGGCTAAAGTAAAGAACTGTTATGTTCAGGAAAATATGTGGGATGATGCGTCTAACAGTTTTAAGAAAGGCTGTCTGAACACTCTTCACCATGTTTCTGAAGCAGTTTTCTGTACCGGTGGAGAACTAAAGACTAATGATTAATATTGAAGCTCTAACCGAAGACGAGTTCAACGAATACGTTGATTATGCACTGGATTTATTCCATATTCTGGCTTCAGATGCTCTTCCTTTAAATGATGAAGATGCATATGACAGACTGTATAAGCTGGATAATGACAGCGATTATTCTATGGAGATCTCTTTAAGAAACGCTTCTGAGGATGACGAATACGATCCTGAAATCGGTGATACTGATAAGGTTTTATGTGCTACTGTACAGTTCGTTGCTGAAGACGGTTCTTTAAAGAATGATATCAAGGCTGTTGAAATCTTTTTCAACGAAACCAGAGATGATGAAGCAACATTATCAGCCAACTGGTTCCCTGAAGATTAAAGACTGCGTGGATTTTAATAGTCTTCCTTATTTGTTTCTTCAAACGAATTGATAAGCTGTTTAAAAAACAGATCCACGATGGGGGTAAATACCTGGTATTTTCTCCAAATCACGTATAAAGGTGTAGTTAGTTTTGGATATAAGGGAATCCAGCACAGATTGTTTTCGTCTGATGTATTTGCGAGTCCCTTATATGATAGTAATACTGCAACTTTTTCTTTTACAAATACTGAGCCGTTGTAAGCCAGATTGACTGTATCGCTAACATTCAATAAATCAGCATACTGTCCGCACCACTTGCGAATCTCCTCAGATAAGCCCTGTGTCGACATCATAAGGTTATAGTTTTTTAATTCGTTAATTGTTATTCGTTTAGCATCTGAGAGGGGATGTCCCTTTGCAACAACTGCTCCCCACTGATCTTCAGCAGGATAACGTATATGATTGTATTTTTCGATATTTGGCTGACCAGATATTATTGCTATATCTAAAAGTCCATGATCTAGCATTTGTGTAACCTGTTCAGTCATTCCACTTATAATGTGGCAGCGCAGATTTGGATAATCCTTTCTGAATGCTAACAGCTCTCTGGCAAATATATCCATATGACAGGTTTCAGCTGCCCCCACATGAATATCTCCTCCAGTAATTTTTTCTAAATCCTCGAAGTCCTGTTTTGTCTTTTCAAACAAAGAAACTATATCTTCAGCTCGTTTTCTCAGAATATAGCCTTCCTCAGTAAGCACCATACCTTCCTTCTGTCGTATAAACAGATTACAACCAAATTCCTCTTCAAGCTCTTTCATCTGTTTAGAAAGTGCTGACTGAGATATATAAAGCATTTGAGAGGCTTTTGTCATATTACCTATACGAGCGATCTGTAAAAAATTTTTTAATAGCTTTATATCCATTTTTTTTCTTAACCTGTTAATCTTTATAAATTATTCCAAATAAGAATAATCCGTAATGAAATATTACCATTTGTCATTATATTTTTTCAATGTATATTTAATTGCACAGGGAGGACATATGAAAGCAGTAACAACGTATAAGCAGCAACTTATAAAGAGTTTATCTGATGCTGGTTGCTCTGATGAAATGTGTGAATCCTGTGCTGAATGTTATGAGAACGAAGAACTTGGCAAAATGCTTTTACAGTTAAAAGGTGAAAGAAAATGCCTAAGAGAAAAATTAACAAAGGTTCAATTTGAATTGGATACGCTTGATTATCTAATCAGAAAAATCGAGCAGAAAAAATAAATTAAATTACCACGGAGACCTATATGAAACTTAATAAATTTGTAACTTCAATGATTGCAGGAGCAATGCTTATGAGTTCTGTTAATGTAATGGCAAATGAGGTTCCTGTATCTGTTGTGGCAAAGGCTTCTCAGATGAAGAATGCTTCTGTTGAGGCTTTAAAAGATGATACTCGTGTTTTCAATGTTGATAAGAGCATTGAAGTTCTGAAAGTAGTTTTCCAAAATCGTTACGGTTTTGAGGTTGCAGGTCACTTATATCTGCCTAAAGATTTTGATAACACTAAAAAATACAGTTCATTGGTAATTACTGGACCATTTGGTGCGGTTAAGGAACAGTCATCTGGTCTATACGCTCAGGAAATGGCTAAGCGAGGTTATGTTACTGTTGCTTTTGATCCTTCAATGACAGGTGAATCATCTGGTGTTCGCCGTAATATGGGATCACCTGAGATCTTTACTGAGGATTACAGTGCTGCAGTTGATTTTATCAGCAATCTGACCTTTGTTGATCCACAGAAGATTGGTGCAATTGGTATCTGTGGTCTTTCTGGAATGGCAATTACTGCAGCATCAAACGATGTCCGTATTAAAGCTGTTGTCACCTCAGCTATGTACGACATGTCTGAGAGTATTTCTGACCATTATAACGGTGCATACTATACAGATGAGCAAAGAAACATTGTTAAGCAGCATTTAGCCAAAATGAGAGATGCCGAGGCCAAGAGCGGTGAATCAATTCGCGGTGCTCATGAGTTAGGTGTTGATGCTAACGGTAATATCCAGACTTTTGACAAGATGTTCCCTGATACTCTGCCAGCAGATGCCGACCCTGTCTCAAAGGATTTCTATGGCTATTACATTGGTAGAGCTTATCATCCAAGAGCTATTAACTCAAATACCTCTGCCTGGGATTCAACCACAGCATACGGCTTCTTTAACTTCAGCCTAATGGATAATATCAAGGAACTGTCTCCTCGTCCTCTAATGCTGATTACTGGTGATAAGGCCCATTCAAAGTATTTCTCAGATAATGTCTACAAGGCAGCTTCATCTCCTAAGGAGCTGATTGTAGTAAAGGGGGCAACTCACGCAGATCTCTATGATCAGATGGATAAGATTCCTTTTAATCAGATTGAGAATTTCTTCAATAAGAATCTTAAATAATAAATAAATGTCCTTATGTTTATTGTCCGGATGGAAGCATCCGGATATTATTTATTTTAACGGTTTCTTGATAAATCACCTGAGAAAGACATGGATTTAACAACTTTTTTAAACAAAATGAATAACCAGGAAATGGTAGAAGTAACTTCTGACGCCTTTCCTTTTTGTCTTGAAATGACACAGCGAGCTTTAAGAATTACCTCAAAAATAAATAACTCGTACCGTACTCCTGAAGAAATCGAAGAGCTTTTCTCAGAGCTAACCGGGGAGGATGTAAGAGGTAAGCTGGTTCTTTTTCCTCCTTTCCATACAGACTTTGGTCAGAACACTCATCTAAAGGGGCATGTTACTATTAACAGTGGTGTATGCTTTCAGGATCAGGGGGGTATAACCATAGGCGATGGTACATTAATTGGTCACAATGTGGTGCTGGCAACTTTAAATCACGATTTAAATCCAGATAAAAGAGGATGTCTGCTTCCTAAGCCTATAACGATTGGGAAAAATGTATGGATAGGATCTAATGCAACCGTTCTTCAGGGAGTTAATGTCGGTGATGGTGCTGTGATAGCAGCAGGTGCTGTTGTTACTAGAGATGTTCCTGCTAATACAATTGTTGGCGGAGTTCCTGCAAAAGTAATAAAAACAATTCCTCAGAACTAGTTTTGTATTTCCTTTTTATGGAGAGTGCTTTCAGAAAATAGGAAACAGAGAGAATGCAGATTTATGAAGGGATTTTCGTGCAGTCAGAAACGATAAAGTCCACTAATTTTGTGGACTTTGAGACGAAAAGATATTTTATTAAGGATTGATTGTTATTGGTGTACCTTCATCCACCATTGACATGAAGATATCCATATCAGGATTCAAAAGAGCAATGCATCCATTGGTCCAGTTGGTTCTCTGAATGGAGTCATGATATTCTCTCTTTGAATTAGGCTGACCGTGAACCATAATCATGCCACCAGGTCTTCTGTCGTATTTACGGGCATTCTCGATATCCTGAGCATTTGGATAGGAGATATGGAAAGCTTTATAGAAGCTTGAACGTCTTTTTACATAATCAAGAATATAGGTTCCTTCAGGAGTTCTTCTGTCACCTTCGAACATCTTCTTGCCTTCAGGTCTGTCTGATAGGGCAATCCAGAATTTTCTGACTTCACGTCCATCCTTCATCAGGATCATCTGGTGAGCCCGCTTATTTACTATAACTCTGTCAACAATCTTATTGGTGAATGAGGAGGAATGAGTTACTGCCTCTGTATTTACAGAGCTTGAAGCTAAATTTGCTGTTCTGCCTGCGGTATTAGTTGAAGTGCCAACTGCTGACTGGTAGTCAGGATAGATAGAATTGATAAAATCCGCAGATTTACCCTGTTTGCCGTAGTCAAACTGTGCATCATAAGGAATAGATGCAGTAACCGCTCTTGCCAGAAGAGTGTCAGGAATATCGTGAACAGTTTTAGCTGATGAGGAAAAAATACAGCTAACTAATGCTAAAGCTGATAAAAATCGTACATATCTCATAACGCATACCAAAAACGAAGTACACTTAAAAAAATTTAAAATATTTGCTGTATTAATTTAAAATAGAATAGTTATATATCTAAATTATAAACGCAACGTGGTTTGTTGTGTGGAAAATTTTAAATGTCAGAAGAAAAAAATCGAAATTTAAGCCTTGAAGGCATCGAACTGATGCCTTTACAGCAGTTCGCTGAAAATGCTTATCTGAATTACTCCATGAGTGTAATCAGAGATCGTGCTCTGCCTTCTGTTGCTGACGGTATGAAACCTGTGCAGCGAAGAATTGTGTATGCCATGGCCAAGCTTGGCATTAATGCAAAGGCAAAGCATGTAAAGTCAGCAAGAACTGTCGGTGAAGTTCTGGGTAAATATCATCCACATGGAGACAGTGCCTGCTATGAAGCTATGGTACTGATGGCTCAGCCTTTCTCCTACAGATATCCTCTGGTTGATGGTCAGGGTAACTGGGGTGATGTTGAAGATCCTAAATCATTCGCTGCAATGCGTTATACCGAGTCAAGACTTGCTCCCTATTCAGAGGTTCTCCTTCAGGATCTGAATACAGGATGTGTTGACTGGATCCCTAATTTTGATGGTACTGTAGATGAACCAAAGTATCTGCCTGCAAGACTGCCAAATATTCTTTTAAACGGCACAACAGGTATTGCCGTAGGTATGGCTACAGATATTCCTCCTCATAACCTCAATGAGATTGCCAATGCGGTAGTTCAGCTGATTGATAAGCCAGATGCATCTGTATCTGATCTGATGAAGTTTGTTCCTGCTCCTGACTATCCATGCGCTGCAGAGATTACCAACTCTGAGGAAGAATTAAGAAAGATCTACGAAACAGGTAAAGGTACAATCAGACAGCGAGCTGTTTATACAGTAGAGAAGAATGAGATTATCATTACCTCTCTGCCATATCAGATTTCTGTTGGTACTGTTGAGAAACAGATTGCCGATCTGATGAGCAAAAAGAAGCTGCCCCTGGTTTCAGATATTACCAATGCCTCAGATAGAAACAATCCTATCCGTATTGTGATTACTCCTCGCTCAAATCGTGTGAATATCGACGAGCTGATGGAACACCTGTATGCTGTGACCTCACTTGAGAACACCTACAGAGTAAATATCAATATTCTTGGTCTGGATGGCAAGCCTGCTGTTAAGGATTTAAAGACAATCCTGAATGAGTGGCTGGTATTCAGAACAGAAACAGTTAAGAAGAGACTTTCTCATCGCCTTGAAGCTGTAAACAAGAGATTACACCTCTTAGAAGGCTTTATGCTGGTAATGCTCAATATCGACGAGGTTATTGAGATTATCCGCCATGAAGATGATCCTAAGAGCAAGCTGATTGAACGATTCGGTCTGTCTGAGGCTCAGGTTGAATATATCCTTGAGACCAAGCTGCGTCAGCTGGCAAGACTTGAAGAGATTAAGATCAAAGCTGAGATGGATAAGCTTAATGACGAGAAGAAACATCTTGAGACTCTGTTAGGCTCAGATGCTCGCTTTAAGACCTTCCTGAAGAAGGAAATCCTTGCTGATGCAAAACTATACGGTGATGAGAGACGCTGTCCTGTAGTTCAGAGAGAGGCTGCTGTAGCCATTAAGGAAGAGGAGCTTATTCCAAGTACTCCTGTTACTGTTGTTCTCTCAAAGATGGGCTGGGTTCGTGCAGCATCAGGTCATGACGTTGATGCTTCATCACTCAATTACCGTTCTGGAGATAAGTTCCTGTCAAAGGCTTCTGGTAAGACTAATGATCAGGCCAGCTTCATCTCTACACTGGGCCGTGCCTATAGTGTTGATATTAAAGACCTCCCTTCTGCAAGAGGTCAGGGTGAGCCACTGTCAGCCAAGGTTAACTTCCAGCCTGGTGAAAAAGCCTGTCATGTGATTGTGCCTAAGAAGGATATGTATCTGGTTGTTGCAACTGACAAGGGTAGAGGCTTCATAACTCTGTCTACAGATATGCAGACAAGAGCAAAGGCAGGTAAGGCACTAATCAATCTTGATGAGGATGCTGTAATTCTGCCTCCAGTTGAAGTTATCGACAGGAAGACAGACCTGCTTGCTGTTGCAAGTAAGGCTGGACGTCTTCTTATTTACAAGCTTGATGAACTTCCAGAGCTTTCATCTGGAAAGGGTAATAAGCTGATGGGACTTAATACCGCTAAGGTAACCATTGGCGCAGATGGTCTTGCTACCATGGCGATTATCCCTGAAGGAGCATCCTTAACTGTTCATTCAGGAAAGAAGATTATCAAGCTTAACAATAAGGAAATTCTTGAAAGACTTGGAAGCAGAACCAAGGTAGGTGATATGCTTCCTCGCGGATATCAGAAGATTACTTCCTTGGAAGTTGAACTTCCTAAGTCTGATGCAGATGAGAATGCTGAGGAAGAGATTCCAGAGTTTACTTTAGAGTAAGTTTAAGATTGGATTTTACGAAGGTCTCCTGTCAGAATAAAAACTGACTGGAGTTTTTTTTATTCAGTTGTTTTTTTATTAATCTGATAAAAAAAGCCCCCTTTTGTTGAAAGGGAGCTTAGGATACAGTTGTAGCTATTCTTTTAGAATGTGTACTTAACTCCAGCTGCGAAGACATGGTCCTTTACGTTTTCTGAACCAGTGAAGGAGTATCCTACATCTAGTCCTAAAGCACCATACTTAGCTTCTAAACCAAGACTTCCACGAATACTTACAGTGTCAAGAACTTCAGCGTTGGTTGAAACCTCACCATATTTGTTATCAAAGCCAGTAAGAGTTGTCTTAGCATCAAGATCTTTATCACCAGCGTTGATTGTTGCTGTTAAATCAAACATTGGCTTTAAGTTCCATTCGCCACAGACAAACTGTTTTGAAACCTCTACACCGATAGGGAACTGGAAGTAGTTCTGGCTGATGCTGTCACCAGTCAACATTACATCACCCTGTCTCTTAACCTTGTACTTATCGATGTTAGAGTGGTTGTAACGAATACCAACATGAGGAGCAACGTCAGCATAGGTTAGAGCAAAGTTGTACTTGGCGTTAACACCTGTTGTAAATGTATATGACTTGGTGTTCTTTGCTGTCAGAGTACCATATGAGGTGTGAAGGTCAGTATCGGTATTCATTGCTGTATAACCAATATCTGCCATAACCTTCAGGTTCTCATAGTTATATGAACCATAGGTACCAAGCCCCCAGAATGAAGCATCATCCTCAGAAGGGTCTAAGCTTCCTCTGCTGTCAGTCTTAGCATGACCTACGATACCATCAAAGCCCAGACGGAAGCCGTCAGCAACTTCAAAATCAGTACCCATACTTAAGCCATAAATCTTAGCCTTCAGACCATAGGTTGAACCTTCAATCTTGAAGGAGTCTGATTTAGACTGCTTGTAGAATGGCATTGCCCAGACAGTAGCATTGGTTCCCTTAACAGCTGCGTGGTTTGCGCCAGTAGTTGTGAAGCCATTGTGCTGTTCAACATTGTCGTGAGCAATCTGAGCAACAAGTTCATTTAACAGAGGTACACCACCGAAGATGAATCCTGTTACAGAGTTAGCCTCGTCACGGAATCTGCTGATTTCTGCTGAAGAACCTGTTCCAATGTTCTCCATCATTTGAGTCATGATGCCAAGACCATTATTCTTGGTTGAATCTGTACCAGTACCATTAGCCTGATTTACGATAGCTTTTGATAAGCTTGGGCTAATACCATCGCTTAATGCTGCTACACCTGTAGTTGATATTCCAAGGTCAATAACGTATTGTCCATTGTCCTTAGTAACATCATTAATCTGATAAAGAAGATTTCCTGATGATAGATAATCTTTCCAATCGTCGGTATATGTGTTAACGCCACCTGAAGCGCCAGTTACTACAACATTCTTTCCTGAGGCCTGTTTTCCTTTAAGAACAATCTTTGAGCCGTCTTCAACAGTGAAAGTACCATTTCCATTTGAGAAGGTAATAGCAGCACCGTTGGTGAATGCTCCTCCGTATAGTTCAAGAGTGGAACCTGATTTTAAGGTTACACTATTATCACTGACTGTAATTGAATCGTCGTTATCTTCTGTACCGCTTAAATAAATTGCATTGGTACTGTCTAGAGTAATTCCCGATGCTAATGATAATAATGCCTTACCTTCTGCAACAGAACCAGTTGAGTCAAAATTACTGCTGTTTCCAACATAGGTGGCAGAACCAGTTAAGATTGCTAACTTACCATTGTTGTTAAATAGAAGTGAAGATGTGGTCAAAGTTGATGGATCAAGCTTTAATAGACTTGATAGGTTAACTTCAGACGCTTGAATTGTTGAGTCATAAACTTTAGCTTCATCGTTGAATGTTAGTGTATTTGTTGTAACATTAGCTGATTTTACTTCGGCATCTTTTGCGAAAGTTAACTCCTTTGTTGAAATCGTAGCAGTATTTAGTTGAGCTGTATTCTCAAAAGCTAGCTTTTCTGCTGAAATTTTTGCTTTATTAAGTGTAGCTGTTTCTTTGAAAGTTACATCCTTTAGGGTGATATTGGCGTCAGTTAACTCAGCTTCTTTTTCAAATACGTAATCAGAGGTTTTATCTGAAGTTTCAAGTTTGTTAATGGTAGTTGTTCCTTTATATGTTACAGTTCCATTACCATATGTTGAAATAGAGTTTGCTCCATCTAACTCTGCATCACCGTAGAGAATAGCACTTCCGTTTTGTCCAATAACAATCTTTCCATTATTATCAACGATTGTTTTTCCTTTTACTATAAGTTCTCCCTGAGCCTCAGAATTTTTTTTACTTCCAACACTAACAAGAGAATTTGAACCAGATACATTGAGATCCTCTTCTATAGTAAGCTTTGCATGATAAGAATTTCCCGAAGTATCTTTTGTTCCCATAACTACAATTTCACCACCATTGGTTACATTTACATCACCATCAATGGTTAATTCCGGAGCTGGAGATTCGTCTGATGAAACATCTGCGAAATCAACAACGGTAAGCATTCCCCCATCTATATCAACTTTACCGGTAATTTTTGATGAACCATGTCCAACATTCAATCCACCGGTTGTTTCACTTTCTTCTTCCAGGAATTTACTAATAGATTTTCCCCAAACACCGTACTGTTTTTCTAAATTAGAAAAAGCATTTGAATCTGTAGGTCCTTTTGAAGTAATTGTAATATTACCTGTGATATCAGAACCACTTCCTAGATCTACACTGGCATAATCCTCAATTAAAAGACCTCCATTTAGATTGGTCTTTCCTTTTATTTCACCTGTTGATATGCCACTGTAGGTGACAAGGCCTGTAGCTGTAACAGTAGAGTCAGGAGCATTCTCATCTGTTCTGGTTCCGAGGTATAAAAAGCCTTGTTTTACATTAGTTTCTCCGTTTATGGTTAGCGATTGATTTTCACCAAATCCAGTCTCAAGGAAAACTAGTCCTCCATTAACTGTAACACTATTTAAGGTTATATCTGCAGTGTTAGCCAAATCAAGAGTTGTTACATTTTGAAAATTAGCCTGATTTAAAAGATTAACAGCATTCTGGTAAGATCCGCCTTCACTTTCTATATCCGCTTTTAATTCGTTAGTGCTGTTGGTATGTTCATATGCCTCCAAAAGCATCCATGCCATTTCATGTCCAAGATTACCTACTGCATTAACATCAGAATTGTTTGTTAAAGGGGTTTCATAAATAGTTGGAGTTGTGTCGTATAAACTTCTGTTTCCAAATGGTAAGTTTATAGATGTTGAAGCCTGAGCACAGCCTACTGAAGATAAAACTAATAGTAACTTAAGTAAATTACCTCCAGCATATTTAACTCCGGTGCCTTTTGACATAGCTTGTTTATATACAGCTTTATAAGCTTCAATAAGCATATGCATAGCATTTCTTGTTTGTTTAATCATAACAATTCTCCATCATACCTAAATAAAAAAGAGATTAAATCTCAACCAAATATGTTTATTTCTGTTGTTTGATTGGCTTTGGCAGGGGAATATCTCCATGTTTCATTTTTATTGTTTTATAGTCGGATGAACTGTCGCATCCGTAAACAAAGAGTGAACTCCCCAAAAATAAAACTGCAATAAGATATATAAATACACAGATAGTTAGTTTTCTTTTTTTCATAATGTTTTCATATACCTCAAAATGTTATTTATTACGCATAAGCAATACCGATGATTTTGCATTCAATTTCCTTTAGGAAATTGATCTCTGAAACAGCATCCTTGATGTTTGTACTATCCAGTTTTTCAATAATTACAACAGCATCGCTACCTGTTATTTCTTTAATTTCAAAAGGCTTTTTGACAATTACTTCGGTATTTGTGTTATAGAACGTGTTCTCAATGACTTTAACGGGCTCATAGATTTCATCTAAATCAAGTGTGCTTACGATGGAAATCTTTGTTTTATCCTTGCATAAGTACTCAATTGACTGACTAAGACGTTTTTCTTCGTTATGGTTTTTCTCGTTGAAAGCCCCATCATGAATACAGGCAAGAATCTTTATTGAGAATAGCTTCTGCAGGTAGGTTTCGTCCTTTAGTTTTCCATCGAATAGATATTTACAGCCGAACAGAGATAGTCCCGCAAAAATTCCTGCAGCAAGACCAATTAAGGCGAATTTTATATAAGTGATGATTTTGTATGTATCAAGATCAATTAATTTTTCTTCGATAGGTGCAGGTTCCTGAAGGTTACTGATTTGATTCTTGCAGTTCTCAATCTTATTGATAATAGAGTTTAGATTATCTTCCTCTTCGATTTTCAGCTTCTCAACACATGAGCTATTGATGGAGCCATAGTAAGTCTGAGAGTAGGAAATCTGGTATTCACTCTTGAAAGCTTCATTTAGCCTCTGGTAGAAATCTTTTATATGTTCTTTCAGGAAAGCTATTACTTCTGGACTATTTCCCTTAGCCTCAATTACAAAAGTGTTGTTTGTAATTTTTTTTAACTCTGTCAGTTCTGTAATCTGTTTCTTTGAATTTTTAACAGGAATGTTCAGGTGGTTAGAGACTTTCTCAATTAAATCTTTACTTGAGATAAGTTCCTTTGCAAAGTCCAGAACAGGTGAATTGAACGAACCTTCATCACTTAGTGATTTTGTATTATCTGAATTGTTTTTATAGTTAGAGAATGAATTGTTGTTTGGATATTTGTTAGACACAATGAACAAAAAGTCACATTCAAGATACGCTGCTGGATCCTGCATGTTATAAAGAATAGAATTCTTCATGTATTCTTTCTGAATATCTTCTTCATTCTCCAGGTCTGATATTTCTGAAGAAATCTTCTGCTTCTGATATTCAATATTCTTTAAAGCTGTATTGTATTCTGATTCCTGTGCAAGAAAATTCTGCTTGTATAAACGGTAGTTAACCTTTGTTTTTTCTGTTTTCTTCTGACCATTCGGTAACTTTACTTCCCTCTGAATTGTGAAAAGATTGTTAATTTCTTCAAGAGGTATGTCCGAATATTCAAATTTGTAAAACTTATAAGAAAACAATAAAACAGAAAAGAGAATTCCTAAAAGTAAATGCGCTTTATATTTTGAAAGAAGATATTTGAAAAGTCGTACTAAATCTATCTCAATATCTTCTGCATTTTCGTTCATTTTTTTCCTTATTTTTTATTAGTAAAGTTGTGAAAAAACACAAATCCGAAAATTTCATTCTACCCCCCCCATGGCGTTTCAATGATGTGCGTCACAAATCTAAAAATAAAATAAAAAAAGATGAATTCGTTATACAGAAGAGGTGGTTTTTGAATAGATTGAGTGATTTTTGGGATAAAAAACGAATGTTATTTAACGGGAATGATTACTTGGTCTTGTTTGCTGATAAAGAATGAAAAGAAACGATTAAGTGAATAGTTAGTCCAGTCAGACTATAACTGACTGGAGATTTTTTTTTTAAAGAATTGCCCAGTAAAGACCAAAGATTGAATAGGCCAGTCTGTTTAATGCAAAGATTGCGATCATCACAATCATAAGAGAGATATCAATCATTCCGATAGGAGGAATAATCTTCTGCACAGGAGCAACAATAGGGTAGGTCAGCTGTCCGAACATGAAGCTGTATCCTCTGGTTGCAGGCAGCCATGAGCACAGAGCCTGAGCTAGGAGCAGGAATAGAATCAGATATCCAAAGCTCTTTACTGTCATCAGTACAGAAAACATGATGATGGCTGTGATATTCAGTGATTCTGCAAATTTAGCAACAAATCCAAACCAGAACATCAGTGCCAGGACAAAGGCAACGATGAAACCTGCGTAGTAAAAGCCTTTTATGTTCTTGTTTCTGAAAGGCAGCAGTTTCATAACAGGCTCAGTCAGTTTTACTACAGTCTGGGTTGCAGGGTGATAGTAATCAATACCAGAGCTCTGCATTAGTGAACGCAGCTCAAACAGAATAATTACTGCCTCTGCAAGCATTATGTAAAAATTTATCTGCATTGTCTTTTCCGTTAATTAAAACATTTTTTCAAATTCATATGTTCTATCAAGACTTGCCTGAACAGTATTTTTCATTATCTGTTCAAAGTTACCCTCTGTCATCTTGCAAAGACCAGCATAGGTGGTACCACCTTTTGAGGTAACAGCTTCACGAAGTGATGCCAGAGTACAATCCTGATTTTTAAGAGACATATTAGCTGATCCGAGAACAGTTTGCTCGACAATTTTTCTTGCATTGTCTGCAGAAAGTCCATGAGCTACCGCTTCAGCGATTAAGGCCTCCATGAATCTGTATACGAATGCAGGACCACAGCCGGCTACTGCTCCGATAACATTCAGGTTATCCTCATCTCCAACGATGCAGGTTCCCATTCCGGATAACATCTTCTCGCTGAGCTTCTTTTCATTGTCACTAACTTCAGTGTCATAAACTACAGCAATTACACCTAAACCAAGCTTTGCCGGGGTATTAGGCATGATACGGATGATTTTCTTTGTATTCAGCTTCTTTTCAATTGAGCTTAGTTTGAAACCTGCTGCCATTGATACGAATAACTTGTGGTTCAGAGCTACTCCTGAGGCTGCAATTTCATCCAGCACTGAGGTCAGAATCTGAGGCTTTACACCTAAAAAAACGATATCAGCATTCTTTAATGCTTCGATGTTGTCTGATGTAATAACAGATCCTTTCTGCTTGAACTTTTCAAGCTTCTCAATATGAGGACCTGAAACTGTTATATTCTGTGGATTGAAGCCTGATGCAATAATGCTTTCATAAATGCAGGTGGACATATTGCCACCGCCGATGAAAGCAATTTTCTGATTGTCTGCTGTCATACTCTTATATTCTCTTGCGCCGAAGATTGCAGTTCCGATACGAACCTCAGTGGTCTGATTCTTAACTGCAATATCCAGATCGTGGGTCATGCCGATTGAAAGTATATTAAAGTCATTAAGTTTTTTTGAATATTCATCAAATAAAGACTTTAATGTTGAAAATTCCTTATCGATTACATCAAAATCAGGAGTGTCCATACCAACTCCCATAAAACCGCGAAGCTTAAGTTTTGGACATTTCTGAACGGTTTCTATAAGAGTGTCAATTTCACTGATATCACAGCCTGATTTCTGGTCTTCATCTGAGATGTTAACCTGAATCAGAACCTCAAGAGGAGGCAGATTATCTGGTCTCTGGTCGTTAAGACGGGTAGCTACAATAGCTCTGTCCAGACTCTCAACTATGTCAAAATGTTCTGCAATAAGGCGGGTTTTGTTTTTCTGAATTGGACCTATGAAATGCCATATGATGTCTGTATAGCCCTGGTCTTTCAGATGGGTAATCTTTTCGCTGGCCTCAACTGCATAAGACTCGCCAAAGTGTCTTTCTCCGCAGTTATAGGCTTTAATGATTTTTTCCTCAGGTTTGGTCTTTGATACACAAAGAAGGCAGACATCCTTTTCGTTTCTGCCGTATTTATTGCAAGAAGAGATAATATCCTGGTGAACTTTTGATAAATTCTCTCTAATCTCGTCCATATATAAGCCTTTTTTAAATCAAAAATATAGAGTATTATATGCCTCCACAAGAATTATTCATACAAATATGGTGGAACCAGATGTTTGTAATTAACAAAGACGTTTGTTCAGAATGCGGCGAATGCCAGGATATATGCCCTTGCGGAGCTATTGAACAGCAGGATGACGGCTCTTTTCAGATTGAGGCCTCTGTGTGCGCTGATTGTGCAGCCTGCCAGTCAGTTTGTCCTTTTGAGGCTATTGAAGAAGTCGAAAACGACGAATAGACAACAAATAAGCCATACTACTAAAATTAGTATGGCTTTTTGCATAGACGTTGAGCTCTTAGAACAGATATTTCATCTCTGCATTAGCCCATGCACCTCTGAATCCATCTCCTAACAGACCTTTGATACCAAAATCAAAAATAAGCCCCTTATTTGATGCCGGTGTAATGGTAACGCCAAGTTCTCCGAATCCTCTAATACCGTCGGTTTTGGATGGCTTTGCCCAGAATCCGTCAACCTTAAGTTCAGACTTACCGTCAAACTCGTACTCAGCCCCCAGACCTGTGTATAGAGCTGTGGTTGGGGTATAGTTATGACTGTATCTGCCAGCAAGTCTTAAACGGTGGCTGTCTACAGATGAAAGCTCGTATTTACCACCAGCATTAAAGGTGTTTCCATCCTGATGCAGGAAGAAATACTTTCCGTATAAATCCAGGGAATTAAGATCATCAAGTTTGATAACCTTACCTCCACCAAGTTCAGCACCTATATAATAGGAGCTTAAATCAACGTCATAAGTCTGATTTGTATTGAAATTGTACACAGCTCTATTCTGAGATGTTTCAATGCGTCCGTATCTTAAAGCTCCGTTTACATGCCATAGATTCTCAAATGCCATATTTGATAAAACAGCAATACCGTAATATTTAATATCACCGTTTTTCTTGATGTAAGGATCAGCCTTGCCAGCATTAAAGTGATTCTTGAATTTTCCAAAGCCAGCTTCAAAAGCAGCGCCAACTGACAGCTGGCCGTAGTCGTTCTGAATGTTGTTACCAACACCAACAGAAAAGTTCAGGGTATTCACATTAACGTGTGAACCGGTGTTAACTCGAGCCATTCCGCCGCCAACAGCGGAGAATGCCTGTGTACCATTGATTCCTGAATTTGCTAGATTAAAGCCTGCTGCAGACAATGTATCTCCGCCCTGGGTTAAGGCAACTGTACCTGCTGACATAGTCATGGCTGCCGTATGGGTCTGAGGCTGAGTCTCTGTCCCATTTACTGTATAGGTAACAGTGTTATTTTGTAATTTTAAGGAAGCAGTTCCTTCTAGAGTAGATCCAATAGTAAAAGTTGATGATTCTGAAGACAAGCCGATGCTACTTCCTGCTGCTACATTGGAAACGGTCAGCATATCGTAGCTGACTCCTGGAGATAGCGACTCAGCAGCAGAGAAACTTACATTTTCGGCATTGATTTTTGTCTCAGTTGAATCGGTTGAGTTATTCCTTAATGAATTGATGGTAATGGTTTTTCCCCAGGTTAATGCATCCATGCGTATTGTAGAAAAATTGTTTACACTATTTATTGTATAGTTTGCGGGGGCCCATGGGCTGTTGTTATAGCCGAAGATCAGGGTATTTCCTGTCATTACAGTAGTACCGGAGTCAGCGTCACCTGTTCTAATTGCACCATAAATATCAGCTTCGCTTACATCAGCATCTCCGTATAAATATACCTCATTGTCGGACATGGTTGCTTTCTGGCTTGGCAATTTTGTGGTAGTCCAGCCCGCTATTATTTCGGAGGTAAATGTACCTGATCCTATAATAATTTTATTATCAGAGGCTGTAGCATGAATTTTTGAAAGTGCATATCCGCCAACTACATAACAGTTTCCTGTATAATCACTTCCTTTCTCAATAATCACTGTGTTGGAGTTGGCATACGCATAAATAGCATCGCCGGCTGTATTATCTATCTTTGCTCCATAAACGTGTACCTTATCTACTTTGCTTCCAGCCTTAAAGATCACAGTATTGTTGCTTGTTTGTAAGGTTAGGTTAGATGCATGATTTTTGTTATAGGCTCCAAAAAGATTATTATTACCACTACCTAAAATTTGACCGTATACAGTTATACTGTTGTAACTGTTGAATGGTAATCCTGTTCTGTTAGGGTAGATAAAAGCACTTGATTCAAAGTTTATTGTTCCGTAAATTACAGCTATTACATTATTGGTAGTAGGGATCACATTTATTTGATTGTCAGTGTCTTGTGTAAGATTTACTGTTTCTGATTTTTCTACTATCCACGGAGATGAAAATGCTGTTCCCTGTGCTATGGCTTCAACCTGATTGGAGAAGGATAATCCTGCAAGAACGATACTTAAAGCAACGGCAAGAGGCTTAATTCGAGGAGAATTCTTTTTATAAGGACAGTTAGTTGAGGAAGTCTGCAATAGTCGGCCTTCAAAAGTAAAATCTTCACTTCTATTCAAGGTGTTCCTTTTCATCGTAACCCCTCCTTGTCTCAAAAGATACTGAAAAATCAAATGGTCTAATTGAAAACTTAACTACTTTAAATATTGTTGAATTTTCTGAATTTGTCAGTTTGGAGTTATTATTTTTTAGTTTATCTCTGCGTAAGATCACAGTATTGCGGTAGTACAGAAAGTTTTAGTGCATCCATCAAAAGACATAATGCTGAGGCTAAGAATCTGACTTTTCGTTCTGGATGCTGAATATTCAGGAAAGGGGAGTGATAAATGAAAAAATCCTCAGCTTTATAGTATGAACCCCGTTATTGATCACAATGATTGATAACGGGGTTTTGTTATGAAATTAACTTATGAACAAAGATTACTTGTTGCTGAAGATTACTTTAGGATTGGAGCTTCTTGTACTGCGAATAAATGGGGGTTGAATCGTGATTACGTAAGAGAATTATCAAGATTACTTGAAAATAATTCATTACAAGACCATAGTAAATATAATATATACACATCGGATTTCAAGATTACAGTTGTTAAAGCTTATGTAAATGGAGAAGGATCTTTCAGAGATATAGCTACTAGATACGGTATTCCTGATAAAAAAAGTGTAAGAACTTGGTATCATATTTATCAGACCAA
>NZ_FUXX01000005.1 GCF_900167015.1 Succinivibrio dextrinosolvens DSM 3072
ACTGTGCAAGCTGAGATTTAAGTCTAAACTTTCCTCTTATATTCCTGTACAGTACTTTATTGAGACTGAAGAAGTTCAAGTCAAAGGAATGGGTAAAAACGTATTCTGAAATAAAATTACATGCCTGTCGATACTGCTCCGTCATCTGACGTAACAGTGTTTCCTGTTCTGAAGGTACATTAATTCTTATTTTTAATGTTTTTGTAAATTTCAAAACAGTTTTCTCCAAGCCATATAATCCCTATATTCTAACAGTTATTGTAAAGAAATTCTTTAAGATATATAGCCTGAGTTGGCAGAGCTCCGCCTCAGAATTAAGTCTGAGGTTTCCGCTCTGCTATTTTTTTGATGAAGAATTGCTGATAAAATCGCCGACGATAATATTTTTGTTTTTTTTAAAAGCTGGCTTTATGTTTGTTTTAGTAATTTTACTTTCATACTTTGCAATCCTGTACACATACAGCTATTTTCACAGTTCAAAAAACTCCAATGAAACATTTTTCAGAGGAAATAGAAATTCTCGCTGGTACCTGGTAGCCTTCGGAATGATCGGAGCTTCATTATCAGGTATTACCTTTGTGTCAGTTCCTGGTATGGTCATGTGGTCAGATATGACATATCTTCAGACATGTCTTGGCTATATTCTTGGATACTTTATCGTAGCCTTTGTGCTTCTACCTATTTTTTACCGACACAATCTGACCACAATCTATTCTTTTCTTAAGATCAGACTTGGTGAAACATCATATAAGACCGGAGCCTTGTTCTTTCTGATTTCAAAACTTATTGGTGCAGCAGCAAGATTCTATGTAGTCTGCCTGATTTTAGACAGATTCGTATTTAAGGAACTTAATATTCCTTTCTTTGTAACAGTGCCATTCCTGATGACACTTATCTGGCTGTATACAAGAAATGGAGGAATCAGAACACTTGTTCATACTGACGTAATTCAGACCTTCTTCATGCTTCTCTCCCTTGGAGTAATCCTGTACGGAGTACTGGAGGTTTTAGACTTTAGTCTTGCTGATGCATACAAAGAAGTTATTTCAAGCGGACACAGCAGAATATTTGAATTCTCAGACATCAAATCACCACAGAACTTCTTCAAACAGTTTATAAGTGGTGCATTTATTGTAGTGGTTATGACCGGACTTGATCAGGACATGATGCAGAAGAATCTTACCTGCAAGACACTGCATGAGGCAAAGAAGGACATGTGTACCTATGCATTTGCCTTTGCGCCTGTAAATCTCCTGTTTATGGTATTGGGAATTCTTCTTATCTGTGCTTTTAACACCAAAGGCATCGCTATACCAGAGAAATTCGACAATCTTCTGATCGATGTAATCTCCAATGGTACACTTGGAATGAATGCAAAAATATTCTTTATTATAGGAATTGTTTCTGCCGCTTTCTCAAGTGCAGATTCATCCCTCACAGCTCTGACAACCACCTACTGTGTAGATATAAAGGAAAAGAGCAGCGATGTTCGCCTAAGAAAGAATACACATGCCTTGATGGCTATTCTATTCGCTTTTGCAGTTCTGATTTTTAACTATTTCAATTCCACAAGTCTTATTGATGCCATCTTTATTCTATGCGGCTATACCTACGGTCCGCTGCTGGGACTATTCAGCTTTGCGATTTTAGGCAGGAGAACCGTTATGGACAAAGCAACACCATACATAGCTATGCTATCTCCAGTTGCCTGTTTTCTAATCTCGCAGCTGACTTTAAAGATGTTTGGATATAAGTTCGGTTATGAACTGCTGCTATTAAACGGAGCTCTGACCTTTGCAGGACTGTATGCCTTCAGTTCTGAGAAAAAGTGCGTATCTCTGGAAAATTAGAGAATACGCCAGCACACATTCTTATTGCAGAAGAGATTCTACTGAGCAATATTGCCCTTTTTTATATTGTCCTTGAGGATACGATCGGTAAGCTCAAATAGAATCTCTGAGCCTTCACGGGTTCTGTTATGTCTTCCATAGACAAGATCTGCTTTCACTTTATGCTCTCTCCAGTCTGCACCATTATTGCTGTCATTAAGCATTAAAGGCTGGAGGTTATCCATGGCACGGGCAAACTTACCCTCAGGAGTCTTTGCCTCTTCAAACTCATCGAAAAGTGCTATCAGCTCCTTTTTCTGATCCTCTGGAAGCATAGAGAAAATACGTTCCTTAGCAGCATCCTCTCTCTCTTTCTGAGTTTCCTTACTCTTAGGATCATAGGCATAGGTGTCACCAGCATCTATTTCAACAATATCGTGAATCAGACACATCATCAGCACTCTTGCAATATCAACCTTTTCGTTGGCATGTTCCTTTAAAAGATAAGCCATGATTGCCATATGCCAGGCATGTTCGGCATCATTTTCCCTACGGCCATTTCCTGACAAGTGAGTCTGACGAATAATGTTCTTTTCCTTGTCTATTTCTAAAGCAAATTCCATCTGCTTTTTTAGTCTTTCGTTCATTCTTCAACTCTCCTGATTATTAGCCTTTTAAGTGTATCCAACATTGATAACAAAAACAAAAAATCCATCTATGTAATTAGATGGACTTTAGGGATTTCTCGGACCAATTCCAAAGGAGCAAGAAAAGGATCCGAGAAAACTTATTGAACAAGAAAGTTCAAATTCTTACTATTTGATTACCTTCTTTGCTGCAGCAACAACGTTGTCAACAGTAAAGCCATACTTCTCAAACAGCTGACCTGCAGGAGCAGATGCACCATAGTGGTCAAGACATACTGTTGTGCCGTCAAGACCAACATACTTGAACCAGGTTGTTGAGATAGCAGCTTCAACTGCAACACGAGCACGTACAGCCTTAGGTAGTACAGACTCTTTGTATTCCTCTGACTGACGGTCAAATACATCAGTGCTTGGCATTGAAACAACACGAGCCTTCTTGCCTTCAGCAGCCAGCTTCTCAGCAGCGTGGTAAGCTAAAGCAACTTCTGAACCGGTAGCCATCAGAATTACGTCTGGAGTACCATCGCAATCCTTTAATACGTAACCACCGCGAGCAATGTTGTCAACCTGCTCTGAAGAACGAGGCATCTGCTCTAGAGTCTGACGTGATAGAATAATTGCACTTGGGCCATCCTGACGCTCAATCATCTTAGTCCATGCAGCACCGGTTTCAACCATATCACATGGACGCCACTCGTCGAAGTTTGGAATTAAACGTAGAGTTGCGATCTGCTCGATTGGCTCGTGGGTAGGACCATCCTCACCAACACCGATTGAATCGTGAGTGAATACGAACAGTGTAGGAATCTTCATCAGAGCAGACATACGTAATGCATTCTTAGCGTAGTCAGAGAAGATCAGGAAGGTACCGCCGTATGGACGGAAGCCACCGTGTAACTGCATACCGTTCATAGCTGCACACATAGCGAACTCACGAACACCCCAGTGGATGTAGTTACCGTTTAGCTCGTGTGGCTGAACTGATTTTGAAGACTGATTGATGGTTAGATTTGATGGAGCCAAGTCAGCTGAACCACCTACTAACTCAGGAAGAACTGAACCGAAGAAGTTTAGAGCAATCTGGCCTGCCTTACGGGTTGCAACCTTTGGATCCTCAGCTTTCTGTAATGACTGTACCCAGTCCTTTGCCTTAGCTGCGAAGTCAACAGGTAGCTTGCCTGACATACGACGCTCGAACTCTGAAGCTAACTCTGGGAACTGAGCCTTGTACTTAGCGAATAACTCATTCCATGAAGCCTCTAGCTTTGCACCCTTTTCAGTAGCATCCCACTCTTTGTAGATTTCCTGAGGAATCTCGAATGGACCATACTTCCAGCCTAAAGCTGCCTTGGTTGCAGCAATTTCCTCTTCACCTAAAGGAGCTCCGTGAGAAGCTGAAGTACCAGCCTTCTTAGGAGAACCGAAACCGATAGTTGTAGGACAGATAATCAGTGATGGACGCTTAGTATCAGCCTTAGCCTGCTCGATAGCAACACGAACCTGTGCACCGTCGTTACCGTTGGCAACTTCAATTACCTGCCAGCCGTACCCCTCGAATCTCTTCTTGGTGTCATCAGCAAACCAGCCCTTAACAGAACCGTCGATAGAAATACCGTTTGAATCGTATAGAGCAATCAGTTTGCCTAAACCTAAAGTACCAGCAAGTGAGCAAGCTTCGTGAGAAATACCTTCCATTAAGCAGCCGTCACCCATGAATACATAGGTGTAGTGGTCAACAATATCAAGACCTTCACGGTTGAACTCATTAGCAAGCATACGCTCTGCCATTGCCATACCAACAGCATTACCGATACCCATACCAAGAGGACCGGTTGTTGTCTCAACACCAGGAACCTCGCCATATTCTGGGTGACCAGGAGTTTTTGAACCTAACTGACGGAAATTCTTCAGATCATCAATTGATAGATCGTAGCCGGTTAAGTGAAGTAAAGAATAGATAAGCATTGAAGCATGACCGTTTGACAGAACGAAACGATCACGGTTAACGAATTTTGGATTCTTAGGATTGTGATTTAGGAATCCACGCCATAAAGCTTCAGCCATGTCAGCCATACCCATAGGTGCACCTGGGTGACCTGACTTAGCCTTCTGAACGCCATCCATGCTCAATGCACGAACTGCATTGGCAAGCTCTCTGTAATCTGCCATACAAACTCCTTGGACAAGATTTTATTTGTATTGTTTATTGATAAGCGGCATTTTATGCACTGCTGTTACTAACCGTTTGTTTAGTTTACTTGGTTTATACGTCATGTCAAAACATTTTGAAATTAAAGAGGAAATAGTTACTTTATTGAACAGAACTTATAAAACCTGAAAACGATTAGATTAAAAAATAGTGTTCCATATAAACCAATGCCGGACATAAAAATCCGGCATCAGATTTAATTATTAACCGAATACTTTCTTGTAGTCAGCCTGGAACTTAGCGATACCCTGATCAGTTAGAGGGTGCTTAATCATGGTCTGGATAACACTGTATGGAACAGTAGCGATATCAGCACCAGCTAATGCACACTGCATTACGTGGATTGGGTTACGTACTGAAGCACAGATAATCTGAGCCTTGATATCGTTGATTGCGAACATCTCAGAAATGGTTCTGATTAAATCTAAACCATCCTCAGAAATGTCATCTAGACGACCGATGAAAGGTGAAACATAGGTTGCACCAGCACGAGCTGCTAGAAGAGCCTGGTTAGCAGAGAAGATTAGGGTAACGTTGGTCTTGATGCCTTCCTTAGCACACTGATGGCAAGCCTTTAAACCTTCCTCAGTCATAGGAATCTTAACAACCATGTTTGGATGAATTGCAGCAATTTCACGAGCTTCCTTCATCATGCCTTCGAAATCAAGAGTTGTTGGCTTTACTTCACCTGAAATTGGGCCGTCAACGATAGAGGTAATCTCTTTGATAACCTCGTTAAAATCTAAACCTTCTTTTGCGATTAGTGATGGATTTGTGGTAACACCACAGATAACGCCTAAATCATTAGCCTTACGAATGTCTTCTACGTGAGCTGTGTCTAGAAAAAAGCGCATGATAACTCCTTTTATTTAATTTAATTATTCTTGCTTTAAGAATTGATCTTTCAACGGAAAAGAATTTTACACTTTTTTCTTACGCAAACGTTTGTATTTTTTCAAATGTGTGATGTGTGCCATTATTTTTTTATTTAAAAGATATTGTTTAATGCGACATCTTGAAATTTAAAAATTTTTAATTTTCCACCCTTGCTTTGAAAAATTTTACAATGTTTAATTTGAACATTAATCCCAATTGCATTAAAAAAATTAATCCCATAATTAATTGATATTTTTATATTGTTATATCAAATAGTTATATAATAATTTATTAATTTTTTTTATTATTTTTTTATATTTTTCTCATAAAAATATAGAAATCTAAAACAAATAGACTATAATCAAAAAATAATTCAATGATTATGATTTGTGTAAGGAAAAAAATTCATGTCAAGATTATTTACCTCTGAGTCAGTATCAGAAGGACATCCAGACAAAATCTGCGATCAGGTATCTGATGCTATTCTTGATGCTATTCTAGAGCAGGACAAGACAGCTCATGTTGCTTGCGAGACCCTGGTTAAAACCGGTCTGATTCTTGTTGCAGGCGAAGTTACCACTACCGCAAACGTAGATTTTGAAGCTGTTGCTCGTAAAACTGTATGTGATATCGGTTACAACAATTCTGAAGTTGGTTTTGATGGTCATAACTGTGCATTCTTAAATGCATTAGGCAAACAGTCACCTGATATCAATCAGGGTGTTAGCCGTTCTCTTCCTGAGGATCAGGGTGCAGGTGACCAGGGTCTTATGTTCGGTTATGCAACTGACGAGACTCCTCAGTTTATGCCAGCAGCTATCACCTATGCCCACGAACTGATGAAGCTTCAGGCTAAGTTAAGAAAGTATGGAACTATCTCATGGCTGCGTCCTGATGCCAAGAGCCAGGTTACTATGGCATACAAGGAAGATGGTTCAATCGACTATGTTGATACCATCGTTCTGTCAACACAGCACAATGAAGATGTTTCACAGGAAATCGTTCACGAAGCTGTTTACGAAGAAATCATCAAGAAGGTTATCCCTGCAGAGTATCTAAGAAAGGAAACCAAGATCTTCATCAACCCAACCGGCAGATTCGTTATCGGCGGTCCTGTTGGTGATGCAGGTGTAACCGGTAGAAAGATCATTGTTGACACCTACGGTGGTGCAGCAAGACACGGTGGTGGTGCATTCTCCGGTAAGGATCCATCAAAGGTAGACCGTTCTGCAGCATACGCAGCAAGACATGTTGCCAAAAACATTGTTGCCGCAGGTTTAGCTCACAAGGCTGAAGTTCAGGTTTCATATGCAATCGGTGTTGCACAGCCTGTTTCAATTTCAGTTAATACCTTCGGTACCGGCAAGATTGATGACAACAAGATTGCAGAGATCGTTCCTCACGTATTTGATTTAAGACCATACGGTCTAATCAAGGATCTGGATCTGCTGAGACCAATCTACCAGAAGACTGCCTCTTATGGACATTTCGGTAGAGACGGCTTCAGCTGGGAAGAGTTAGATAAGGTTGATGCTTTAAAGCAGGCCTTATAATCAGATAGAATTCACATCAGAATCCTCAAATTCGTCTGAGTTTGAGGATTTTTTATGTTTTATTATCCTGGTGGCAGCAGCAAAGATTAAGCTCGACACATTCAAGAAGCTTTTTTGTGTACTCTGAGCAAATCGAATACCAGATAATATTCCCCTCTCGCTTTCCTTCAATGATTTTTGCTTCTCTTAGAATCTTCACATGCTGAGAGACCAGCGCCTGACTTATATTCAGACGCTCTGACATGGTGTTAACGTTACATTTTCCATTGCGATACAGTCCACAGGCTATATTTAGTCTTATAGGGTGGCCTAGTGCAGCAAATATCTTTGTATATTCTTCTATATTTAATGTGTTCATGGCGCGCATGTTATCAAAAATATAAGAAATTGACAATATAGCAATATTGTAATATTCTAATATTGTTATATTCAAGGAGATATTCATGAAAACATTGATTATTGGTGGCGGCGCTGCTGGAGCCAGCTGTGCAGCGAGATTGCGCAGAAACGATGAAAAAGCAGAAATTACAGTTTTAGAACAGTCAGATGAAATATCCATCGCAAACTGTGGTCTGCCATATTACATAGGAAATGTAATCAATTCTGAGGAAACAATGCACGTCTCAGACGTAAACAAATTCAGAAACTGGTTCAATATCAATGTTCTTCTAAATACAAAAGCTGTCTCTATAGATAGAAATAACAGAACCGTAAAAACAGCAGATAATCAGGAATTCTCATACGACAGACTTGTTATTGCCACCGGAGCCACTCCTTTTGTGCCTCCTTTTGAGGGATTAAACAAGGATAAGACATTTACACTGAGAACACTCTCTGATGCAAACAGCATAAAGAACTATATAAAAGAACACGAAGTATCTAAAGCTGTTGTTGTAGGTGCAGGCTTCATCGGTGTAGAAATGGCAGAGAACCTTTGCGAACCTGGGATCAGAACCACAATCGTCGAACTGTCCAGTCACATCATGCCTAACGTTGATATTGAGGTAGCAACTGTTGCTCAGAACAAACTTAAGGAAAAAGGTATAGAGATCATCCTCAATGATGGTGTTAAAGCCTTCTCAGATGATAAGGTTATTTTAACCTCAGGAAATACTGTCGATTTTGATATAGTTATCATGTCCATTGGTGTAATGCCTCAGATTGAACTTGCAAAGGAAGCAGGTCTTGAAGTATCCAGAGGAATAGTGGTAGACAGCACACTTAAGACCTCTGATGAGTATATATATGCTGCAGGCGACAATGTTGAGATTACAGACTTTACTACAGGCTCAAAAGCTCTTATTCCTCTGGCGGGGCCTGCCAATCGTCAGGGACGAATCATTGCAGACAACATCTGCGGTAAAACTGAAACCTATAAAAATACTCAGGGCTCCTCTGTTGTAAAAATCTTCGAGCTGACGCTGGCAGCTGTTGGAGCAAACGAGGATAGATTAAAGAAACTGAATATCCCTTATTTAAAGACCTTTATCTATTCAAATTCACATGCAGGATATTACCCAGGAGCAAAACAGATACTCTATAAGATGCTTTTTACTAAAGAAGGCAGAATTCTTGGACTTCAGGCAATTGGAGAAGAAGGTGTGGAAAAGAGAGTAGATGTTGTTGCAACCGTAATGAGACTGAACGGCAGCGTACACGATCTTCTGGATGCAGAGCTATGCTATGCGCCACCATTCAACAGCGCAAAGGATGCTGTGAACATTCTGGGAATGAATGCTCTTAATATCATAGATGGCAAAGTAAGAATGGCCTTCCCTGAAGATCTGAAAGACAGCTATCTTATCGATGTAAGACCAAAGGCTGTATTTATGAATGAGACAATTGACGGAGCTGTAAATATTCCTATTACCGAGATTAGAAACAGACTTGATGAGATTCCAAGAGACAGAAAGGTGGTAATGTTCTGCAACACTGGATATACAAGCTATGTGGCATCCAGAATTGTAAATCAGAATGGATTTGAAAATGTATACTCCTTTGGAGGAGGAATAGTTTTTTTTAAATCTCAACAAAACTTTCTCAATTCAAATAATAGTTAAAAGTTGAATCACAAAATTAGCATGGTCATGGATTTTTTTGTAAAAAAACTCGCAAAATCCATGATATACCCAACATTTTTGAATAAATGATCGCTACACAGATAGCATCTTTTGAACATTCATTTTTATTTATATAGGGGTTTTTGATATTCTCACATCATTGTTAGTTGTCCTTGTTGGATAAAATCTAACTGATGAATTTGATGTTGTGATTGGATATTGCAGTGCCGGCTTTGACACTGCAATTTTTTTGTCTGAATTCAGTGCAGAACAAAGCATATAAACTGATAACTTCGAGTTAAATCACAAAAACGAACATTAATAGTTACAATTATTCCTCAATAAAATCTTTAAGAATCAATCAAATCATTTTCACTCCATAAAAGACAAGATATTCATATTTCCCCTAGAAACTGCATGTAAAATACATTAACCAAGATTTGACTGTTTTCAGTCAATCCTATTTATTCATAGGTGTAAAACAGTCAAAAAAGTGAGCATAAATACCTTTTAAATACAGTCTACCGCATTTATTTACAAGTAGTTTTTGTAACAATCTGGGATATACTTAAAGTAGATTTAAATCAGTCAATATAACTATATATAACCATCAATTAAACAAACATATCGGAGTTTTTATGACACAGTGTGTTGTTATAGCTGACGATCTGACAGGAGGAAACGCCACCGGCGTCCAGCTAAAACAGAGTGACTTCAACTCAATAAGTATCCTTAACTCGTCAATGATAGATAATATGAAATCAGACGACGTTGACTGTATTATCTATCCTACAGACAGCAGAGCAATTCCAAAGAAAGAAGCCTACAACAGAATATATGAAGTCTGCGAAAAACTTAAAAGTCGTGACACCAAGGTATATTCAAAAAGAATCGACAGCACCTTAAGAGGAAACATTGGCGCTGAGACGGATGCTATGCTCGATTCTCTTGGTGAGGAGTATACGGCAATTGTGGTTCCAACTTTCCCATCTTCAGGAAGAACTGTAGTAGGTGGATATCTTTTGGTTAACGGAGCTCTCCTGCATAAGACCGATATCGCAATCGATCCTAAATGTCCCGTCAAAGTAGCTAAAGTCTCCACCATCATCAAACAGCAGTCTAAATACAGAACCACAAATATTTACTCTGAAGACATGATGAATGGAAAGCATCATCTTGCAGACATCATCAAAGAGAAAATCAGTAAAGGAAATCGCATCATCATCTTTGATGCTGTAACCCAGGAAGATCTTGATCTGATTGCTGATGCTGTCATGACAAGTAAGCAGAAGGTGCTTGCTGTAGACTCAGGTGCCTTTACTGCGGCACTTGCCCGTAAGGCAATCAAACCTAAAAACCAGATTGCCAAGAGTCACGTTCTAGTTGTTGTAGGAAGTGTTCATCCAACCACTGCAAGACAGGTCGACAAACTTAAGATTATGCAGAGAACTGTAAGCGAAACAGTGGTAACAAAAGAATTTTTAGAATCTCCAGAGCGACGCGAAAAGGAGATCTGCAGAGTTGTCGATTCAATTGTTGAAAACTATGACAAGTTCCCTATCTCAACCGTGATTGGAGATGGTCTTGATCTTAAGAAAAGAATTGATTTTAAACCTTATATGAAGAAAATGAATCTTTCATTGGATGAAGTATCAGCAATCATTAACGATGCCTTTGCTGAAATCACGATTCGTATCTTTGAAAAGGTTAAAGCCTTCAAGGGACTTTACTGCTGTGGAGGAGATATCACCGTGGCGGTATGCGAGAAGGTTAAGGCTGCAGGTATCGCCCTCGAGGATGAGGTTCTGCCTCTTGCAGCGTACGGATACATAAAGGGAGGACCTTTGGATGGCTGCCATATAGTTACCAAAGGCGGAAGTCAGGGAAATCAGGACGCGCTCATCGACTGCGTCAATTACCTGAAGAAGAGATTATCAATTTAACAGAATGTTTAGGAGTAAGAGGAAATGACAAAACCACTAATTGCTGTACCAATCGGAGATCCAGCAGGTGTTGGTCCAGAGATTGTTGTAAAGACACTTGTCTCTGATGAAGCAATGGATGTTGCTGATGTAATAGTTATTGGTGATCATCAGATCATCGAACAGGCAATAAAAATCACAAATGTAAAACTGACAGTAAATATTGTTAATTCACCAAAAGACGGAAAATACCAGAAAGGTGTTCTTAATCTGATTGACCTTAACAATATTGATATGTCCAGATTTGCTTTTGGAAAAGTAAACGGCATGTGCGGCAAAGCTGCCTATGAATACATTGCAAAATCCATAGAGCTTGCAATGAACCGTGAGGTTCTGGCAGTGGCAACACCACCAATCAATAAAGAATCACTTCGTGCTGGAAATATCAATTTCATCGGTCATACCGAAATCTTCGGAGCTCTTACAAAGACACCAGATCCTCTTACCCTATTCCAGGTACATAAGCTTCGTGTGTTCTTCCTGACAAGACATGTTTCTCTTCTGGAAATGCTTGGCATGATTAAGAAGGACCGCATCAAGGATTATGTAAAGCGCTGCACCGATGCTCTAAAGAAGCTGGGTGTAACAGAAGGAACTATGGCAGTTGCAGGTCTGAATCCTCACTCAGGAGAGCATGGTCTGTTCGGATGGGAAGAGGTAAATGTAATTGCTCCTGCATGTAAAGAGCTTCAGGATGAAGGCTTTAATGTAGTAGGACCTGTTCCTGCTGATTCAGTTTTCCACCAGGCTCATCAGGGAAGATACAACAGTGTACTGTCTCTTTATCACGATCAGGGACATATCGCCACCAAGACACTGGATTTTGAACGAACCATTTCCATTACAGCGGGCATGCCTATTCTGAGAACCTCAGTTGATCATGGCACTGCCTTTGATATTGCCGGAAAGAATATTGTCAGCGAGGTAAGTATGGTGGAAGCCGTTAAACTGGCAGCCGAATACGGACCAAACTACAACAGATAAATAAAAACCACAAACACAAACAAAAACAAAGGAGTTAATTATGATTGAAGGACTAAGTGGAGGCCAGATGCTGCTGGGTCTGTTTGTCGGACTTGCAGTTTTATTCTTCCTGGTACTCAAAACCAAGGTTCATAGCTTTATAGCACTGATCATTGCAACTGTAATCATAGGCGTTGTTGGAGGAATGCCTGTTAACACCACTAAATTTGCAGACGGAAATACCCTTGGAATTATAAAATCTATCACCTCAGGTTTCGGAGGAACTTTAGGTGGTATAGGTATCATCATCGGCTTTGGTGTTATCTTAGGACAGATATTTGAAATGTCCGGAGCTGCAAAGCGTATGGCATATACCTTTATCAAGCTGTTCGGAAAGAAAAAGGAAGAAGAGGCAATGGCAATTACCGGATTCTTCGTTTCAATTCCAATTTTCTGCGACTCTGGTTTCGTTATCCTCTCACCTATTGCCAAGGCAATTGCAAGAGTTGTAAATAAATCAGTTGTTGCAATCGGTGCAGCTTTAGCAGCAGGTCTTGTTATCACCCACACCATGGTGCCACCTACTCCAGGTCCTCTTGGCGTAGCAGGTATCTTTGACATTGATGTCGGTACATTCATTCTAATCAACCTGGTACTATCAATTCCTATGGTATTAGGTGTACTGTTCTATGCAAAGACATATCTGACCAAGCACTTTGATCTTGTTCCAAACGACAAGGGCTTATTAGAGAAGATTGTAGGCGACTATAACCCAGATGCAGCATTTAACGAGGATGACTCAAATCTTCCAAGTGCATTCATGGCATTTACCCCACTGGTACTTCCAATCATTCTGATTCTGATGAACACCATTCTTTCAGCATTAGGATTAAAGGAAGGAATCTTCAACATCATTATCTTCTTAGGTCAGCCAATTATCGCTGTAGGATTAGGTCTGCTGGTTGCAATTGCAACTCTGATTCCTACTGTTGATAAGGAAACTGCAGTAAAGGAGATGGAAAAAGGCATGGCATCAGCAGGTATTATCCTTCTGGTTACCGGCGCCGGTGGTGCATTAGGTCAGATTATCAAGGATTCAGGCCTTGGAACCTACATCGCTCAGGGCTTTGCCGCAGCAAGCATTCCTGTAGTTCTACTGCCAATGATTATTGCAACCTGCGTCCGCTTCATTCAGGGTTCAGGTACCGTAGCAATGATTACTGCAGCAGGTATTACCGCTCCAATCGTAATTGCAGCCGGAGCAAATCCAATGCTGGGTGCAATTGCATGCTGCGTAGGCTCATTATTCGCAAGCTACTTTAATGACTCATTCTTCTGGGTTGTTAACAGATTACTGGGAATCAGTCAGGTAAAGGATCAGTTAAAGGTCTGGACTGCACCAACAACCATTGCCTGGGCAATCGGCTGTGTTGAGGTACTGATACTTTCAGTATTCATGTAAAAGACAATAATGCAGAGCATCTCCGTTCTCAATGCTCTGCAGATTAAGTGTATATGAGCTCCTGTTTTAGGAGCTCATTTTTTTAGATGTCAATACGTTCTAAAAACTCTAAAGGTGTATATGCTGGGATTGAACTTTTGAGAAAATCTTTAACATTTCTCGTAATTATAAATTCAGCTCTTACCCGATAAGCAGTCTGCATCTGAACACTGTCCTCAAAGTCTGGAAGTCCCATTATCAGAGCGCTTTTTATGTCGTCTTCCGTGAGATCTTCAAAGGTAAAAATCATGGAAAGAGAATAAAAAACTTCCTTAATTTTTTCTGGTGTTAGTTCCTTACGCAGAATATAAACAATATTCATAAAAGAAAGAACAGAAACATACCCCGTAATCTTTTTAGTTTCACATAATTTCCAGACAATAGCAGAAGCTCTTAAATGAGGTTCCCTTTTCTGAAGAACATCAAGAATAATATTTGCATCAATCAAGACTTTCATATTTCTTCCTTAATGCTTCTTCCTTTTCTTTCTCATAATCATAATTACCTTTAATTATGCCTGTAAGAGAGTCTGTCAAATATGAAACAACCTTAGTCTTAGGAATAATACGTCCGATTTCCTGTCCATTTTTAGTCAGAATCACTTCATTACCATCAATAACCATCTGCAAATATTTTCCTAAATGATTCTTCAGCTCGGTAGCCGTTGCGAAAGCTTCAATCATAATATAGTCCTCCGTTATTAGCTAATTTAAGTATAAAGTAAATTAGCTAATTTTTCATTTTATATAATTTTTAACATTTTTAGATGGACATTAAGATAGTATTCATCACCGTTTCCACCCTAGATTAGGTCTAAACAGTACATTCAGAGGTTTATTTAAAAATCAAATGAGATCTCAAGAAAACAAGAAATGTGTTCGATACGAACAGAGAAGAAAACAGCGGACCTTAAAACTTAAGATAGTTTTAAGGCTGGTTATAACTCTGAGCTTCTAACTCAGAGTATGAAGATAGATTAATGTCTAGCCTTTGAAGAAAACTTCAGTACGGGCGTCACGACTTTCCTTCAGATACTCATCAAAATCAATCTTGAGATTGATGTAGTCTTCATAAGGTTTTACCAGACGAGGATCAGGATTTCCCTTCATGTTAATGTCGAAAAATGCCTTAATTGAAGCCATTTCTTCAATACGTCTGTTTTTTTCAATCAGCTGTGCAGAAGTTAGTTCAGCTGATGGTAGTTCTGCTGTAGATAGTTCGCTCATAAAGTGCTCCTTAATGTTATTTTTGTTTTATTGTTTGTCCCCATTTTCACAGAACAGAAAGAATAAATCTTCAAACGCAGTCATAAAAACAAACATTTGTCCAATACAAAAGCGTATCTAATTTACGCTCTTTTTTCAGCAGTAAAACTGCCAACTACGGTTAAAGTTTAGAACTTAAGAATTTGGATAGTATTAGCAAAAAAGTGAATCAGAATATCAGTCATTGCAGATAAGTATGAAATTATCCTTTAATAGACTGAAAAAACTCTCGAAAAGGACGAGAGTTCAGAAGAGTAAGCCTTTAGACTCTGAGCATGGTAATACCGCGTTTCTTTAAAGCTTCACAGATATCGTCAGGAAGCCCCCTATCAGTAATAACCATATCAAGATCATCTATATCGCATATTTTATAAAGACTGGTGGCTCCATACTTACTTGAATCGACAACCAGAACTTTCTTGGCATATCTCTTCAATAGAGCTTTCTTGATTATTACCTTCGAATAGCTTGGAGTTGATACTCCAGGACTTTCATCAATCCAGGCATTACATGCCAGGAACACCAGATTAGGATTGATTTTATCAAAATACTGTTTAGTGTCATCTCCTGAACAGGATTTTGTAGTTTTATCTATATGTCCTCCGGTTACGATTACATCTACCAGAGGCAGTTCTGAGAGTACAAGAGCTATATTAAGATCAGGTGTAAAAACGGTTAAAGGTATATTAGGAATGTTGCGGGCTATCTCCATAGTAGTAGTTCCTGCATCAAGAATAATGCAGTCACCTTCCTTGATAAGAGAAGCTGCTTTTTTTCCGATTAATGCCTTATCCTGATGTCTGGTTACAGCCTTCTCCGTGACTGGTGTCTGAATAGGGATGTAGCGATTTAAAGTTGCTCCGCCGTGAACTCTGCTGATTGTGCCCTTTCTGGTAAGCTTAGCCAGCTCTCTTCTGATTGTAGAAGGAGAAGCACCTGTTACCTCAACAAGTTCCTCTACTGTTACAAGGTTATGCAGTTTTAGGTGATTTAAGATCGTCTCAACTCTATCATTACTCATCGCATGTATCCTTATGTCTCTGATTAGGATTATATTCAAGAGCAGATAATTTAGTAGTGAGCCTGTACGTATTCTCAAAAAAAGATGAAGTGAAGATATCAGAACAAAGCTGACAAAATATCGAATATTGCACGTGAAAGATTAAGACAAATGTATGTATTTTTTCAGATATACGGAAATTTTACCTATATATCAGATAGTTGCCATTATTATTTCTGATAAAAATCTGGCTGTATACTTCATTAACCAACAAAAAAATCTAAGTTTCTTCTAAGAGATCAAGCCTATTCTTCAAACAAACATACAACCTGTCTGTTTAGGAGAATATAAAAATGAAATTCAAGGCAGTATTAGTGTTAGCAGCTTTAGCATCTGCAGTTAATCTTGCAAATGCAGCAGATGATACCTCAATTGATGTAACCTACAATACCGGTGATACATCAATCAGCGTAAGTAAGAATTCAAGTACAGGATCTTCGGCTCCACTTCCACCTCATCATGCACCAAAGACTCATGATTTAGACGGACATCATCCAGACTTTGCACATGAGCCTCCTCATGACGGCAAGGGACCACACCATCCTGATGGTAAAGAACCGGCTCATTTTGACGGAAAAGGTCCTGCTCACCCAGATGGGAAAGCACCAGAGTTTCACGCTAAGGATGGCAAGCATGAAAAACCAGATATGAAAAAAGATCTTCATGAGAAGAATACTGCTCACAACGGAAAGTTAGATCATAAAAACCAGATCGATGCTAAGCATGAGGCCCCAAAAGCATCCAATCAGTATAAGGATCTAAGAAAAAAAGGTTAGAAAGATTTAAACTATGAAGCTATAGTTATCTGCCTCAGAGAAAACTGAGGCAGTTTTTTATTAAAGCAGATCAAGACAGCTCTCTACAGGAAGTCCTTCTAGCTTATCTTCCTTGGTTTTGAATCTATCAACCATCTTGCCTACTGCAGTCATAGCTATTTCAATACTCTGCTTTACAGGCTCACCTTTTAGAATATGACCCATGAATACAGAGCAGAAGATGTCACCGGTTCCAGAGAAAGAAACAGGAATCTCATCATAAGGCAGATTGAAGTATTCATCAGACTTAGGATCATAGCAGCAGACCTGCTTTTTGTTGTCCACGAAGGCACTGGTTACAACGATAGTGCCTGATGTGTATTTTCTTAATGAGTCTATCAGCTTTCGCATTTCATCAGAGGATACAGAACCGCTCTGATAAGGAATACCAGCAAGGAAACATGCTTCTGTGTAGTTAGGAACAATATAGTCTGCTACACCAATCAGCTCGCGCATATAGCTTACGATGCTCTCGGAAATACCATTGTACAGCTCACCGTTGTCAGCCATAACAGGATCAGAGAATATGGTAATACCCTTGGTTTTCAGGAACTTGCAGTACTCATTTACAATCTCAAGCTGCTCATGAGAAATAACAATACCGGTTCCTACGGCATCGAATCTGAAATCAAGCTTCTGCCATACAGAGATAGACTTACGCATGTACTCTGTTGTATCTAAAAGAGCATAATCTCCATATGCAAAGTTATTTGATACAAGTGCAGTTGGAAGATTAAAAAGACTGTATCCCATATGAGATAGAATCGGAATCATGGCAGTCATTGCAACCTTGGTCTGACCGGCCATATCAGTGATAAGTAAAACTCTTTTCGGCATAGAATCGCTCTAAAAATAAATCCTCAAATATATGAGGACTTATTCTACTACAAAGAATCACATCAGCCTATCAGCGGACCAATGTGATGCAAATATGTTTATTAAACAACTACAGTCTGGGTTAGAACACTGACCTCAGGATCGTTTAAGGTACCGTTCTCCACAGCCTTAACAATATCAGTCTGTGAATACTTATCCTCAGGATAAACAACAACCACAGCCTTATCCTGATTCTGCAGGAAGTTATGCTCACCGTATTCTGTATAGCGAGTAGCACCTACAGAAACCATGATCTGTGATGGGAAACCTGCCTCAGCAAGATAGCTGTTAATCATTTCAGCAGGACCTTCATTCTGCTGATTATTAAGCTTGTCAATAAGCCACTCAATCAGCTTGCCGTAAATATAGCTGTAATCACGGACTGCACTGTCCTCTCCATAAGGATGAACAACCCCGTCACGAACCAGGAATGAAGCAATTCTGTATCTGTTTAAGATACCCTTGTCATCAAAACGGTCGATGGCAATTGCGTTGTCAGAAAAGCCCTTTGATGATGGTCCCCAGTTTTTCTTCTGAGAAATCTTCTTAGCTCCTTCCTTGCGGATAGAGCAGTCATTTGATGCACCGAAGAAAACAGGTGTCAGAGCAACAACCTTGCCTTCAGCCCACTCAACATTGCAGATAATTGCACACTCAGGTTCAATCTGAAGCTTCTGCTCTCCCTGAGGGAAAATAATCTTGGTAGAATCAAAAGGAAATACGCCTAAAAACTCAGGGGTAACTTTTGAAGCATGAGGAATGAATGTTGGGAACACAGCCTTTGGAGCCTTGGCTTCTGCTGTTTTAACATTAGTAAAATCAACAGCCTCACCAGCCTGTTCCAGATGTCCGGTAAAATTACCCGCTACGCCGAAGGTAGCCATCATTTTCAAGTTAATAGCCATAAAAAACTCCTTAATTCACTGAGGCTATTTTAGCAATTTTTTGCCTTAATTACATTGATGTTACGCCATACCGCTCTTAAAATATACGCATAAAAACAGAAAATGAAGACTCAGATAACTCTTATAAACACAAGACTAAATCAGAATTCTCAAAAATATTACATGAAAAAATTACTGCTAATTCCCCTTCTTACTCTTCTGTGCAGCTGCAGCGTAAACACACCAAAGGCAGAGCTTCAGCATAAATCCTTTCGAGAAGCCAAGCTAAACATGGTAGAAATCTTCAGAGAGATGGATAACCCAAGGACACTGTACTGCGGATGCAATATCAAATTTCCAAAGCGCGGTGGTTATATGCCTGATCCTGAAAGTTGCGGCTATCACTCCGACAGATACGCAAAAAACGCAAAAAGGATTGAGGCTGAACACATCATGCCGGCATGGGAGTTTGGGCATAAGAGACGCTGCTGGGTAAAGGGACACAGAAGAAACTGTGAACACAATGATGCAGAATTTCAGGCAATGCATGCAGATCTGCACAATCTCTACCCTGCTATAGGAGAGGTTAACAGCGACCGCAACAACTACAGTTTCACTGATAGTCTTTCAGATGATAACTATCATAAAGACTTTATCTCGGGCAAAAAAGTCAGAAATCATTCAAGACACAAAGTCAGAGGCTACGGTCAGTGTGAAATGGTAATAGACAGATCAAAGGAAGAGGCAATGCCTCCAGTTAGAGCCCGAGGCATTATCGCCAGAGCCTATCTTTATATGAGTTCAAGATATAATATAGAACTAGAAAAAGATAAAAAGCATCTTTTCCAAAAATGGGATAAAATGTACGCTCCTGATAAAAATGAGTGCCTGAGAAACAGCCGGGTCAGACAAATCCAGGGACATGACAATCCTTTTGTCAGCAGGCAGTGTCATTATTAAAATCAGAAAAAGAGCTTAAGCCCAGACTATATAAAAACGAATTTCAGCTCGTTTGAGATTTTTTAGCCGAGTTTATATATGAGAACAGTAAGAATTTGCCAGTATAACGCTAACCTTGCAGAAAACGTTGAGCTAGAGCTTGATGAAGATGGCTTCGGACACCTTGTTAGAGTTTTACGCTTCAAAGAGAATGATCCCTTTGTGGTTTTTGACGGCAACGGACACGAGTACGAGGCTGTAATCTGTTCAGCATCAAAATCAAAGGCTACCTATAAATGTGTAAAGGAGATTCAAAGAAACGTTGAGTCCCCTCTTTATATTGAACTAGGCCAGGTTATAAGCCGTGGCGATAAGATGGAATTCACTATTCAGAAAGCCTGTGAGCTGGGAATCAGTGAGATAACTCCTCTTTATTCCGCAAGATGCGGAGTTAAGCTTGATGAAAAGCGCCAGTCTAAAAAGGTTGAGCAGTGGCAGAAGATTGCTATCTCTGCCTGTGAGCAGTCAGGAAGAAATGTGGTGCCTAAAGTAAATGACATCACCAATATTGACGACTGGTATACACAGAATCCCGAGGCTCTTTCATTAACCCTTGATCCAAGAGCAGACAAGAAACTGACTGAGCTTGAAATCAGACAGCATTTAAGACTGTTAATCGGACCTGAAGGCGGCCTTGATGCAGAGGAAATTGCAAAGGCAGCAGAAAACCGTTTTGTCGGCGTAACCTTAGGACCTAGAATTTTAAGAACCGAGACCGCAGCCCTGGCTGCATTGTGTATTCTCGGAAGCAAATACGGAGACCTTTAATGGAGAACTCACCATTAGTTCTTGGAAAGAATACCACCTACGATAACGAATACGCTCCATCAAGACTTCACAGAATTGAAAGAGCGCTTGGCCGTTCAGCAATTAAGCATTTAAAAAGCTTCAACGGTATGGATATCTGGCGTCTGTATGAAATGACCTATCTGAATTTAAACGGTCTGCCAGAGGTCTGCATGGGTATTATGAAGGTTCCTGCATCCAGCAGATATATCGTGGAATCAAAGTCCCTAAAGCTTTATGAGCTGTCATTCACCATGACAAAATTTGAGTCTCTAAAAGATGTGGAGACCGTTTTTGCAAGAGATCTGTCAAGACTTCTTGAATGTGAGGTCGAAGTAAAGCTGTTTGAGGTTAAGAACAAGGAATTTGCCTTTGAGAGTCCAAAGGGAATCTGTCTTGAAGAGCAGGATTTTGCCAAGAGTATGAGCTTTAAGAGCTACGAGTATTCTCCAAAGGTTCTTACTCTTGCCGAAGGTAAGAAAACTGTCTCAAAGATCTATTACACCAATCTCTTCAGATCACTGTGCCCTGTCACCTCTCAGCCGGATCACGCAACAGTAATGATTGAATATAAGGGACTAGCCCCTAACGAAGAGTCTCTTCTGAATTATCTGGTTTCACTTAGAAATCATCAGGGCTTCCATGAGCAGTGTGTTGAGCTTATCTACTCTGATATCATGCACGCATTAGAGCCTTCAGAACTTACCGTTTCAGCATTCTTCACCAGAAGAGGCGGTATTGATATCAATCCTGTCAGAACCAATCTAAAAGATCAGAAATTCACTTCTGTAAGATTTATTAGACAATAACCACTTAAAAATACAGTATTTTTTACAAAAAGCTGTACACGTCAAATCATGGCCCGCACCTGCGGGCTATAATCTAATGGTAATTATTATAAATAAGGAGCCCATATGAGTATTGTAGATGTATGGCCATCAGGTTCCATGGCTTTGTTAACCCAAAGCGAAGCCGATGCTTTGTCCCTGTCGAGCAAGGGAGAGCTTTATGAGCTCTATCGTAACTGCTCTTTAGCTGTTTTAAACAGCGGAAACATTACAGACAATTCAAAGGAATTGCTGGATAATTTCAGTGATTTTGAAATAAGCATCATTAGAAACGAGCGAGGTTTAAAACTAGAGCTTATCAATCCACCTAAGAGTGCTGTTGTAGAAGGTGTCGTAATTAAAAAACTTCGTAACCACCTTTATTCAGTTCTAAGAGATATCGTACAGTTACAGTCCTTAGGTAAGGATGGAGAGAATTTTCTTCGTAAACAGTACGAGTCAGAAAGTGCATATATTACTAACCTGATCTTTATCATTCTGCGTAATGCAGGTGTACTTAAGGCAGGTGTAAAACCAAATATCGCTGTATGCTGGGGCGGTCATTCTATTTCCAAGTCAGAATATGAATACGCCTATAATGTCGGCCTGGAGCTTGGTTTAAGAAAAATCGATATCTGCACAGGCTGCGGACCTGGTGTAATGGAAGCTCCTATGAAAGGTTCCTTCCAGGGCTTCTCCGAGCAGTGTGAGCAGGATAAATGCCGCATGATTGGTCTTACCGAACCATCAATCATTGCGGCAGAACCACCTAATGCAATGGTTTCTGATCTGGTTATTCTGCCTGATATCGAAAAACGTCTTGAGGCTTTTGTAAGATTAGGTCACACAATGATTATCTTTCCGGGCGGACCAGGAACCGCAGAAGAGCTGCTGTATATTCTTGCCATTAAGATGAGTGGAGAGAATAAACATAACTATCTGCCTTTAATCCTGACCGGCAACAAGGAATCAGAAGAGTATTTCAATGCCTTAACAGAATTTTTAGTACTCTGCTTTGGTCCTGATGTAACCAGATATTACGATCTGATTATTGATGATCCTGTAGCTGTAGCAACCAAGGTTAAGCAGAATAATGAGTCTGTACTTGATCACAGAACCATTACTCACGATTCCTACTGCTTTAACTGGACATTAAAGATCCCTTATGAGCTGCAGATTTCTAATCCTGTTTCTCATGAATTCATGGCTAAACTGAACCTCAAGCGAGACCAGGAACCTTGGAAGCTTGCCTGCAATCTGAGAGCAGCCTTCTCTGGTATCGTGGCAGGTAACGTTAAGGAATACGGTATCAAGCTTGTCGCTCAGAAAGGACCATTCAAGCTCCACGGTGACAAGGATATCATCAGATCAATGGATAAGCTTCTGCGAAGCTATATCAAGCAGGGACGTGTACTTCTGTCAAAGAAGGAGTACAAGCCATGTTACGAACTGTGCAAGGACTAAGCTGAAAAGAAAACAGAGAGCTCAAAGACAATATACTCTGAGTTCTCTGTATTACTTGTCTAGAGTTAATCTCCCGATTAACTACAGAGTTGAAATCAGCTCAACAAAATCTCCAGCATTCTTCTTACCGAAAACCACCTTTGAATCATTCAGAATAATACAAGGAACACTCATGATATTGTATTTATCCTTCAAATCAGGATAGTACTGAATATCAAACATCTGAGCCTTAACCTTCTCACTCAAGGAGGCAATTCGCTGAGAGCCCATTACCGCTTCAGGACACATGGTGCAGCTTAAGGACACGACAACCTTGATATCAACATCCTTATCTATTGCCTTAATTGATGACAGAAGAGCATCATCAATTGCCTGCCCAGGACCTGCGGTATTGTATAAAGCCACAATAAAGGAATTGAACTCGTGCCCTCCTGGTACGCCATGGAATACTATTCTGTCTGACGAACCATCATGATTCAGAATATGAATACCAGGCTCTGAGTCGGTATTTATAACTTCATAATGAATTCGCTCTGAGAGGGATGAGAACTCTTCACTAAAGCCCTTAAGCTTTGCGGCTAGCTCAGAGTTATCATCGTGAACTCTAATAATCACATCATTCTCAAATTTTGCGATTACAGCCCCAACCTGAGCCTTTATTTCTGCCGACAGGAAGGAATCAGAGTCTTCACTCTCTGTAGAAATAACCTTTGCTGAAGGAGCACTCTTACTGTCTGAAGATGATTTCTCCTGCTTGAATTCAGGCAGACTCAGCTCATCATGAAGCTTTGAGATATGCTTTTCTGCTGCAGTTGCACTGATAGCGCCATCGGATACGGCAGTTACAACCTGACGCAGATTCTTGACACACAGATCACCTGCGGCATAAACACCTTCAACAGAAGTCATTCTGTTCTCATCTGTGATTACATATCCGTTTTCATCTAATGTAATCTTACCCTTAAACAGAGAGGTATTAGGAACATAGCCTGCGAATACGAAAACTCCGAAATTCTGTCCATCTGAAGATCTGAAATCAGATTCTTCACGTGTAACATTATTGATTAGTTTTGCATATTCAACAGAGTTCTCTCCGTCCACCTTTAGAACTTCAGTATTGAAACGGACTTTTATTGATGGGTATTTTTTAAGCTCATCGCTGACACTTCTGGCACATTTAAAATCGTCAGAACGAACACAGATGGTTATAGAGCGGGCATATTTAGTCAGAAAGATACTCTCTTCAACTGCAGCAAAGCCACCTCCGATAACCAGAAGATCTTTTCCTGTAAAGAATTCGCCATCACAGGTTGCACAGTACGCAACGCCCCTACCCTGGAATTTATCCTCGCCTTCAAAACCAACTCTTCTTGGATTTGCGCCTGTGGCAATAATTACAGATAGAGATTTCAGGAGGCCTTTTGAGGTGGTGATTTCTTTGATTTTATCGTTAAGATTCAGAGAAGTAACATCAGCACTTAGGAATTCGGCTCCAAAATTATGAGCCTGCTGATACATGGTGGAGGTAAGTTCTGTACCGCTGGTACTGATAATACCAGGGTAATTTACGACTTCAGAAGTTATGGTAATCTGACCGCCGATTTTCTCTTTTTCAACAACTAATACTTTATATCTTGCTCTTGCCAGGTATATAGCGGCGGTTAGCCCCGCTGGGCCACCGCCGATAATAATGGCATCATACATTTTATCCATGAGACACCATCCTTTGTGTTTTAGATTAAACCAACCAGATCAAATGAAGGCTTTAAGGTTTCCTTACCAGGCTGCCACTTAGCAGGACATACCTCATCACCGTGCTCCGCTACAAACTGCAGAGCCTGAACCTTACGAAGAAGCTCTTCAGCGTTACGTCCTACATTGCCTGCACTAACCTCGTAAGCTGCAATCTTACCCTCAGGATTGATGATGTAAGTTCCACGCTCTGCCATACCGGCATCCTCGATATAGGCATCAACATCACGAGCCAGCGCTCCGGTTGGATCGCCAATCATAGGATAGCAGATCTTGCCAACCTTCTCGGAGCTCTCATGCCATGCCTTGTGAACAAAGTGAGTATCACAGGAAACAGAGTAGATTTCACAGCCAATCTTCTTGAAGTTAGCATACTGGTTTTCCAGATCCTCAAGTTCTGTTGGACATACGAATGTAAAGTCAGCTGGATAGAAGAACAGTACTGACCACTTACCTAATAAATCAGCCTTGGTAATCTCTCTGAACTCACCCTTGCCTTTTACACCGTCTTTATTCTGGTATACGTTTACTTTGAAGTCTGCTAGCTCTTTATTGATTAATGACATAATTAAAACTCCTAGTTAATATATAACTTACTAAAATTAAAAACCTTTTAAATTATCTAATGCTAACTCATATTAGCATTAGATAACTCTTATCACTAAAAAAAAGAGAAAGTTTTACAACCTGAATCAAACTTCTCGTTCATTTCATGTTAAGAATAATACCATTTAATTTAATCAAATTGAACGCTATTGATAATCATTCTTAATAAGAATTAAGATACATTTATAATTCAGATAGTTAGTAATAAAATTTTGTATATATGGGAATTAACTATGATGAACTAATGCAGGACGTCAGAACATTCTCTTCCAACAAGAGAACATGCTGTTGAGAACAGCTCGTTAAAGTTGTTGTAGAAATTGCTCATGAATGCGCCTAGTGAGAAGGTAAGAACAGCAATACCAACAATCATGGAGATTGCAAAACCTAAAGAGAAAATGTTCAGCTGAGGAGCAGCCTTGGTCATAACACCAAGAGTAAAGTTAACCACCAGCATGGTACAGATTGCACTCATGGACATGGCAAGACCTGCTTTGAACATTGAACCTGAGAAAAACATCAGATCATTTAAGCTGTTAGTTGGGATAAATGATCCCATAGGTAAGGTGGTAAAGCTTTCCAAAAGCAGGTTGAAAAAGAGTAAATGTCCATTTATGGAAAAGAAAACCAGAGTACACAGAACTGTGAAGAACTGACCTACAACAGGAGTATTGGTACCAGACACAGGATCAACCAGTGAAGCGAAACCTAAGCCTGTCTGCATAGCAACAGCCTGACCTGCAATGATAAAAGCCTGGGATACAAACAGAGTAACCATTCCCAGAGCAAGACCGATTAGAACCTCTTTGATAGTAACCAGAATTCCATAAACACTGAATGGCTCAGTATTAGGAGCCAGATCAGGAATATTTGGAAGCATGCACAGAGTAATAGCCAGAGCAGTAAGAGCCTTAGTCAGCGTAGGAATACTACGTGACGAAATCGCAAACATACTGCCAAAAAATGCGCCTATTCTGCACAGAGGCCAGACAAGCTGAGCAATAGCAGTTAATGAAATCGGCTCTAAAAAATTCATTACCCAATCGACTGAGGAATCAGCTCAATAATAAGTCTGAAGAATGACATCAGCTTTTCAAGGCCCCAGTGAGCACCGAAAATCAGAGCTCCAACAGTAACAACCAGACGAGGCAGAAAGGATAAGGTCTGCTCGTTAATTGAGGTTGCAGCCTGAAAAACAGACACAATCAAACCGACACACAAAGAAGGAATAATACTGGCACTAACCAGAATAGCCACCAGTCCTAACGCTTCTCGAACAATATCAATAAAGACCTCGGCTTCCATATTATGTTCCTCCGACGCCTATACCAAAGCTTGTCATCAGAGTACCCATGATGAGAGACCAGCCGTCAACCAGAACAAACAGCATCAGCTTAAAAGGCAGAGACACAATCATTGGCGACAGCATCATCATACCCATAGCCATCAGAATGGATGCTACAACCAGGTCAATAATCAGAAATGGCAGGAACAGCATAAAGCCAATCTGGAAGGCTGTCTTAAGCTCACTGATGATAAATGCAGGAATTACAACTCTCATTGGTACATCATCAAGTTTGTCAATTTTTACATTGGCATACTCTGAGAATGCATTCAGATCAGTCAGTCTGGTCTGAGTTATCATGAATTTGTGAAGAGGCTTCTGGGCAAGTGAGAAGGCTTCCCTGGCCTCAATCTTCTCTTCCATATAGGGTTCGATAGCAGTGGTGTACATATCATCAAAAACGGGAGTCATCACAAACACTGTCATAAACAGAGCTATACCGACAACAACCTGATTTGAAGGTGCGGCCTGCAGACCGATTGCCTGACGAAGAATACTGATTACGATTACAATTCTGGTAAAAGAGGTCATCATCACCAGAATAGATGGGATAAATGACAGAAGTCCCATCAGAATAACAACCTGCAGACTTAATGCATAATCTGAGGTGCCATCCGGATTGATTTTCACAGTAAAGGCGTTAATATCAAGATTGCCTGCAGCTGAGGCAGTAGGAATAAAATACAGAACGGCAGCACTTACAATTGCAATGCAGAGACTGACTGCAAACGTCTTCTTAAGGGAAGCAAGAGTTTTAAGTAAAGCCCTGGTATTTCCCATCATCTCATGATTATTCGCCTTTTGTAGAATCATTCTCTTTCACGCTCTTTTGTGTCTGCTCATCTGCACCAGACATTATTCTTTCAAATTCTAGTTTTACATCATCGACATCTGTAAGGTAGGTAATCTGATTCTGGGTAACACCAAGCAGAACCCTTTTGCTTCCGGCCTTTACAATAACCACTCTCTGCTTAGGACCAACATAAAGCTGGTTTTCAATTCCTAAAGTTCCTTTGTTGACTTTAACAAAACGGGTCTTTTTAAGCAGGTATGCCAGAGCGACAATCAATGACAGGATAACAAAGGTGGACAATACCCAGGAAAAAATAGAGGCTGTGTCCAATACTGGACCACCAGCCTTATCCTCTGCAGCAAGAACATCTGTTACTGCAAAAAAACTAAAAGCGCATACTATACGTCTAATCATACATTCTTTACTGCAACTTCTTAATACGCTCAACCTGACTGATAACATCAGTTAAACGGATACCAAACTTATCGTTAACTACAACAACTTCTCCGTGAGCAATCAGTGTACCGTTTACCAGCACATCCAGTGGCTCGCCAGCCATACGCTCAAGCTCGATAACAGAGCCCTGATTGAGCTGTAGAAGATTTCTGATGGATATCTTTGCGTGACCAACTTCCATGGTAATGGTAACCGGAATATCTAAAATAGAATCCAGTTTCTTACGCTCTTCTGCAGTTAGAGGAGCTTTACCAGGAGCACCATTCTCTTCTTCAAATTCTTCGACAGGAGGTGCAACAGCCTCTTCGTTACCACCTTCCTGAGCACCTAGAGCAGCAGCCCACTCGTCGGCTAATTTCTGATCTTCTGACATACATCACCTTCTAATCGTCATCAAAATCTTCAATCTCATCATCATCAGCAATATTAACTCCATTACCTTTAATAAAGCTGAAGTCATTCTTAGCACTCTTAGGTCTTTCCAGTACCTCAGAGATTCTGATGGCCATTTTATCTTTTGACTGTCCAAGCTTGGCATGATAGCTTGGCAGATCCTCTACATATACTAACAGATTATCAGGAATATCAACGTTTAAAACATCGCCAACCTTAAAATCCATCACATCTCGCAATGAAACCAGAGTATCAAGAAGCTTTACCTTCATATCAACGCTGACATCCATTACCTCTTCACGCAGAGCTTTATTCCATCTTACATCAGTATCGCCCTTGTCAGACTGAACACCAGCATCCAAAAGCTCTCTGATAGGCTCGATCATTGAGTATGGGAAGCAGATGTGAAGATCACCGCCGCCACCATCAAGATCAACATGGAACTGATTTACTACCAGCACCTCTGAAGGAGAAACAATGTTCGCCATCGAAGGGTTAACTTCAGAATCCAGGTATTCAAACTCAACATCCATTACAGGAGACCATGCTTCCTTGTAATCTGCGAATACCATCTTCAGAAGTTTCTGGGTAATTCTTCTTTCTGTTGGAGTAAATTCACGACCCTCAATCTTGGTTCTGAATCTACCCTCGCCACCGAAAAAGTTTTCTACCAGAATAAATACCAGTCGAGCTTCCAGTGTGATCAGAGCTGTACCCTTTAGAGGACGGAAACGAACCATGTTCAAAGAGGTAGGCACGAACAGAGTCTGGGTGTATTCACCAAACTTCATCATATTCACGCCTGTCCAGGTAACTTCGGCACTGTGACGCATCATGTTGAAAAGACTGATACGCATGTGACGGGCGAAACGTTCGTCAACCAGCTCCAAAGTTGGCATACGACCACGAACAATACGTTCCTGTGAGCCAAAATCAAAGCTCTTGACGCCCGTAGTTTCCTGGGGCTTTTCCTCTTCTACATCATCCGCTCCGTGCAACAGAGCATCGATTTCGTCCTGAGTTAAAAACTCGGTCACGTTATAAGCTCCTTACTGAAGAACAAAGCTGGTAAACAGAATCTGGTCTACGACCGGAGTCTTGTTAAGCTCAGACATCTTTGCTCTTACAGCATCCAGTAGTTCACGCTTTAATCTCTGTCTTCCAGATGGAAGCAGTAAAGCTTCATATGACTGGGCTGAAAGTCTCTCGAAAATAACACTGTTCATTAAGGTCAGATGTTTCTTGGCTAAAGCTTCGTTTTCCTCGCCAATAACAACCAGCACAACCTGAACCTGTCCGGTATGAATTCTTCTGTCGCTCTTGATAGAGAACGTAAAAGTCTGATCGAAAGGAACATAGATATCGCGCTGAAGCAACATCTTTTCCTTTTCCTCAGCTGCCTTCTGTGCGGCAATTTCCTCAGGGGTTGGCCCAGGAGGTTCAAAAGGAGGGAGATGCATGAAATATGCAGCACCGAAATAACCGCCTGCACCGATAATAAGTAGCAGAAGAATAGCTATGATTAAGAAAAGCTTACCTTTCTTTTTAGGAGCGTCATCTGAATCTGCTACATCAACATCATCTTTTTCTTTAGCCATAATTCTCTCCTTTTTTTTTATATTATGGCACACAGATAAAAATATTCATTTAGTTATCATATATTTCTATGCAAAATAGCTTACTGTATTGCTATTTTGTGAGATATCTAAATTTTCATTATTCTCTTCATGATGGTTTTCTGACACCTCGACATTAATTTTACCTCCTGCAAAGAGTGTGCCGTTATCAGATTGATTTTCTTCATTTTCTTTTTTCTGCTGCTGATTATGGCCGGAATTCTCTGCAAAATTCTCTGAAGAAGAGCCTTCAAATGCGCTTTCATCACCATATTCAGAGACTTCGGTTCTTGCAAAAATATTATTGGATTCAAGAAGATTCTTCAGAACGTCAATACCGCTTTCAAGCATTGCACGTGTTCCTGAATGAGATGCACTGATGGAAATCTTGGAAATTTCATCTGCTGAAGTTGCATCAATAAGAATTCTCATTTTTCCTAAACCTTCTGGATTCAATGTCAGATCAAGAGATTTCAGATTACGTGATGACATCTCCATTACCTTCATTGCCAGAGCCCTTGCATTTTCCTTAAGATCTGATGACATATTCAGTAAATCAAGCTTTGAACCTTCAAATGCAGTCATGCCCAGATCACCACCTGTCTTCATTGCAGATGCCAGTGAGCCATATCCGTTAGGATTTGACTGTGAGAACATTGATGATTTGCCCTGCTCTGAGAATGAACCGGACATAAAGCCATCAGGATTCAGATTTATACTGCTTTCAGTCAGTGAGCGAGGATTGATGGCAAATGCATCAACTCTTGATGAAGGGATCTCACTCTTAACCTCAGACTCTAAAGATGCTGCACTCACTACCTTCTGAAGCAGAGCTACAGATTTTTCAAGAGAACTCTGAAGACTGTCCTTCTTACTATCAATAATTGAATTTATCTTGGTCTTAACATCCTCTTTGGAAAGGATCTCATCCATACTTAATGATGCCTTGATACTGTCTTCAATTACCTCAAAATCACGGGCACCGAAATCTTCAGTTACCGAGAACAGAGGCTTTTCATTATTGATTTTTACTGTTCCATCAAGATCCTTAAGCATGCTCATCACATCGTCTAAAGCTGCAAACGGCTTAACCTGAGGAGCACTCTCTGTACTTTGGAGTGAATCAAATGACTTAAGATCTCCCTTTAAGAAAAGAGCAGCAGCCTTCTCAAATTCTCTGGTATCAAATTCTGTCAAAGGAGAAGATGACATCTTGTACACAAGATCATTTAGGACCTTTGGATCAACTGTAGTCAGATCAATTCCATTCTCAGCTGCGATCTCAGAGATCTTAGAGAACAGGCTGTGTACATCATCAGAGATGATGACATTATCTAACTGTGTTCCAGAGTCGCTGAAGGTATCGTTTTTTGCTGCCACATCAGTCAGTACAGATGATTTTACGGTTGTATCAACTGCAGATTCTGCAGATGAAACAGTATTAACAGCTGCCTCTGAAACTTCAGCAGTATCGACACGGATTAGTTCATCCTGAAGCTGTAGAGGCTCAGAAACATCAATCTGTTTTTCCCCATTTGTTTCACGGATGAATTTTCTCTTAGATGTAATATCCGCAGAATCCTCTGAATCTGCTTCACTGATAACAGCTTTAGCGTCCATAGATTCATCTGTATCATATCTCTTATCTGAGACTTTTCCTAAATCCTTATCTGAGACTTCATCTGAGACCTGATTCAACTGATTACGTGTATTTAAGCTATCTGCCTCCACCTCTCTCTTAGATGAATTATCACTGCAATTCTTATTTAGACTGATGCCATCATTCCTGCCTTTCTGTTCTGGCACGGACTTTTCCCTTCTAATCTCTCTGGCTACAAACTGTCGGCTTTGAACCTCAGAAGAATCTCTTTGAGAAGCTTTCTTCTGCACAGAAGCACAGTCCTTGAGAATTTTAGAAAAATCCACTCCAGAATTCAGGGCAGCCTGACTCTTAAGATTGCCACTTATGGCAACCTTTGCATCATCAAGTTGATATGAGCTGCTTACCGCCTGCATTCCACATCTCCTTTTTTCATTGAATAATTCCAGATATTACATTTAATATCAAACAGTTATGAATCATTAACCTTAAAAATTCAAAACTCACGTCAACATAAATGCAATTTATCTGCCAATTTCAAAAGATGTCTTTTTTGGAGCATGGAGAGAGAGTTTTTTACAAGAATAGTAATATTTATACAAAAAAATATGTTATCAAAATCCCATATAAATCAATATACTTATATAAATATTTTCGCTTTTAGGCAATTTTTTAATAAAATTAGGCATGTTTTTTTTAAATTCAGTTGTGTATATTTTGTGATACAGATTCCAAATTTAGTCAGGACAGCCTTTTAGGAAGTCAGGACTATCAAATAAAAAAATACAGACATTCGGAGTTATACGGTTAAATCGCTAGTTCTCCTATGGGCTTACAGCTATTTTCAAAGAACTATCGAACAGGAAACTCCATCTTCTTTAAGAAGAGGTATGTCTGAATCTTATTTCACATAAATAGTTTCCTTTTAACATAGGCTGATAACTTTTCATCAGGGTTGAAAGAATGAAACCAATTTTTACTACTCTTGCAATTATTACTTGCATTGTATTTTTCTTCGGATATCTATTTTTCAATGACAAGATTTTATGGGAAGCAGTTGCCGCTCTAATTTCACTTGCTTTCTATGCAGTATCACCATGCACTCTATTACTTGATCGCAATGGTGTACCAAGAATGGATACTGTTGAATAAGAGATCAATTCTAAGATCAGCTTTTTTTCTCGTAATTAAAGCTGATCTTGATTGGTAGATTACAGAAAGAATAGACAAAAAATCTATTCAGGAAACAAATCCTACTTCATCTTCTGAATAAAAATTCTTGCCTGTTTTGATGAGACAATATCATCACTGAGCTTCTGTTCTGCTCTGGCCTCAAGGCGTTCGCGCTCAATGCGATGTTTTTCAATAAGAGATTCGATAATTTTACGCTGTTTCTGCTTGTCAAGATAATTGGAACGAGCACGGTTTTCCTGCTCCTGAAGCTTTACAAGACCAGCTTCCTGTCGCTCCTTAATTCTCTCAAGCTTGTTGATAAACTGCTGATATCCAAGGTAGGTGCCCATTCCCATCTGAAACTGGGATTTAGACTTCATCTCTTCAGTATAGATATTTTCAAATTCCTTTAGCTGAGCAATCTGCCGTTCAAAGGATGCAACATTGTTCTGAGCTTCAATCAGAAGCTCTAATGCCTCATCCTCCTCTCGTTTTCTTAAATCTAAAACCAGATTAAGAGCTTTATCACTCATAGGCTAACTACTGCTCTCTGACAAACTGATTTGTATTACCCTGAGCCTTATTATTAGCCACAGGAACATTTCCTTTCTTGACAGTCAGCGCATCAACTCTTTTCTGAGCATCATTGATAAGAATCATTGAAAGCTGCTCCAGGCCGTCCAGAGACTGTTTGAAAGGAACAATCTCCTTCATATCCTGAACAGTAAACTCATCAATGTAAGGCTTAATCATAATTGCCTGGTCGATATTAGGATCAGAACCTTTCTGATAAGCACCGATCTGAATGAGTTCCTTACTCTGAGAATACTGAGATACACACTGTCTTATGGTTCTTGCCATAATCATATGTTCTGCAGTAACCACAGCAGGCATAACACGGCTTACAGACTTTTCAATATCTATAGCAGGGAAATGACCGGAGTCTGCAAGCTGACGGGATAATACAATATGGCCGTCTAAAATTGCTCTGGCAGAATCGGCAATTGGATCCTGAAGATCATCACCTTCAACAAGAACAGTAAAGAAAGCTGTAATTGAGCCCTGACCTTCTCCACCGTTACCAGCGCGCTCAACCAGAGCAGGCATTTTTGCAAACACTGATGGAGGATAACCTTTGGTTGCAGGAGGTTCGCCCACTGCAAGTGCGATCTCACGCTGAGCCATAGCATAACGGGTAAGCGAGTCAATCATTAACAGGACGTTGTATCCCTGATCACGGAAGTACTCGGCAATGGAAAGAGTTGTCTCACAGCCCTTAAGACGCATTAAAGGAGAAGAATCAGCAGGAGCTGCAACCACAACCGCACGGGCTCTGCCTTCCTCACCTAGAATATCATCAATAAATTCCTTAACCTCACGGCTACGCTCACCGATCAGACCTACAACTACTACATCCGCATTGGTTCCTCTGGTCATCATACCTAAAAGAACAGACTTACCAACACCGGAACCTGCAAACAGACCAATACGCTGCCCCTGTCCTATGGTCAGCATTGAATTGATTGCCTTGATACCAACATCCAGAGGCTTTTTGATCGGTCTTCTGGCCATTGGATTCAGTTTGACAGGATTCCATTTGGTTGCAGTTTCTGAGGTTAACGGGCCCTTATCGTCAATAGGATTACCAAGACCATCCACGACTCTGCCAAGAAGATGCAGACCATATGGATATGATTCAGTACTGGAGATAGGAGTAACCAGATCGCCATTCTGTACATCAATGATTTCTGTAGTTGGCATAAGATAAGTGGTTTCACCAGAGAAACCTACAACCTCAGCCAGCATAGGACCACTTTCTGTATCAATACGGCATCTCTGGCCTATTGGCACCTTGATGCCGACAGCCTCTAAAGTAAGACCGACCACTCTGGTCAGTCTTCCTGATAAAACAGGGCTCTCCTCACGGCTTGGCAGGCTTATGGACTGCAGACGGGATAAAAGATTACTCATAGTCTGCCCCTGCTAAACTCCGGCCTGAGGTTCTGCCACTGCTTCAACCTCAGCCCCGTTTTCAATAGGCACACCATTTTCATCCACATAGACACGATTGTTGTTTTCATCAAAATAGTAAAGCTGTCCATCAGGAGACTGATAAACAGGATGACCAAAATCATCGACATATGGAGCAGGATCATCTGTTAGAGGAGACTGAGCCTGCATACTCTGAGCTATATTATCATGATCCAACGGTGCTGTTCCTTCAGCGCTTTGAACCTGTGGAGCTACAGGAGCATTCTGTTCGGCTTTGCTCTTCAGAGCACCGCTTATATCGTCAAGATTTCTAGGAGCAAGAGACTTCTTTGGCAGTTCATTATATTCAGGACAGCCTTCAATGGATTCTCTCAGTGCCGAATCTACTGCGGGATAGACCTTGGAGAGAAACTCATCTAAAAGAGAGTCTATTCTGTCATTGATTCTCCAGTTAACCACGGAATTCTTGTTAACGACCTTGATATCGCCGATATCAAGGTTGGCAGATTCCTGAAGGTCCCAGCCCTGCTCTTTAATGTAATCACTGCCGATAGCTGCATTTATAACAGCATAATCATCAGGATTCAGATAAATGGATACAGGATTATCTGCAGATGGAAGAATTGAAAGAGCGTACTCAATACTCTTTTTAAGGAAATCAGCATTTGAAGCAATTTCCTTCTGAATAATCACCTTTGCAAGTCTTGAGATAATGTAGGCAATCTCATCGGTTACCTCTTTATCGACCTCACGCAGAGGATTTGCAAGAGAGTCTGCAAGATACCTAAAACGCTCTACCTGCTCTAAGACAACCTTCTGTCCAGATTCAAGGCCTTCATCATGGCCCTTTTCAAAGCCTTCGGCCCTTCCCTGTTCAAGACCAAGAGCATAGCCTTCCTCTTTGCCCTTCTCAAGACCTTCATCATGTCCCTGTTTTTCACCATCAGCTCTGCCTTCCTCAAGACCTGTCTGATAGCCTTCATCATGGCCCTGAGACTTTCCTTCCTCATAGGCATCGCTTCTGATTTTTTCAACTTCTTCAATAGTGATGCTGGTAATACCGCGTGCAGCTCTGTCAGCGGCTTCTTCCTCCTCAAGGATCTTGTGAGCATCTAAAATCAGCTGCACTTCCTCAAGATAATCATTACGTCTCTTCTCCAGTCGCATCAGGGCCCGCTTGCGCTCAACCATCTCCACATTCATGCCCAGAGCATTGGTGCCGGTCACGAAATCACCAGGGAGTGTTGGCCATACCTTAACCTTATAGTTTGAGACGTTGGCAGCAGGTGTAACAGTAGAAATCTTCTTGTCATAGCGTATATCGACACGGCCTGGCTTATCTTTGGCCAGGTCAGAAGCATTAGCTACATCGCCATCCGCTGCTGCGGCGTTCTTCTGAAAAAAATCACTCATACGAGAACTGCCTTATTATTAAACAAAGTCACCACCGCCACCTCCACGGCTGAGCATAATGGCACCTGAATCATTAAGTTTTCTAGCAATGGTAAGAATTTCCTTCTGAGCAGCCTCAACATCGGACAGCTTGGTAGGACCCATAGATGCAAGATCTTCCTTCATAGATGCAGCAGCACGAGAAGACATGTTCTTGAAGAACTTCTCCTTGAGGCCGTCATCAGCGCCCTTAAGAGCCTTCTGCAGAACATCTGATGGAATATCACGCAGCAGAGTCTGAATAGAACGGTCGTCCACAGTATTGAGGTTCTCGAATACGAACATAAGATCCTGGATCTGACCACCGATTTCCTTGTCCTGAGACTGAATAGCATTCATCAGCTGAGTCTCGGTTGAGCTGTCTAAGTAGTTCATGATATCTGCAGCACTCTTCAGACCACCAATCTTGGCTGTCTGAGAACCTGCGGCACCAGCGAACTGTTTCTCCATAATCTCGTTTAACTCCTGCAAAGCTGCTGGCTGAACTTCCTCTAAGGTTGCAATACGCATAATCAGATCAAGTCTTACTGTTTCATTGAACTGAGACAGAATCTCAGCAGACTGTTCAGGCTCCAGATAGGAGAGCACGATAGTCTGAATCTGAGGATGCTCGTTCTGAATAATGGTTGCCACCTGTCTTGCGTCCATCCACTTTAAGGAATCCAGACCACGAGAACCGGTACCAAGAGAAATCTGTTCGATAAGGTTGTTGGCCTTTTCTGAACCCAGAGCAGAAACCAGAGCATGACGAACAAAGTCTGAATTTCCAAGACCAAGATTTGAATGCTTGGTTACTTCCTTTAAAAAGGATTTATGAACCGCATTAACCTGATCCTGAGAGAAGGTTGCCATTTCAGACATTCTTATACCAAGCTTCTGAACCTGTTTAGGCTCCAGATTCTTGAAGATCTGAGCAGCATCCTCCTCTGAAAGAGACAGCATCAGAAGAACAGCCTTGTCCATACCGGACATATTCTCCAGTGCTGTTTTTTCATCATCAGAGAATTCTAGTAAAGCATTCTGTCCGCCACCGATTGGTGGCATTGCAGCTGGAGCAGGAGCTGGTGCTGGAGCTGCTGAAACCTTTTCATCTGACATAGTACTACCCTAGTTCTTATCCTTAAAATCAGCGTTAAGCCATTCTTTTATAACTTCCGCAGTCAGCTGAGGTTCATTGGAAGCCAGAGTTCTGACAGCCTTGAGCAGATCAGCTTCTTTATGAAGGTTAGGAAGCTCAATACCGCCGTCATTGTTGATAGTGTATACCTGATCAGCAAGTTCCTTGTTCTTGGCTATCAGGTTGAAATCGTCATAGCCGTCAAGTGCAGACTGAGAATCGAGCTCGTCCTGCTCTGCCTCTGGAGACATATCCTCCTCGTCCTTGTGCAGCAGCTTGTTGAGCAGAGGACGTATCACGAAGATAACCACAATCAGCACAACAATAACAGATCCGCCGATACGTACAAGTCTGTAGAAGAACTCCTGCTCGTACCAAGGTAGTGGAGGCTTAACATCGCCATGAGGGAAACATACAGTCTCAACCTTTACAAAGTCACCGCGAGTCTCATTCAGGCCTAAACCACCGCGAACCAGATCAGCGATCTTATCTAGATCCTGCTGTGAACGAGGCTCATATTTAACACCGCCTTCAGCATCCACAATACGGTCATAGTCAACTGCAACAGATACAGTCAGACGGGATACGATATTTGATGGACGAACAGTATGTCTTACTGTGGTATCAACTTCGTAGTTACGAACAGCTTCACGGCTTTCCTTACGATTTGAGGTTGAATCCGAAGAGCTTCCTGTACCGTCCTTCAGCTGCTGTGGAATTGCAGCGTTTGCAGGAGGCTGATTAGAAAGAGAGCCAGGAACACCGTAAGGATTCTTCTTATCCTCATTACCAGACTGTTCCTTTAAGGTCTCTGAACGTACTGCCTGAGAATCAGGATTATAAAGCTGAGCTGTTTCCTCCTGTACGGTGGTATCAAGAGTTACATCAACCTCGGCAGAGTAACGGCCAAGACCAAGCATTGGCATCAGTATTGAATCAAGCTTATCGCGATACTGAGCCTCACGCATGGTTCTCATTTCAAACTCACGCTGAATCTTGCTCTCAGGAGTATCCCCCTTTACCTCGGCGCTTAACTGACGGCCATTATGATCGGTAACAGTAACATCCTTTGACAGAAGATTATGTACTGAGGATGCTACAAGGAATCTGATGGAATTAACATTCTCTGGAGACAGATAGGTATTTGGCTTTAGAGTAACAACTACAGCAGCACTTGGTCTGCTCTTCTCTCTTGCAAATACATTGTCCTTTGGAATTGCTAAAAGTACGGTTGCATGTGAAATACCGTCAATACGCTCAATGGCTCTTGCAAGCTGAACCTCACGGCTGTGCTTGATTCTCTCGTTTTCCATTCTCTGGGAAACACCGAAGCCAGAGTCGGTCATAATAATCTGATCACCCTCGTCGGTTGCCTCCTGAGGAAGAGCAATACCCTTACGCAGCATCTGCTCGGTAATATCGCTGTACTCGTTTGCATCCACGATAATGGTGTTATTGTTTGCAAGCTTGTATTTGTAGCCTTCAGTATCTAAAAAGTCCAGTACGTTTCCGATTTCCTGAGATGAGTACTGTCCAAGCTTTCTCTCTGTATCAGGGGTCTTGCCGCCTGTTGAGGTGAAGCTTATAACCGCAAAAATGATACCCGCAACAAAGATAACCAGGAAAATGAGGATCACCAGACGGCGAACCATTTCGCCATCCTTAAAGAAACTCTTTATAGCCGAGTGCTTCTCAGGAATACCGGTACTAGGAACAGGAGCGGAATCTGATACAGCAATATCAGTTGATGATGCATCAGCACCATCAGTTGTAGCTGGCAGATTGCTTTCATCCTGATTTCCTGGAGCAACTGGGAATCCGTTTTCTGACATATTAGTTCCTCATCATCCGAATATGCAGTTAAATCTGCATCTGAGATATGGTTCTGTAAGCTTCAATCATCTTGTTTCTAATCTGAACGGTAGCGTCAAAAGATAGACTGGCCTTCTGAGTTGCCAGCATTACGTCTGACAGGGTGACCTTTCTGTCACCAAGATCGAAACGTGTCTGTTTATTGGCGGCATCGTTCTGAATGGTATTAACATTCTCAAAAGCTTCATGAAGCATGTTGGCAAAGGCACCAATGTTATCCTTGGTCTGAACTGAATCACTCTTGTCTGACTCAGACTGACCTGGCACCATTACCGGAGCATTTTCAATCTTCTGCTGCAATGTATCTTTCATGCCAGTTGATGCAACCTGCAAAGAACGCATATTCTGCTGCATTCTCTGAAGCTGATTTAACATTGTAGGGTTAGCTACTAAAGGATTGATCATTAAACTCATAGATTCCTCCTGTCAAAAAACTGACAGACACATATTGCTACGAGTATCTAATCAATTAGCATGCCAACTTTCAAATCATACTCACGAAAAGATAACACTACTAGTTTAATCGTACTTACTTTTAAACAAATACAAAAAGAAAAATTATCAAAGAGTTGAGTTGAATCGCATAAAAAAAGGCCGATTATAGTTAACCGGCCTATTATTTTATTTACGGATAGAATCAGATATTAGTACTTGTCAAAAATCTTCTGGATTTCAGCCTTCTTTGAAGTCTTGGTCAGAGCAAGTCTTAGTAGAACTGCAGCCTTCTGTGGCTGAAGATCATCGCAGCGAAGTACGTTTGCAATATCGTAGTCATCACTTGCTGATACATAACCTGAACCTACACGGGTACTGCGAACCACAATCATCTCAGGATGTCTTGCAATTGCCTCTTTCCAGCTTACGCTGTACTCACCGCTGCCGGCACCTGCGATAACAATACCCTTATAGCCCTTCTGAGCATAGTAATCAATAATTGAACCGTCGGTATCTACGTTAAAGTAAAGAACAGCAACTTTAGGTAAGGTCTTCAGATTTGAAACATTAAACTCGGTGTTTACTGTGTGCTTCTTTACAGGCTGACTGTAGAACAGAACATTATCATCAATTACATAGCCCATACAGCCGTAATCGCCAGAATTAAAAGCATTTACATTGAAGGTGTTAATCTTGCGGATGTCACGTGCACCATAGATTCTGTCAGAAATAACAGCCATTACGCCCTTACCCTTGGCACTTGGATTAGAAGCCAGAGCTACAGACTGATGAAGATTTAATGGACCATCTGCAGAGATTGCAGTTGAAGGTCTCATAGAACCGGTTACAACAACAGGCTTGTCAGTCTTTAGTACAAGATTCAGGAAATATGCAGTCTCATCTAAGGTATCAGTTCCATGGGTAATTACAAAGCCGGATACAGATGAATCCTTAGCAAGTTTATTTATGCGGTTTGCAATCTGTAACCAGATCTCTGAGGTAATGTCGTCTGAATTGATGTTGCAGATCTGCTCGCCATGAACATTAGCTACATCAGATAGCTTTGCAGCCTCTGCCAGAGCCTCAACATTCAGCTGACCTGGCTTGTAGTTGGTTGACTTACCCTCAGCACCGGTACCGGCAATGGTGCCGCCGGTTGCAAGAATTGCAACAGTTGGAAGATTCTTCTTAACCTGTTTCTTCTCAGGAGCAGGAGTGCTTACAACGGTAGTTGCGCCTGTGGTTGCAGACACAGCTGTGGACTGAGCTTCGGTGTTTGTAGCACAGCCTGTTGTAATTGCTAAAGCTAAAGCTATTGGTAGAATAGCTACACCTTTAAATAGATTTTTTTTCATAAATAAACTCCAATTGTTTGAGACATTTTTCTTTACGTTTCAGCGTAAAGAAAAGAAATATCCTCTTAACGCATAAACCATCAGTAAAAAGGATAATCTTTTACTGTTAGCTCTGACTGACGCTGATATGTGTTTGATTTTATGTTGTTATTTATAAAAAACAACCTGACACCATCATTTCTCCCTATTAAAGGACACAATGAATTATTTACATGCACAAAATCACTTTTGAGGTGCAGATTCACCGAAAGAACAGAATGTCGTGTATCAGTTAAATTCGCCCCACAAGAAACCGTGCGTAAATTTAGTGCAAAGTCCCAAGGTCTAGTATAAAGTTGCTCAAAAAATTAAATTTTGACGAGATTCAATAAATTGATAAAAAGAAAAAACTTAGGATAATTATTTGAATTTAAAACGAGTTTTATTAAAAATTAATTTAAAGTTCTAATATAAAACTTACCTTTTCCTACGAAAATTATTAAAAGCAAAAATACTGTTTTCTTTTGATGGTTATTATGATTCTGAGCTTTATTCATCTATGCCTTAAGATGACTAGAGAAGAGGCTTATGACATATTTTTTCACAGTTGTTTTTAAGATTCAGACAGTTATATCAGCTCTTTTTCAAAATTTATCCTATATTTGTATAAGTACACTGGTATTTCTCGGAGTTTATTATGCTGTTAAATGTTGCATATGTAGTAGCTGGAGTTCTGCTGCTGTTCTTTATCTATGATATGTTTTTGAAGAAAAAACCTAATTTTCGCAGCCTAACGATTTTTGTGGCTGGCATCCTGAGTGTTGCCGCCTGCACCTATATTCTATCCACCAATATTGAGGAACATCTTGATAATGCGCTACATCAGGGACAGCCTCGTTCTGTTTCCTGCATGTTCAATAATCCTGTGGTAAATCCTAAATCATTCACAGACGATGTGGCTCGATACGCTGCAATGTGTAAGGATGATTATGAGAAGAAATATGGAGATTCAATCAGGATTCTGCCTTCATATGAATACTCATTCATAGATTCAGGTGCATATCTTGATGTTACCTTTGATGTGATTGAACTTATAAAAGATAAAGAACAAAAATAACAGCTAGGTAAACCTCCTTCAAAAAGCTATCGTAAAGATAGCTTTTTTTATTCCATAATATTTTTACTCGGTTAAAACCGACTCGGTTGTGATCGAGTAAAAACACAGAAGTTAAATCCTAAGCCTGTAAACCAGCGCAGATTCTGTCCGGCAATAAGACTAGCACTGCTGACAATGAACACAGTCAGGACCAGAAAGATCATCGCATAGGCTTTAATTTTAATAGATGGATCTGCAGATTTTTTTACCTGCAGATCATAGAAAGACAACTAGTGTTTTGAAAAATTAAACTAGGGAAACCTGAAGTTTCTTTCCAAGGCCCTTTGCAAGTTTTAAAAGTGTATTCAAAGAAGGATTTGCATTGCCGTTTTCAATTTTTGACAAATCGGCCTGAGTAATACCTGTCAGCTCTGAAAGCTCCTTCTGAGTAAGATTCTTCTCTTTACGAGCAAGAATAATACTTTCAATCAGAGCATATTTTGACTCTAATGCATCGTATTCCTTCTTTACTTTTGGATCTTTTAGCTGCTCTGCAAGAAAATCTTCAAATTTATTACTCATTTTCATTGCTCCTTCTTAAAAAATCTTCTCTGTATTTTTTCGCAATCTCTATTTCTTTTCGTGGAGTTTTTTGAGTTTTCTTAATAAAACCATTGGTTAATACAGCTTTTTTACCGACGTAAAAGAAATAAAGGACTCTTGTTAGATTCGTTCCAACTTTAGTACGAATTTCAAGGATTCCATCATCTAAAGGCGATGATTCCGGCTTTCTAAGTGCAGGGCCAACTTTAGCCAACAGCCAACAGATTAATGTTGCGTAAAGTTTTTGCTTTTAATTTTTCATCAAGACCTAATAAAAAGTCCCTTGCCGGCATAGAGCCATCTTCTTTTTCATAGAAAATGACCGAAAATTCTGATTGCTGGTCCATAATTGTTAAAATACCTTTCTTCTTATATATTGAGGTATATATGTTATAACATATATTTACATGATAAATAGAGCCTTTTTATTTGAATAGATTTTTTTCTGGGACGCTTTTTTGTGCGATGAGAAGAAGGAGCTAACAATTTAGAAAATAAACAAAAAAAAATGAGACTTTTCATCTTAATATGTTATTTAAAACTGGAACGATAATGAGCTATAAAGCCAAAACAATAGAGGTAACAATAAGAGGAACAATAAAGAGCATAAGAAATATAATCAGATGATTCTTGAGAGTTGTTCCGTCCTGAGATTTCTTATCTTCTTTAAGAGAAAGATTGAACAACGGATAATCGACTATACAGATTATTAAAACAATCAGAATTAACTTAGTAAGAGTCATATAGTTCCCCTCTCTGTTACCTTAAGTATAATCTCTGCAGGAACAGATATCAGAATCTGGAATAGTCATCTTCTATAATATAATCATGGGAAACAGAGGAGGCTGCTATGTCTCAGAAAGAACCTGCCTATTACGGTTATGAACTGAAGAAAGTTTCTTATGATGAGTACATCAGAGAGCGTACAGATACTCCTCTGTGGAGAAAGGTGCTGGCTCGGTTTATTCTTGCCTTTTTCGCTTTCTTGTCAGTTCTAATAAAATTTTTCAGTGTAATCTTAGAACCAGAAGTTTTTGCTTTCCTATTATTTACAGCTGTAGCTGTTTTCTTCTGTTATAACATTATCTGAAAAACTACGTTTCAATACTGCTTTCTATATACCTAAATTTAAGCATTTAATTCTCCTACTCCTAGTGTTTTTTTTATTTAAGCTAATCGTCTATACTTATAAGTAGGAAAATATGAAATTCCTACTTTTAAAGAGGATTTACGATGTCAGAATCATTGTTTGTAAATGACGCCAGAGTAATGGCAAAGGGTCAGGTTACAATTCCTAAGAAAATACGAGCTATTCTTGGAATTGAATCAGGAGATCGTGTTTCTTTTGTTGTATCTGGTAATGAAGTAAAAATTGTAAATTCGGCTGTTTATGCAATGATGCAGCTGCAGAAGCAGATGAAAGGTGCAGGAAAGAAAGCAGGCCTAATAACAGAGGAAGATGTTGCAAAGTGGATCACTGAGTCTCGTGCAAAGGATTCAAATGATAAAGGTAATGCTTGATACCAACATCTTTATCTCCGCAACTTTTTTTTCAAATAGGAAGGCAAGGATTAACTTACCTTCCTTTGATTTGCTGTGACAGCTAAACTAAGCTAACAGGTTGTTACATAAAGAAATTTAAATAATTTGAGGACTAATTTAATTTAGAGCTCCTTTATCGCTGAAAAATCTATACTCCAGTCAATCTCACTTGGAGATTTATTTAGAATCGCTGCAACTTCCCTGCATCCGCAATCACACATATCAAGTTTGCTGCAGTCTCTGCAAAAGGAAGGATGGTAATCACTGTTAGCAAAAATCCGCCAGTAATCAAGGTTGGAAACAATGTTTTCATCAAAAACGCTGCCGACTATTACCGGAGAATGATTGCAACATCTTACCTGACCTGCAGGATCAATTACAAAGAAATCTTTTGCGGCTGCACATTTATACCCTATTGATATATGCTTATATTTGGAAGGCTCTTTAATTACACATAAAGGAATTTCTGTTCCGACATGCCCATATCGACCAGCCTCTGATAAAACATCCTCGGCAACATCTAGCATTTCATTTATCTGTTCGTTAGTCAAAAGAAGCTCTTCCATATAGGAAAGGCCTCTTCCTCCAGGAAGAAAGCGATTCAGAAGAATACTTGAGGCCCCATTCAAAAGAGCAAGAGCTAAGGTTTCATATAACTCTGAAATATTAAGTTTTGTAACAGTGACGTTGCAGGTAGTTTCCATTCCTAAAGCTTTAGCTCTTTGAAACCAGTAAAGAACATTTTCAGCGTTATCAACACCAGTGAGTTTTTTGAAATTGCTAAAACCCGGAAGGCTCATACTTAGATGTACATTAACCTCTTTGAAAAGCTTCAGGTATTCCTCACTCATGAGTAGTCCGTTTGAGATCAGGACAAATGACTGAGGTAAGCCTAGTTTTTTATGAAAGCACCATAAGACTTAAATCTTCACGGCACAATAAAATCCTAGCCTCAGATTTGAGGCTTAAAAATCCCTTATAACTTCAAGTGGTTAGTTATACCTTAACAATAGGGACTAGAAGTCTGGTGTTTAACTTCATTCCTAGCTTTATGTATAACTTTAACAATGCCACTTGCTATATCTGTAACCTCAACGTCATTGCAAACTAAGCCTACCTGCTTAAGACCCGCAATAGCATTTGTCGCTTTTGCCAACCTATGGTCTTTCAAAACAGGCTTATTCTGCTCTACATATGAAGTTCTGTGGGATATAACATTAAATATAATTCTGCACAGCTTATGAGCTATTGCCACATTAGCTTTCTTTTGCCCTCGTCGTTCTTTTAACTTCTGATGCACCTCATGTAAATAACCAGTCTTCATCAAACCGATTCCTGCGGCAGCCTCAATCAGTAAAACCTTCAGATATTTATTACCAGGAGTGGTTTTACCCGAACGACGTTTTCCTGCTGACTCATTATTTCCTGGGGCAAGTCCAATCCATTTTGCAAATTTACGAATTGATGTAAATTGAGATAAATCATCTCCCAATTCACATATAAGCCCCATTGCGGTCATCTCTTTTACCGCAGGAATTGTTGTCAGTAACTCAATCAGTTTCCTATAAGGCGAGAGTTGCTGTTTTAAATTTTCCTCAGACTCTTTTAACTGAATATCAATGAATTTTATGTGGTTCAAATGTTTCCTTATGGAAAACCATACAAGACTGTCCATATCTGCCTGAAGGGCATCATATATCATTGCAGGGCTAGCCTTTAATTTTCCCTTGGAACTTTTCATTATCGAAACTATGCTACAGCGCAGTTTCTCTCCACACTCTCCACTTATAAGACATTCAAGTATTTTCGAGGCTGTCTTTCCTCTAATGTCACTGAATACACTTGAGGCCCTGCATCCAACCTGACAGAGCTGCTTGTGCAGAATGTTTAATAACCTCTTACGCGTATTCTTCAATGTAGAGAATGATCTCCATAAACATCGAAGCTGTCTTACAAACTTTTCTGGAACAAAAGATGCTCTGTAGCTTCCCTGTCTTGCAATCTCGGCTAAATGGATTGCATCAGAAATATCAGTCTTACTTCCACGACGATTCTTTACATCTCGGGCATTTACAACAATCAGTTGTGATTTTGTAAAGCCTTTATCTTCCAGAGCCTCATATAAAGACTGCCAATATACACCTGTGGACTCCATTATCAGAACCTCAGGATCTTTGCTTTTACACCATTCAGCAAATTTCACTAATTCAGTTTTTGACGCGGTTCCAGACCAGGTATCCCCTTCAACAACATTATTTCCAAACTCTCCTTTCTGGAATACTGCAACAATCAAATTCGAATGAACATCGATCCCGATTGCACTTTGATGAAGAGCGTGGAAAACAGCCATTCTTTTATTGTCATTATGCGCTATACTCATAGTGCTCCTCCATTAAAAGACTGTAGGAGTTGAGCTCTTCTCTATGAGTGCAGTATAAAGAAACTTAAATTACACCTTAGAATCCAAGAAGCTAAGATGTATTCCGTTTTTTTATACGAGATCATAAATAGGTTGTTATGTCTTCAAGCTGTTGTACAGCACAGCACTCGCCTTAATTTTTTGTCGGAGTAATCGAATGCTCACAAAAAAAGGGACAAGGTCCAGAGAAGAGCTTCTTTCTTAAGCATAGTTCAACTAAGACTTCGCTTTCATGAGCTGTTGTGAACGTAACTGCGCTCATGATATTTTTTGCTTTGAGAATTGAGATATTCCAGAACAACAGGAAGATCTTTATATAAAAGGCATTCTCCGCCTGAAATTGATATTGTTTTCACCCCAAGAGCATATAATTTGTCAATCACTCTGCACCAGTCTTCTCCGGACAGTTCAGCTCCTTTAGGATAACTTCCCCCTTTGTTCTCCCAGGGACAAGAACAGAACTTGCAGAAATGATTACATCTGTACGTAAGTTCTAAAACAGCAGATTTAGGAAAGGAAACCATAAAGATTATAATCCAAGAAGATGTTTAATCAATTCGCAACAATCCGTTAACATGTGGATCTCATCTCTATCTCCCACGTAAGCATTATTACCATTCAAAAAATCCAACATTAACTCACAGTCCTCTAAAGAGACTATATTTCTGGTGTATTCATCTGTAGATTTAAATCTAAATGATAGAACGCTCACTGAATCATTTGATTCAAGAATACGCTCATAAACTTTTTCTGATTCACACTCAAGGTTTTCTTCCTCTGATTCATACTCACAAGAATATTCTATATGAATAGGAGCTTTCCCATATTCTTGCTGGTAACAAAAACCACACATGTGCTCAACCTGAATGTCATACCCGATTTTCTTTATTTCATTCACAATTTCACTAATTTTCTTTTGTATTATTTCGTGAGGATTATGTCTAGAGTCTACATATGTATATAGACCATATTGATACATACGACCGCAGTGTGGGCATATATTTGTATAAATTCTTGCTTCTGTATGGGCTGGGCTATAGCACATAGCTCCAGTCGACAAAAAATGATCGCAGGAATATTCAGCAATAGATTTTAGGCGTTTTTTTAATTCTTCTTTTGACTCTGCTTTGTGTGCTTTTACGCCAATGATGATTTTTTCAGAATCCTTCACTTCTGAATTAAAATCTTCAACAGCCTTTTTTATGTTTTTATTCATGCAGATTCACCTGAATAGTTCTTTAATATGAGTTTTACTTATCCATTATTATGCTTTCTAAACTATAGTATTTAAGTAATCAGACCTAAGCCAATAGCTGAGCTATATTTCATAGGTACACCATTATTTCTTTTGAATATATTTTTCCTGAAATATGCAAAATCTTTGTTTATTCCCTTTTGTCAGTTTTACAAGAATACCTTGTGGTGTTTTTTCTTCATAATAAGCATTCCAATCTTTATAAGCAGAAAGATTAATAATAAGAGAATCACCTTTGGTAAGACCATTCCTATTGAGTTTGATATAAGTTTTAAAATCTACTCCACTAAGAGTTTGTATTTCTGTTTTAACAGACTTATCCTTGTACTTAGTAAAAACTCTAATTGCGTTTTGAGGAGCAGGAGCACTCTCTGTATCTGGTACTGTATTTTTTATATTAGTAGGTGGCTCGATGTTTTCTGTTGTAGCTTCACTAGTTATTTTTCTAAGGTGATTAACGATATAGATACGCTCACCAAGTTTTACCTTCAAATTATTTTCACATCTTTCGATAAATATTACCTTTTGACCGTTAATTCCTGAAGAAGGATCTTCAACAAAATAGAACTCACCAGGACTTAGCTCTATACGAACTTGTCTTGTTCTTTTCGTCCGAGATTTCTTATCCTTCCTTTTTCGAAAGATAAAATCATTATCTTCGTTAATTCTCCGCCTTGGATATTCAATATGCCAAGGAGATCCTTGTAACTGACTAATTCCCATATTCTTAGATTTTGATATATGTTAAAAAGACTTGATATATATATTATAGGAGGTAACTTTCTATTATTATTTTGTATTGCTTTAATTTGAGTATATTTGAAATCTTTATGGTTACGTAGGTCTAGCAGTGTTTATTGGATTAAACATGGTAAGCAAATTAAAAATAATCCACCGCACAGATAAGATAATTAAAAAAATAATGGAACAGTTATTCAGATCTGGAACGATTATATGCATATCGGAATAAGCTGCAGTTTTGATAAATTTCCGGATAGATATCAGAATCAGGAATGATGATTTCTTATACTTTAGGAAAGCGCCTATTTTCTCTAATTTCCGTAGAGGAGAAATGAAATGAGTAAACTGCAGGTACTTCTTTTCTTCGTGGCATATTTTATTTGTGCAACTCCATTTGTTAGGCTTATGCTCAAATGGGATTCAGATAATGCCGACAGAAAGAACGATACAAAATGCCATCTGCTGATGATTTTTACTCTTTTCATACTTCCCGTAATTGTTAATATTCCGTTCTATTACTGGTGCCACAAGTAGCGGTATTGGTTTTCTTTATTTATAAGGAGAGATTTATCTATGTTTAGAGAACCAAGAGACATGATGGAATATGCTTCCGATGTTACTCTCGAAAATTTTATTTACGGGTTGATTCTGTTAGGTGTTTTATGGATAGCATACCAGTTTCTAATAGAGTTTATTTTTGAAGGTATAAAAAAGATTTCTGACTTTATAAAGAAGTTTTTAGACTAATGCTTAATGACCATTATTTTTGAAAATTAACTCTATGAAATATGCATTATTTGAAGGACACAGAATCGAACCTAAAAAAGGTCTTCGGGCTGTTTGTCCATACTGTGAAAATGAAGTAATTTCAAAATGCGGGTCTGTGAAGATGCATCATTGGGCTCATAAAAATGATTTAAATTGTGATATCTGGAAGGAGAATGAACTCCAATGGCATCGCAATTGGAAGAATCAATTCCCTGCAGAGTGGCAAGAGAGAATATTCACAGATACACAGACCGGAGAAAAGCATATTGCCGATGTTTGTACAGACAATAATTTTATAATTGAATTCCAACATTCTCCAATTTCTGAGGAAGAGAAAGTATCAAGAGAGACTTTCTATAAAGAGATGTGCTGGATAGTTGATGCCAGCGGCGTCAGATTTCGTAAAAGATTCTTTGAGAAGGGGTTAATTTATCCATATACACAACTTCCAGGCTTTTATTTTATTGATAATCCCCCAAATGCTCTTCCTCCTCAATGGCTTCAAAGAAACTCTTTTGTTTTTCTTGATTTCAAAGGAGACTCTGACGAAAGGCAGTTTGACGATTTATGGTGCCTTGTTCCAACAACGGTGAAAACGACAAATACTCTAGCCCTTCGAATTGCAAGAATAGATTTTGTTGAAATGACAAAAAATAACGTCTTACCGTCTTACTTAATTAGTTTGAGGGACGGACTTAGCAAAACATTGGAAGCAAGAAAAAAAAGATGGCACCTTTAGTTAAGTTTTCTCAATCTAAAAAGAAAATTTCGCCTTAAATAGACAATAAATCTGAGAGAATACATTATTTAATTATGGCAGCATGTGTCTTTTTTTCTAAATTCTTCCAATTTTCTTTTGGCCCAAAGAGTAAATTTTAAATGAGCTGACATTAGCTCTTTATTCTTTATTTCTGAAGAAATGAAAGACCTATCAGTAGATTGCATAGATATTTCATTCAATGCTTCAGGAGATAATCTTGGAAAAATTGAATCTTTACCGTTCAATTCTTGATCTTTAAATAGACTAAACTCTTGTTCATCTTCAAAGAAAAGAATTGTTTTAACTTTTGCTTCAAATCTTCCCCAAAAATGAAGATCTGAAGTTATTCCTCCTAAAACTAATGAAAGGAGATATCTTGTTGAGTTTTTTATATAGTAATGGAATAAGATTCCTTTTCCATTAATCCGTGCATCACTTACACAGCATTCCGGTGCAACAATTGAAGATACTCCACCATCAAGCTCAACTCCTTTAAAATATCGCAATACTGTATCGTGGTAGTATACGTATACATCTGTCCACAAAGGGGTAGGATTTAGAAATTCTCCCATATATAACTCTTGCGCATTTCCAGAATCATCAGCTCGAATTCTTATAGTAAACTCAGGAAAATCTTCGTGATACTTTATCTTTAAATAAGAATTTTTATTCTCTAAATAAGGACAATCAACCCACTTCTCAGGACTCATTAACAGAGAATCAAGTCGTTCAAGAGGAGTTTTATCTATACCGAAGCGTTTTCTCCAAAGTGACTCAACTTTATCAATATCGGCAGAACCATTTTTATCAGTATTTGAATCTACAACTCTTGTATAAATATGATAAGGATAAAGATTTCTATAATCTGATTTGACACTTGTTAAATATAAAGGTGTTTTCAAGCATCTTTTGATTATGATGATATCTATTGTTTTATCACCAATATCAAAAGATCTTACCTCTGTTAATGGTCTTATATTTCCTGCAAAAGGCTTGTCTTTTAAATAATTATTTAGTTGTTGCGTATTTTTTCTATTTTTATCATCAGCTCGTACCCCTTCTATTTCACAGGTTTCATCTCTTATTCCGATAATAATATAAGCATCTCTATCTTCTAAATTATTTGACATACAAATAATATCATGAAGAAGAGAGCCTCCTTCAGTAGTTGGCCACTGGAGTTTAAAATCCCAATATGCCCCCTCATTATGAGAGTCAATAAGAGATTGAATTTCCTCTACAAAGCTCACTTTATTTTCTCTTTAATTTACCCTGAATCTTATCAATGTAGTAATCAGCTATATCTCCTGCAAAAAGATGATCTATGATGTCACTTGCAGTTTCTACACTGACAGTAAACCATTCCCTTGGTCTAAAGGTATTACCATTAATATCTTTTAATTCGACATGTAATTTGTGACTAGCAAGAATAGTATGCAGTACATCCTCAAGGTTTCTTGGGTCGAAGTTATAACACTGAAATGTTTTTAACACGTTAACAGGTGCGCATAGATATGTAGGATCTTTCTCCGCATTAGCAATTCTGGTTGCAACGTCAGTTGTGCAGTATCCGATTTTTACAAGACTACTCTGTTCTGTAAATTTCTTAATTACAGGATGCTTACTCCTTGAGGAAAGAATATAAATATATCCCGTCATAATTGCATTTGCTGAACCTTCACTTGTTTTCATAAGTTCATTTCTCATATCTTCAATGAAATTTAAACCAATAGGATCAGCATGAATTATTCTTCTGCCAGGAATATCAGATTTTGCATAAAACGTTGTTTTAATGGATGTACTTAGAGGTGTTGATTCTGTTCCATTTATAAAAATCTGTTTTACTCGGTAGGTTAGCTTTCGTGAAGATTTTATCTTATAAGTTGAATCATCATCTACATCAGCTATTATGCTCATTACTCCGTTCACAACAAAGATATCGGCTAATTGAATAGATGCATTATCTCCATGAATTGGAACCGAGATTAAATGTCCCTCTGATAGCAAGCGGTTTATTTCATCAAAGTACCTTTGATATTTGAAGAAATCCTTGCAGACTTTTTGTTTTGCGACTTTTCCATCAACGGTGGAGGATGATTCTTCTCTATCTTTATGCCATGATTCTTCTTCAACAGCCTTATCACCGACATCACTTAACAGCCCCAATGGATCATCATTAAAGATGTCATCAACACTGTTATATTCTGTAGTCTCCATTTTTTCGATATGAGCATCAAGTGCTTTTTCTTTTGAAAAGATATGCATTCCTTCCAGAAGATTTTTATCCTTGTTTTCTTCTAAAAATGACTCACAGTATGTTTTACCTTCAGGGGCATCCTTAATAAGGGCATTAAATTTTTCTGCTAGAAGTTCTTCATCAAAATCATCACTATCTACAGAAGGAAGTCTATTGTTTGACTTTACAAAGTCTGCAATTTCTTCGAATGCTGCTTTAATTTTGTCAGAGACAGACATAGAAAGTCGCTTTTCTCCAACGTTTGCTAAAAGTCCAAACGGATCATCCAGAAGAAGTTCATCAAAAGACTCTGGTTTTTTAAATTCTTTTTTTGAAGTTAACTTCATTTATTACCTTCCGCTTTTTCTTTTGCATTACGTTTACGTCTTTCTTCTTTCAACATTGCCAGAGCTATAGCTAAACGTCTTTCAAAATCATTTGTAGAGTTTAGTTCTGGCTCTCTCTTTTGTTCTTTCACAAATTTATTGATATAAGGCCAGAGTTCTAAAGCTTTTTGTAAGGTCATTTTCTCTCGCATTTGGGCTGTTTGCTCCTGAATGCGTTTCAAAAGCTCAGGTTCAATCGCCTTAGAGACAAACTGATAAGCGTTGGCAAAAGGGTTTATTGATTCGATTAAACTAAAATCAAGATCATCAACATTTATAAACTTTCCATTGATATTCACAAACTGCGTGTTATCTTCACCAACGACAACAAATGGTCCTGTTCCCTGTCCAGTACCTGTAGGAGGATTTCCTTCTTGACCTCCTTCAGGATTATCTGTTGGTCTATGACTTGTGGCCTTAAGGATTACGGTAGTTGCAATGGCTTTTGCCATTGCACTAATATCTTCGTCAGTTAATTCAGGATGCATTTCCTTAATAACGTCAACAATTGCATCCTCAGCTAATTCCTGAGATATTCCCTCTCCTCCATTAGCAATAGCGCTTTTTACTGCAGGTGAATCGTTAATAAGTCTGTTAATAATATCGTTTCCTTCCTGATTGATGATATCAATAGCAGTATTACTTACTCCGTCATCATCTATTGTTATTGTAATATTACTGGTATCAATAGGAGGATTATCACCATCTCGATGACCAGTGTTAATTTCAACACCATTAGTACCAGACGTTTGAGATGGACCGTTATCTTCACCTCGTTTTCTAAAATGAACATTTGGGGCAAGAACCTGCTCCATTAAAAGAGATAGAGTAATTGCCTTTAACAAAGTATTTACCGCATCGGTTACATCATCAAGTAAGGCATTTGGCATTGCCAAGAGATTTGTAAATTGGGCATGACTCTTACCAGGACAGTCACGGGTTGCTCTTCCAATAATCTGTACAACTTCAGTTAATGATGCTCTGTAGCCTACAGTTAAAGCATATTCACATTGAGGCCAGTCAAAACCTTCTTTTGCCATGCCTAACGCAATAATAATGTTTAGTTCTTTGAGGTTTGCTTCATTACGTAAAGCCGCAAGAGTGACTCCCTGCATATTATCGGTATCAGTAACTAAATCAGCGACCTTTAGAAGTTTGCCGTTATGAGCTTTAATTGTATAAATACCAGTATCCCCATCTCTTGAAATAACATGTCCAAGAGAGTCAAACAAGACACTAACCTCGTTTGTTTTATCTCCGGTTGATTCTCTAGAGTTTACGCTTGGAATATGGATAATCATCTTCTTATCAGTGTCGATAAGTTTTTTAACAGCATTAACCCATTTTCCACTGTAAAAAGCATAGTCAATTCCCAGACTTTTAAGGTATTTATAACCGTTTAACTGTTCGTAATAAGTGTAGGTCACTCTATCAAACAGTCTTTCATCTTCAGGTGATAGTACTGGAACACTATCTCCTCTGAAGTATGAACCTGTCATGGCAATAACATGACAGGAAGATTCAGTCATCAGAGAATGTATGACGTTACCAAGTCTGTTTTCTGCATCTTCTGAGACATGGTGAAATTCATCTACTGCAACAAGGGCATCATCAAACTTGGAGATATCCTTTACCCTGTCAAAGAAATAAGTTAGTGTTGCATGAGAGCACAGAAGATAATGGGCATCTGGATCGTCTAAAAACTCGACTGCACGTTGAACTTTCTGTGCATCTCCTCCTGGGGTACAAAGATTATATTTTGGGTTAACCGCCCAGTCTGCGAAGAAGCCATTCTCAGATAGTTTGGTGTCAGCAAAACTGGAGCCAATGGCAATCTGAGGAACTGCAATAAATACCTTTTTTATCCCCTGATTTATAACCTTATCTAAAGCCAAAAACATTAAGGCTCTGGATTTTCCACATGCAGGAGGAGCCTGAATTAACAAATACTTTGAATGTCTTTTGGCAAAGGCACGAGCCTGCATCTCGCGCATTCCCATGTCATTTTCTTTAGTACTATTGCCAGTCTGAGCAAAGGTGTATCTGCCAATGTTATGGACTTCAACATTGTCCTCATTTTTCATATCAGTCATTATTTAGACTCCTTTTTTGCAATAGCCTCAGAATACAAATCTAAAAGGAGTTCTAGACGTTCATCATCATCTTTAAATGGTTCTGCTCTGTATGCTTTCTCAACAGCCATATCAAGATTGTTATGAGCTTCTTTTAAATCTTCAGGCATTTTATCTGGGTTATACATATCGCCTAATGAAATTGATTCTCCAAATAATCTTGCTCTAATCCTACGAATTTGTTTAGCGAGATTGGTAATTTCTTCTTTTTGTGTCTCATTTGTGTTAGGCCAAATGAAGGTATTGAACGTTAAATCACGTGAATAGTTAAAATCTGATTTTAATCTTCCTGAAGTCAACCTCATCCATACCATATGCATTCTTGAGGTTAATATTCCAAAATCGTAATTAGATGCATTAGGTAGCATGAATGCACGATCATTTACAATTGAATCGCCTTTAATAAAATCCATTGGGACATATGGCCTATTTTCTGATGTTACACGGGGAATAACCAAAGCAGTTTCGGGGTTAGAAGGATTTGCAAGTTCACCGAAACGCCATGGAACTTCTGCATTTTTAACTGTGATACTTCTAGTTGACTTCAATCTAAATGATTTAACGTTTTCCACTCTTCTTTTAATTTCTTCATTTTTTTGAGCCTCGTCCTTATTGTTTTCATTAAGCCATAAACAGTATCTGAACTCAGATTTCATGAGTTCACTACTGCCAATGAATTTTTTAATAAATGGTTTTGCCTCAGGATAATCTTCTAAGAATTTCTGACCTTCTGCGTATTCAAACAATAAATTTCCATCATCAGCTGACATATTTCCGAATGATAAATTTAATTTTGTTGATAGAGCTTTAGTTTGTCTTCCTATAATTATTGGCTTAATACAATTTGTTAAGTAAGGCGAAATACATGAACAGTTGGTTTTATAAGACTGTTTTTCTTTACTATCGTAAGAAATAATCCAAGGGTTATTTCTATCGTTATACGAAAATCCAACAATTATGCAAGTTACAACAGCTTTATTCGCAGCATCATTTCTCCAAGGAAATGATGAATATGCAAAATTAATCTTTATACCTTTCTCTAATAATAATCCCCATAAAGTATCAACCTGCTGGCCCTGACAAATTGAGTTTGTTGATACAAATGCGGTTTCAATTTTTTTATTTTTTTGCATGTAGTTTGAGGCCTTTATATACCAAGCGGTTACATAATCAGCCCTATCAATTTTATATTTTGGAGGATAACAATCTTGTAACCATTTTTTTTGTTCTTTTGTTACAGTCAAAGCACCACCAAAAGGAGGGTTACCTAGGATATAAGAGCAATCTTCTGCGGGGAGAATCGTATTCCAATCTGTTGTCAAAGCGTTTGTTGTTACAATAGTTGCAGATGTTTTTAATGGGATAGACTGTATGTTTGAACCAAAACGTTGATTAGCCTCCTGATTCATTAAATGCTGCATCAACCACATGGATACATGAGCAATTTCAGCAGGCCAGTCTTCAATTTCTATCCCATAGAACTGATTGATGCTGATATATGAATCAGTAAAAGCTCCTTCGTTAATGTAGCTAAGAACTTCATTTTCAAGTTTTCTTAACTCTTTGTACGAAATCAGAAGAAAGTTTCCGCATCCACATGCAGGATCAAGGAATTTCATTTTGCCAATGCGAGTAAGAAAATCTTTGAATACCTGACGACGCTGAGTTTCAAGTTCAATAGCCTCGTTGCTCCAATACCTAAAATCACCAGATATGGTTATTCCTTCGTAAGAAGAACGAGCTCTCTTCATTTCTGGTAGAGCTTTTATTTTCTCTTGTAGAGGTGCTGTATCTTTCTTTAATTGCTCAAATTCTTCATAAAGCTTATCCAAGAACAGCGGTTTTACGATTTTAAGAATGTTTTCCTCTGAAGTGTAGTGTGCTCCGAGAGTTCTTCTATCATCCTTTTTCATTGCTCCCTGGAACATAGCGCCAAAAATAGCAGGTGAGATTTCGTGCCAGGCTAATCGGCCACAGTCTAGCAACTGGTTTCTGGTAGCAATATCAAAATCAGGAATAAAGCCCTGATCTTTAAACAGTCCTCCGTTAACGTAAGGAAAGGCCATTATCGTTGCATCCACTACATGACCATTTCTCTCTCTTTCTTTTTTTAATGCATCTCTTTCTACATTCTTAGTATTTAGAACAGTAAAGAGATCCTCAAAGAAAGTTTTTGCATTAGTTCCATGTTTATCCACAAGTTTATCGAAAGCATTGGTAAACATATTCTCTATGCTTGGATTAAAAATACCAGTATCTTCAGCAAAGAAACAGAACAGAATTCTTCTGATAAAAGAATTCAGTTTCTGCATATTATTTGGCTCAATGGAATTATGTTTAGCAAGCGTATCAAGAAGTCTGGTTAACTTTAAACAAGCTTTTTTATCTGCTTCTTGAGTCGACACAATGGTATCTCTACGACCGTCTTTAATTGGTAAAAGAAAAGAATAATTATCAGGCAAATCATCTAAATCAATAGAAAGGCTATCATTTAATACAAGGTCATATAAACAAAGGCTATTTGAACTGCAGCAGATAATAAATTGGATTCTGTTTTTCTGATTCTGGACTTCTTTTAACTGTTTTACTTTTTCAACTGCTGGAACAACATCTTCATCTTTTTTTAGAAAGCGGAAGTATGCTCTTTGTCTTATGGCTAAATCAGCACTTTCCATAGAATCATCAGTAAATTCTGATGCTACATTTACAGACCTGTCGTTTAATACTGCCTGTTCTACAGATCGATCTGCGGTTCCGTAAATTTTCAGAAGAGTCTTAAAGAAAGTGATTGGTTCCCAATGTTTCTTCATTGATTGAACCAAATCATAGACCTGTACTGATAATTCTTGTTCTTTTGCCATTTTTACACCTTATTTTAGATATATATATTTCTAGTATTTGAGCGTTCCAAATCTTAATAACTAATCAAATTACTTACATATCTTTTTGTTCTTTAACAATAAATTCTTCAAGTTCTTCTTTACTTGGCAGATGTAGCATATAGGTAGAGACAAATAATTTGTTATCAAGCCCCGATAATGCATATTCAACCATCTTCTTTTTATTTCCTCTCTTTGCACACAAAAGAATTCCTATTGGAGGATTATCGCCAGGATTCATCTCATTTTCCTTGAAGTAGGCAACATAAGCATTCAGTTGGCCGATGTTCTCGTGAGAGAATTCATCATTTTTAAGTTCAATAATGACGTGGCAATGTAGAATTCGATGATAAAAGACAAGGTCTGGAAAATAATATTCGTCGTCAATTAAGATTCTTTTTTGTCTAGCTTCAAAACAAAATCCTTTTCCAAGTTCAAGCAGGAATTCTTGTAGATGATCTATTAAAGCTTGCTCAAGATCATCTTCTGTTATGGCTAGTTTTGCATCAAGCCCTAGAAACTCAAGAGCAAACGGTTCTTTTACAGTTATATCTGGAGAAGGATTTCGCAGATTATCAAATAATAATTCTGGTTTCTTGCTTGCTCCTACCCTGAAATACAGATTGGTACTAATCTGTCTTCTGAGTTCTCTAACTGACCAGTTTGATTTTATACATTCAACCTCATAGAAATATCTTTCTAAATCATCATCTATCATAATTAACTCTCTTATATGAGAATATGAAAGATTTGAGATTAAATAATCACCGTCTGTTTTGAATTTTCTCGACACTGTCGAGAATTTCTTTTGTTCCTGTTTCGTATGAGTTTTTTCAGGAGATTCTATGGTTAATTGCTTTATTTCTTCCTGTAATCCTAGTGATTGTAATTTTCTCGACACTGTCGAGAAAATCTGAGGATAGACTAAATAGAACTTACGATACGAATATAATGTTTTTTCACTAAGATTTAATTGCTCAAGTTTGCATCCAAGCTCTTTTAGTAAATTGTCACCATATAAAGCCTTATCATTGCCATTTTGTTCATATTCAACAATGTAATAGCCGATAACCCAATTTCTTAATGTTAAAAGCTGATTAACAGCACTCTTCGCATTTGTACTTGTTATTTTATGAATGTATTCTAGATGTTCTACTAGTCCTTCAAAAGAAGGATTGTTTTTATTCATAATGTTTTCTCTTATTCTTTAGTTACTATAAGCTGAAATGAATTTTCTCTAAACTGTATAGAATTTTCAGAAAAAATTGAAAATCTAGTGTGTTAGATCTGCTTTTAATTCTCTATATACTGTCATTCTGGATACACCAAGATCTTTTGCAATTCTAGTCATTGGAATTCCTAATGCATATTTCTCATGACAGATCTTCTTTTTTTCATCTGTCATTACCACAGGTCTTCCAGATTTATATGTACCCCTGGCCTTTGCAGCAGCAATACCTTCTAAAACTCTACTTCTTATAAGTGCTGCTTCAAATTCGGCCAATCCTCCAATTACCTGCAGCATCAATTTTGCAGTAGGATTATTGTCATCATTGGAGAACTCCAGATGTTGCTGAACAAAGTGGATAGTACAACCTTTATCGGTTATTTCTTTTACAAGATCAAGAAGATCTCTTAAATTGCGTGCAAGACGATCCATCGAGTGGACATATATATGATCACCTTCACGACAGTAGGAAAGCATATTTTTTAATACAGGTCTTTCTCTTGTTCTTCCACTGATTTTTTCTTCAAAGACCTTATCGAAAGTCATTCCGTCGAGTTGTCGATCAAAACTTTGGTCTATCGTTGATACGCGAATATAGGCTATGCGTTGAAATTTACTCATAATCCATTACAAAAAGAAGAGAATGTTATATCCATGTAACATTATATCATTTTTATAGTTTGTTATATTGTGAGCAATGCTGAATTTATCAAGTAAAGGCGAGCAATTAAAAGTGTAACAATAACTATAGTTATGGTTATATTTGCCTATATTAAGCCATAATAAAAAGAATCCCACAAAATTCATACCACCACTATATAGTGCACGGTGGAATTCTTGCAGTATTTAGTTAGATTACGATGAATATTAGATGTTTGTTTCAGAATATTCGTATATGTGGTAAATTAACTGCTTTGAAGTTGATGGAATTATTATGGCAGACATTACAATTAACGCGGGCATAACAAAAATTGATTATCCTACAGCCTATTCTCTTATAGAATCAGGAAAATGTATTCTTATTGATATACGTGAAAAGGAAGAATATGAATCAGGCTTCATTCCAGGAGCTATTCACCTGTCTCTAAATGAAATGACCTTGGAAACAACCAAAAAAGTTGCGCCTGACTTTGCAACTCCACTTATCATATATTGCCGTTCTGGCAGAAGAACCATAGAAGCAGGAAAAAAACTTAAACAGATGGGATATTACTACATTCTTGATATGGGAGGAATTTCAAACTGGCCATATCAGATAGAATTTCCCCAAAACAGAAATTAAATAACATTGACTGAAAACGTATGATTTTATGGTGAAGCCAGATCCATTAGAAAGCAATCTATCTGGATTCTGACTCGAAAGAATAGCTCACAAGGCTTGAATTGTATTTCGAATTTTTGAAATTACTATAGGTTATTAAAAACAGAAAAACTGCACTTTGGAGCTTTTTAAATCTTAACAATTCCAGCCATTCTTTTGGGAATTACACTAATCCAGATTAATAACAGGACCAGAGAAAAAGATATAGCTTAAAAAAGTAATACTGAACACTATTCCGATACCGCAAATCAGAAGGGCGATAACCATAAAAATGACCATGGCCTTTTCATTGCGGGAATCAAAAGCAGATTCTTCAGGTAATAATGGTTCGTACTCTAGAGAAGACTTATACTGGTTATTCCTCTTAAACATTTTTAATTCTTATCGCTTTTATCATTCTATACATAGTGATCATCCTCGCCTTATAGGCGGATCATCACTAAAAAAGCCTTCATGTTTGCCATGAAAGCTTGATTCTTATAATTATTTTTTTGGTGTAAAGACTAGCTGCGCTTTAAAACCTTAACACCTTCTTCAGTTGCATAAAGCACAATATCAGCACCTTTAGCAGCAAACAGACCTACGGTTACTACACCAGGGATCTGGTTAATCTTCTGTTCTAAAGCCAGAGGATCAGTGATCTTAAGACCGTGAACATCAAGAATCTCACAGCCATTATCAGTGATGCAGTCCTTACGCAGAACAGGCTCGCCGCCTAATGCACGCAGAGTTCTTGCAACCTGCTCACGTGCCATAGGAATAATCTCTACAGGAAGAGGGAACTTACCTAAAGTATCAACAAGCTTTGACTTATCTACAATACAGATAAACTTCTTGGCCATTGAGGTCAGGATCTTCTCTCTTGTCAGGCAGGCACCGCCGCCCTTAATCATATTGAAGTTAGGATCAACCTCATCAGCACCATCGATATATACGTCATAAGGCTGTGTTTCGTTAGGGTCAACAACATTAACGCCAATTGACTTTAATGCTTCAGTGGTCTTGTTTGATGAACTTACTGCAGCAGCAACAGGAACCTTGTTGATTCCGATCTGCTCAATAAACTTCATAACGGTTGAACCGCTGCCAACACCTAAAACACTTCCTGCTGGAATATAATCTAAGGCTGCCTTGGCAACCATTACCTTCAATTCATCCTGTGTCATAAAACTATTCCTTAATGTTTGAAAATTTAGGCAACTGTAACCTTTGCAAAACGACGCTTGCCAACCTGCCAGATAGCTGTGCCCTTTTCTACAGGAGCATTCTTATCGGTAATAACCTTACCGTCACACTTAACAGCATTCTGCTTAAGCATACGCATTGCTTCAGAAGTTGATTCACAAAGACCTGCATCCTTCAGAAGATTTGGAATGGTCTGTGAATTAACGGTAACTTCCTGGATGTCATCAGGCAGAGCGCCCTTGGCGAACTGGGACTTGAAGCCCTCAACAGCCTCGTTGGCTGCCTCTTCACCGTGATATCTTGCAACAATTTCACGACCAAGTTCAATCTTGGCATCACGTGGGTTCTTACCGTTTACAAGGCAGTCATCCTTGATAGCCTTAATCTCATCTACAGTCTTGAATGACAGTAAATCGTAGTATGACCACATCAGATCATCTGAGATAGACATGATCTTGCCGAACATCTCCTTTGGAGCCTCGGTAACGCCGATGTAGTTGTGCTTTGATTTTGACATCTTAACAACACCGTCAAGACCGACTAGAAGAGGCATCATCAGAACACACTGTGGTTCCATACCTGCATCTTTCTGAAGCTCACGGCCCATCAGCAGATTGAATTTCTGATCAGTACCGCCAAGCTCAACATCTGCCTTGATAGCAACAGAGTCATAGCCCTGGAATAATGGGTACAGGAACTCATGAATTGAAATTGGCTGTTTTGCAGCAAATCTCTTTGAGAAATCATCGCGCTCTAACATACGGGCAACAGTAAGTTTTGCAGCAAGCTTAATGGTACCGGCAGCACCTAGCTTTTCACACCACTCGCTGTTGTAACGAATCTCGGTTAAATCCTTGTCCAGAATCTTGAATGCCTGTTCAGCATAGGTCTTTGCATTCTCAAGAATCTGCTCACGAGGTAACTCTGGACGGGTTGCATTTTTACCAGATGGATCACCGATTGCAGCGGTAAAGTCACCAATGATAAGCACAATCTTGTGACCTAATTTCTGGAAGGTACGAAGCTTGTTTAGGATAACGGTGTGTCCTAAATGAATATCAGGAGCAGTTGGATCCATACCCAGTTTAATAACTAACTGTTTACCTGACTCCAGTTTCTTTTTAAGTTCATCTAGAGGAATGATTTCCTCTGCACCACGAGTAATTTCACGTAATGCATTTTCGATATCAGACATCGTATAACCTTTTAAATAATTAAAAACGTTGCAAAATTTGCATAAAAAAAAATATAAGTCGCAATATTTTAATATAATTTGGTCATGATCTAAACAAAAAAAAGCACTATTTGGCTTAAAAAAAGCTGAATCATAAGGAAAGAATAATGGGTGAGCTTTATATAGGATTGATGTCTGGAACCAGTATCGATGGCATCGACGCAGCACTGGTCGAATTTAATGGCGATACAAGCAGAATAATAATGAGCACCAGTGTAGATTATGATGAGGATACACGTAAGCTTCTGCACTCTTTATGCTCATCCTCTGATGATGAAATTGAAAAGGCAGGTGTTGCCAGAGTAAAAATCGCTCAGTATGAGGCAAAAGCTGTTAATACACTTTTGGATAAGGCAAAACTCAAGGCAAAGGATATAAAGGCTATCGGATCACATGGTCAGACAGTTAGACATCGTCCTGCAAAAGGTTTTTCCCTGCAGCTTGATAACGGAGCACTTCTCTGTGCCTTAACCGGAATTGATACAGTCTGTGATTTTCGTTCAGCAGACATTGCTCATGGAGGAAACGGAGCACCTCTGACACAGGCCTTTCACAGCATGCAGTTTAAAGATGAGAATGAAGTCTCAATGGTTCTTAACATGGGAGGCATTTCCAATCTTACAGTAATTGATACTGACGGCAGAATACTTGAAGCCTTTGACACAGGGCCTGCCAATACACTTATTGATGGCGCCTGCAGAACTCTGCTAAATATTCCCTATGACAAAGATGCTAAATTAGCTTTTAAGGGTAAGGTTGTCCCTGCTCTGCTTGAAAAATACATGCAGTCCCCATACCTGAAACTTGAACCTCCAAAATCAACCGGACGAGAGGATTTCGGTCTTGATTTTATTAAGGAAGAACTGCTTTTTGCTACACAGGATGAGGATTTCATCAGCGATCTTATAGCAACCCTTACCGAGTTTACTGTAATGGTTAATGTGAATGCAGTCAGAATGTGCATGTACCGACATAAAATAACTAAAACAAGACTTATCCTATGCGGAGGAGGAGCCTATAATCCATATATAAGAGAAGGTCTTTCAAAGAATCTTCAGAAAAACAGTGTAACAGTAATGACAGCAGAAGATCTCGGTGTAAACTCAAAGCTTTTAGAAGCACATGCCTTTGCCTACTTTGCATACAAGTTTATGCACAGAGAATGCCTGAATCTTGGAGATTCAACTGGAGCAAAGGAGCCTTCTATTTTAGGATGCCTGTATCCGGCCACACATTAAGAGAGATATATGCTAGCGTTTAAGATATTTCCATTTATCCAGGCTCTTGTAATTATTCTGTGCTTTATCCTGCCTCTAAAAAAGGTTAGCCTGAAGTACAAAATTCTTTTAGCCATTATATTTGGACTTGGCAGTCTTAAACAGTACATCTATATCTTCTCAGGCGGAGATATGATGGATCCGAAGCTCTCAAGATACCCAGCTATCTTCTTTGATACCATCTATTTCAGCTCTATATTTCTGTTTCTTCTGACTCTTATCAGAATGATTATCAATGGAGTGTACAAGCTCTCAAGGCTGAATCCAGGTAAATTCATAATTCCAGCTCAGTCCACCCGATATGCAGCACTGTTTCTGCTTATAGCCTGTCTTATCGGAGGAAGAGCAGTATTCAACGGCTTTGCCCCTCCAGTAGATAAATTCTACGAGATTACCGTTAAGAATCTGCCCTCTGAAGCTAATGATCTTCGCATTGTTGAGCTTGCAGATCTGCATATTTCAGCACCAACCATACCCTCAGAAATTGAGGATATCGTAAAAAGAGTAAATGAGACTGAACCGGATCTGATACTGATTGCAGGAGACTTTGTTGACGGTACGATTGAGGAGCTTGATTACATGACAAAAATCCTCTTCAACCTAAAGGCAAAATACGGAGTCTATGCTGTTTCAGGAAATCACGAGCTGTACTCTGGTTATAAGAACTGGATTGAGTACTTTGAAAAAGGCGGCATAAAATTTCTGGAGAATGACGGTGTCATTATCAGAAACGAAAAAGATGTTCCTCTTTTAAATGTATGCGGTGTTATAGATATCTCTGCGCACCGTTTTAATCTACCAGAGGCAGATATTCAGAAAGCACTGGCAAATACAGACAGAAATCTGCCAACAATCTTCATGTCTCATCAGCCAAAGCTTGCCAATCAGCTAAAGGATAAGTCCGATCTGACTCTATGCGGGCATACCCATGGAGGTCTAATGCCTGGACTAAAACAGATTGTTGCCAAGGTAAACGGAGGCTACGTCAGCGGTCTGTATAACACAGGTAGACAGCGAGTTATCGTCTCCAACGGTACCAGAATATGGGCAGGAGCACCTTTAAGACTTCACGATCCATCACAGATTGTTTATGTAACACTTAAACAGTAGTCTTAACGCTATCTCACATTTCCTTTTATTTCAGTCACCTATAATTGAAGATAGTGTTGTGCATCTGAGAGGATTGAGAGATGTTGAAGGATTCACTAGAGGCAGCGCTCGAGTCGACGCTAAAAGTTTCTGATATTGCCTATGTAAAGAATCAGTCGGACGAGTATATTTTCCGCAAGGTTGTCACCACCTCAAGATTTTCATCTGTTCTAATCCTTCTTGATACAAAATTAAATCAGGACACTGTCTTTATAGGTGAAGGCTTTCAGATGCTCGCCCAGATGACAGGAACCTTTGCCAAGCCGGTAAACATCGGTCGATGCATGGACGATTTATCTCCATACTCTCACTACCCTGTCGAAGATTACAGAACCGTATACAATCTCCTGCTTCTGAAAAAGGAAAATCTCTGGACACTGCTTGGCTTTACAAGCTGCAACAAATACACAGGTTTCTTCAGAATCTTCAATGACGGAACTCTGCATGTATGCATGTCTTTAGAGGGACAGATCTTCAACTCAGGAGATATTATCAATACAGAAAGCTTTGTCATCATGGAGGGAACCGAAAAGGAACAGCTTCTGGATAAATTTGCAAAACTCATAAAGAAGAATCACCCTCCTCTGAAGATCAAGGAAAGACCTTGTGCCTGGTGTTCCTGGTACTCATATTATGATCATATCTCAGAGCATGACATCCTTGAGAATGCAGATAAATCAGGAGAGTTTGATTTTATTGATCACATCCAGATTGATGATGGATATGAAAGCCACATGGGTGACTGGCTTGAATATTCAGAGAGCTTTTCCAATGGTCTTGATGGATGTATTGCAAAAATCGCAGAGAAAGGAAAAAGACCATCTATCTGGGTGGCCCCATTCATAGTCAGCGGAGAGTCTGATATTGTAAAGAATCACCCTGACTGGCTTGCAACAGACATGGACGGAAATCTGATCCCTGCAGGCTACCTGACCTATGGAGGCTGGCGAGATCTTCCATGGTATGTTCTGGATTTCTCAAATGAGGAAGTTGTAAACCATATCCACAATATCTTTAACTTCTTTGTCAAAAAGCTGCGTATAAAGTACTTCAAGCTGGATGCCTGCTACTGGGGAGCAATCAAAGGCTATCTCTTCAGAGGAAATATCTCCAGAATTGAAAACTACAGACGAGGGATCAGGGCGATACTTGATGCCATTGGTGATGATGCCTGTCTCTTAGGCTGCAATGCTCCTATCTGGCCTTCACTTGGACTCTTCCATACCATGCGAATATCTGATGATACTGAAAGAAATCATCACAGAACAGTACAGAAAGCAAAAGAAACCTTTAATCGACTGTGGATGAACAATAATCTCTGGATAAATGATCCGGATGCACTCTGTATAAAAGATATTGATGGACAGCATATTGAACCAAATGATGTTCACCTGCAGATTGCAACAGTACTTATCTGCGGTGGAATTGTAACCATCGGTGACAGACTTGGTGACTACAGCCATGAGGATAAGGAGCTTCTCAGAAGAATCAGAGATTATACGTATTACGTAAAAGAAGTAATTCCAGATGAGGATTTCTCGACATTCACTCTGAATCTCAAGAGCAAAAAGGAACGTATAAAGATTTATATCAACTGGACAGGAGATAACCAGACTATTCTCATAGGACAGAATTCTGTTAACTTTATGAACAACGAGAACCTGTCCTCAGAATATATTCTGCCACCAGCTGATACGCTGATAGTTATTGAGCATTAAAGACAGAATCTGGATCATCTCTTACAGTTAAGGCCTTAAGTCCCTTTAGGGCCATTAGCGTAGTCTGAAGTCTTACCTCTTCTCTGTCCCCCTTGAAGTGAAAACAGTGTGCATAGGCCTTCTGCCCTTTCTTCATCAGTCCCATCCATACTGTACCTACTGGTTTCTGAGCAGAACCGCCATCAGGGCCTGCAATTCCGGTAACTGATACACCTATGGTTGCAAGAGATGAATGCTTAAGAGCTCCTTCAACCATCTGTACAGCAGTCTCTTCACTTACAGCACCTACGGTTTTGAGTGTCTCCTCTTTAACCTCTAAAAGCTCCATCTTGGATTCATTTGAGTAGGTTATAAAACCTCTGTCAAACCAGCCTGAGCTGCCAGGAATTTCGACAATTGAAGCTCCAATAAAGCCGGCAGTTAAAGACTCAGCAGTAACATATATTTCGCCATATTCTGCAGATAAGGATTCAAACTCACGTGCAGCTGTTGTGATTTGTTCTAATAATGATTCTTTCATGAAATTTATCTCTATGTTCTTTGACATCTAGTGCAATCATTATTGCACAAATATTATTTACTGAGCACTGTGACCTTTTATCACTTTTTTTCTTATTAATTACCACTAATAATCACGTTTTTTGGGTATTAAGGCCAACGAAAAATCACGTTTTTTGTATATTAAAAATACACAAACACACATTTTTCTAAAAAATAACAATCAAAATGTACCGAAAACACTTTCCAGACGAAGAGCTTAGAATGAATTCCTAAATCGAATAATATCCATACATTTGATATGTCTAATTTTTTCGACCAGATCAAGAACTTTATCTAGGTCTTCTCAGACCAGTCTTTGCGCCCATGCCATAAGCTTCACGAGCTTTAAGGCTTGCAACATGAGGAGCAGTAGCAGCTGCCTGTGCAGGGGTAGTTTTTGGAGTTTTAGCTGCAGGAGCACTAGCAGCTGGAGCAGCCTTAACCTTATCAAGAGATGGAGTCTGATTATCAGCAGCTTTTGCCTTTGCAGCAATTTCGGCAGCAGCAACCTTTGCAGACAGATTGTGAACCTTAGCCAGCATTTCAACTTCGTACTGAGGAAGATTGGTTTTAGCAATTACTTCTTCAACAGACAGACCTTCAGCTAAGAGCCTTTTTGCAAGAATAATTGGCTGATTCTCTACGGAGTTATTCTGGATTTCCTTTTTCTGCTGTTCAACCTTAACAGATAAGTTATCAAAAGAGGTATTTATTACTTTCTGCTTATCAACGATATCCTGCTGAGATGAGGTTAAATACTGCAGAGACATATCTGAAGCCTTCATTTTTCTCTCTAGGGCTTCAATAGAGGTTGTATATTTTGAAGCCTGCTCTTCCAGAGATTTCAGAGCGTTATCAACGGATGCCTTTAATAAAAGATTTTCTTTTTCCAGAGCGGTACAGCGACGGGAGGTAATTACAAAAGAGATAAGGATAAATAGCAACAGGACAACAGCTGTACTAATAGCGGCTATAAGAGTTACATCTAAATATGACTGCATAAAATCTCTGTACGTAATTAACCTTTATCTAACTGTAATATAGCACTTTTTTTTAAATCTCACAAAATTTATGAAATTTATATTGTGATTTTCGTCTTAACTTGCGCAATATTTCCTGTTTTACCGCATTTACATCAAGAAAAAACAGAGAAAACAATCTATAAAACGCAAAAATCCAGAAAGCAAAAAGCTTAGCTTTTTACTTATCTGAATTCCATAAACATAAGTACACACAGGTTAGTTCTAGAGTTGCTATTATCGTACAGGAAGCTTATCGAAAATATAGGAATCTGATTGGTTACAACAATTACACAGAGTCTCGCGAATAATTACTTTTCGAGCATCAGGATTCAGGTTGAAAGGAGAGCAACCAAAACAACTGACAGTGTCAGAATCTTTTTAAATTTCACAATATATTTCATAAATCAAGAAAACTGATAGTTATTTTTTAGACGCTGTATTCTATCAGTTTATTTTTAAAGGAAAAAGTTGGTAGGAATTATTGTCAAATATTGGATGAAGAACAGTCAGGAAAACCACAGAAAAAAAGGCTCTACTCAAACGAATTATCATACTTGTCAAAAGTATCTGATGAGACAATCTCTGAATCAAAGGCAAGCTTCTTTAAATATTCGGTATAAGTGAAGGATTCAGTCCAGCCTCGACTTTTTATCAGCTGATAGCTCTTTCCGTCTGCCTGTCTTTTTATATCAAGGCTTCCCTTCTCCAAAGCAAGGTCAGCTTCAAGATCATTATCAGAATAATTCAGATACACCAGCATGCTGTTATTTGCTTTTAAGCATCTGTCATATTTTTTCGAAGTTGACTTTTTAAACCATTCTGACCATTTTGATGGCAAAGTATTCAGCTGAAAGTTATTTAGCATAGATGAAACAAATAAATCCCTTTCCACCTTATCCACAAAGCCAAGTCTGATCTCAATAATCTCACCGATCTCGTTTACATATAGCTTCATGTTACTTACTGAATCTGTAGGATAAACTGAACCTTTTAGTGTACTAATCTGGAAGCAGTCATCGTTAGTCATCGAGTTGTACAGAGCTTTAATATTTTCATTGTTCTGCTCAGCTGAAGAATACAGATCCAGTTTATCCTTCGCATAGATAACGCAGTTTCTTTTCTTATTCTGCAGTAGATAGTATGAAACAGGAATATGCTCTTTCTTATCTTTGATTAGAGGAATTGATTTATTTGAAATGACACGCTTGGAAATTGCACTCTTGGCATTTGTACCAAGAATAAAGCCGAAAACAGATACAGGCTCACCGTCAGTATTCTGCCATTCTGCGGCAACTGATTCGTAGTAACTTTTATCTTCAAGCTTCTGGTTATAGGCTATCCAGATATAGAAGGCAAAGACTAGGACAAGGATTGTTAAACAAATATTAACAAATCTTTTCAGTCCATCATCTTTGTCTATTCTGCTCATCTTTATGCCATACCGTTACAAGAGTTCAAAACCTATAACAAGTATAAACTGAAGAGCTACTCCAAGAATGTTACTGAGCAAGCAGTCTTATCATTTCTCATCACAGACCACCATCAATTTGAGAATTTCTCAACAATGGTCTTAAAAATTAACCTTAATTCGCGAGATGTCATTACCGGTTAATGTGTTGTTTTCCTGATGATGTAATTTCCACCTTTCTGAATCACACTAACCATCAGAAGGATTACAACAATAGTAATGTAGGTAACATCGGTCTGACCGCGCTGATGTCCATAGCGAATTGCAAAATCACCAAGACCACCGCCACCGATAGCACCTGCCATTGCAGTAAGACCGATTAGACTGATAGCTGTAATCTGAGACACTCTTACCAGTGAAGGAATACTCTCCTTAAGATAGACTCTGAAAATAATACCAAGAGGAGATGAGCCCATAGACATTGCAGCTTCCACAAGTCCGTTGTCCACATTTGATAAAGCACTTTCCACCTGTCTTGAAAAGAAAGGTACAGTACCAACTACCAGCGGAACAATTGCACCTGTAGTTCCGATTGCAGTGCCCACAATAAATCTCGAAAAAGGAATAAGGGCGGCAAGCAGAATCACAAACGGGATAGAACGAAAAACATTGATAAGTCTGTCCAGAATTCCAAATACACTCTTATTCTCAAGAATTCCCCCCTGTTTTGTAACAATAAGTGTCACGCCCAGGATAATTCCAAAAAGGAAGGCAATACCGCCTGATACAAACATCATATACAGAGTCTGCAGTGTTGAAATCCACAGCTCATCAAGCTTTGAGGCAACGTGAGGAAATAGAGTATTAAACAGATCAGCCATTTTTCAGAACCTCCACATTTACATTCTTTCCGGCTATATAAATAAGAGCATTTTCAACATCCTCATAACGGCCCGAGAGAATTCCCACGGTACCACCGATAGGAGAGTTGTTTACAAGCTCCACATCAGCATAAAGAATGTTCATCGTCACGTTGAAACGATGAGTCATCAGAGAAATAAGAGGCTCGGAAACACCTGGTCCCCTGTAGGATAGTCTTACAAATTTCTCCCCTGGCTTGAGATCGCATATAAGAGGATAGTCTGATGAGAGATGCTCTGCCTTTGAAAGATTTGAGGCTGCCTTTACAAAATTCTGGGTTATATTCTCCCTTGGATTTGCAAAGACCTCAAAGGTTGAGCCCTGCTCTACCAGATGACCGTTCTCAAGTACCGCTACTCTGCTGCAGATATCTTTAACCACAGCCATCTCATGAGTAATGATGACAATTGTGATTCCAAGTTCTGCATTAAGCTCCTTTAGAAGGCCTAAAATCTCATGGGTAGTCTGAGGGTCCAAGGCAGAAGTAGCCTCGTCACACAGCAGAACCTTTGGCGATGAGGCCAGAGCTCTGGCTATAGCAACACGCTGTTTCTGACCGCCTGAAAGCTCAGAAGGATAGGAATTGGCTTTGCTTTCAAGATCAACTCGTCTTAAGAGTTCAAGTGCTCTTTTTTTCTGCTCCTCCTTTTTAATTCCCTTGTGAGACAGAGGGTAGATTACATTTTCAAGTACGGTTCTTGATGGCATCAGATTGAAATGCTGGAAAATCATACCGATACCGGCTCTTGCATCTCTGAGATCTTTTGGAGATAAGGCTGTCAGATTTAGTCCATCTACGCTGACAACACTGCCCTTATCCGGTATTTCAAGAAGATTGATGCAGCGGACGAGAGTAGATTTTCCTGCGCCTGAAAAACCAATAATTCCAAAGATTTCGCCTTTTTTTATTTCCAGTGACACATCATCCACTGCCTTAAAGGAGATACCGTCACGTTCAAATGTTTTTGAAACATGCTCAAGTTTTATCATTTATCTTACCTATCACTTATATTTATGGATTTGCAAAATAGCTAAAAAGAACTCTTTATCTGCGGGAGCAGGATAAAGAGTTAAAGTCTGCTTAATACTTGAATACAGGAACCTCACCTCCGTGATAAAGCTCTTTGATAATTTCAGCTGTTTCCTTAGTCTGATAAGCTGCGATTATCTTTTTGAATACTGGGTTATCTTTGTTATCAGTACGAGCTGCAATTACGTTGATGTAAGGATTGTCCAGATCAACCTTGCCAACACCGTCAGAGAAAATAGGATCGGTAGAAGGATTCAGATCATTGTCTACAGCATAATTTGCATTGATGATTGCTGCTGCCACATCAGGAAGAAGACTAGGTGTATTACCAGCATCAACCTCATAAATCTGGATGTGCTTTGGATTCTCGGTAATATCACGTACAGTTGGAATGTAGCCCTTTGAAGGATCAAGTTTGATAAGACCTGCAAGTTCCAGAACCTTTAAAGCACGACCGCCATTGGTAGGATCGTTAGGAATAGCAATAGTATCTCCATCCTGAAGCTCACTTACATTCTTTATCTTTTTGGAATAAAGACCTAAAGGAGAGATGATGGTATTGGCAATAGGCTCAATCTTATAGTCATGAGCTTCAATATCTGCTTTAAGGTATGCCACATGCTGGAAGGCGTTAAGGTCAATTTCACCGTCATTCAGCGCACGGTTAGGAAGAGTATAATCTGCAAACTTGACTAAGGTAAGTTTTACGCCTTCCTTATCAAGTCTCTTTACAACATTCTCCCATGCCTCGTTGTGTTCACCTACAACACCAAGTTTGATTTCATTAGCCTCATCGGCAAAAGCAGCAGGTGAGGTGATGAAAGATAAACCAACAAATGTAGCGGTTAAAAGAGTTTTAATATTTTTCATAATATATTCCTTTTGTTTATTAATTTTTAAACTGGTTGATAAATGTCTTTTTATGTACGGGATCAGAGTTCAGATCCTGCATACAAATCCTTGTATTTAAGAAAAGCTGTAGCTCCTAACGTTCTTAATGGCTCTGGAGGCAGATAGCTTGGATGATAGGCTCGCTTTATATAATCGAGTTCGCTGCTGTCTCGATGCTGAATCAGATCTGCAAGATAGGTTCCTAAAATTGCAGCTCTGGTAACGCCTGTTCCATCCGAGGTAACTCCGGCATAGATATTCTTTGCCACCTCACCAAACAGAGGTCTGGTATTTCCCGTAAAGGAAATCAGTCCGCCATACTTGTATTCAAAATCAACCTTCTCAAGTTCAGGGAAACGTCTTACAAAAGCTCTCCTCAGATAGAAATCAGAGCGATCAAATTTCTTTTGAGGAATGTTGAGATTGGTTGCAAAATCAATGTCGGTTCGAACAAAGATTCGATGATCAGGAGTAAATCTTAAGGTTGCTCCAGATGGATGAGTTGCGGTGATTCCCCATGGACGGACATTTTTAAAGTTCTCAAGTTCAGCATCTGTAAGCACACGGGTTAGAGCACCATAGCTGTGAATAGCTGCAACATTTGAAGCAGAGGCAAATCCAAAACGGCTTAAAAATGCATTTACAGTAAGGATAACCTGTCTTGTGGCAATCTCTCTGCCGTCAGCAAGAATTACCTTTGGAATCGAACCTTCTTCAACTCCGGCAACCTTAGTGTTTTCGAAGACGGATACATTTGAAGGAAGCGCAGTGGCCAGACCTCTTATAACCTCTGAAGGATTGTTAAGAATAGTATCCTTTACATAAATCGCATCCCTGTAGAAAGAGGTTCCTAATCTTGATGAGAGCTCGTCACCCTTAACACGCTCGTAACCTAGGCCAAGTCTCTGCAGATGACCTTCCAGAGCATCAAGAGCAGCTACATTTCGCTTTTCGCGCACAGCCTTATACATGCCATCCTGTCGCCATTCAAACTCAAGCTTGCTCTGCTCTTTGATCTTTTCAATACGGGAAACTACTGTTCGATTTAAATGAAGAAGCCATCTCTGATCGTCAAGAGTGAAATGGTCAAAGCCTATAAGAGCTTTGGCAACCTGTGCTAAAGCAACGAAGCCTGCATTTCTTCCAGAGCTGTAATAACCTACAGGAAGAGCATCTATCAGAGCAATTTTTGCAGAAGGATTATTCTCTGAAAGTCTAAATGCAGCACTTACACCACCAAATCCGGCTCCAACAACTACATAGTCATAACTGTTTTTTATTTCTGAGGGATCGCTAAACCTGTGATTCTTATATGCTGATAGTTCATACCATGGATTTACACCTGATCCTTCAGGAAAACTTGAAGTCTTATACATACACTACTCCCAAATACGCCTTTTACAGAAAGCGCGTCAGTCGAATAAATTTGATTTAACTGTTTGAAGTTTTTAAAACTTGATTAAACGGATAAGAGACTTACGTCTACATTCGGGAACAGCAGAAACAGGAACAGCAGAATGAAGAACCATTCTGATAAGACACAGATGATGAAAAGGTATTTTGTTTAGGCTTGAATAGTATTGATACAACAGCAGACATTTTGTGTTCCTCAAAAATTTTCTATTCTTGATTTTTATTATTAGGAACAGGATTTCTTCCTGATCCATCTACAAATGTTTTTCTAACATTTGTTTTTATTATGACAAATAAAAAAAAGATTGCTAATACTATTTTCTGATACATAGATATAGCTTTAGACTATAAGTCTATATACATCATCAATAAAAATACAATCAGTATTATTCAAAAAAAAATAATTCTTTAATAAAAGAAAGAACCTTTTGTTATTAAAGATAAAGTTTAATTTTTAACTTGGAATAAAGAATTTTATTGACTTACGGTAGTGATTATTATTAAATAAAATAAACAGAAATAAATAAGTAAAACAAGCTCATTTATTTTGGATTAAAAGAAAATAACTATAACTATGACTGTTGCCTGTATCTTATGGCAAGGTCTCATTCAGAGCAGTTCAGACTCTGATGACATCACCTCTTATAAGATAAGAAAAAAAACATAATTAGAAAACAAAGAATACAGGAGGTAATCGAACTCCATTCAAATTGTTTCAAACTGCAGAAAGCAGTTTTTTATGATCTCAAACAGACTTTAATTCAGAAAGAATTTAAGGAATATATTATGAATACATTTAATCTCAAAAAAATATCCGGACTCATTCAGAAAGGAATTGCTCTTACAGTTTTAGTTTCAGCCATATGCACACCTTCCTACGCCTACGATCGAACTGAGGTTAAGATCGGAGTTGTAGGAGAGAACAATGAATACTGGAATCCAATCATAAAAAAACTTGCTGATGAGGGAGTAAAGGTTGAACTTGTAAGATTCTCAACATACCCTCTGCCTAACAGAGCACTTGAGGATGGAGAGATCGATCTGAATGCTTTCCAGACAGGAGCTTTCTTAAAGACTGAATCAGATGAGAATGGCTACCACTTAAAGGCAATCGGCACCACCATCATTGCTCCATTAGGACTCTACTCCAAGAAAATCAAAGATATCACTGAAATCAAGGAAGGAGATACTCTAACAGTTCCTAGTGATCCGATTACTACAGGCCGTGCATTAAGACTGCTTGAATCAGCTGGCTACTTAAAGCTTAAAGCTGATGCAGGTTATCTTCCAGGAGAGAGTGACATTATTGAGAATCCAAAGAACCTTAAGTTCTACTGGGTAGATGCAGCAAATTCCTACGGCACTCTGGATGATGTAACTGCAGCCTTTATCAATGGAGGCTATGCAGTGGATCGTGGACTGACTCCTGACAAAGATGCAATCTATATTGAAAAAACCGAAGGATGGGGACTTGAAAATCCATTTGTAAATGTCATCGCCTCAAGAGAGAGTGACAAAGACAACGAACTGTTCCTTCACATCGTTGATCTGTACCATACAAAAGAAGTGGCAGACATCATCAAGACATCATATAAGGGAGCATTTATTCCTGCATTTACTTACAGTAAGTAGCAACCAGACATATTCAGGTGCGCTCTGTCCACATACTTTTCTGCGTGAAATGGCGTGCCTGAAAGCTGTTCTATCTCTTCCTTAAAAGAAAAATATAAGTAATCAGGATAGTATTCTTAGTTACCTATATTCCTGACTCTGTTTGCCACATGGATAGATTTAGTAGTCTTCAGGGCAACAGATATAATGATCACCAGAATGCCGACATAGAAGGAAGTATTAAGCTCTGATGCCTCATCAAATAGAATCATTGCCAGAATAATCGAATACACAGGTTCCAGGTTGTAGGAAAGCATCACGGTAAATGCAGATAAAGTCTGCAGGACCTGTAGCTGCAGATAATATAGACCAGCAGTACAGATCACGCCGGCTAAAAGCAGATAAAAAGCATCACTGAAGCTGAAGTGCAAAGACCACTGCCCTTCTATCAGATAATAGAAAGGTAAAAGCATAGCCATAAATATGGTTCCGCCCAGAAGCTGCCAGCTTATAAGTGAGTAATTATCATACTTTAGAGCTATTCTTTTGTTGTAGATAGAGTAAATTGCAGAAAAAACAGCACAGGCAATACCGACTGCAATACCAAGACGATAACGGGAATCAAAGCCAAAGATGACAAGCACACCTAGAATTGCCAGCAAGGAGTAAACCACATCGGTAAATGAGAACTTTGTTTTAACTATAAAAGGCTCAATTAAGGCAACAAAAAAGCCAATTGTTGATACACAGACAACACCGATAGAAACATTAGACAGTTTTATCGCAAGATAAAACAGAATCAGGTGAGTACAGAGAATAGCACCTGCTATCATGCAGCTTATGGTTCCTTTAAAACCAAGCCATCTTAGTTTTCTGAATACAATTAGAAATGCGGCTAATACAACTCCCCCCAGAAGCATTCTGAAAAATACAATCCAGAAAGCATCCAGACTTACCAGTCTTCCAAACAATCCGGTAAAACCAGCAATAAAAACAGATAAGTGAAGTTTAAGAAATACAGATAGCATTTTTATATATTAACCGGCATATTGAAGGAGCTATACTCAAATAAAAACGTTGAATAGACCTTTAAAAGGCTGAGTCAGTCTAGCACAAAAGAACTTTTTCATTACGATTATGATTATCATTTTTTTTAATGAGACCAAACAATAGTTATGGATAACAGTCACCTTTATTTTTTCAATCCTCTCCTATAATTCTACTGAGGTGTGTCTTTTTCCAATAAGCTCAAAATAAATGCAAAACAGATAAAACAGTACATAAAAAGGCTGTAATCCACGTTAGACAGAATTTAACAACCATAAAGAGCCAACAGAAAAAGAAAGAGTGTTATCAGGATAATCAAGCAGAAGCTCTCAATACTGTTCACCTACATACACAAGCGATTAAATAACGGACCAAAGATCAAAAACAACTCAGTGGAGCTTAGATGACAGATTACGTATTTCAAGGCATCCTCGCAAATGAATACTATGTCTTTGAACCTGAATACCTGTCCTATGTTCAGGCCCCGCCCCCTTGCGCCTATCTATTTACAAGAAAGGCACTTGCCTTTGCTCTATCCATAAAGGAGGAGAAATTATCTCCTGCTATGTTTTCTGAGCAGGTTGAACTGTCTGAACGTACACTGAATCTTGCCCATAAAATTGATGAATATACAAAATACTGCAGTCTTCAGGATGCTCTTCGTGGACTTGAGCATACCGAAGATCTGGGGATCAGGAAGATAGCAGAGAACTATGTCCAGAGAAGAACAGATTATCTGGATGTCCAGTATGAAGGCTGTTTCAGAGGTTACGAAATCTATATACCACGAATGGCTCAGGGTGGGACTGAAACAATATCCATGCTAATAGCAATACATCCATATCACAGAAACATCTACACCCTGGATGGAGAGAGTATGGATGTGGTACTGCACGAGCTTAATTTCAACAAGATCAGAACAGAAATAATAACACAGCCTACCGTAGGACACGCCTTTGATATTATCTGGGTTGCAAAATACCATGGAAAGGATGTTCTGAGAATAATTAACGCTGATGGTACATCAGAAAAGATTCCTCGTTACTTCTACGTTATTTATGGAACAAAATGGCAACTGGTTCCAGGCGAGGAGATATCATCTCTACTGCAATTCCTGCCTACAGTTGAGCAGCAGGATCAGGCCCGTGAATTTGTAAAAAAGGAAGGTTTTCAGTGTGCATGCTTCGTAGGAGTTTTTGAAGGCCTTAACGTATACAACGTACATTTTATGCCTCCATGTTATGACTTTGCCCTTGCAGGAGTCCTTCAAAAAGGAAATCACATTGAGCTTTTTGATGAGCAGAATTCTGTCCATCAGAAAATTTTCGGACAGGTTCAGAAGCTCATGGAAAGAGACAGATATGTAAAACCAGATGATCTTGAATGGGATTACAAATCCAATCTGAAAACACATAAGCTGCTCAATAAATACTGCGAGGAGAATGAGGTTACTATTCAGGCCGAGCTTGGACATTGGGCTGGTATGCAGGTTGAACTTGCTTACCATACCCTAAAAGATGATTCAGACTCAAAAACATCATTAGATAATAAAAGCAATACAGAATGGATGTATCTTCTGGTATCTGACAAAAAGGTATTTAAATGTCCTGATGAGCTCCTGCCCCAGGTGCAGCAGGAATATGAACCAGTAAGTCAGGATAATGAGTTTAAAACTCTGATTATGGCTAATGCTGATTTTAAGGCATCAGATGAAGAGGCAAATGCAGATGAACTGATAAATACCGAAAAGCTGATGAATACCAAAGCAAAAGTTTATGAGGCAGAAAATGGCTGTAAAACAGTTCTTAACTATCTGAATCAAAACTATTCACCAAAGCTTACTGAAAAGGAAGCCTTGAGTCTGCTCGATAAAATTACATCATTTCCTTATGGGCAGACCAAGGAAGGAATAGCAAAGGATCTTGCAGCAGTAACTCTGGCAAGAAAAAAATTTAAGCAAAAATATGAAGAGAAAGTGGACTCAACTACACTTAATTATCTTGCCAAAAGACGTTTCCCTTATGAAGGTCTTTTCTTCGATTTCAAAGATACGGATTTCGAGTAACAGATTCTTTACAGAAAAATCAATAAAAAAGCGTATGGACCACGAAGGTAATCCATACGCACATTGCACTTTTCTTTGCTAATCGTTTGGCTTGGTGATGATCTTATCTCTTAGTCTTGTTGAAACATAAGAGAAAGCAACAGCAGCAATCAGTACCAGGCCCTTTACTACCTGCTGAACGTAATCATTGATATTGCACATCAGCATACCGGTTGATAGAACGCCCATAATCAGCACACCGATGATGACAAGAGGAAGTTTACCCTGACCGCCCATGAGGCTGATACCTCCTAAAACGACCGCAGTAATGGCATCCATCTCAAAACCTACACCTGCTGCAGGCTGACCTGAATTTGTACGAGATAAAAGAACCAGACCAGCAATACCGGATAACATTGCACAGAAGGCATAGCAGAAGATCTTAACGCCACCGATGCTTACTCCTGATAATCTTGATGCCTCCTCGTTACCACCAACGCCGTAGACATAACGACCGATTGGAGTGCAGGAAAGGATGAAGATACCAAGAGCAAAAATCAAAACCATCAGAATTACAGGATCTGGAATTCCAAGGAAATAGCCTCGACCGAAAGCACTTAGACCTTTGCCGAATCCAAATACAGGCAGACCGTCAGTAATCAGGTAACCAGCACCTCTTAAAGATGTCATAACACCTAAAGTTGCAATCAGAGGAGACATCTTGAAGAAAACAACGAGGCAGCCTGAGAACACACCATATATGGTTGCCAGAATCAGAGTTACTACAATGGTGACAGGAATAGACCATCCAGCCTTTAAAAGCAAAGCTGCAGTAAGAGATGAAATACAGGCAATAGAACCTACAGAAAGATCAATACCCGCTGTAAGAATAACGTAGGCTGCACCAACTGATATTATTCCTATAATTGAAACCTGACGCAGAATTGTGGTCAGTGTAGACAATGAAAAGAAGTTTGATGATGCAACAGAAAATATGCCGATCAGTAAAAACAGGATCAGCACAATGCCGTAATCCAGCATCCACAGAGAAAAATTCTTATTCATTTTTTTATCCTTATAATTCGTTCTATTATTCTGCTTTTCCCAAAGCAGATTTCTCTAAAATCAGCTCCTGAGAGAACTGATCTTTTGAAAGTTCAGCAGTAATCTGACCATATCCCATAACGTAAATACGCTGAGACATACCAATCAGTTCAGGCATCTCAGAGCTAATCATAATGATGCTCTTGCCACTGTCTGCAAGCTTGCACATCAGATTGTAAATTTCCTGCTTTGCAGCCACATCAATACCGCGAGTCGGCTCATCAAATATAAGAACATCACATTCTGTAGACAGAATTCTAGCCAGAACCACCTTCTGCTGATTACCGCCTGAAAGATTTTTAGTTAGCTGATCCATACCAGGAGTTTTAATCTTAAGTTCACTGATATAACGTTCAGTTTCACTTCGTTCCTTTTTTGGATTGATGATAAAACCACAAGTCAGATATTTTGGAAGAGAACTGTAAACAGTATTTTCCTTTATAGTAAGACTCAGTAACACTCCCTGGGATTTTCTGTCTTCAGGAATCAGTCCGATACCGGTAGAAAGAGCTTTTCTTGGAGATTTAGGTTTATACTTTCTACCGTTAAAGATAATCTCTCCACTGGATAAAGGATCAGCACCAAAAATTGCTCTTGCAAGCTCGGTTCTTCCTGCACCTACAAGGCCACCAAAACCAAGAATTTCGCCTTTATGCAGTTTAAAACTTACATCCTTGAGAGCTGCATTCTTAAGATGCTTACACTCTAAAATCACCTCATCAGAATGATTCTTTGGGGTTGGATACTCTCCAGAGAGCTCACGACCAACCATAAGGGAGATAAGCTCATTCATCTGAAGAGATTTAACATCACGAACTGTTACAAATCGACCGTCCATGAACACAGCCGCTCTGTCACACATCTCAAAGATTTCCTCAAGACGATGTGAAATAAACAGAATGGTACAGTTATTCTCTTTAAGCTTTCTGATAACGTTAAAGAAGATTTCTGTTTCCTTAAGAGTTAAGGATGCGGTAGGCTCATCAAGAATAATAAACTTAGGATTACGGGCAACAGCCTTAAGAATTTCCACAATCTGCTTATATGCAACTCCGACATCACATACTCTTTTATTTACATCGATGTCGACTTCCATCTGATCAAATAGCTCCTGAACTCGTCTGGACATTTCCTTTTTATCCAGAACAAAGCCCTTCTTCAGCTCTCGACCATAAAAAACATTTTCAGCAATCGTCAGATATGGGATTAAAGAGAATTCCTGATACACAGCAGCAATTCCCAGATCTGCTGACAGCTGAGGATCCAGGGAAGAATATTCCTTACCCTCATATACAATAGTTCCTGAACTAGGAGTTTCTGCCCCTGTCAGGAGTTTTATAAAAGTTGATTTTCCAGCACCGTTCTCACCGCATAAAGAGATCACCTCTCCACGGCGAATATCCAGGGTAACATTATCCAACGCCTTAACCTTGGCATAATACTTAGAGAGACCACGCGCTGAAAGAATTATTTCATCTGACATTATTCTCACCAAAAACAGTGGCCGTTTAACTGATACGGCCACCAAATTCAAATTAAGTTAAATTCGATTAACCGTTTTTATTAGTAGGCTGGCTTGTATTTGCCTGAAATTACATCTTCCTGAGGAACAGGGACATATGGCAGGAATACCTTCTTAGGTTCTGCAGGCAATCCCTTGGTTGCCATCTCGTAAAGATACTTGGCACTCTCATATCCACCCTTAAATGGGTATAAGTCTACGGTTCCGCGATAGATACTGCCCTCTTCTGCAATTAAAGCAAGAGCTTCCTTAGTTGCATCACCAGAGAAAACTGCCTTATCATCACCAACCTTGTCGTTTGAAAACATTGCCTGATAGCCACCAATACCGCCAGAGTCATTTGAACCGATAACAAGGTTCAGATCTGGATGCTGCTGAAGAACAGCCTCAATAATCTTCATACCAGATTCAGGATTGTCACCTGCCTGACGAGCAACAATCTGCATGGTTGGACAGACTTCCTTGATAGCAGCTTCAATACCGTCGCCACGGCGTTTTACAGCTTCAACGTTATCTTCAGTAATTAAAGCAACCTTACCCTTGCAGTTTAACTTCTTCTTTGCCCACTGAGCAGCCTGAGTTCCGATTGCATGACCATAGTTGTACTCGTCCATGCCATATAGAAGGTGAGAATTTGGAACAACCTGAGCGATAGAACCGGTAGCAATACCAGCCTTCTTAGCATCTTCGAAAGTCTGAATCAGAGCATTAGCATCAATTGCAGTTGTGAAGATAGCGTCAAACTTATCGTTGATCATGTTCTCGATGTCACTAACCTGCTTATCAACACGATACTGGGCATCAATTGAAATACACTTGATACCAAGCTCATTACAGGCTTTCTCCATGCCAAGCTTTACGCCAACAAACCATGGGTTAGCTAACTGAGGAACAGAGAAGCCCAGTTTGAACTCTGAATTGTCCTTAGCAACAGCTGAAGTAGCGATTACAGCTCCCATAACTGCAGCAACGATTGCCTTTAATTTCATATAAACTCCTTATGTTTGTGATCTTGCTATAAACCAGTAGTTCTAGCTGCATAAAAAAGTAATATTTACAGTAAAAAAACTGATAATTGCTGTTTTTATGCATCGTAAACGTTTGCATTGAATAATACAATGCAGAGCAAAATAGCAATGATTTTATTCTATATTGTTATAGTCTCTTATTCTTATACGAAATTAGAAGTTCATGATCTTTATCCCATGAAATCGTTTTCATTTCAGTATGTTAATTAAGAAAATAGATCATTAAGACATCTTTATTGCAAAATCATGCAGAATAAAATGAGAGCAGGTTAAAATGAAAATTAGTTACTTAAATTATGGAACAGATCTCAAAAATAACGTTTTCATATAGTTAAATTTGGCAAGAAAATGAGGATTACGAGAAATAGAAAAAAAAGAAAATAAAGAACAAAAAAATACGACCGCAGGATCGTATTTATTAAGTAACTATAAAAGGAATTGAATTATCAGATGACCACAAACTAAGGCAAATATACCAGCAATCACGTCATCTAGCATAACGCCTAAACCGCCTCCGATTCTTCTGTCAAAGAAGCTTATAGGGAAAGGCTTTAGTACATCAAAGATTCTGAACAGAACAAATGCCAGAAAAGCCAGATACCACTGAGGAGGGAAAAACAGGATGGAAATAAACATACCATCAAACTCATCGATAACAATAGAACTGTTATCGTGCATTCCCATGTCCTTTTCTGTAACTTCAGATGCATACCATCCAATAAAGAAAGTAATTACAGCAACTGTAAGCACATAATACCAGTCCAGGTATAAAAGACCAATGCATAAAGGAACAGCAGCAAGAGATCCAAAGGTGCCTGGAGCTTTAGGAAGAAGACCAGATCCAAAGCCTACAGCAATAAGATGCCAGGGATTAGACAGTCTGATATTCTTTAAAAAGGAACGGTCGTGTTTATCCATCAGAAGAACCTGTTTAGGAAGAATTACTATAGAATTTTTAATAGTATATATACGAAAAAACCGAGATGCAAAAACATCTCGGTCTTTCTAAAAGGGAAGCCTGGCGGTGACCTACTCTCACACAAACGTACGTTGCACTACCATCGGCGTTACTGCATTTCACTTCTGTGTTCGGAATGGGAACAGGTGGTTCTACAGCACTATGGCCGCCAGGCGAATTGGGTTTTAACTTAAAAAACTTTCACTGATTTCAAACTTCACTAGTCTTGCGTACTCCAGATGCCTTCCGGGGTTGTATGGTCAAGACGTTCAGAGCATTAGTACTGGCAAGCTTCACTCCTCACGGAGCTTCCACATCCAGCCT
>NZ_FUXX01000077.1 GCF_900167015.1 Succinivibrio dextrinosolvens DSM 3072
ACTACAAAGACCAAGAACAGAAAAAAGAGAAGAAAATGTATCAGTAAAATTGCTAGAAGAGGTATTTTTAGGTATCATATTAATGGTGTTTTTTTTATGTTAACTTTTTGTTTTCGCAGATAAAATTATAACATATTAAACACACCTTTTCATCGATATCTATCAGATATATAAGCCTTTTTTGCTTATAATCACACCTCTTCCCCAAAAATAAATCAATACAAGTTTTTAAAGAGCATCAAACCTGGAGTGAATCTAGTTTTGTTTTAAATTTCCATGTGGGAAACTAGAGTTAAGTAAAAAAAACAACCTTAATATGGGCGGTTACTAGATATAAAATAGGAATAAAACAAAATTCTCCCTTCCTAGAGAGTTTGTTTTTACTGATTGTTTTGTAATAATATTTTTAAACTTAGCAATATTTTATTAATAAATCATTTCAACAAATTAACTAACTCTTTTTAATAGCGACAAAAAAATATGCATTCACTTGTATACACATAATGATTTATAAGTTTAATTATGCATTGTTAAGTGTTATATTGTTCGACAATAACTATGTTTTCAAACAAATATTGAGATTATTAAAAAACTTTTTTATATGAATAATTTTAATGAATTAAAAATTTCTGTCGCAGGTACCGGCTACGTTGGTTTATCCATATCTGTGCTTTTATCTCAACACCATAAGGTTACAGCAGTTGATATTATTGAAGAGAAAGTAAATCTTATCAACAATCGTAAGAGTCCTATTCTGGATGAATATATTGAGAGATATCTTGCAACAAAAGATTTAAATCTAACTGCCACAACAGACTGGAATGCAGCATATGCTGATGCAGATTTTGTAGTTGTAGCAACTCCAACAAATTACGCCCCTGATAAAAACTTTTTTGATACTTCTGCTGTTGAATGTGTAATTCAACAGGTCTTATCTGTAAACAAAGATTCCTGTATTGTCATCAAGAGTACTATTCCTGTAGGCTTTACAAAATCTGTAAAAGAAAAATATCCTGAGGCTAAGATTCTATTCAGTCCTGAATTCTTACGTGAAAGTAAGGCTCTTTATGATAATCTCTATCCATCAAGAATTATTGTAGGTTGTGATGAGTCATCAGAAGAATATGCTCACACATTTGCAAAACTTCTTCAGGAAGGGGCTTTAAAAGAGAATATTGATACTCTATTTATGAGCTTTACAGAAGCTGAAGCCGTAAAACTATTTGCTAACACATACCTTGCTCTTAGAGTTGCTTACTTTAATGAGCTTGATACTTATTGTGAGCTGAAAGGTCTTTCTACAGTAAATGTAATTAATGGTGTTTGTTTAGATCCTAGAATCGGAAAACAGTATAACAATCCATCCTTTGGCTATGGCGGTTATTGTTTACCTAAGGATACCAAGCAGCTTTTGGCAAATTATTCAGATGTCCCTCAGAATCTGATATACGCAATTGTTGAATCAAACAGAACCAGAAAAGACTTTATTGCGGATAGAGTATTAAGGAAAGCTGGATATCACAGTTACTCTGAATCTGAATTTGACAGTAACAATGAGAAAAATATTGTTATTGGTGTCTATCGTCTAACCATGAAGAGTAATTCTGACAACTTCAGACAGTCATCAATTCAAGGGGTAATGAAGAGAATTAAAGCTAAAGGCGCAACTGTTGTTATCTATGAACCAACCTTACCTAGTGGTTCATCATTCTATAACAGTAAAGTGATAGGGGATTTAAATGAGTTTAAATCCATGTGCGATGCTATTGTTGTAAACAGAGTAGATGACTCCTTATCTGATGTTATGGAGAAGGTTTATACGAGAGATCTGTTTGGAAGGGATTAGTTTTTCTTTCTTATGAATGGCATAATCACTTCTCTATTAAGAGTTGATTTAATGGAATTTACACAGATAAGCGTTCACCGTTGAATATCTGGATAATAATCATCAAAAATGGGTAGAACTATATGGTAAATTTCTTTTGAAATTATTCATTCTGCAGTTAATGAATGGCAACTAATAAAGTGTATTGTAGTGAGTCTATATTATGAATGATTTTTTATAGTGTATTATCCATTTCTTATTGAGGTTTTAAGTTAGATTTAGACTTCTGGCCTCGAGATCAAATAATTACCAAATTTTTTCTTTTCGCTTTAATAGGGATATAGCTTAATTTACTAAAATTGAAATAAGCATGACAGAACATTTAATTTTTCTATTTTTTTTGTATTATTATCATTTAGTCTTTACATAAATAGACAATATATTCACTGTGTAGTTAAATCTGTCGTTATTTCTTTGCGTAGTATCGTCTGAGCATATAATATATTGTTATTTTTTTGTGGCTTTCATATTGATTTATTAATATTTTGGTTTTTTATGGTATATATGAAAAGTGGTAAATATGTAGTTGCTGAATGTGGCACTGGATTAACTTTTGATTCGTCCTCAGACCTTTTTCTTGATGTAACTCTATCTTCTAACGAAAATAGCAATAATTATTTTAAATTTGGTATATTGATTGATTTTTCTAATCAGGGTAAAGCTGTAAATTATAAAACTGAACTATCTAATGGTAAGCAAATATTACACATTACTCTTTGTGAGCCTAATAATTCAGTAGCTTTTGGAACTAAAAATCCAATTTTTTTTGGAACTTATGATAATAAAAATCTATACATAAGACTATGGATTACAAGAATGGGAAGTGATGATTCCGCAAAGCGAATTGATTATGCAATTTATCTAGAAGAGAATACTGAAAAGGGGTTATCTAATGAGTGAAATTGGTGGATTACTAATTAAAACAGGTGAAGGCCAACTTAGCACAGTACAATCTGAAACGGTAAACTTTTTTGAACAACCAGAAAATCAGTATGAATGTGATTCTGATAATTATTTAGACAGAATTGTTATTAAAAATGTTTTGGGAATTGCTGAATTAGATTTAAAGTTATCTCATAATATAAATGTTTTTATTGGAGATAATAGTACTGGTAAAACAGCAATTTTAAAATCCATCTACTCAGTAATGAGTGGATATGCAAGTTGTAAAGAGCATTTTACGAAATTAGATTTGCAGTCAAATATTGAAAAAAAGATAAAAGAGGTTTTTCGTCCAAATGAAAATAGGATTGGAAACATTGTAAAGAAGAAAACTGATCGAGCCTTTATTTCATTAAACTTTTTAAATGGTTCTGTAAGTGTAGATTTCAGTGCATCTGCATCAGAGCATGTTGTATGTAAAAGTGATTCATCCCTGAAGATTTCAAATAGGTTAGTATATATTCCTCCTAAAGAAATGATATCTGTTGATAATTTTTCTTCATTATATGAGCACTATCAAATTTCATTTGAAGAAATGTATTATGATTTATCTCGAAGATTGCAAATGCCTCGACCTACGCAATTAAACAATAAGTCAAAATCTGTTATAGAAGAGCTTACAAATTTAATTGATGGTGATATCGAATGGAAAGATCATAAGTTTTTCTACAAATCTTTGTCTAATTCTGAACAATATGAAATGGGATTGCTTTCTGAAGGTTATCGTAAAATTGGTACTTTAATTTATCTCATATCAAATGGAAACTTAAAGCAAGGATCTGTTTTGATTTGGGATGAACCAGAAACAAATATGAATCCACGAATGGTTGAAAAATTATGCAAAGCTTTTATTTCTCTTTCAACTCTAGGTGTACAGATTATCATTACAACTCACGATTATTTTATATCAAATGAGCTTGGTCTTTCTGCAAAATACGATAATAACTCATTAAAATTAGAATACAATTTTGTTTCTCTTTATCGTGCTGAAAATTGGTTCATCCGTGAATCTGTGGAAAGCCCTGATTTGAATATAACAAAATTCATTCTGGGCTTTCTTCTATCCAATCGTCGGGATTGGAGTAAACTTTCCTCTGAATGCACTTCTTATTCTTAAAAAGAAATAATCTAAATCTCTGTACCCATAGGCTACACGCTTTAGAACCTTTATCTTGTTATTTATACCTTCCAGAACACTTGTCCTGATATGGTAGATGCCGGCATTGGTAATGCCGTCTCTGTAGTGGTCATTCTGACTCTTAGCAAATTTCATTATTTCCTCAACACCAGAGGACATTGCCAGCCTTACCCA
>NZ_FUXX01000021.1 GCF_900167015.1 Succinivibrio dextrinosolvens DSM 3072
AAGATTCAGACTGCGATCTAAAGCGAAGGTAATAATTGAATTTGGGCTTGTGGCTCTGGCTCATAATATAAGAAAATGGGCCAATATAAGAAATGAAATGAATGCGGTAATAAGTTAAAAAAGAACAAGAAATACCTTAAGCTTCCTACCTTATCTCTCTAAAAGTTCTAAAAATCTCCAATCAAAATAAATATCTCAACAAAATCGTATTTGAAAATTTCAATTCCCTAGAAATAACAAAATTCTATGTTTGAAAAATGAAAGAGGCTGACATACTTTTTAGCCAGCCTCTTTGTCTAATAATGTGATTTTCAAGACTGTTATTGTCTATATGTCTTTAAGAAATGTTCCAGTCTGTCACAGGCATCGTTAATAATGTCGATTGATGGCAGGAATACCATTCTGAAATGGTTTGGCTCCGGCCAGTTGAAACCTGTTCCCTGAACAATAAGCATCTTTTCCTGACGTAACAGATCCATAGCGAATTTCTGATCATCCTTGATGTTGAATTTCTTATCCAGCTTAGGGAACATGTACAATGCACCGTGAGGTTTTACAACAGTAATACCATCAATCGAGTTCAATCTCTCGTACATTGCAGCTCTCTGCTGATATAGACGACCACCAGGAATAATCAGTTCATTGATACTCTGATATCCTCCAAGCGCAGTCTGAATGGCATGCTGTAGAGGTACGTTAGCACAGAGTCTCATAGCCATCATGATCTTGATGCCGTCTAAGAAGCCTTTGTTTCTCTTCTCTGGGCCTGTAATCATAATCCATCCCATTCTGAATCCGCATGCTCTGTAAACCTTTGATAGTCCATTGAAGGTTACAATTGTAACGTCGTCAGCAAGGGTACAGATACTTCTGTGGGCTACGTCATCATAAAGAATCTTGTCGTAGATTTCGTCTGCAAAAATAACCAGATCATTCTGTCTTGCAAATTCAACAATTTCCTGAAGAACAGGAGTAGGGTATACAGCACCAGTTGGATTGTTTGGGTTAATTAAAACAATACCTACTGTTCTTGAGCTTAATTTCTTTTTCATATCCTCAAGATCTGGATACCAGTTTGACTGCTCGTCACACATGTAGTGAACAGCTTTTCCTCCTGCAAGGTTAATAGCTGCGGTCCATAGAGGGTAATCAGGAGCAGGTACCAAAACTTCATCACCGTTGTTTAACAGTGCATTCATAGTCATGGTGATAAGCTCTGATGCTCCATTTCCAATAAAAATATCGTCAGCATCAACGCTCTTTAGACCCTTCTGCTGATAATACTGAGCAATAGCTTTACGAGCAGAGAAAATTCCGTTTGATTCACAGTAGCCCTGAGAGTTTGGAATATTTCTAATTACGTCACGGACTACTTCTTCTGGCGCCTCAAAACCAAATGGCGCGGTGTTACCGATGTTTAATTTAAGGATTCTCTGTCCTTCTTCTTCCATTCTTAAAGCTTCTTGATGGATTTTTCCTCGGATGTCATAACAAACATTATCAAGTTTGTGGGATTTTTGTAGTAATTTCATAATAAAATATACACCGTATTTATAAGTGGTTTTGAGTAAACTTGATTTTACATCATTAATCCATATTAGTGAACATAAAGCGCATCTGGCTGTATTTAATATAGGTCAGAATCAGAAATCTCTTCCCATAACCTTTTCGTCATAAATCTGTTCTAGAACATAACGCTCATATCCTAAATGAGGTGATGCTATCTTATGGTATTTAACCAGATCTCTGGTTTTCTGATCATATGATAGTGAATTTGTGTAGAAAACAAATGGTACTCTGGTTCCTGATTTTGTTCTCATAAAGCCCATAAGGTTAGATACATTCTGAAGAGAACCTGTTTTTGCTGCAACATTCTTTCCGAGAGGAGGATTCTTTGTAGATGCTCTCCAGTGTAAAGTTCCAGATTCATCTGCTACAGGAAGCAGCTTAATAAAACCAATCTTATCATCATTAAGATTGATGAACTCCAGAATCTCAAGCATCTTGTGAGGAGTTACTAGATTATGAGGTGAAAGGCCATTTCCATCAACAATATATGTATTTCCTAAATTGATATTTGCATATTTCAGAAGTACAGCTCTAAGAGCTCTGGTTGTACGAGGATATGTTGCTGGAAGCTTATAGAATTCTGCACCCACTGTTTTTGCAATAGCATCCGCATACAGGTTGTTAGAACGGTAAAGCATATATTTCACCAGTTCAGACATAGGTTTGGATTCAATAGATCCAACTGTGGTATAGCCTTCCTGAGGAGAACGTGCAATTTTTATCGAGTAAACACTGATTCCTTTCTCCTTTAAAAGCTGATTTGTCCAATCTACCGCCCACTGATCCGGGTCTGAAATTGATAAAGAAAGCGGCCAAGGTTGATTCTTTCCAATTACAGGAACACAGCCTGTAATGTGGTACTGATTCTTCATGTACAGGTTGGCTTCGAGCTCACAGTTGCCGCCGTAGCTAGACTGCTTGACACCTATTGCATCTGACTGGATGGAGATTGGACTTGCTGCATTAAGTTTAGCTGTAGCTACTTCTCCAATTCCGTTTGGCTGAAGCTGTGCAAATACACAGTTTCTGTTGATGATTGCTGTACTTGCAGGCGAGGTAAAGCAGATTGGAAGATCGTTCCAAGACCAGCCTTCTCCCTTTGACATTCCCGCAAACTTACTTACATCAATAATTACATCTCCTGCAATTTTTTTGACTTTTGCAGATACAAGAGTATTGATAAGTGTTCTGTATGACTGAGTGGTGAAGCTAGGATCACCATCGAATTTAATAAGAACATTTCCCTGTAGAACACCGTTATTATCAACCTTAATGTTGCCCTGAGAACTTACCTGTCTGGCTGAAACCTCAAGATTTGTTTTGAATTTATAGTCATGACCAAGATACAGAATTGCTGCAAGACCTGTAATAACCTTTAAGGTTGATGCGGGATGCATGTATGTATCAATGTTTTTTCCATATATATTGTTGTCGTTTGGTCTTAAATAGGCGACTCCAATCTGAGATCCCGGAATAGGGTTTGGATTTGATTTAATAGCTAAAGATGAAGATGAATAAAGAAGAGCTGAAGTAACTAGTAATTTTAAATATTTGTTCATTTTTTTTGTCGGAATCTATGTAATCTAATGTTCTAGGCGAGAATTATACACCAATTATCTATTTGAAGAGGGGATTTAAACGGCTTATCCTCGTCTTTGTGACGCATTAGCAGTCGTTGAGTTTAAAATATGATAAAATCACAGCAGTTTTTATAAATACGCTCATAAAGGAGATATTTTTCATGATTATCGAGCCAAAGGCACGTGGTTTCATATGTGTTACAACTCATCCAACAGGATGTGACTTAAATGTTAAAGAGCAGATTGAACTAGTAAAGAAAAAGGGCCCTGTTGCCAACGGTCCTAAGAAAGTTTTAGTAATTGGTGCTTCAACCGGTTATGGTTTAGCTTCACGTATCAGTGCAGCATTTGGCTCTAATGCTGCTACCTTGGGCGTATTCTTTGAGAAGCCTGGTTCAGAGAAGAGACCAGGTTCTGCTGGTTGGTACAATACCTGTGCATTTACAAAATATGCTAAAGAAGCAGGTTTATATGCAAAGAATATCAATGCAGATGCATTCTCTGATGAGTGTCGTAACAAGGCAATTGAGATTATCAAAGAGGATCTTGGCAAGATCGACCTTGTTGTTTACTCTCTTGCAGCTCCTGTACGTAAGATGCCACAGACTGGTGAAGTAGTTCGCTCTTCATTAAAGCCAATTGGTCAGACTTATACTTCAACTGCAATTGATACCAACAAGAATGAGATTATCACTGCATCTCTAGAGCCTGCTACCGAGGAAGAAATCGAGAATACCGTAAAGGTTATGGGTGGTCAGGACTGGGAGCTATGGATTGAGGCTCTAAAGAATGCTGGCGTTCTAGCAGAAGGCTGTAAGACTGTTGCATACAGCTATATCGGTACAGAGATTACATGGCCAATCTATTGGCACGGTGCTTTAGGTAAGGCTAAGGAAGATCTTGATAGAGCTGCAAAGGCTAACTGCGAGAGATTAGCTTCTGTTGGTGGTGAGGCTAAGGTTGCTGTATTAAAGAGTGTTGTAACTCAGGCTTCATCTGCAATTCCTGTAATGCCTTTATACATTTCTCTATGCTTTAAGGTAATGAGAGAGCAGGGTATTTACGAGTCTGTAATTGAGCACATTTACAGAATGTTCTCTGAAATTTACTCAAAGACAGTTGAGATCGACGATAAGAACCGTATCCGCATGGATTCTTGGGAATTACGTGACTCAGTTCAGAACAAGTGCAAGGAATTATGGCCAAAGGTTACAACTGATAATCTATTTGAAATGTCTGATTATGCTGATTACAAGAAACAGTTCTTACAGCTATTCGGCTTTGAAGTAGATGGCGTTGACTACACCAAGGATGTAAATCCTGATGTTGCAATGGATAATCTTGAGAATATGCTTTAATAAAAAGATGTATTTTTAAGGAGAGATGCCAACCTGAAAACAGGCTGGCATTTTTTTTGTTAAATTTTGCTTAGATAAGAGGTAACAGTATTCTGCATTAAGGTCGCAATGGTCATAGGACCAACTCCGCCAGGAACCGGTGTGATGTAAGCTGCGTGCTGAGATGCTTTCTCAAAATCAACATCACCGCATAATTTTCCATCAGGAAGTCTGTTAATTCCAACATCAATAACTGTAGCTCCGTCCTTAACCAAATCACCATCAAGAAATTTTGGTTTACCTACTGCTACAACCAGAATATCTGCATTTTTGATCAGAGCTTTCTGATCCTCTGGTTTTGAGAATCTGTGAGTAACTGTTGTGGTACATCCTGCTAGAAGCAGTTCAAGTGCCATTGGTCTTCCCACAATATTTGATGCACCAACTACAACGGCATTTAACCCCTTTAGATCTTCACCTAAAGTTTTCTTTAACAGAGTCATTATTCCATGAGGGGTACATGCACAGATGTAAGGAATTCTCTGAACCAGTCTTCCAACATTATATGGATGGAATCCATCAACATCTTTCTCTGATGAAATAAGTTCAACAATTCTTGACTCATCCAGATGTGAAGGTAGAGGAAACTGAACTAAGATTCCGTCAACTTCAGGATTATTGTTCAGTTCTTCAATTAAAGCATCAAGCTCATCTTGAGTGGTTGATTCTGGAAGATCATATGCAAAAGATCTGATGCCGACATCTTCACATGCTTTTCTTTTATTTCTTACATATACCTGAGAGGCAGGATCTGATCCTACAAGTACAACAGCCAAACCTGGACGGCGGAATCCTTGATTTACCTTTGCATCTACAGTTTCTCTAAGTTCTGCTCTTAACTGTTTTGCAATGTTCTTACCGTCAATGATTTGAGCTGTCATTTGTTTATTTCTCCTCGATAAACTGCGATTGTTCTACTGCTGGCTCTTCAACCTGCTGTACAACCTGAGGCTCGGATACCTTGGTGTAATAGGTTATGCCTTTGTACAGCATGTTTGCGCTAATTATAAACAAAGCTACAGCAAAAATGCGTTTTAATGTTACTGGAGCGATTTTTTTACCAATATTGACTCCTAGTGGTGCACAGAAGAATGAAATAGGTACTACACAAATGGCAGCAAGAACATTAACAAGACCAAATGTTCCTAAAGGTGCACCTGCAGGAGTAGAGTTTAAATTGGTGAATATCATTAGAAGGGCTCCTGGTACACATACAAAAAGTGAAACTGCAGATGATGTACCAATTGATTTATGAGGTGGTACTGAACAAGCATTCAGCACTGGTACTGTAAGAGTTCCTCCTCCGATTCCAAGCATTGATGAGAAGCATGCAATGCAGAATGCAATACAATTTTGACCAAATTTTCCTGGTAATTTATCAAAAGCTGGTTTTGCTTTTGCTCTGAATAAAGTGTTGATGGAGTTTAAAATCATTACACTACCAAACAGAATGGTTAACCAGGCTCCGCCTAGGAATTTTGAAACCATGATTCCGATAAAAACACCTACAAGCATAGCAACAGACCATGCTTTAATTACTTCAATATCAGTATTTCCTTTTTTATTCTGAGATCTTGCTGCAGATATAGATGTTGGAATCATACATAAAAGAGACGTTCCGGTTGCAATGATAACAGCAACGTCCAAAGGGACTTTAAAAAATACGGTGAAAACAAAAGTGAAGCAAGGAACAAAAATAATTCCTCCTCCTACTCCCAGCAAGCCTGCAAGAAAACCTGCAACAACACCACATAAGGCTAGAATAGCGATAGTTTCAACTAATTCAATCAGGGGAATTCCTAAAAACATTTTTCCTCCTTTTTTTAACGATAATTAAGACCAACGCTATTGTACAAAAATATTTGTTAAATGATTAACAATCAGAAAAGAATCGTTCGTTTAATTATACTTTTATGAAAAAACAATAACGAACACGAATCAAATTGCATTCGATATAAAAGGCATTTGTTTAAAATTTGAAAAAAGAGGAAAGTGAATTTTGCGAAAAAAGTCAAAATTTTTGTTGACGTACTCATATCTCTCTTGTATCATATCACACCGTTAAATCACTTCAGCGTTTTGAAGTGTGGTGTTAGGTTCAGTCCTAATTACTTACCTTTGCGTCCTTAGCTCAGTTGGATAGAGCAACAGCCTTCTAAGCTGTGGGTCAGAGGTTCGATTCCTCTAGGACGCGCCAACGCTAATGATTTAATACAATGGTGGCTATAGCTCAGTTGGTAGAGTCCCGGATTGTGATTCCGGTTGTCGAGGGTTCGAGCCCCTCTAGCCACCCCATCTTAAGCACTGATTTTGCGGGAGTGGCGAAATTGGTAGACGCACCAGATTTAGGTTCTGGCGCCTTCGGTGTAAGAGTTCGAGTCTCTTCTCCCGCACCATTTAGGTGTTTCGGTTCTTAAGATTTCTTCAAATTACAATTTTGCGGGAGTGGCGAAATTGGTAGACGCACCAGATTTAGGTTCTGGCGCCTATGGTGTAAGAGTTCGAGTCTCTTCTCCCGCACCATTTCTTAGTTTTCTCTTTATTAACTTAAATTTCATTTAAATTTTTTAAGATTAGTTTGTGTATTTAATCTTGGATACGATTGTCTGCAGATTCTGTTTTGTCATTTGTGGGTTAAGTACATCTACGAGCGTATCAAAACTTAAGTAGATCATCTCTTCTAGACAATCTTTTAAAGTAATTCTTCTGTATGAAAGCTCAATATTATGAAGTCTAGGATCTCTCTGTTCCTTTAATTTATCTTTTACTCTTTCTAGTGTATCAAGGTGTTCTTTGAAGCAGTTTCCTGTAATTATTACGTTGGACAGGTTGTAGATTGGAGCCATTACACTTATAGCAAAAAACAATGCATCTTCAGTATGTTCTCCGAATACTCCAAGTGATTTTTCAAAACCATGAGGATATGGTAAGTGTGAGCACTCTGGAAATGAATTGTTTTTACCCAACTGAATGTCGCCATTTAGAAATATACCTAAGGCAACAGAACCTTCTCCGTTGTTGATAACGAGAGCGTTTTCTGTATTAATTTCTGGAGTGTTTTTTAGTTTCAGCAGGGTTCCATATGCAAAGTTATAAATAAAAGTTCTGATCTTGGTCTGTTTATAAACAATCTGTCCTAGCATGATATTTACATCATCTAGATTATTGTTTCTATACATTATTCCGCTTTCACCCTGTTCAACCGTTGCATGGGTAGCAATAACTATAGATTTAATAAGAGCTCTGTTAATAAAACAGTTCTTTGTAAGAGTATCAATAGCTATATCAATAGTTCTTGCGAATTCTTTTGCGGACTTAACATGGGGAAGTGGGGTTGAGGCTAGCTCTTTTTTATGCCCGTATACAAAAACGTGTGCTGAAAAATCAGATAAGGTATGCACGATAAGAACAGTACAGTACTGCATATTATCTGATATCTTTAAGATCTGTCTAGGTCTGCCCAGATTGCTTTTATAGTCAGTATCTTCGTGTTTATCAATCAGTTTAGCCTCAAGTAAATTGCTTGTTAGTTTATTGATCTGTGCTTTACTGAGGTTGAGCTGTTTACATAATGCGACCTGAGATGATGGCTGACGATGAAGTATTTTTAAAATATTCTGCAGATTATTTGATGGCATAAATACCTCGCGTCTATCATCCCTTAAAACAAGAGACAGTCTTCTACGAAGACTGTCCATTTATATGATATTTTGTGTTTATTTTAAACTAAGTGTTTTTTCTATCGCTGATTGTTCTTTTCTTCTGAATTTGGATAACAGCCTAAAACCTTCAGAGTTGAAGTGAAAGGCTTTATATCCTCGAGAATATCCTGAAGTTCTGGAGAAGAAAGATTTCCCTCTATGTCTGCAAAGAAAATTTCTTCCCAGGTATCTTTGTTTCGGTCTAATCTAGGCCTTGATATTAGTTTGGTTAAGTTAAGCTGGTGTTTTGAAATTTCAGCTAAAACAGAAATTAAGGAACCAGGAGTGTATTTCTGAACACCAAAGGTCAGAGATGTCTTTGCCGGAATAGTTGCTGGTACACTGATTGGTGTCATTGATATTACAATGAAACGAGTGTAATTGTTTGTATTATTTGCAATATTATCTACAATCGGAATCAGATCGTAGTAACTTGCTGCCATATGAGATCCAATTGCAACATGATGAGGGGAGTTTAGGTCTCTTATTATGTTCATTGCCTCGGATGTTGCTTTTGTGTAATGAATATTTGCCTTTGGAAGAATGTCTTTTATCCAGTTAGAACACTGAGCTACTGGCTGTGGATGTGAGTATACATCAGTTATTTCTTCGAGTTTGCTGGCACTAGTTCCTAAAATTGCATGATCAATGGGAACAAAAAGCTCTCCAACTATTGATGCAGTTGTATTCTGAATAACATCTAAAACTTCGTTAATGGAGCCTGAACTTGAGTTTTCAATAGGAAGAACACCAAATTCAACTTTTCCTGTTTCAACCTGTCCGACAATCTGCTCAAATGTATCGCAGCCACTTGCCGTAATATTCCCTTTGAACCCTTCTAAAAAGCGCATTGCAGCAACATGAGAATAGCTTCCAGTGGAGCCGAGATGGGCGATAGAGGTATCTCTAATGATTGTAGAACTGTTTGCCTTTGCAATTATGTGCTGCTGTTCAATTGCACAGGTGTTTTTCATGATCATTCTGTAAAGATCAGAAATATATGATGCTGGCAGTCCATGTGACTTTGCCTGTTCTCTTAATTTCTGGAGCTTTATTTGTTCACGAGATGTGTCTGTAATACTCTGATTATGAGATAACTTGTATTCAGCAATGTCCTTGGCTACGTCCATTCTCTTTTCGAGAAGGTCCAATATCTGTCTGTCAATGCTGTCTATATCTTCTCTACACTGCAATAAATCTCGCATGATCATCCTTATCTGTTGTTTTTTTAGTATTTTACATCAAAAAAAATGCAGACATAAAGTCTGCATTATATTGGTTGAATAAATTACTCTCTCTTGGATAGTAACTTAAGAATTTCAATGTAAAGCCAGCAGATGGTTACTAATAATGAGAATGCATTGTAGTACTCAAAATGCTTTGGAAGGCCTTCGTCAACTGCAATCTGGATATTCTCAAAATCAAGGATCAGACTGAATGCTGCAACTGTGCAGATTATCAGCGAAATCAGGATTGACATTGGACCTGATGATGGAAGAAGACTTCCTCCAAATAGAGAGAATACAATCTGGATCATGTATAGAACAAAGATACCAGTGATTGCACCTGTAATAATTGATTTAAATCTCTGTGTTGGAACAACAATCTTGTATTTCCATAAGAAAAGCATTGTCATTACAACAACAAAGGTTGACATAACAGCTGTGGTAACGATACCAGGATACTGGAACTCAAAAGCTCCTGATAAGGTTCCAAGTGCTGCACCTTCTAGAACTGCGTAAATAGGTGCTGTAATAGGTGCTACTGTTGGCTTGAAGATTGTTATAAAAGCAACAATAAGAGCACCGATGATAGAGCCGTACATCAGTAAAGATGAAATGGCCTGTCCGCTATAAATCTGACCTAAGGTGTAGTTCATTGTCAGATAGCCTACAACCATAGTTAGACCAACCAGCAGAATAGATTTTGTGGTTGTTCCTGAGATTGTAGCTCCTGCTTCAACTCCGCCGAAGTTATACACACCAGCAGCGTTTCTCATTGCTGAAATTGCTGGATTAGATGATTGCATCATGAATCTCCTTAACTTAATTTTCCCGTATTAATACATGCGGGCATTATTGGTATTTTTAAAGTATACCAGTTTATTTTAATCTAAGAATTATACAGAAATGTAGTTTTCCAATTATACTTATATGCGAATTTTGTGAGTTAAGTAAGGAATGGTTATGAATAACTGGAAAGACATAATAGGTCCGTTGAAGAAGACTGATGCATTTATTAATGCATATAATTACCAGAAACAGCAGCGTTTGAAAGGAATAAATGTCTTTCCTCCTCAGAAGGATCTCTTTAATGCCTTTAGCTATACTCCATTTCAGAAACTTAAAGTTGTGATCATAGGTCAGGATCCATACCATGAGAAAGGTCAGGCGATGGGACTGTGTTTTTCTGTTCCTGTAGGAATAGCTATTCCTCCTAGTTTAAGAAATATATATAGAGAACTTTGTGATGATATTCCGGGGTTTGAAGTTCCTAATCATGGAAATCTAATACCTTGGGCTAGACAGGGGGTTCTTTTATTAAATTCCGTACTAAGTGTAGATGAAAATCTGGCTGGCTCTCACCGTGGTGTTGGCTGGGAGGAATTTACAGATGATGTCATAAAGACTCTAAGCGATAAATGTGAGAATCTCGTTTTTATATTGTGGGGCGGATATGCTCAGAGAAAAGGTTCTCGAATCGATACCTCAAAACACCTGGTTCTGACTGGTGCCCATCCAAGTCCATTGTCAGCAAACAGAGGCGGTTTTTTTGGAAATCACTATTTTTCAAAAACAAACAGCTATCTAACCTCCAAGGGTATCTCTCCAATTGACTGGAGATTACCTGTTTTTCTTGATGGTACTGAAGAACTATGAAAACGCTTTCGTAACTAATTCTTCCCAATATTTTTTAGGCTTTTATTTGGAAACGGCTTTAGTTCTATTTTTTATATCAATAATAATTGCCTAAAATTATCAAAAAAAAACGGAAAAATAAAAAAATTAAACCGTTTGCATGAAAATTGTACTATCTACAGAATTATCCTCAAATTCTAATAAGATCTGATAGTTATCATCTTAAAATGTAATTTTTTGATTATATATACACGTATTTAAGTGTTTTTCTTCGCAATTATCCGATAATTAATTTTTCATAATGTGAAAATTGTTATTAAAATACAAAAATCAAAAAAGTGTCATTATCTCAATAATGACAGATTTTAATGTTGTAATACAATTAGATAACTTGATTTTTTTAATTTTGATTTAAGTCGCTTTAATCTTTTATAGAGCGTTAAAATCTTACTTTTATTTGAGAAAAATGTGACGAATGTCTCTAAATCGGAATAGCGTTTTTGATAACATAATCACGCTATGTAGTTTAGATGGTTTCTTCCCCAAATTGAACCATCCAAGATGATAGCTTTCATAAAGGTGAATTGATGGATGAGTATCTAATATGGTACTCATCCTTTTCTATTTATAGACTGCGAATTTCTTTTACTATATTCTCTATTCCGCAGTCTTTGATTAAATTTCTGCAGTTCTTTTCGAATTCGCTGTAGTTCCTGTAAAGATTGTTTAATTTCTCGAAAATTACCGAAGGGTTCTTCAGTTCTGACACATTTGCACATTCGCCAAGAGTGAATTTTCTTACGACTCCATCACAGGTTCCTGCCTGATTGTCTGCTATTTCAACATTGATAGAAGGAATTCCCGCAATTATTCTTTCTCTGAACATTCCTCCACAGGCACCAATAGCCAGATCTGTATTAGAAAAGACTTCTGCTATATTATTTGAATTACGAATTAGAGTTATTTCCTTAATATCTGATACGATAGCTCTTATATCTTCATAATCAGGATTGGAAAGTCCGCTTATGATCGTAAATCTGAACTGTTTGTACAGTTTACCCTCAAGAATAGCCTGGGCTGTATATTTGCAGCCATGTACAGGATCAGCGCCACCAAAATTCACCAGAACTCTTGGAACACCATATATGTTTGGTGTTTTTTGAATTTCAAAGAACTCTTTTTTTATAAAGTTATATTTTGGTCCTAAACATAGTCTGCAGTTTTCAGGAACAAGCTCTCTATATCTGGTTCTTCCTTCAGACTGATCAATCAGAAGATGACATTTGTGTTTTCTGTTTTCAAGATCATCAATAACAACTACTTTTGCTTTTTCATATATTGCACTTTCAAATTTCTCATCAAGAAAGTAATGATCAACGATTACCAGTGAAGGTGAAAAGGAAAGGACTGCGTTAACAAGATTGTTTTTTTCGGTTAGTACTATATCTTTATATTCTGTACACTGTGTTTTAAGCTCATCCGATAGGGAATCTGAGCACAGATAGATGTTATAGTCCTTAAAATAGGGAAGTAATCCTTTTACTCTCATAAGATGCCCGGTACCAATCTGAGCATCAGCCTTAAGTACTACAACTAGATTTTTATTCATAATTAAGATCTGTAACTGCTTTGGCTAAGGCACATGCCATTTTCCAGTCCTCTGCTGTATCAATATCTATTACTCGGTATCTTGGCATGATGTATGGTTTTGTTTTTGCAGTTTTATTCTGTTCCATTGCGTCATTTGAATAGAAGTAGAACAATCCACAATCCTGATAGCATTTTTCCAGATCCTGTGAGCGGCATGGAACAAATTCAGGTTCTCTGTATTTTAAATACCCATCATTCCCAATAATCTGAGCTCTCTGGATTGGAAAAGAGAATTCACAAACGGACATTACACAGTCGCATTCAGTCTCTTTGAAGTCTTTGTAGGCCTCAATTAGATTTTGCGCTTTAAGAAGAGGAGCTGTTGCATATATACAGCATATGGAATCAATCTGAGGATCGAATTCCTTAATTTTACTGTATGCATCCTTTGTAACGGCAAATGTACCTGTAAAATCATCCGCCAAACTCTTATCTCTCAAAAATGGAACCTTGGCTCCGCATTTAACAGATATATCTGCAATTTCCTGATCGTCTGTTGAAACGATAACGTCCTTGAAAATGCCGCTAGCTAATGCCGCTTTAATTGGATATGAAATCAAAGGCTGCCCCAAGAAATCCTTAATGTTTTTATGAGGTATTCTTTTTGAACCGCCTCTGGCAGGAATACATGCGTAAATGCTCATCTATAATTTTTTCTCATCAATGAGACCTAAAAGTGTTGCAGCACACATCTGAAGGTCTAATTTCTTTAGTTTTGGGTAAAGAGGAAGAGAAAGCGTTCTTTCAAAGAAATACTCCGCTCCAGGTAGTGAAGGGTAGTTCTTTATGCTCTGGTAATATGGGTGTTTATATATAGGCAGATAGTGGACCTGTACACAAATGCCTCTGTGTCTTAGGGTATTGTATACGAAATCTCGTTTGCCAAAAGGAATTCCTACCTGATATAAATGCCAGGAGCTTACAGAATCATTAGAATCAGCAGGAGGAAGAGTCAGATTTTTGTCTGAAGATAGTAGTTCCTCCCATTCTTTTGCAAGTTCTCTCCTTTTTGAAAGAAAGTCCTCTATTCTTGAGAGCTGAGATATTCCAAGAGCTGCATGTACATCAGACATGCGATAGTTATATCCTAAGGACTGCATTTCGTAGTAAAAATTCGGCATATCCTTATTTATCAGGAACTGCTTGTCATGTTCTATTCCATGACTGGAATAGAGTTTCATTTTTCTGTACAGTGTTTCATCATTTGTCAGGCACATACCGCCTTCAGCGGTTGTAATAATTTTTACCGGATGAAAACTGAAAACGGTAATATCAGAGAAGAAACAGTCTCCAATCTTATGTCCCTTGTAGATTGCGCCTAATGCGTGAGCAGCATCTTCAATCAGATAAAAACCATATTTGATTTTTAATTCATATATTCTTTGAAGATCAACAGGGCGTCCGGATAGATGTACAGCTACCACCACCTTTGGAAGTCTGTTCTGCTTTTCTGCATCAATAAGCATCTGTTCTAAATGATTGACATCTAGATTACCTGTAAATTTATCTGTATCAATAAAATCTACATCAGCTCCAAGATATCTTGCACAGTTTGCTGATGCTACAAAACTGATAGCACTGACAAAAACTCGATCTGAATCGGTTACGCCCAGTGCCATCATTGCAATATGTAATGCAGAAGTGCATGAGTTTACAGCGACAGCATAACTTGCATTAACGTAGGATGCGGTCTGTTCTTCAAAATCAGTGACAGTTGGACCGCAGGTAAGAAATGGAGAACGAAGAATGTTTTTTACGGCATCGATATCTTCATCTTCAATTGTCTGAGTACTGTAGGGAATCATCAAAATTAAACCTTTTTCAGAAATTCTCTGATTTGTTCAACATTCATGAAGTCAGGATTAGTCTGCGAATTGTATTCAAAGTTTCTGATTACAGGCCATCCTTTTTCACCTAAACCAGTGGTCAGATATCTCAATGGTGTCGCATTTGAGAATGTTGCAATTGAAGGTCTGATGATGAAGAAATCATCAAATTCGATTACATGCTGGTAGTCATCTCTTGGGCACATCAGTTCATGAATTTTCTCGCCTGGTCTGATTCCGATTTCCTTCTTAGGTATCTCTGGGGCAATGGCAGTCGCAAGGTCAACAATTTTTATTGAAGGAATCTTTGGAACAAAAATCTCACCGCCATGCATTCTTAAAAGATTGGTTAGAACAAATTCCACGCCCTGCTCAAGGGAAATCCAGAATCTGGTCATCTCTTTATCTGTAATTGGAATAAACTCGGCATTCTGCTCTTTTAGTTTTCTAAAGAAAGGAACAACACTTCCTCTGGAGCCAGAAACATTTCCATAACGAACTACTGAAAATCTTGTTTTACCTTCGCCGACAAGATTGTTTGCAGCGGTAAAGAGCTTATCTGAGCAAAGCTTTGTTGCACCATACAGATTGATAGGGTTTGCAGCCTTGTCTGTTGAAAGAGCGATTACTTTTTCTACATTATTGGCAATAGCTGCTTCTATTACGTTATGCGCTCCATTGATATTGGTTTTGATACATTCCATTGGATTGTATTCAGCAGCAGGAACCTGCTTTAATGCTGCAGCGTGTATGACAATATCAACTCCGCGCATAGCAAGCTTTAATCTTTCAAGATCTCTTACATCACCGATAAAGAATCTTAAAGACTGAGAATAGTCTGCAAGTCTCTGAGACATTTCATACTGTTTTAGCTCATCTCTAGAATAGACGATAAGTTTTTTGACTTCGAAATTTTCCAGAAGTTTCTGTATAAATTTGTTTCCAAAAGAGCCGGTACCGCCAGTAACTAAAATAGTCTTATTTTTTAGAAAAGATTCCAGGTCCTTTTTATATTTCATCTATTAAGATTCCGTTAGTTTGTTGAAGCTATACCGTACTTTTTCATTTTTTCAACAAGAGTTGTTCTTCTCAGTCCTAAGATTTCTGAGGCTTTTGCAACAACTCCGTTGCTTTGAGTAAGCGCCTGCTTAATCATGCTGATTTCAATACTTGCAACCATATCCTTAAGGTTTATACCTTCTGGAGAAAGTGTAGGCATGAATGCCTGTGCCATATCTCTTTCTCCTTCGATCACTGGCAATGGTGGCAGATCAATTGGTCTGTTGTCATTGTCTTCGAAGAATCCTTCTTCCTGAAGCTCATCACCTTGAAGAGGAACAGAGAAGTTATCCAGAAGAGCCATTCTTTCTTCATATGGATCATCCTCAAGTTTACCGCCTCTGTAGGTTACAGGTAACTCGTTAACATCAACGATTTCATTAGGATGAAGAATCAGCAGTCTTTCAACAATATTTGATAATTCTCGGACATTTCCCGGCCAAGGACATGACATCAGCTGAAGCATCGCTCTCTGAGTAAATCGTACCGTTGCTTTCTGAATTTTGCTGTGACGATTAACCAATTCCTGAACTAAAAGAGGAATATCATCGGTTCTTTCTCTCAAAGGAGGTGTTTCAATAGGGAATACATTCAATCTATAGAAAAGGTCCTGACGGAAGGTCTTTTCTGCAACCATTTTCTCAAGATTCTGGTGGGTTGCGGCAATAATTCTGACATCTGATTTAATTGGCTTATTTGAACCGACTCTTTCAAATTGTCTTTCCTGTAATACTCTCAGGAGCTTTACCTGCATCTGAAATGGCATATCTCCGATTTCATCAAGGAAAATGGTTCCGCCTTCAGCAAGTTCAAATCTTCCCTCATGAGCACTGATTGCACCTGTGAAAGCACCTTTTTCGTGACCGAAAAGCTCTGATTCTAACAGTTCTGCAGGAATAGCTCCGCAGTTAACCGGAACAAATGCCTTATCCTTTCTATCTGATAATTCATGAATAGCTCTTGCGACAACCTCTTTACCCGTGCCAGATTCTCCTAAAATCAGTACAGAGGTATCTTTGGTTGCAACCTGTTCAATCAGTCTTCTAACGTTGGTGATTGCCTTATCCTGACCAACCAGCATCTTAATCAGTGCCGATGCTCCGTCACCAGATTTGCTTGAGAGTCTTCTCATAGAACGGAAAGACTGACAGTAATGCAGTAGTGAAACTATTTCATCATAGTTAGGATCATTTCCGATTTCGCCCATGAAATTAGGCTGTTCCTTCAGATCCTCGTGACTGTTTTCAGAACATAACAGGAATGCTGTATTGGCATGAGAAATAATGAATTCTTTGTAATTGAAACCATCAATATCACCAAGAATGCAGATATCTACATTTGACTCTTCTGCATCAAAGTAAGATATGCAGTCATCTACATCGCCACTTTGACACGACAATCCCAAAAAGGAAAAGATAGTTTCAAGTGATTCTCGTTTGTGATTATCCTTCTCAAGAATTAGGAGATTTCCTGAAAAACGCATGTATCACCTTCAATGATCTGTAAACTGCATGATAATCAATAAAGAATAAAACGCCCGTAACATAATCGTTATGAGGAGAATGTTTAATGATTAGCAGTTTTTGTTTAACTAAAATGCATTCACTCTGTCATGATGTTTTTTTGACTTACTGAATGAATATCACAACCTGATTTAATTATTTTTCGACTTTATATTAATAATACATCGGTATAAAAAAATGACAAATTTTTGACATGTTTTAGGTAATGTAATTGTGATTAATGTCGAGTAAAAATATGCATCAAAATATCAATTTCTTTTTTTTATAATAAATTCTCTTTATTTTTCATAGGGTATCACTAATCGTCATTTTTTCAAAAAAAATAAAAATTATTTTTTTATAAACACTGTTATTGACTAACTAACTCGTCAAAATTACGTTCTTTTCGGCCTCTCTATTTATGAAAAATCAGCGCCAATTTTTCAATTGGCATAAACCTTGCTGTTTCTGTTTGAACAACAATTAATGGACGCATGGTGTAGTTATGACTGATTTTTCCTCTGCTAATTCGAAAACTGATCTCGATATAGGCTTGGTTGGAGATCATCGTAATTTATCCAAGATAAAAAAACTTGGTCTGGGAGACAAGAAGGCCCAGGCTTTAGCTTTGAAAGCCGCTGCAGAGCAATTCCAGTCTTTGCTGAATCAGTACTGGGTTGATGCAATGCGTAAGTCTAATGATTCATTAAATCCTGATTCTCCTCTTCATTCAAAGTATTCCGGATTTTATGAGGATATGCTCGCTCAGCAGAATGTTGCAGCTTTAACTTCTAATTCAGGTGTAAACAAAAACTCAATTACCTACCTTCTGACCAAGCAGTTTGCAAAGTCACTCGGTGATGAAGGTAAGGAGCTTATGGCTGAACTTGATAAGCTGGCTGTTTCAGGTAGAGGTACACATATAAAAGGGTCTTCCGTTACAAAACTATCTAGTTTCATTTCCTCTCACGTGGACGGTGAGGCAAGTATCTCAAAATTGAGAAAGCTATATGCCGGTTTACCTGACCCAGAATCAATGAAGAGTTTTGCGTCACATGAAGACTTTGTTGAAAAGATGATGCCTTATGCAATTAAAGCAGTGGAAGGTTTAGGCTTTAATCCTCTGGTTCTTGTTGCACAGGCTGCGCTTGAAACCGGATGGGGAAAACATGTCTCATCAGGAAATAACTATTACGGTATCAAAGCGAATTCTGCATGGAAAGGAGATAGCGAAAAACTATCATCCCCAGAATTTAGAAACGGAAAAATGGTCAATGAGGTTAGTGCTTTCAGAAAATATGCAGATGTTCTTGAAAGCATGAAAGATTACATTTCATTTATAAAGGATAATCCGAGGTATAAAAATGCTGTTGATAAAAGTTATTCTCCTGACGATTATTTTGATGAAATTCAAAAAGCAGGATATGCAACGGATCCCGATTATGCTGAGAAGTTGAAAACAATTTCAAGGAAAATTGCATTTATGGCATACAAATAGCATGTAATTTTCTGAGGATAGGATGTAGGCAATTATTGCCACTTTAGAGGATTTTTGTAATGGGCAGTACAGATCTGATTATTACCGGAAAATATGGTGTATTGAACCAGCAGAAGTTATTGAATGCTACTTCAAATAACATCAATAACGTTAATACTGTTGGCTTTATCCGTAAAGAAACTCAGACTTATACTTCCTGTGTTGACTGGGGAGTAGGTGCTACCTATACCCGTCGTATTTATGACCAGTATGTTCAGCGTCAGATGTATTCTGACTGCAGTGATTACAACTACTATAAATCATATGCAGAAGGTCTGGATACAACAGACAGACTTCTTTCAGATTCAACTATGTCTGTGGCAAATGCAATGTCAGATTTCTTTGACGAGCTTTCAACTGCGGCAAGTCTTCCTACTTCTACCGCGAACCGTCAGGCTGCTATGGCAAAACTTGATATCGTGGTTAACCGTTTTCAGACCGCTAATGAAAGCATGTTTGATTCTTTAAACGATGTAAACAGCAGAGTTCATGACAGCATTACAGAAATTAACTCTCTGACTCGTTCAATAGCTAATATTAACTACGAAATTCGTTCAATGGCTCTGTCAGATAATCATGTTAATAACGAAATCTATCTGCAGATGCTGGATGAACGAGATCGTCTGACAGGTGAACTGTCAAAACTAATGAGTGTCAAGGTTGTTGAGCAGGATGATGGTACTTATGAAATCTACATGAGTACTGGTATGCTGCTTGCCAACGGCGATTCATATGGATGTCTGACCGATAAGTTAAATGATTTTGATTCAACAAAACGACAGATTTATCTGAGCTATGAGAATACTGAGGATGCCAGTCGTAACATTGCCAATGTTCAGCTTACCATTGATTCTATTGGTGGCGCTTTAGGCGGTTACCTTAACGCATCTAAGGAAATCAGAAATACCATGAGGGAGCTGGGTAAACTTGCTGTTTCATTTGCCGATGCCCTCAATGAGCAGAATAAGGCAGGTTTTACCTTGGAAGATAAAGCTGGCGAGGCTCTTTTAAAAATTCAAAGTGTTCAGGGCGTAAGCTCAAGTAACTCTTATGGTATAACCTGTGATTTCATTGAAGGTAAAGGTGAGAATGTTGAGGCTTATGACTTTGAGCTTATTTTTGCTGGCGGTGATTATAAGGTTTATAAAAGAGGTAAGGACGATACCAGAGTTGATATAACAGATGAGTTGGATACAACTATAGATAAGACAGCAATTCCAGCGGAAATTAAGTTCAAGGATGATAAGTATGGAGTTAAATTCTCTATTAACGCGTCCATAAATACACTTTCTGCAACAACCAGAACTGTATTCTATGTCAAACCAACTGTGTTATCAGCAAGCACTCTTTCAACTTTAATCAATAAACCGGAGGACTTTGCTTTTGCCTCTGCGGTAAGAACTAGAACCGGTGATGATAATTATGGTAATGCTGTAATTTCTTTAACTTCCTGTACAGCAACAGGTACAGGTTACGGAGTATCTGTGGGTACAGATGGAAAACCTGTTTTTAATACAGAGGCACCTAATTTAATAAAAATTGATAAAGATGGTAATTATGTGATTTTTTATCGAGACCCTGATACAGGTGCTGAGACAGAGTTAGGTTATGCTCCTGCTTCATGTAAAGGTGTAAATGTTTTCGCAAACGCTGTTACTGATGATGGTTTGGGAGGAACAAAAAAGTTGTACGAAGAAGGATACCCAGGTTATGAGGTTTCCATTTCTGGTACAGTAAGGCAAAATGACACATTCACTGTTGAGATTAACACAGAAGGTCAGGCTGATAACTCAAATGCAAACGCCTTAACTTCTTTAAGAAGTGAAAAACTGACCAAAACAACTGGTTCGACTCAGACTACTACCTTAAATGAAGGCTATGCAAACCTATTGGCTTTAATTGGTTCAGCATCTAATTCAGCTAAGACAAATACCGAAGCAGCTGAGGCTAAATATGAGCAGACTGTAAAGATGTTTGAGTCAAATTCTGGTGTAAATCTTGATGAAGAAGCCACTAATCTTTTGATGTTCCAGCAGTCTTATCAGGCTTGTGCAAAGATTATTGAAGCATCACAAACCGTTTTCAATGCTTTAATTGCAGCATTCTAGAGGAGGTATCTGTATGAGAATTTCAACAACAATGCAGTATACCAACAGTCTTAGTTATATTAAAAATTCTAATTCTAAGGTAGATGAGCAGGCAACAAGATATAATTCTGGACTGAAATTCCAGTCTGCAGGTGAAGATCCTTCAGGAATGGCTTCAAAGGTGAAGTATGAAGGTGCTATTGCGGCATATAAACAGTATATTGAAGCTGGTGGAATTGCTAATAACAGCCTTTCTGAAGAGGAAACTGCCTTATCATCAATGTGGGATACACTATCAAGCGTACATACAAGACTGCAGCAGTGTGTGAATGGTTCTAATGACGAATCAAGTTTGAAAGCCCTTTCTGCAGAAATTGCCCAGTTAAGAGATCACCTGTTTGATCTGATGAATACTCAGAATACAGAGGGGGAATATATTTTCTCTGGCGCAAATAGTAGTGTTGCCACCTATACACTGACATCTGAAGGACATTACAAATGTCAGGCTGATGGTTCAAGCAGAGGTGTGGTTGTTGCACCAAGTGTAAATGTACAGGTATCTGATTCTGGACTGGATATTTTTGAAAATTGTAAAACAGCATATACCATTAACGCTACTGGTACTAATCTAGAACGAGCTGAAGTTAAGACATACGGTACTTTCAATGAGTTATTTGAGACATATTACAAACCTGCAGGATCTGTAGCCGAGAATACTCTGACAATAAATCTTGACGGTAATGGAAAATTTACTTTATTAGATCCAAATGGAAATACTATTGATTCAGGAGAAGTAGATACATCAACAAGTATCAATAAGATTACTGTTAAAGGAATGGAGTTCACAATCTCAAATCCAAATTCAAATGAATCTATCTCCATCCAGCTAGAAAAACCTACTACGAAAAATATGCTGAATATCCTGACAGAAATTGCTTCTGTTATTAACGATGAGTCTGTATCAAATGTTGATAAGATTGCAGCAATAACAAAATGTCAGGTTGATGTTGAGATAGCTCTTTCTCATTATGATTCATATCGTGGTCAGATTGGTGCGAGACAGAATGCAATCACTAATGTATTAAATGCAAACGAGTCATTATCTGCCATTAAGGTGGAATCAAAGGCAAATGTATCAGAAGTTGATGCCTTTGATGCTGCTTCTGAACTTATCAGAGCTCAGAACCAGCTGACAGTTTCAAGACAGATTTACAGTATGTTGAATAAACAATCACTATTCGATTTTATATAACATAGAGATGAGGTGAAAAAATGATTAAGTTAAATAATATTTCAAATGTTGTGAATAATATTCCATCTAACCATCAGGGCAACAACAAGATTAGTGAAAAGGCAGCAGATTCTGTTGCTAAAAATGAGTCTTCAACTGTGGTGAATTTACAGTCAAACCTGAACAGGTTAAGTGAGAAGAACAATATTGTAGTAAATTCAGCTAACGCCAAGAATATAGCAGCAGATATCGCATCACTGCTAAGTAAGTCAGATGGCAAAGTTCAGGCAAATATAAGCCCTTTTGATGCAGCCAGTCTTTTATCTTAAATAATTAAAATAGTATCGGTCTCCTCTCTCTATCCTCTTAACCGATACTATTTTTATTTAAAAATCAATAAGTAATAATTATTTACTTTATTTTTAATATTTTCTTTAAATTTTTTCTAAAGTTCTTAATTAAATTGTCCGATAAATTATACAAATGGAAAAGTAATTGTACTTTTCAGGAGAGAGTGACTCCTCAAAATAGAGGGGGGATAAAAAATGAGCGATATAAGTATTAAAGATGCCATTTCCTCATTGTTCGGTGTATCAAGATCTATATTCAGGGATCAGGATAAATCAATTCCGACAGAGGAAGAAAAAAAGGTTTTAAATACAGAAGAGACAAAAGACGGGAAAGAAAAATCTGCTCGTGTTTCTTCTCTAGGTGATGAGGAAAGTAAGTCTTCACAGACCCTTAGCGAGCGAAGCAAAGAGAAGGTTGAAGAAGATAAAGAAATTTCCAAGGCATTACAGGAGCGCAATGAGGAATTGGCTCAGGAGCGTATGTACGCACTGAACCAGCAGAACATTGGTCTGTCTTTCTCATTTGACGATTCTGATAACACCTTGGTTAAGGTTACTGACATGAACACTAAGAAGCTTGTGCGTCAGATCCCTTCTGAAGAATTTTTAGAGTTTGCAGAGAAACTGGATAAGATGCTGGAAGAAAACCAGAAAGCTATGACCTTAAATAAAGAAGAGATTAAAGGATTACTTCTGGACGATAAAGCATAGTTCATTTTATCCTCTCTCTCCACTGATAGAACCGCTATAATATGGCGGTTTTATTTTGCCTGAATTTTATTTAATTTTTCTCTTAAAGAAAAACAGATTCAGCCGATAATAAAGTATAAATATAATGCTTTAAGATTATAAAAAACGCAGGAGCTAATATGTACGGACGTAATTTAAAAGCCTATAAAAAAACAAATATAGAGGCCGAATTAGCAGTTGCAGATCCTCACAGAATTATCCAGATGCTTTACGAAGGCCTTCTAGAAAGACTATCTCAGGCAAAAGGTGCTGTCTTAAGAAATGACTTTGCTTATAAAGCAGACAGAATAGCCAAGGCTCAGGGTATTATTTATGGTCTTGAGAATTCACTGGATCGAAAAGCAGATCCTGCTTTGTACGATAGAATGCTTGCTTTATATGAGTATATGCGAGACCGTTTAACTACAGCTTCTATTTCTTTAGAAACAGCTCCAATTGATGAATGTATAAATCTACTGCTTCCTATTAAACAGGCCTGGGATAAGATTCCGAATGACATTAAGGAAGAGGTAAACTCTCAGCTTGTGAACAAGTAAACACAGAGGAGTTACTTCCGTTTTTGGGGTAACTACTTTTTATTAGGTACTAAAAAAGGGGCAAAATATTTTGCCCCTTTTCTCTATCTGATAAGCTAGATTATTAGATAGTCTGAACTGACATGGTGTTGGTGATTCCTGATGGAACTAGAGCACCGTTAACCATGATAATCTTGTCACCAGCTTTAGCTAAACCTAACTCTAAAGCTAACTTCTTACCTAGCTTGAAGAATTCGTCGGTTGAGTTGATTCTATCAACAATCTTAGGTAGAACACCACGAGTTAAGCATAGCTGACGTGCAGCCTTGTAGTTAGGAGTTAATGCAAGAATTACAGCATTAGGGTTGAACTTACGGATTGCACGAGCTGAGTTACCGTGCTCAGTTGCAACAACGATAACTGGAGCATTTAAGCTCTCTGAAGCCTCAACAGCTGCTAAACATGCTGAATCAGTTACGGTTGGAGAAGCCTCTACATAACGGTAAACTTCATCAGCATACTCTTCGCAGTATGAATCGGTTCTCTCACAGATGGTGTTCATGGTTCTTACAGCCTCACGTGGGTACTTACCCTTAGCTGACTCACCTGATAGCATAACTGCATCAGTACCATCTAGAATAGCATTGGTTACGTCACCAGCTTCTGCACGGGTTGGACGTGGATTCTTGATCATAGAATCTAACATCTGAGTTGCAGTGATTACTGGCTTACCAACTTCGTTACAACGCTTGATGATGTGCTTCTGAGCGAAGATAACTTCCTGAGCAGGAATCTCAACACCCATATCACCACGAGCAACCATGATACCGTCAGCTGTAGCTAGAATATCTTCGAAGTTGTCTAAACCTTCCTGGTTCTCGATCTTGCAGATGATCTTGATCTCGTTACCACCGTTAGCATCTAGGAAGTTACGGATATCTAGAACGTCTTCCTTAGTTCTGGTGAATGAAGCTGCGATGAAATCAACATCTCTCTTGATACCGAATAATAGGTCACCCTTATCTTTCTCTGATAAGAATGGCATAGAAATGTGGGTATTAGGTAGGTTTACACCCTTGTGCTCACCTAGAAGACCGTTGTTCTGAACTTCACACTCAACGTCATTACCGTTGATTGCAGTAACGGTTAAACCGATTAGACCGTCGTCTAAAAGAACAGTTGAACCAACTTTTAGGTCCTTAGCTAGGTCAGGGTAGGTTACACCAACTTTAGTCTTGTTACCAACGAAAGAAGCATCTGAAGTAAGAGTAATCTTATCACCAGTTGTTAACTCTACATCTTCACCGTTTTCTAAGTCACAGGTTCTGATTTCTGGGCCCTTAGTATCTAAAAGAACAGCGAATACTTTACCTGTCTCTTCCATGATAGCGTTGATGTTGGTAATACGTCCACCGTGCTCCTCAAAGTCACCATGAGAGAAGTTTAAACGCATTACGTTCATGCCAGAATTTAATAAGGTTTCCATTACTTCGCGTTTCTCGGATTTTGGTCCGATAGTGCATACCATTTTAGTTTTTTTCATTTTCAGGCTCCCAAACGGAGTTAACAAGATTAATTCAAAATGTGTAGAACTATTTCTATTAAATTCAGTGAAGAACATAGAAATTTCCTCTTTATCATTATTAATGATTTTGAGGCTTTAACGTATGGACAGTTCTTGTGCCCTACAAATTCACTTACCAAGTACTTCTGAAATAATTTTCTAAGCGTACCGGTTATTTCTATAACACGTCATTGCTAAAACCGAGTCATGATTGACAGTCGTTCCTAGCAGGGTAATATCAGACATGTTATATCGCTTATAACATTATAGTTATCATTTTTTTGAGAGGATCTTTACTGAGGTCTTATATGATTAAAACCCTAGTATAAATAATGCTTTCCCCTAAAAAATTTAGCTGAATTATAACAGAATTAAAAATTATGAAAAGAGAAAAAAGTGTGATTACGATCACATATAAATATAAAGTGATACTTATTAAAGTCAATCATTTGATTTTTATTAAAAAGTATTATAAATCAAAGGATAAGATCTTATATTTTCTTTAAATTTACTTAATTAACCTTCTTAATAAAGTTTACCTGGATTATATGTATAATGTTAGTTTTAAAAATATATGGAAATAAAAAAAAACCGAGCTTTATGCTCGGTTTTTAGTTAATTTATTCTTTTTTAGAAGAATTTTACATACATTAACAGCTGTAATCCAAGTGAAATGAATGAAATAGCAGCTGCTGAACCATAAGCGATGTACCAGGTTAACTTAGAGTGAATACCGAAGTCATGGCTTGAGTGGTGCATTCTGTGTAAAGCATAGAAGCTTAATAGGAATACGATACCAAATACAACTAAGCTTAGGAACCAGTTAGAGAAAATGCTTGCAACCTGGCCTAGGTTTAGAACACCATGCTGTAAATCACCTGAGGTTAAACCAGCAGCGATTAGGATAACTGTAATTGCAGGTAACACCATTGAAGCAACCATACCGCCAGCACCGAACATTAACCAGTACATTGGCTCATCAGAACGAGTTGGAAGAAATTGACGCATTTGTAATTCTCCTTATACGGTTAAAAATGCTACGCCAAGAATAACTACAGTTGCACCAGCGAATGCTGCGTATAGTGAAGCTGTAATAATCCATCTTGGTAGTAATTCGGTTGAATTTTTGTTCATGAATATACGAACAAATGGTGGCATTAGAGCGAACCATGTAATTGCGTGGTATAGCTGAGATACTAAAACAATTACGTTTAAGGCAATAATAACTGGATTGCCTAAGAAGCTCTGTAAGTACCATGCGTAAGGAGCAATACCTGATAGAGTAGGGATTGGTCCAATGTCACATAGTGCCAGCATAAAGATACCGAAAACAATCTCTAAAACAGCAAATAAAGCTAAGACTGCAGTACCTTCACGAATCATGTATTTTGTGTAGAATGAATTTTCTAACCACCAGGTCATTTTATTGACTGGAGGATTATATGGTTTGCGGAATGACTTAACTTCGCTCATTTTAATGCTCCGGTTTGATCATGTTAAATACGTAATCAGTTGCACTCATCTTCTTGCCTAACTGAATTGCTGAAGATGGATCAACATGCTTAGGACAAACTTCTGAGCAGTAACCAACGAATGTACAGCCCCATGCACCTTCCTCTGAATTTAGGAATGGAGCACGTAACTTAGCACCAGCGTCTCTGTTATCAGTATTGTAACGATATAGAAGAGTTAATGCTGCAGGACCGATAAACTTAGGATTTAGCTTATACTGAGGGCAAGCTGCATAACAACAACCGCAGTTAATACACTGAGCGAACTGTAAGTAAGCTTCCATCTGCATAGGAGTCTGCTTGAAGTTCTTGTTCAGAGGCATATTTGCATTCTTAGCATCAGGAATGATGTAAGGCTTGATACGCTCGATCTTCTCGATCAGGTCTGACAGATCAACAACAAGATCTCTTTCGATTGGGAAGTTTGCTAGTGGCTCAATCTTCATGTCCTTGCCTTCATAATCACGAAGGAAGGTCTTACATGCAAGGTGAGGAACACCATTAACCATCATACCGCATGAACCGCAAACAGCCATACGACATGACCAACGGAATGATAAACTTGGTTCGAAGTTATCTTTGATATAGAAAAGAGCTTCTAGAACTGATGTATCCTTGTGGTAAGGAACGTCAAAAGTCTGCTCCCAAGGCTCTTTGTCCTGTTCTGGACGATAACGTAGAACAGTTACTTTCATAGTCTTCTGAGTAGCTTCCATTATTTAGCCTCCTGTGCTGCCTTTCTAGCTTTTTCTGCTGCTTCTGCCTCTGCACCATATACACGCTTAGCAGGCTGGAAGGTTGTAATCTTAACACCGCTGTAATCAATACGTGGCTCATCAGCACCGTCAGTTGACTTGAATGCTAATGAATGCTTTAAGAAGTTTAAATCATCACGCTGCTTGTATGCTCCGTCTGGACCATCTAAACGCTGATGTGAACCACGTGATTCCTTACGGTTAATTGCAGAGTGAACCATACACTGAGCAACATCTAGGGTATAGCCTAACTCAATTAAATTCATCCACTCGGTGTTGAATACACGACCGCGATCGGTTAAGCCAACGTTAACGATACGCTTCTGTAGATTCTTCAGAACGTCAATAGTCTTCTGCATTGATTCTTCTTCACGGTAGATACCAACGCCGTCTTCCATTGACTGACCCATCTCATGACGGATCTTAGACATTGACTCGGTTCCCTTAACGTCGAACAGGCTTAATGCTCTCTTCTCAGCAGCCTCTGCCTGACGGGTTAGTTCTGCAGAATCGAAGTCCTTAACGTTATGAGCTCTTTCAACCATTGCGTCACCACCGATCTTACCGAATACGATGGTCTCAACAAGTGAATTTGAACCTAGACGGTTTGCACCGTGGATACCTACTGATGCACACTCACCACCAGCATATAGACCAGGCATACGAGTTGCGGTATTACCGTCAGTCTCAATACCACCCATGGTGTAGTGAACAACTGGACGTACTGGAACAGGAGCCTTAACAGGGTCAACACCTGAGTAAGTCATTGCAAGTTCACAGATCAGAGGTAAACGCTCGTGTAAGTATTTCTCACCTAAGTGAGTTAAGTCTAGATGAACTGCCTCACCTAATGGATACTTAATGGTACGGCCTTTCTTTGACTCGTTCCAGAATGCCTGTGACAGACGGTCACGTGGGCCTAATTCCATGTACTTGTTCTGAGGTTTTCCAACTGGAGTCTCAGGGCCTAGACCGTAATCCTGCAGGTAACGGTAACCATCCTTATTATATAGAACACCACCTTCACCACGGCAGCCTTCGGTCATTAACAGACCACAGCCTAGAAGACCTGTTGGGTGATACTGAACGAATTCCATATCACGTAGAGGTACGCCATGACGATATGCTAGAGCCATACCATCACCGGTTACGATACCGCCATTTGTATTGAATAGGTAGCAACGACCTGCACCACCAGTTGCTAAGAATACTGCCTTAGCATTGATCTGACGGAATACACCATTCTGTAGGTCATAGCAAACTACACCGCGGCACTCACCGTCTTCCTCTAGAAGATCTAAAACGAAGTGCTCATCAAAGCGGTGAATTGAAGGGAACTGTACGGAAGTCTGGTACAGTGTGTGTAACATGTGGAAGCCTGATTTATCTGCGGCGAACCAGGTACGTGGAACTTTCATACCACCGAAACGGCGAACGTTTACGTTACCATCTGGTTTACGGCTCCAAGGACAGCCCCAGTGTTCTAGCTGGTATAACTCCTGAGGAGCCTGGCGAACGAACTTCTCTACAACGTCCTGTTCACATAACCAGTCACCACCAGCAACTGTATCTTCGAAGTGTTTCTGATAAGAATCGTCGTCACGAACTACACCAGCAGCACCACCCTCAGCGGCAACAGTGTGTGAACGCATTGGGTAAACTTTGGAAATGAGTGCAACTTTTAATTTTGGATCTGCCTGAGCAACAGCAATAGCTGCACGAAGACCAGTACCACCAGCACCCACGATCGCAACATCGGCTTGATATTTTTCCACGTGAATCTCCTAAATACCTATTGGTTAATCTGTCTGAAGTGACATTTACCAAGGTTAGCAAGCAAAAAAAACAGCATGATTATAACTGTAAATTAAAGTTTATTTTAATTTAAAATGTCTGTTTTTGTTAACATCTTGAAATATAAAATAAAAAATAATCTACAATATTAGACAAATGTCTAAATTCTACGATATATCACAATTGTGAAACATTTATGGGCAATGATTGTTAAACAATCATTGAACGTCCCATTTTTACAGGAAGATTCTCCTGTAAATCCTTTGCTACTTCTCCGCCATTCTCCGGCCAGAGAGTAATAACTGTACTTCCATATTTGAAGTATCCGATTTCATCACCTTTTGAATAACGGATATCTTCATTCTCATATGTCTTGATTTCTAAACCCACCTTGCGATCAATTGTTCCTGACCATGAGGTGTGAATAGAACCTACGAGAGCTGCTCCGACCATCACAACACATAGTGTACCGATTGAAGTTTCAAAGAAACAGACCAGTCTCTCATTAACTGTATAAAGGTCAGGCATGTTCGAAATATTGTTTTTTCCAACAGGGAAAAGCTTTCCTGGAACATGAATTGTCTTGACCAGTTTGCCATCAATTGGCATATGGATTCTATGGTAGTTTGCAGGTGACAGGTATATGCAGGCAAATCTGCCATTTTCAAAACACTTTGAATCCTGTTCATTACCACCAACCAATGCCTTTAACGAATAATCCAGACCTTTAGCCTGTATCAGTCTTCCCGCATCAATTATACCTGCATGACCTATAGTTCCGTCTGTAGGACAAACTGCAATACAATCGCTGTCTATAGGTCTTAATTCCGGTTTTAATTTTCTTATAAAAAAATCGTTAAAAGTTTTGTATGAGGTAATGTCCGAATTAGCAACCTCATCCAAATTAATGTTGAAAGTCTTAATAAAGTTTTTTATTAAAAACTGTGTGAACTTTCCCATTGGAACATCGGTTAACTTAGCGGATAGCGATGTTAATGTAGTGAATGGGGTAAGTGTCTCAACTGTTTTTAGTAAAAAAGACGTAAAAGTCATATTTTTCCTCTTTAAATCTGCGGTGCAGATCTCTTAAATTCTAGTAGATATTTGAGTAAACGATAGATTCTACCAAAAAAACAAAAGTACAAAGATAAAGTTTTTAATTAAATTGAGGGACGGTTCAAATTTCTGAATAGAGGAATTTGTTCTTTTTTCAATTGTTCTTAAAAGAGAAATAAAAAAAATCTAAAAAAAATGTTGACATGAGTAAAAAATAATCTATAATGGCCCACATCGGATGCGGGAATAGCTCAGTTGGTAGAGCATAACCTTGCCATGGTTAGGGTCGCGAGTTCGAACCTCGTTTCCCGCTCCAAACTAAAGAGGATTTGCAATTGCAAATCTTTTTTTTTATCCATACGACCAGTTTTAATTCCTCAGATAATCATATCTAAATCAACTCTATACAAATCTGTTTGTGTATAAAATATATTATTCAATTTTTAATATCCATTGCGTGGTAGTACACAAAATTACAATTTTGTTATTTTTTTGCAATATATAGAAAGTAGAATCAGTTTTTTCTATGACTTTCGTGCAGAGTTTCAATAAGGTATAATCACAGTTATTTTTAGAAACTAGTTTTATTTAATACGTTAATTGATCAATTAAAAAGATATAAAAAATGTTTGTCACTTCTATTGTTACCAAGATTATTGGTAGTTCAAATCAAAGAACAGTCAAAAAGCTATCTAAGATAGTTAAGGCAATTAATGCACTTGAACCTCAGTTTGCAGACGTTAAAGACGAGGAATTTAAAGAATATACTGCTAAGTTTAAATCCAGACTCGAGAACGGAGAAACCTACGAGGCTCTGTTACCTGAAGTATTCGCTTGTGCTAGAGAAGCTGCGAAGAGATCTCTAGGTTTAAGACCTTTTGATGTTCAGCTTATGGGTGGCATTGTTTTAAATGCAAATCGTATTGCTGAAATGAAAACCGGTGAAGGTAAGACTCTTACCGCTCTTTTACCTTGCTATTTAAATGCATTATCAGGAAACGGTGTTCACGTTGTTACTGTTAACGATTATCTGGCAAAGCGTGATAGCGACTGGTCAAGACCATTCTATACTCTGCTAGGTATGACTGTTGGTGTTAACGTTCCAGGTATGTCTCCTGAAGAAAAAAGAGCTGCTTATGCCTGTGATGTAACATATGGAACCAATAATGAGTTCGGTTTCGATTATCTTCGTGACAACATGGCTTACTCAAATGATCAGAAGGTTCAGAGAAAACTGAACTATGCCTTAGTTGACGAGGTTGATTCTGTTCTTATCGATGAAGCAAGAACTCCTTTGATTATTTCTGGTGCCGCAGAGAATTCTGCTCAGGCCTATATGGCTGTTGACAAACTTATCCCTGGACTGATTTTCCAGGAAAAAGAGGATACAGAAACTTACACCGGAGATGGTGACTATACTCTTGACCTTAAGAGTAAGCAGGCTTTTCTGACAGAACGTGGTCAGATTAAGATTGAAGAGCGACTGATTGAAGCTGGACTTCTTCCAAAGGGAGATAAATTATTCAGCTCAGAGCATATTTCATTACTTCATCACGTAATGGCCGCTTTAAAAGCTCATACCTTATTTAAAAAGGATGTTGATTACGTTGTAGAAAACGGTGAAGTATTAATTATTGATGAACATACCGGAAGAAAGATGGAAGGACGTCGTTGGTCAGATGGACTTCATCAGGCTGTAGAGGCTAAAGAGAAGGTTGAAGTTCATGCTGAAAATCAGACATTAGCATCTATTACTTTCCAGAACTATTTCCGTATGTATAAGAAACTTGCTGGTATGACTGGTACTGCTGATACAGAGGCATACGAATTCCAGCAGATTTACGGACTACAGACTATTGTTCTTCCAACTAATCGTCCAATGATCCGTAAGGATATGGCCGATCTGATTTATTTAACTGAAGATCAGAAATATGCTGCTATTGTTGAAGATATCAAGAAAACTGTTGAAGCCGGTCGACCAGTTCTTGTTGGTACCATTTCAATTGAAAATTCTGAAAAATTATCCAGACTTCTAACCAAACTTGGAATTAAGCATCAGGTTCTGAATGCTAAGTTCCACGAGATGGAAGCTCATATTGTTGCTCAGGCCGGTCGTCCAGGCACCGTTACAATTGCTACTAACATGGCTGGTCGTGGTACAGATATTATTCTTGGCGGTAATTTACAGTCTGACATTCTTGCATTAGGAGAAAATCCAACTGCAGAACAGGTTGAGAAGGTTAAGAAAGACTGGCAGGAAAGACATGATGCTGTCCTAAAGGCTGGTGGTCTACATATTATTGGTTCTGAGAGACACGAATCAAGACGTATTGATAATCAGCTGAGAGGTCGTGCCGGACGTCAGGGTGACCCAGGTTCATCAAGATTCTATCTGTCTATGGATGATAATCTGATGAAGCTTTTCGGCTCAGAAAAATTAAAGTCTTTCATGCAGAGAATGGGCATGAATGATGGTCAGCCTCTTGAGCACAAATTCATAACAAGAGCAATTGAGTCTGCTCAGAGAAAGGTTGAGACTAGAAACTTTGATATTCGTAAGAGTCTTCTTGAGTATGATGATGTTGCCAATGAACAGCGTAAAGTTATCTATGAAGAGAGAAACGCCGTTTTAGATGGTGAGGATATCTCTGAGACAATTCATAATATCTTTGAGGATGTTATTGACAGCGTTATTTCTAAATACATCGAGCCAAATTCTCTTCTTGAGAACTGGGATATTGAAGGACTGAAGAAAGAGTTACAGGGAGCTTACCTGATTGATGCTCCTGTAGATGCCTGGATTAAGGAAGATGATAAGCTTGTCGAGGCAGATATCCGTAAAAAGATTATCGATATAGCCCATGCTCAGTATGCTGCTAAATGTGAACTTATCGGTCCTGATAATCAGCATCAGCTTGAACGTCAGATTATGCTTCAGTGTATTGATACATTATGGAAAGAACATCTTTCTGCAATGGATTATATGCGTCAGGGTATCGGACTTCAGGGCTATGCTCAGAAGAATCCTAAGTATGAATACAAGATTCAGTCATTTAATCTATTTACCAAGATGCTTGATAATCTGAAGCTTCAGGTTGTTTCATTCTTATGCAGAGTTCAGGTTCGTCTAAAGACTCCTGAGGAAGCTGAAGCAGAGAGAGCTCAGATTGAGGCTGCTAGAGAAGAGCAGAGAATGAGAGAAGAGGCTAAACAATATGCAAATATGCATATTGGCAGAAACGATCCTTGTCCTTGTGGCTCAGGTAAGAAATACAAAGCATGTCACGGTAGATTTGTTTAAAAACTAACAGAATCGCATAAAAAACATATCTAAAGACCTTGTCCTTAAATTTTTAATAAAAAGGACAAGGTCTTTTTTCTTATTTTTCAAGTTTTTTTAGGATTTTTTTTTATAAATTGCTTGACTGAAATACGGCTATATGGTTTAATAACCGCCGTTGCCCAGATAGCTCAGTCGGTAGAGCAGGGGATTGAAAATCCCCGTGTCGGCGGTTCGATTCCGTCTCTGGGCACCATCTAAAAAATTATATCTTAATATGCCCAGATAGCTCAGTCGGTAGAGCAGGGGATTGAAAATCCCCGTGTCGGCGGTTCGATTCCGTCTCTGGGCACCATCTAAATCAGAAATCCCCTTAACTTTTTATCTCATATATATATTTTGTTGTATTACTGTTTTTTTTGTAAAATATATGACACTTTTTTAAGTTTTGTCATTACTAAAATCCTTATACAACAACAAGTAAACAAAATTTCTTTGTTTTTTGGGATGTTAAAAAAATATCTCAATTATTGTCATTACATTGTCCAATATTTTTAATATAATATGCGCGTCTTTCAAGAATGTGCTTATAAATACCAATTGAGTCATTCGTTGGTATTTGTTTTTATGGTTTCTTCTTTGAAGAAAAAATTGTCAGTTGAATCAGACAGCCAACTAAACAAAAGTATTTGATTAGTTGTTTTGTTTGTGTGGCTTTAGATTGTTTCTCAGTCTTTGGTTTTACTGATGATTGGGCAGGACTTGCCCTATATGTTTCTAGTTCTGTCCTTTTGACTGGATTATTAACATGAACCAAATGAAGTGGTTTCACTTCTGGAAATCTCTCTGTTTGTGAGAGGTTGGATGTCACTAGAATAATAAAGCATGGATTATAATGAAAAAACAAATTCAATTATCTGCTAGTGCTGAGAGCGCTTTAAAGAAATTAGGCAGAAGCATCAAAACTGCTCGTATTAGAAGAGGTATTACCGCAACTTCTATGGCTGAACTTATGGAAACAACCCGTGTAACTTTAGGTTCAATTGAAGATGGTCTTCCATCTGTTTCTATGGGTCATTATATTAAAGCCTTATCTGTTTTAGGACTGGATCTTCGTTTAACAAATATTTTGCTAGAAGAAACCACTAGAGTCTAATCGTTTACTGTGTCCTGTTTGTTCTTCAAACGGGACACTTCATTCAAAAAATCCTTCATCTCTATATTTCTCCCAAGTACTCGAATTTAATTTTTGTTTGATGAGACTTAATCGCGTGATAAAATACCTAAATTCTTTGAAAAGTTAGGAGTTACTATTTTGTCATCTCAAGCATGTATTAACGCAGGTGTAAGAGTCTTAAAAGAAGAGGCTCAGGCTCTAATTGATTTAATTCCTTCAATCAATGAAAATTTCGTAAAAGCATGTCAGATAATTCTGAACACCAAGGGAAAAGTTATTCTTACAGGTGTTGGTAAATCTGGCCATATTGCTACTAAAATTGCCTCAACACTGGCAAGTACAGGTACCCAGTCATTCTTTGTTCAGGCAGGTGAAGCTGCACACGGAGATTTAGGCATGATTGGCAAGGATGACTGTGTAATTGCAATTTCAAATTCAGGTGAAGGTTCTGAATTAAAAATTCTTATTCCAATTCTAAAACGTAGAAGTATTCCTCTTATCGCTATTGTTGGTGATACTGAATCTAGCCTTGGAAAGGCTGCAAATGTTACACTTTCTGCTCATGTTGAAAAAGAGGCCTGTCCATTGAATCTTGCTCCGACCTCATCTTCAACAGCTGAGTTGGCAATGGGTGATGCTCTTGCAGTTGCTCTGATTGAATCAAGAGGCTTTACCGAGCGAGATTTTGCCATGAGTCATCCTGGTGGCGCTTTAGGTAGACGTTTGCTGGTTCACTGCCAGGATGTTATGCATAAGGGTAATGAGATTCCTGTAGTTAAGTCCACTGTTTCCTTAAAGGAAGCTCTGTTTGAAATGACTCAGAAGACTTTAGGTTTTATCTGTATTGTTAATGAGAAGCACGAACTTGTTGGTGTATATACAGATGGCGATTTAAGACGTTCTCTGGAAAAGGGCGCAACTATAAACGCAAATATCTCAGATCTGATGAGTACCTCAGTACGTGGTGTTGTAAGTGCTGATACTCTTGCTGCTGATGCTCTTGCTATGATGCATAAGCTTAAGATTAATTCAATGATTGTTACTGATAAGGACAATCATCCAATAGGCGCATTTAATCTTCATGATCTAATGCAGGCCGGAATTATTTAGGAAAAAAATAAGATGAATTCTGCTAAGTCAGTTAATTTTACTGGTCTTGTAACTGTAGTTGGTGATGTGATGCTGGACAGTTACTGGAAAGGTCCAAGTAATAGAATTTCACCAGAAGCTCCTGTACCTGTTGTTCGTGTAACCGATAGAGAAGAACGAGCAGGTGGAGCTGCTAACGTTGCAATCAATATTGCTTCATTAGGCGCTCCATGTAATCTCGTTGGTATAGTTGGTGAGGATAAGAACGCTGAGATTTTAGAAAAAATCGTTAGATCTCATTCAATTAAGACAGATTTTGTTCTTACAAAAGATCATCCAACTATTACAAAGCTTAGAGTTTTATCAAGAAATCAGCAGTTATTACGTCTGGATTTTGAAGATTCTTTTTCTAATCTAGATGAGGATATGATTTTAAAATCCTTTAAAGAATCTATAAAGAACTCAAAGGTCGTAATTTTTTCTGACTACGGAAAAGGTTCTCTTGCTTCAGTAAGTAAGATGATCGAGATTACCTCCTCTTTGGGAATTATGTCTCTTATCGATCCTAAGGGAACTGATTTTGAGAAATACAGAGGAGCAACTCTTCTTACCCCAAATATGTCTGAGTTTGAAGCTGTTGTTGGTAAGGTTGCTAATGATGATGATTTGGAGCAGAAGGCTCTTGCTCTAATCAATAAGTTAGATTTGAAAATGCTTCTGGTTACCAGATCTGAAGACGGCATGTCTCTAATACGTCCTGGAATGAATGCAGTTCATCTTCCAACATATGCTCGTGAGGTTTACGATGTAACTGGTGCCGGAGACACTGTTATCGGTACTCTAGGTACCTGTCTTGCAAGTGGCATGGATATTGTTACTTCATGTGAATATGCTAACAGTGCTGCGGGTATTGTTGTTGGCAAGATTGGAACTTCAACTGTATCTCCTCAGGAGCTTGAGAGAGCTTTAGGAAAGAATGCCGAATCTCACGGTGTTTTATCTGAGGATGAGCTTTATAAGGTTGTAAGAGAGCTTCAGTCACACGGAGAAAAGGTTGTAATGACCAATGGCTGTTTTGATATTATTCATCCTGGCCATGTAACATATCTAAGGCAGGCTAAGGCTCTTGGTAGCAAACTGATTGTTGCTGTAAATTCAGATGATTCTGTTAAACGCCTAAAGGGAGATTCTCGACCAATCAACTCTTTAGAAGACAGAATTGCCGTATTAAGCGGGTTATCTTCCGTTGATTATGTTGTTTCATTCAGTGAGGATACTCCTCAGAAACTGATTTCAAGAATCCTTCCGGATATTCTGGTTAAAGGCGGCGATTATAAGGTTGAGGAAATTGCCGGTCATAAAGAAGTAATTGCAAACGGAGGTAAGGTTGTAATTATTCCTTTTGTGGAGGGAAAATCAACAACACGAATCGTTAATAAGATTCAGAACGTCTAATAAAAAACTCTCCATTTGGAGAGTTTCTTTTTATGCATGCAAAATAAACTGTCTAGATAGCTGGTTTTTCCGAAACAGTTACAGCCGATGGATTATCTTCTTTCTTCTGGTGAGAGAAACCTCCATGAGGTGAAGATTCAGCCTTCTTAACAGTAATTGTTGAAATCTTGTCTTTGTAGATCATCTGCTGATGATGCTTTACGTCAGTAATACTGATTGTGAATGCATCAAACGCACTTACAAGGCCTTCAAATTTAACACCAGTAATCAGAAAGATGCTTACAGGAGTACGTGAATCCATCAGCCATTTTAAAGCTGCATTCTGGCCTTTACCCTGTACGAAGGCATTTACCATTCCTTTCTGGCGATCTTTTCCTTTATTACCAGACTTATGAGGTTTTCCTCCTATCTTTCCGACAGGACGCTTGTGGTCTGCAGATTTTTCTGAAAATTGTCTGTTTGAGTTTTGAATATTAGTTTTCTTAAAGTCTTCCACTTTATTCACGCTCTTTTATATTATTAATGCTTGCTCTAATTTACCATGAATCAACATTTTTTGATACGAAATGATTGTAATTTTGTTTTGTTACTATGTTTTTTTTGTGTGCATAATCATGAGGTTCTCAAAACTAGTGCTCTTTAATTAAACAGAAAAAATTTTTTTATAAAATTTTGTGAAAAAAGTCGCATTTTATTAAAAAAACAACTAAAATTACACCGTGAAAATTTAACGAACTTCACCACCTTTTTTATGACTAAAGTAAAGAAAACAGTTCACAGCAAGAATTTTGTATACATATGTGTAGCTATTGTCTCATGTATGTCGACTATTTTCGGCTTTAATTTAGGTGCGATTCTTTCGAGTAAAGTTCGTCTTATCAATGTGTTTATGCTGGAAGTCTACAATGTAGACAGCATGATAAATACTTTCTTACTAGGAGCTCTGGTTGGTACCTTCCTAGGAGGAAGACTTGTTTATGATACAGGTCGTCTTCAGTCGATTCTTGGCGCATTCACTTTTGGTGTAATCGGTCAGTCAATTTCTCTGATGTCTCCAACCTTCAGTACTCTGTTCATATCAGAATTCGCCGTAGGTGCAGCCTTTGGTGTATATCTTATTTCTTCAGTAAGCTATGTAACTGAGATTTCTCCTTCTGCGTACAGAGGATCCTGTTCCTCTCTTATCGCTGTATTTTTTACCTTAGGTTTACTTTTAGCTACCGTATTAAGAGGTATTATTCCTAACTACGGTTTTTCTGTTGTATCAGGAATTGTTCTACTGTCTTTACCTTTATTAGTGTATTCATATCTGCGTCTGCCTGAATCTCCAAGATGGCATGCTCTGACGGGATCTTCAGATAAGGCTTTAACTGAACTTATAAGGTTAAGAGTTTCTACTTCAGAGGCTGCAAGAGAGCTTGCTGCCATCAACGAATGTATTCTTGGTGAAGAGCGAGGTATGGCTTTATTTTTCAGAAGCCCTGTATTCAGAGGGGTAACCTGGTTCTTCATTTTTATAAGTATTTCCTGCCAGCTGGCTGGTATGGCAATTCTTCCTTACATGTCACTGCAGCTTATAAAATCGTTCCAGACTGCCATGACTTTAGGCATTCTTGTTCCTTCCTCTCAGTCAGACATTAATTTTGTTTTCTTGGGATCTATTTTACTATCCGCTTTTCTTGGTGCGATTTTTACCTTCTTTGCTGTTGATAAGATTGGTCGCAAGAAGTTGTTTTTATTTGCAGTTTTCTCAAATGAAATTATTATTGCTGTAATTTATGTGTTGCTATATGGACAGTTTAGAGAGTTTGGACAGTTCTTTGTCGTGCTCCTGATGTGCATATTTGTTTTTAGTTCAACCGTATGTCTGAGTCTGCTTCTTACCGTACTGGCTTCAGAGTTGCTTGCAGTAAAAGGACGAGAATTCGGTTTAACAGTTATTTACTTATTTAACTTTGCTGCAGTTATGATGGGAATGTATTTCTTCTACAGAGCTGTTCAGAGTCTAGGTCTTCTGATGCTTCTGAGTTTCTTCCTGATAGCAGGAGCATTTCTGTTTTCATTGATTTATTCCGGTTTGCCTGAAACAAAAGGAAAACTTCTGGAATCAATGGAGAATACAATTTTCAACGGACGAAATCTTTTAGCAATAAAATCTGATTCTCGAGACTAGTTGAGAGTTGAATCATTAATAAGTTTTTAGATTTTAACTTTGTCTTATTAGATAGAGTTGATGTTTTATATTATTTTAATAAATTAAGAGGCAAGTGAGCCAAGGATTGTCAGATGTCAGATATGCCGACAAAAGCAAATTCATCAATTTCAGGATGGATTGATAATTTTTTTAAATTAAAACAGAAAAACACAAGTATCAAGACTGAGTTTTTAGCCGGTCTGACCACATTTTTCTCTATGGCTTACATTATCTTTGTTGTGCCTTCAATGCTGTCAGCTGCAGGCATGCCAAAGGACGCTGCTCTTGCTTCATGTCTTCTGACCACAGCACTGTGTACAATTTATATTGGTGTTTATGCCAACTACCCTGTGGCAGTTGCTCCTGGTATGGGATTAACCGCTTTCTTTGCCTTCTATGTGTGTGGAAGCCAGCATCTACCATGGCAGACCGCTTTAGGTGCAGTATTCATTTCTGGTATTATCTTTTTTATTTTATCTGTAACAAAGATTCGTCAGCTTATTATTGATGCTGTTCCTGCTGGACTAAAAACAGCAATTGTTGTTGGTATTGGCTGTTTTATTGCATTTATCGGTCTGCAGAGTTCAGGAATAATTGTTGCTGATCCTGCCACAAAGGTTACTCTTGGAGATTTAACTTCCTTAAATGTCCTTCTGACACTGTTTGGTATTTTATTTACTGCCGCTCTGATCTCAATTAACGTTAAGGCTGCAGTTCTTATTGGCATCTTTGCTGTCTCCTTAATCAGTATGATTCTTGGTAATTCTGCTGTCCCATCTTCATTTGATGATGTTTTCAGCTTTGAAATGCCAAATTTTGCAGGAACATTTATGCAGATGGATCTGCTTGGAGCTCTGCATTACGGTATTATTTCTATTATCTTTACATTCACAATCGTGGAGCTGTTTGACACTATTGGAACTCTGATTGCTGTTACCAAGATGGCTCATATGGTTGATGAAAATGGCAAGATTGAGAATATTGACAAGGCTCTGATTTCTGATTCTGTTGGTACTATAGCTTCTGCAGCTATCGGCACCTGTACCGTTGCAACTTATGTTGAGTCTGCAACTGGTATTAATGCTGGTGGAAGAACCGGTTTAACAGCAGTATTTGTTGGCCTGTTATTCCTTCTAGGATTCTTTGTTACTCCATTAGGTGATTTAATTCCTGCCTGTGCAACTGCACCTGCACTGATTATCGTAGGTGGTTTAATGGCAACTAATATCAGCTCAATTGATTTTAAGGATTTTTCTGAGGGGTTCCCTGCATTCTTAACAATCATTATGATGCCATTAACCTACTCAATTGCTAATGGTTTTGCTTTTGGTTTCCTAAGCTACTGCTTTATTAAGGTATTCTCAGGAAGAATTAAAGAGATTACTCCTACTATGTGGGGAATTACTCTGTTCTTAGCTCTCAGCTTCTTTATTCGTTAATTTTCTTATTTGTGTTTAAGCCGTTGCAGGCTTAAACACAAATATTCCTATCTGTATTCTTATCTGATTATCTGTTTTCATTCCCTTTTTTTGAAAGAGATTCTTTTGTGTATGCATATTTTTGCGTAGACTTGTGCAATGTGGTAAAATTGTGCATTGCGAGTTTTGATTAAAAGGCTAATAAAAGCATTTCAGACTCATATATGTGTCTTTGTTACGATCTTTTACGGTAAGAGAATCCTTTCAAAGGTATTCCTCAGCTAAAATGATTCTGGTTAATAAGACACCGTCCTGTAGTATTGGATTTTACCGGACAATCAGCCAGCCTCGAGGTTTAGTCTCCGAGGTGTTTTTTTGTCCGTATAATGCAGGTTCATTTTCAATAAATCATTCTGAATTAAAATTAATTTTGTTTCGGTGTGATTTGTAACATTCTGAAAAATAACCGAATTTCTTCTTTTTGGGCGGAAGTTATTGTTGAGAATGCATTGATTCTTGAACTTTCGTTGTCGGAGTAGCTCTTTTCGCTGCTTGGAAGATATTTCTGCTATTACAGAAACTTTCTTTTGAGAGTGAAGTTAAAATCTGATTCTATAGAATGAATTTCCTTATTAGCGTAAGGTTAAGAGCGCCGATTTATTCGGTTATAGATTAAATAAACAATCTGCATTGAAAGCTCTCTTTGCTTTCTTGACAGAATTAATAAAAAAAACTTAACAATGAAAACATCTAGCAACTCTATGAGAGAACTTACTCTCAGAGGTATTATTTTAGGTACCTTAATTACTTTAGTCTTTACTGCTTCTAATGTTTATTTAGGACTAAAGGTGGGAATGACCTTTGCATCCTCAATTCCTGCTGCTGTTATTTCAATGGCTGTTTTGAGAATGTTTAAAGACTCATCAATTCTCGAAAATAATATTGTACAGACTCAGGCTTCTGCTGCAGGTTGTATCTCATCAATTATTTTCGTTATGCCTGCAATGGTAATGATTGGCTACTGGAATGATTTCCCATTCTGGCAGACTTTCCTGATCTGTGCCGCAGGTGGTACTCTTGGTGTTATTTTTACTGTTCCTTTAAGATATGCAATGGTAGTGAAATCAAATCTACCTTATCCTGAAGGAGTAGCTGCCGCAGTAATTCTAAAGACAGCAAACAAGAAGTCCTCCGATGGAGAATCACAGGCAAAGAGTGGTGTTAAATTATTAGCTTTAGGTGCTGGTTTATCATCAGTCTTTACTTTCTGTACCAGTGGTTTAAGAGTACTTTTTGATGGTTTTACCATTACAGGAAAAGTTGGAGCTGCAGTATTCTCATTAGGTACCGGTTATTCATTTGCTCTATTAGGCGCCGGTTTACTTATCGGAATCGGTGGTGGTTTTTCTCTGCTAGTTGGTACAATTTTATGCTGGGGTGTAGGTGTTCCTGTATTAACATCTATTCTTCTAAATCCAGATGCGCTGGCAGTTGAAGATTTCTCTTCAATGATCTGGGCTACCAAGCTAAGATTCGCTGGTGCAGGCTGTATTGCTATTTCTGCTTTATGGACTCTGATTGTTCTTGTTAAGCCTATTGTTAAAGGTCTTTTAGACTCCATGGAACTTGCTAAAGAAGCTAAATCTGGTCAGATTGACTCAAGAAATACTGATTTAAGTTTCAAGCAGATGATTATCTATACAGTTATATCGATTCTGATTATTTGTGGTGTTTTCTATAAGTTCACTACTAATATTGATATTCCTGCATTATGGAGCTGGTCATTTATTATTTTAGGAACTCTTTTAGCTGTTCTTATCGGTTTCTTATTAGCTGCATCATGTGGTTATATGGCAGGTCTGATTGGTTCATCTTCAAGTCCTATTTCTGGAATCACAATTATTTCTGTTGTTGTTATTTCCTTATGTTACCTGGTTCTTTCAGGAGTACAGGGAATGTTCAATATTGAAGGTGGTAGAGATTTTGTTACTGCATTTACTCTGTTTACTGCTACCGTCGTTAATGCAACAGCATGTATTTCAAACGATAACCTTCAGGATTTAAAGACTGGTCAGCTTGTAGGCGCTTCTCCAAAGCATCAGCAGGTTGCTCTGATTATCGGTACTATTATTGGTGCTTTTGTTATTGCTCCTGTTCTTGAACTTCTATACAACAGCTATGGTTTCCCAGGTGCAATGCCAAGATCTAATATGGATCCAAGTCTTGCGCTGAATGCTCCTCAGGCAACTCTGATGGCATCTATTGCAAAAGGCATTTTCAATCATCACTTAGAATGGACCTATATCATTATTGGTTTGATTTTAGGTGCGTTATTAATTGTTCTGAATCTTTTCATAAAGAAGATTACTAAGAACAAGATGTTCATCGCACCATTAGCTGTAGGTCTGGGTATTTATCTTCCATCAAGTGTTAATGTTGTAATTATCATTGGTGCAATTGCTTCTTACTTTATCGTTCGTCGCATTAAGCTCAAGTTTACCGATAAGGAAGAGCAGAAAAATAAACTGACCAATCTAGATAGCAGAAACAATCTAATGGCGGCAGGACTAATTGTTGGTGAAAGTCTGATGGGCGTTTTAATGGCCTTCGTTTTAACCGCATCTATTTCAACCGGTGGTTCTGATGCTCCTTTAGCTATTGATCTGGGGCTGAATGCAACTGTTATCAGCGTTATTTCATTTGTTATCTTCTTTGGTGGACTTATTTACGTTCTACATAAGATAGCATCTGGTTCTTCTAAGTAATTCATTATTGAATTTGCTGTAAAACTCCTCTTCACGAGGAGTTTTTTTTGCATTCGATGCCTTTTCCCTTTTCTAAACAGCCTTTCTTTTTTGTCCCTTGTCTGTTGATAATTATGCCCAGCACTTGGCGCTTAAGCTCTCAAAGATCGGTTGACATCTTATAGTTGTATATTTCAAATAGTAGCCGTGAGTTCGGTGATGAGAACTTCAGAAAATCAATCAAATGATAATTAAGAGGGAAGGGGAGTTTTTAGACATAACAAAGGAGAGCTCAATTTGAGTTCTCCTTAGGAAAGAATCTTTTGAAGTAGGTTATTTCTTTACAAGACTGTTGTTAATCTGGTTGATGTGTTCAACCTTAAGATCTCCCTGAGTGTACATCAGGTTAAGTCTTGCCAGAATGTAATCATAGCGTGACTGAGCTGACTGCTGCATTGCATTGTATAGGTTCTGTGTAGCATCAAGCACATCAGTCATGGTACGGGTACCAACATCATAGCCGGCAATGGTAGCATCTAATGCAGATTTTGCTGAAGCAACAGTATTCTTGTAGGCTGTAACTTTACTGATAGCTGCATTAACATTGTTGTAGCTGTTATTTACGTTAGTCAGTAATGTTCTGTGAGCATTTTCAAGAGCCTCTGACTGAGCAACATAGTTTGCGGTTGCTTTATCTACAGCTGCAGATGTTTCGCCACCATGATAAATAGGAATATTCAGAGTAAGTCCTACAGACTTAGACCAGGAGTTGTTATCCACCCAGCCTGGAGTTGGATTTTCGTGGCTGTAGTCCGTGTAAGCTGTTTTGATATTAGCGTTAAAATCAAGCGTTGGTTCGTGACCAGTTCTTGCTAGGGTAATGTTATCCTTAGCTATATCACGCGAAACAACAGCTTCCTGTAGGGCAATGTTATTCTCTTCTGCTCTTTTGATAAGTCTCTGAAGAGTTTCATTCACCTTAGGAGTATCAAATTTTGTTATATCGAGTTCTGAAAGCTGGTTTGATGTTACAGTATTTCCGGTAAGGATTCGAATCTGCTCATATGAGTTAATCAGGGCATTTTCTGCAGAAATAACGTTAGCCGTTGATAAGTCGTAAGCAGCCTGAGCTTCAAGCTTGTCTGTTTCTGCAATAAGACCAACATTAAGTCTTTTTTCAGCTTCGTCAAGCTGTCTTTTTAGTGCCTGATTGTTTGCCTGCTGGTATTTTAGTGTTTCTGCTGCATTTAGAACATTGAAATATGCAGTGCTTACTCTCAGAATTAAATCCTGTTGAGCATCTGCATAAGCCAAATCATTCAGGGTAGCTGTTTTTTCTGCAATTGAACGGTTAACCCAGCTGGAATGTCTCCAGATGGCCTGAGATAAGGTTGCGCCTGCTGAAGCTACTTTGTTGCTGGCTCTTCCTTCATATGTCGCAGTCTTTACATAATTTGTGCGAGTTTTAGTTAGAGAGCCTACAACATCAATCTGAGGTAAAAGGGCTGCTGTTGCCTGTGAAATTCCTGCATGTGCGGCATCAGCATTTGCCTTAGCCTGATTTAGCTCGGTATCTTTTTGAAGTGCTTCTTTGTAGATATCCATAAGATCTTCTGCCTGAACGCTGAAGATAGCAAGTGAACATGCAACAGTTAAAGCTAAAGATGATATCTTAAAATTCATATGTATTTGCGAAAATACAGTCTCTTTATAAGAATGAGAAGGTATTTCGCACCTCCTGTTAAATCACCGACCGCGCAGAGCTCTGAATTATGATGAGATCCAAAGTTGCTATATTTCTTTAATAACGTAGTCAATTCTGGACAGGGAGCACTAGTAATTGAAATTAACTTCAGCATAATGCAGAAGAAAACAAATACCCCTGTAAGATTATTTTAGTTTTAAAGCCGTAAGATTATATCAACACAAATCACAATGCGTAATTTATAAATTGAGATATTGCGCAACAAATTAATATTTGAATGTAACGGATGGTGGAGGTAAACGGGATCGAACCGATGACCCTCTGCTTGCAAAGCAGATGCTCTCCCAACTGAGCTATACCCCCACAGAAGGATATGAAATGGTGGAGGTAAACGGGATCGAACCGATGACCCTCTGCTTGCAAAGCAGATGCTCTCCCAACTGAGCTATACCCCCACAAGGGATTTTGAACTGGTGGAGCTAATCGGGATCGAACCGATGACCTCTTGCATGCCATGCAAGCGCTCTCCCAACTGAGCTATAACCCCATATTCAAAACGAGATTCATTATATATGATATTTGAGATAGGTCAAGGAATTTTGGATCTTTTTTTTACGAAAGTGGAGAATATGCCTGTATTCAAGCTACTAAAAGCAAAAACAAACTATACAAAACAATAAGTTTAATGTAAATTTCCCAACCCTGTTTTTTCGCACTTTTAAATAAAGCTTTTGCTAATCCCAGGAACGCGTTCCCGGGATTTAATCATGTATCTGGGATTATTCCAACGAACGCGTTCCCGGGATTTAATCATGTATCTAGGATTATTCCAACGAACGCGTTCCCGGGATTTAATCATGTATCTAGGATTATTCCAATGAACGCGTTCCTGGGATTTAATCAGGTTTCTGGGATTTCCAACAAACGCGTTTGTTGGATTGGCAGGATCAGATCTTGATTATCTGATATTTATTGAATTCAAAACCTTCTGACAGGGAAACCATATCCCAGGTGAGGATTTTCTTTGTCAGAGACTTACCTTC
>NZ_FUXX01000022.1 GCF_900167015.1 Succinivibrio dextrinosolvens DSM 3072
GGGATACCCAGCGGGCGCTGTTTGCCATCTGCTTTAGGGGTGTATACCCTTCTGATGGGGCTGAATCGATATGATTCACTCATGATTTCGTTAGTAAGCTGATTTGGGTGCGCATATATCCAAGGGATAATTTCATCTACGGTCATCCCGTCTATCCCTGGTGCTCCCTTATTTCTGATAACCTGATTTAATGCTTGTTTCAGGTTCTCTTTGGAGAAGATGCTTTCTAGCGTAATCATTCTGTTGTAGTTATTCCTTTCTCATAGTTAGTATGCTTAGCTCCTTTAGATAATACTTTCGGTACGCCTATCCTTTTATCTAATAGGTTTCCTTTGTTTTCTGCTATTCTATATGCATACTCCCAACTAAATAGGTCTACAACCAATAGGTTCGGTCCTTCATCGTTCTTCTCGTTCGATTACTATGACCTCTGCTGACTACTGACAATTCGCTGTTGCTAAGGTCGAAACCTCTTGTCAGTTCTCCTCGGGTAAACGAGATAATCCTCTCTATCCATGAAACCTCTGCATTTACATTATGTGCTACGGTTCAGTATCAGGCTTCATCTTCTTTTGCAGACTTACCTTGATTCACATACTGCCTCATATGCAGTTTCTGTTCGTAGGTTCAGATAGATGCTAGCAACTTCCTTCAGCCCACATCTCACGATGAAAACCTTGTTGTTCGCTTTAGTCTTGCCCTGAACTGGCTGACTTGGGGACTTAAACCCGTTGGATTACTCGTATGCCGAGCGCACAAAAAAGCCGTAGCAAAAAACTACGGCCTCGAATGCGTTATGCCTTGAAAACAGGGATACCTAGTTTAATATTAAACAGATATTTTAGCCTTGCACATTTTGGACATAAAGGAACAATGCACTCCCCCAACCTTTTCATGTGTATATTTGCAACATGAGCCTCTACGGTTGCATTGTTAAAACACCCCTGAGTACTGCAGGTGTATGGAGTTTTATACTCTCGGTTAAACCAATACGGAAGCCATTTAGATACGTTATATCGTTCAAAAATTTTACCAACGATATACCAATCATAAGCTGTACAATGAGTTACAGGTTGCATTATCGTCCTCCTTTACGTCTATGGTCTCTTTCTTTAGCAACTCCTTTGAAAGGAGTCCCATCCTGTTTCACATCAAGAAATTGACCTGAGTCAACGTCTCTTTTTACATAGGTATCATTCTTAGGATTGTAGGTTTGAGTACGCTCCTTTACTGAGCCCCTTCTATAGTTATTATTGGTATTAGTAGCCATATTATTCACCTACCTTACGTTTTGGAAATCTAAAGAATTTTGCATTCTTTGGGTAAATGATCTTGCCATTACGTCTTACAAAACGACAGAAAACAAAATCATCTTCGTTGGGAGTATTTTGAGAGATCTCGCAACTCTTTAGAGATCTGGACATAAAAAGTCCCTCCAAATTGCGAGCTCACATTTGAAAATCATTAAGAAGGAAACTATAATGTGAGTGTTCTACGTTCACATTAGGAATTTTTCTTAATGTCGGTTCAGGTAGTGAGCTCTCAAGCTAGACCTGACCTATAAGGCTCTGGTGTTGCTAGTAACAACATCAGAGCACCTTATCCAGTTTAGATAGTCTTCTCTCTATGCATTCATTACTTGCTCCGTATTTCATTGATAATAATGGTATAGGAAGAGCTGCATTTGTTTTCAGATCCAACGGATCTACCAACAACCATCCGGCAAATTCATTCGCTTGCCACTCGCTGTTGCAAAATGTTTTAATTTCCCCCTCGCTACCTCTATTCAAAGATATTTCAGAGAAATGATTAAGCATAATATGACCGAATTCATGAGCAATGGTAAAACGAGCTCTATGCTGACCATCACATAAATTATTGAAAGTCGTCTCTGAAATCAGAATCGTTCCATCCTGAGAAGAGCAAGCCTCAATATTAGATGGAAGCAAATCATCCTCCAATACATTATAAAGGGCATGTTTTTCCAATACTCTGTACATGTCAATACGACCGTTCTTATCTACAAATTCATTATTCTGTAAACGAAACAGCCCCGCTAAAGAAGCAATTTTTGCTATGCTTCTAGGATAAACGCGAACTCCTTTGTCTGCGTAAAAAATGTCTGACACTATAATTCCCCATTCAGTATCTTTATTATCATTTTTTTTCTTTCATCATCAAGAGATGAAAGATTTCTGTTCAATGAACCAACAAGGGTTTTATCCAAATTGTCATTGGGAGTCAAAGTAAATTGCCTTTTAGACTGATCAATTGCTTCTTTAAATTCAGTAGCAACATTGCCTGTCAGCTTATAGGCACTTAAAAGCTTTTCTTCAAAACCTTCAGGTATTGACCTTGTTCCACATTCAATACCAGACAAGTACGGAGAACTTATTCCCAAGACTTCCGCCATATCCTTTAGAGTAATGGAATGATCTAACCTAAATTTTCGAATAAAAACTCCAAAACTTGTTAGTCTCATAGACACGACCTCTTTGGTTAGTTTTTACTATCTATAATTATAGTAAATTTTTCTATATAATCAATGTTAATTATTTACAATTTTGTAAATCTTTTTATAAAACTAAACCCACATCAAAGTGGGCTCGTAAAAAAAGGGTGCAATTTAGGGAGCAAAGTCAAAAAATGGGTAATTTTGGTGTGCAAAAAGAGTTACACAAAGTGATCAAAAGTGAAACAGAATGACAAGTGCCCAAAATTCAAAAACCGCATGATTCTTGGGTTTATTATAGGTCAAAAAGATAGGTTATGAAAGGAAATTAACAGAAGTGAAACAAAGTGATCGAGACTTTTGGTGCCCAGGACGAGACTTGAACTCGTACTCCCGGAAGAACTACCCCCTCAAAGTAGCGTGTCTACCAATTTCACCACCTGGGCACAACAGGTAATATAATACCAAATTTTAACTTTTTGTAAAGATATTATGCGTTAAAACTCAGTATGTTAACTCTAGTATCTGTATTTCTTTTCATTGTCCTTTAATAGAAGATCTGTCTTACCGGTCAGAAGCTTCTTATAAATCACATCGTACAGTAGAACATTCTGAACATAAAGTCTGGTTTCCTTAAATGGAATGTTCTCTATAAACATTGGAGTATCGCGCTTCTTTCCATCGGCAGACTTCCATCTTGGGATTCTGTTTGGTCCTGCATTGTAAGCAGCTGCAGCAAGAATTCTGTTATTATCGAATCTCTCTAACATATCCTTCAGATAAGCAGAACCGAGACGAATATTGTTTTCAGGAATTACCAGATCTCTAGGTCCGTTATAATCCCAATTATTCTTTTTAGAAACCACTCTTGCTGTTTCTGGCATCAGCTGCATTAAACCAACTGCACCTACAGGTGATTTAATATTTGGATTCATCATACTCTCCTGACGGGAAATTCCATACAGGAAAGAAATTGGAACATTGGTAGATGAAGAGTACTTCTTATAAAGATTCAGGAAAGCCTTAGGGAATCTGTAATCAAGAGCATCCCATCTCTTTCCTGCTATAACAGACATGATTGCATAATTAACGTTTCCTGAAGATAAAGCCCAGTCAGCCATAACCATAGCTTCATCATTGGTTCCGTATTTTGCAACCTCATTCCACTCAATGCTTGCATTTGCGCTGTCTAATGCCTTAAATTCAAAGAATCTTATTGCAGCCTTGTTATAAAGAACAGTATCAGGCCATTTTGCAGTAGTTGAAAGACGTTCGTGATTAAACGGTGGCTGCTGACCTAATTCCTGAGCAGCAAGGAAGCCAAAGAAGCTACGATCTTTTGCAACTTCCTTCATTAAGTGAATACTCTGATCTTTCTGTCCTATCTCGTAAGCAGCTCTGGCCTTCCAGTATTTCCAGTTGATTTCCTTTTTATCATTTGGATTCAGATGATTGTAAAGATCATAAACGACCTGCCACTGAGCAAACCAGATTGCCTTGCGCATTCGCATGATCTTGATTTCATCAGACCATTCAATTGCAGGCAGATGCTTATCAACCCAGGTAACTTCCTCTAAGGTAGCATTTCTTCCCAGGAAGCCTCTTGAAATAATCTGAATAATATCCAGTCGCTCTGTAGGAGTAACGCTAAACTTCTTGCAGAAGTATTCAAAATGAGGATTTGCCTCTTCAGGATTCAGGTTAGCAAAACGTTTGAATGCCAATACAGCTACGCGATGAACATCACCTGTTGATGGCTGATATTCATCAGTCAGGATCTTGGATGGGGTCTCGTATAAATCCATTGCAAGATCGATGCGTCTTTTGAATTTAGAATCAGGAGAAAATTCTGCCGCAAGATTTCTTGTTGAATCAGCATATCTTCTCTGGATATATAGTCGCTCAAACTTATCCATACGGTTTGTATCATTCAGATTTCCGTTCTGCCCCCAAACATAGATCAAACCAGAACATCCTGATGGATATGGTTTAAGCTGCATATAAACCTTATTGGCAAAAATCTGTGCAGACATATCCGCAAGGCCCTGATGCCATCTAGCTTCATAGTATCTGCACTGCAGAGCCTGCTGTGAAGCGGTCAGTTCCTGATTGTCATTGTAAGGTTTCTTCTTGCCGATAAGATCTGATACCTGCCTGTACTTTCCATGTCTTGCCATGAAATCAATATACTTGTTTTTAAGGATGGCACTTAACTCTCTATGATCGTTGCTGTTTATAAATTCCACAACCTTAGGATATTTTGAAACATCCATGTTGTTGGTCAGATACCAGTAATCAACCCATAAAGCTAAAGGATAGTCCTCAAGATGATTTCTCTTGATACGCATTGCCTCATCAGTATCGCCTTTTTTAGCTGCTGTCTCAGCGTCCTTGAAATACTTTCTCTGATTTATAAGCTTTGGTGTAGTTGGAATTAAAGGGTTCTCTGTTGTTAAATCTCCAGCGATATAGCTCTGTCTGATATTTTCCTTTGCAATTGGAGTCTTATAGTAGTTCTTGTTACTTTTAGGAGCTTTCTTGGCTGTTGATGAAGAATTAGTTTTTTTTGCTTTGACGGTTTTTGTGCTTTTTGATTTCTTAGAGCTCTTGGTTGTCTTTGATTTATTGTTTTTTTTAGCAGAATTAGTCTTCTTTACTTTCTTTTGTGTCTGTACAGTCTGTTTTCCTTTATCCTGGGCAGCATATGAGCAATTAAAATTTACTGATAGGAAACAGACTGCGGTTCCTAGCAGCAGAGACTTTACGATGTTTGATAATTTCATAAAAAAACCAGCTTAATCTTTGTAATAGTATCTGTCCCATTATACAAAGTAAAAGCTGGTTTTATAGAAAAAATTTTCTAAATTCGTTTAATAATCAACAATTAGAAAAGACTTATATTAAATACCTTTAAGTATCCGATAAATAAGATCACAGCAATTACAGTTGTAAGAATGTATCTGTAGTAAACAAATAACTTCTCAGAAATTCTGTAACCGATACCTGTATTACACTCTTTAATATAGCGCTCCCATTTCATACCACGCTTTGAGGTAATGAACAGAACAAATACTAAAGAACCAATTGGTAATACGTTTGCTGAGATTAAGAAATCACAGAAATCTGTAATACAAGTTCCATTACCAAGGATTGAAACATTTGATAGAACATTAAAGCCTAATACAGGAAGAATAGCCAGGATCAGAATAACCAGAAAGTTAACTAAAACAGCCTTCTTTCTCTTTATGTTAAACATCTCAAGATTTGCAGCAATAATGTTCTCAAATACAGCAATCAGAGTTGATACAGCAGCAATCAGCATGAACAGGAAGAACAGAGTTCCCCACATAGAGCCCAGATACATATTGGAAAATACTGTTGTCATTGAAACGAACAGCAGATTTGGACCTGCATCAGGATTGATACCATAGGTAAAGCATGCTGGGAAGATTACAAAGCCAGATAATAGAGCGATAGCAGTATCTAGACCAGCAATAAATACAGCCTCATTTAAAAGACGGTGACGGTTTGACATATAGCTACCGAAAATTGCGATACCGCCCATACCTGTAGATAAGGTAAAGAATGCCTGCCCCATTGCGGCCCATATTGCCTCACCAAAATTATTCTCAAGCTTTGATAAATCAGGTTTCAGATAGAATGAAATACCATCAGCAAAACCTGACATAGTGCATGAACGAACTGCCATGAATACCAGAAGAATAATCAGCATCATCATTAAAGGCTTGGTATAACGTTCAACACCTTTAACAAGACCTAGAGCAACAATCATAAATGAAAAAGCTACAACCGCTGCCATACACATATACAGAGTAACAGGATCAGCCAGTAAGGAAATAAAGCCCTCAAGAGCGACATCCTTAGGTAGATTTGACTCAACTGTTCCAAATGCAAACTTCAGGAAGTAGTAAAGCATCCAGCCTGTAATGATTCCGTAAAATGACATCAGGATATAGTTACCGGCAAGCTGCCACCATTTGTTGACATGCCACTTTGTGCCTGGTTCTTCTAATTTCTCGTAGCACTTTGCAATAGATGATCTTGAAGCTCTACCGATTGCAAGCTCAACAGTTAAAAGAGGAATACCCATTGCAATCAGGAAGAACAGATAAATAAGTACGAAGATAGCTCCGCCGTACTGACCTGTGATGTATGGAAAACGCCAGACATTACCAATACCCACAGCACATCCTGCTGCAATCAAGATAAAACCAAGTCTGGTTTTAAACTGCTCTCTTTTTTCGTTCATTTGAATATCCTAAATCGTGAATTATTTTAAGCTCTACCGAAAATCTTGTAGTATCCAACTGCCAGTACAATGATAACCATAGTTGTCAGAATGTACTTATAGTAGAAGAACAGTGCGGTAGGCATTTTAAAGCCCTTGCCAATATTGCACTGCTTGATGTATCTGTCCCACTGCATTCCGCTCTTTGAGCAGATAAACAATACAAACACAATTGAACCAATTGGAAGAATATTGTTAGATACAAGGAAATCAAAGAAGTCCAGAATACCGGTATTAGAACCGATGATATGAACATCTGACAGAACATTAAAGCCAAGCATTGGCAGTAAGCTTAAGGCAATAATTACTACGAAATTTATAACTACAGCCTTGACTCTTGACCATTTGAACAGCTCAATACATCCTGCAATTGAGCTCTCAAATACAGCAATCATGGTTGAAACAGCTGCAATCAGCATGAATAGGAAGAACAGACTTCCCCAAATGGTACCAAAAGTCATATTTGAAAATACAACTGTCATGGTAATGAACAGCAGATTTGGACCAGCATCTGGATTGATGCCATATGTGAAACATGCAGGGAAAATTACAAAACCGGATAATAAGGCGATAATGGTATCAAATGTGGCAATAAATACAGCCTCATTTAAGATTCTGTGGCGCTCTGACATATAGCTGCCGAAGATAGCGATAGCACCAAAACCAACTGATAAGGTAAAGAATGCCTGGCCCATTGCAGCCCAGATTGCCTCACCGATATTCTGCTCAAATTTCTCAAAATCAGGCTTTAAATAGAATTTAATACCCTCTTCAAAACCATCCAAAGTAAATGATCTGCAGGCCATAAAAAACAGAAGCAGAATCAGGACAATCATCAGAGGCTTGGTAAAACGCTCAACACCTTTGATAACGCCTAAGGCAACAATAGTAAATGAGAAAAGAACTGTAATGAATACACACAGGAACATGGTTTCTGGATTAGCCAGAAGTTCACCAAAATTCTGACCTGCAGTTTCTCTTGTCATACCAGGAGTGATATTTCCGGAAACAAAGTTGCAGAAATAGAAAAGCATCCAGCCGGCAACTACTACATAGAAAGCCATCAGGATGTAATTACCAGAGAACTGCCACCACTTATTGAAATGCCAGTGAGTGCCAGGCTGTTCAAGCTTTTCATAGCAGTATGCCATTGAACTTCTTGAAGCTCTGCCGATTGCAAGTTCAACAGTAAGTAAAGGAATACCTACAGACAATAGAAAAAACAGATATAAAAGGACGAAATACGCTCCACCATACTGTCCTACGATGTAAGGGAATCTCCAAACATTTCCAATACCAACAGCGCATCCTGCGGCAATCAGAAGGAAACCTAATCTTGTTCGGAAGACCTCTCTTGTTCTTACCTTTGTATCCATAACAATTATTTTTCTCGTTATTATTATTTATTAAAAACTGATATATAGCCTTGAATTAGAAGGAAAACAACAATTAAAGGCAATATATATTTGAAATAGAATTTAAATTTTCCGGTTAATTTAAATCCAGAACCTTTATTTGTTTCCTTTAAATATTTATCAAATCCCCAGCCATAATTCCATGAGACGTACAAAACGTAGATAATTGCACCAATTTGGATAATATTCTGAGAAAGGATAAAGTCATATAAATCAAGTATTACTGTTCCTTCTCCCATAGGATGTACATCTGATAATACATTGAAGCCAAGAATTACAGGCATTGCTAATATCAGAATAACTAGACAGTTATATACAACAGCTTTCTTTCTTGAAACATTAAAAACATCAATGCTGATACCAACAATGTTCTCAAACACTGCAATCAGAGTTGAAACAGCAGCAAACAGCATGAAGATAAAGAAAATACTACCCCAGATCTGACCTGCAGCCATATTTGAGAATACAGAAACCAAAGTAACGAAAATCAGACCAGGTCCCTGACCAGGCTCAACAGAGTAGCTAAAGCATGCTGGGAAAATAATGATACCGGCTAAAATCGCAACAATAGTATCTAAAAGAGTAATAACAGCTGCCTCATAAGTAATTGACTTATGAGAATTCATGTATGAACCAAAAATCTGCAGAGAGCCAACACCTAAACCTAAGGTAAAGAATGCCTGACCTAGAGCAGCATAAAGAACTTCATACAGATTCTGAGATGTAATCTTTGAAAAATCAGGCATTAGATAGAACTCTAAGCCCTTTTCAAAACCAGGAAGGAAGAATGATCTTGCAGACAGGAATAGCAGCAGCAAGAACAGTAAAACCATCATAGGCTTGGTGATACGTTCAACACCATTTCTTAAACCGCAAGCACAGACAGAGAAACCAACCACGGTAACAATAACAGTACAGATAATCTGAGTAACAGGATCAGCAAGCATTCCGCCAAAGATAGCGCCAGAATCATTCTGACTCATTGGAGAGGCAGTAAACTCACCTAATAGCATCTTGGTTGAATAGTAGAACATCCAACCGGTAACCATGGTATAAAAAGCCATCAGAACATAATTACCAAGAATCATGAAATACTTGCAGATATACCATTTCTTGTTAGGAGTCAGAATCTCGAAGGATCTGCCAATAGATCTTCTTGAAGCTCTACCAACTGAAAGCTCGATAGTCACTAAAGGAATACCAAGAAGGATCAGGAAAGCTATATAGATAAGTACAAATAAAGCGCCACCATACTGACCAGTGATATAAGGGAAACGCCATACATTACCAAGACCGATTGAGCATCCTGCTGCAATAAGTAAAAAACCGAGTCTGGAAGTAAACTGTTCTCTATTACTATTTTGAGTACTTGTCATTTTTTTTCTCACAAAAAAGGCCCGTATTATTAACGAGCCTTGTTTTATTTAACATAGCACGAGCAAAGAATTACTCTTCGCGTGGGCTATTCTCATACGGATTTGGTAAATCCTCTGAAGAAGCCTGAACATATGTGTTCTCTGCTGGCTCAGCATCTTCGTCTAAATCAACCTCTGGTGCTGAATCCTGCTCAGCCTTCTGCTCCTCAGCCTCTGCCTTGGCATTCTCAGCCTCAGCTAATGCCTTGATTGATAGACGGATTCTACCGGTGTTATCAATATCAAGAACACGAACGCGAACTTCATCACCAACGCATAGATAATCATTTACGTTCTCAACACGCTCCTCAGTGATCTGAGAAATATGAACTAGACCATCTCTGCCAGGAAGAATGTTAACAAAGGCACCGAAATCAGTGATTCTTACAACTTTTCCATCATAATCCTGACCAACTTCAACTTCAACTAAAAGATCATTAATGCGCTTAATTGCAGCATCTGCTGATGCTAATGATGAAGCAGAAATCTTTACAGTACCATCATCTTCGATATCAATCTGTGAATTGGTATCTGCCTGGATTGAACGAACGTTGAAGCCACCCTTACCAATAACTTCCTTAACCTTGTTTGCAGGAACCTTAATGGTTACAACACGTGGAGCATAAGGAGACAGTGTCTCGCGAGGACCTGGAATTGCCTTCTGCATTACATTCAGTAAGTGAATTCTTGCAGCATGAGCATCAGTTAATGCATTCTGCATGATCTCACGGGTAATACCGTCGGTCTTAATATCCATCTGAAGTGCAGTAACACCATCACGGGTACCAGCAACCTTGAAGTCCATATCACCTAAGTGATCTTCATCGCCCATAATATCGGTCAGAATTGCAACTCTGTCGTCTTCCTTAACAAGACCCATTGCAATACCAGCAACTGGAGCCTTAATAGGAACACCTGCATCCATTAGAGATAAACAGCCTGAACATACTGAAGCCATTGATGAAGAACCGTTTGACTCAGTGATTTCTGAAACAACACGGATTGAATATGGGAATTTCTCCATCTCAGGTAGAACAGCCTTTAGAGCTCTCTTAGCCAGACGGCCGTGACCGATTTCACGACGCTTTGGGGAACCAATCAGACCAATCTCACCAACGCAGTATGGAGGGAAGTTGTAGTGAAGAATAAATCTGTCTGAACGAACACCTGCCATATCCTCAAAGGTCTGAGCATCTCTCTCTGAACCTAAGGTACAGGTACCGATTGACTGAGTCTCACCACGGGTGAACAGTGCAGAACCGTGAACACGTGGAAGAATGCCTGTAGCAATGGTGATTGGACGAATCATTCTTAAGGTACGGCCATCGATACGCTTCTCGCCAGAAAGGATTCTCTCACGAACAATGTTACGCTCTAACTCGAAGAAAATCTTTGCGATTTCATTATCCTTCTCAGCCCACTCTTCGTGTTCAGCCTTTAACTTCTCAGTTGTATTCTTCTGAATCTCAGCAAGCTTATCCTGACGCTCTAGCTTGTCAACGATTCTGAATGCATCGCCAACAGCCTGCTCTGCATCAGACTTAACAGCCTCGATAAGAGCAGTATTCTCTTCTGGCTTTACCCAATCCCATACTGGACGGTTAACCTTCTTAGCGAACTCTTCAATCTCTTTGATTACAGTCTGCTGCTGCTCGTGACCGTACATAACAGCACCAAGCATTACTGACTCAGGTAGGCAGTTAGCCTCTGACTCAACCATTACAACAGCCTTCTCAGAACCAGCAACAACAAGATCAAGGTCTGAAACCTTTGACTCTGAGGTTAATGGGTTTAGAACATACTGACCATCAATGTAGCCAACACGAGCTGCACCTAGAGGACCGTTCCAAGGTAGACCTGATGAAGCTAAAGCTGCAGATGCAGCGATGATTGAAATGATATCGGTTGGGATTTCAGGATTTGCTGACATAACGGTAACAACAACCTGAACCTCATTTACGAAACCATCTGGGAATAATGGACGTAGTGGACGGTCAATCAGACGTGAAATAAGAGTTTCACCTTCAGTTGCACGACCTTCTCTACGGAAGAAACTTACAGGAATCTTACCTGCTGCGTATGAACGCTCCTGATAATTAACAGTTAAAGGGAAGAAATCTCTGCCTTCAACTTCTTCTTTACGATTGCATACTACAGTAGCAAATACAGTAGTATCGTCCATTGATGCCATAACAGCTGAATCTGTCTGACGACCAATTGCACCTGTTTCTAAGGTAATAGTATGACGACCATATTTAAAGGTGTGAACTATTGGCTTTAAATTCATCGATTATTTTCTCCACTATATTCCCACTTTTGTTTGCCTCTTTCGTGGGATCTCATTTTCACTACCAGATACCGGTACCCTTTTTTCTACTTTTTCTTCCTAAAAAAGGGAATTTCCTTTATTCCAACAGTGTTACATAAAAAAGCTGAAACTAGTTTCAGCATATCCTCAAGGATAAAAATTCATCCTTAAAAAATTACTTTTACTTCTAAACAGTAAAACAAACTGATTGCCAAGCTCTAAAAAGATCTTTTTTACTTTCAATTTGTATTAACAAGCAAGTTTATCCGTGAATTATCACACAGATAAAATTTCAAATCCTTGCTTTAGATAATGTTTTTGTAAGTTTTGAGATCTTTCTCGCCTTAAAATTAAGAAATTCTGAGGATTGAAGAATAGAGTATCCAAAAAACTTATGACAAATCCAAATATCCAATCATCAGTTTTAAATCTGAACCAATGAATTCAGCAAAAGAAAAGTAAATCTAACAACAGACTTACTGCAGAAAGAACTGCAAATTGACATGAAACATAAAATTCGGGCGGCACCAAAGCCGCCCTTCCCTGCCGCAGATTAGCGACGGAGACCTAACTTCTCAACGATTGCAGTGTAACGTGCAAGGTCTGAAGTCTTTAAGTAGTCAAGAAGCTTACGACGCTGAGCAACTAAGCGTAGTAGACCGCGACGGCTGTGGTGATCCTTCTTGTGAGTCTCAAAGTGAGGCTGTAGGTCAGAAATTCTTGCAGATAGTAATGCAATCTGAACCTCTGGATAACCAGTGTCCTGTGGGTTACGACCAAACTCAGCAACGATTTTTGCCTTATCTTCTACTGTTAACATAATTTATATGCTCCATATTTTGTGAAAAATAAAACTTCCATACCGATCACAAACTCAGTTGAAAGCGTGCTAATTCTATCATAAAAGAAAGAATCTTTATACAAATTTAGCTTTATATTTTACAAGAATTGAAAAAAGATTGAATTTAGGAATATCTTATTGATAATAGAAGAAATTTATACCTCACAGCTGTTGCTGCAAGGTATAAAGGTCTACTATTTACCGATATTTGAAGCAATTTTTATGATGGTATCTGTATAAAAATCTGTAAATACTGACTCTGCGACGGTACCAGAGAGAACCTGATAAGCTCTCTTGATTGCATGATAGCCCTGTCTATCCGGCTGCTGACAGATAACAAACTTATATATACCGGCTCGAACCATCTCTACAGTTGTGTATATATCGTCAAAAGCTATGCCAATGATATCATCACGTCCGGTCGCAATAATTGAGGCACCTACGCCCTGAACACCTGCACCGGTAACGTATACACAGTTTACTTCCTTATGTTCATTTAAATATTTTGAAGTCTGAATCTGTGCCTGAATATCAGAATCGTTAGACTCAATCTGTCCACAGATTTCAAAATCAACATTAAGATTCTTCAGCTCTTCAATGAATCCTTCAATACGTTTTCTGTGACCGTGCATCAGGCTTGAACCTGTAACCACAAGAATATTGAGCTTATCAAATTTGGAAATCAGAGATAACAGACCGGCACAGGTTTTTCCTGCCTTCTGATAATCTGAGCCGACATAACAGACTCTCTTGCAGTTTTTTACATCAGAATTCAGAAGAATCACCTTAATGCCAAGTAATTCACATTCGTTAATCTTCTGTGCTACTAATTCTGTATCAATAGTTGCAAGACATAAAGCAGAACAGCCCATCTGCTTTAACTCATCAATAGCATCAAGATGAGTCTTCTCTTCGTATCCCTGAACCTTTTTGTAAATAACATCTACGCCAAGTTCTTCGTATTCAGAACAAGCCTTCTCTATTCCCTCGATTACACCTTCAAAAAAGATGTTACCAACGCTAGGCAGAAGAACACCGATTTTAAAGCGATCTCTAATTCCTGATAAAGCACGACCTGCTCTGTTTGGAACGTATCCTAATTCCTTAGCCAGAGTCTTGATTTTTAATGCTAGTTCTTTTTTTACCGAACCACGATTATGCAGTACTCTATCAACAGTTCCTCTTGATACGCCAGCGGCCTTTGCTAAAGTTTTAACTGTTACTGTCATCGTGAAAATCCCAAATTATTATTGTTATATTTTAAATTTATAAATAGGAGGACACAGGTCCTCCTATAAAAGCAAACTAATCTATGAAAAGATTCTTTCCGATAAGCTTGCCTGTAGTTATGTTTGCCTTAGCCTCTGATGAGTCCTTATGAGCATATAACCACTTGTTGTTGTGTGTTAAACAGCCTGACTCACCTTCATGGCTTACGCCCTGTGGTCTGTCAGTATTTGTATCCTTAGGTAATACTACACCAACCTTGAAGTGATCATATCCAGGAGCAACACAAGGTGCATAATGCAGAGTTGTCTCATAGAACATAACAGCCTGACCTTTTCTTACGATAAAGGTTTCTACGTCATTTGTATCAATGATTCCGTCATGCACTGCAGTCATAGGAGCTACCATCAGTACAGCATCTGTTGCGGCAATGTTAAGTTCACTGTTTCTGTGGTACTCAAGGCAGTTTAGTCCCTTGTTATCACCATTGCAGTAACCAAACTGAATATTCAGACCACCAAATACCTGATTCTTTAGAACAGGCATTACAGAAGGATCCTCAAGATAATCTACGGATGCCTTGTAATCTGTACCAGGAATCAATGGAGTCTTCTCAATTAAGGACAGAAGCTTTGAGGTATCAATATCAGTAATAACCTTGCCGTATCTTTCAAATTCGACATCAGTTACTTCCTTGTATTTAGCTACCTCTTCACCATCAAGCTTCTTTCTCATAGTATCAAGCTTTGAGAATGCAGGACGTAATGTTGGATATAAGAATGAATACATCTTATATACTTCGTCATACATCTTGGCTACAGAAGCATTGGTTGATGACTTCTTGTCAGAGGTCTTAACCAGTTTAGTGCAGCCTTCCTCAACTGACTTGAAGATACCGGCAGCAACACCTGCAAGAATAGCAGCTCCTAAAGCAGGACCTTCCTTAGAGGTTGTGGTTACGATCTCACACTTTAGGATATCAGCCAGAAGCTGACGCCAGAATGGAGACTGAGCGCCACCGCCGCATGCGGTAAGTTTAACTGGATTGATATCCATCTGATGTAACACATCCAGGTTATGACGCTGTGATAAAGTAATGCCTTCAAGAACAGCACGGGTCATATGAGCCTTGGTATGTCTTGCGCTTAAGCCGAAGAATACACCACGTGCATTTGGATCTAATACTGGAGATCTTTCACCCATCAGGTAAGGTAGATAAATCAGACCGTCTGAACCGACAGGACACTCTGAAGCCTTTGATGTCATAAGATTGTAAACATCGCTGCCAGCTTTGGCTTCCTGCTCTTTTTCAAATGAATACAGTTCATCACGGGTCCAGCGTAAAGATAAACCTGCAGCTAATGTGCATGACATTGCAGTCCATGAATTCTCTACTGCAGCACAGAAGGTGTGTACACGGCCAAGAGGATCGATTGATGGCTTGTTGGTATGAGCAAAAATAACACCTGAGGTACCTAGGGTAACAAAAGCATCACCTTCTTTACATACACCGGTACCTAAAGCTGCAGCTGCATTATCACCAGCACCGCCAGCTACGATTGTTTTCTCACTTAGTCCGGTTAAAGCTGCAATTTCAGGAGTAATATGACCTGCAACTGAGCTAGACTCAATAATTGGAGGTAACAGAGATTTATCAATGTTCAGTTTTTCTAGAATCTCGTCTGACCATACTCTGTTGGTAATATCCAGAAGATTTGTACCAGAAGCATCAGAGATTTCCATTGCTCTGTTTCCGGTTAACATGTAACGGACATAGTCCTTTGGTAAAAGGATGGTACGACACTTGTCGTAAATCTCAGGCTCGTTTTCACGAACCCATAAAATCTTTGGAGCAGTGAAACCAGTCAGAGCAGGATTTGCATTAATCTCAATCAGTCTCTTCTTTCCTACTAAAGCTGTAATTTCATCACACTGCTTCTGAGTTCTGGCATCACACCAGAGAATTGAATTGCGAAGAACCTTTCCGTCTTCGTCTAACATTACTAGGCCATGCATCTGACCTGCAATTGATAAGGCTACAACATCGTCCTTATTTACTTTACTGTCTTCTAAAACAAACTTGATAGAATTGATAGTTGCATCGTACCAGAACTTTGGATCCTGTTCTGCCCAGCCATTCTTTGGCTGTAATAATGGGTACTCGATTGTCTTTGATGATAGAGTATTTCCGTTTTCGTCAAATAAAACTGTTTTAGTACCAGATGTACCTAGGTCAACACCCAATAAATAACGCATAAAATAGTTGTCCTAATTATTATAGAAAAGTAACTAAAAGTTTATTTGCTTAATAAGATCTTTATTAGAGAATGAATGGGGGGCTTAAAAGCCCCCTCTTAATTATTAGTTAGTTACGCGCTTCTTTGACATAACGTCAACAACCACAGCAACTAGAAGAACTAGACCTTTAACTGCCTTCTGCCAGTTAGCGTCAACACCAAGGATAGACATACCGTTGTTTAGCACGCCCATGAAGATAGCACCGATAACAGCACCACCAACAGTACCAACACCACCGTATGCAGATGCACCACCGATGAAGCATGAACCGATTGCATCAAGCTCATAACCAGTACCTGCCATTGGAGATGCTGAGTTGAAACGAGCCACACAAACTAGAGCAGCAACAGCAGCTAGTAAGCCCATGTTTACATATGATAGGAATAGTAAGCGGTTTGTATTAACACCAGATAGCTTAGCAGCCTTCTCATTACCACCTAAAGCGTAGATACGACGACCAACAACAGTCTTGTTAGCGATGAATGCGTAGATGATAACTACAGCAGCGATTAGAACTAAGATAACTGGAATACCCTTGTTCTGAGCTAATAGTAAGCTTGAAGCAATCAGAGCAGCTAATACGATTAAATGCTTGAATAGGAAGCCTGATAGAGGCTCAACTTCATAACCCTTCTTAAGCTTTGAAATACGGCCGTATAGAACACCAATTACGTAGATAGCAACGATAACCATGGTTACAGCAACAGTGGTTGCATATGCATCAGCACGGTTTGCTGGAACGAATGAGGTGAACAGCTGTAAGTACTCATATGGGAATGGGTTGATTGTAATACCATCTAGAACAATCAGAGCTAAACCACGGAACAGTAACATACCAGCTAGAGTTACGATGAATGATGGAATACGGATATAAGCAATCCAGAAACCATGCCAAGCACCAATCAAGATACCTAATAAGATACAGATTGCCATTGACATATAAATGTTGTATTCGTTGTTAACCATCAATACACCGGCAACAGCACCGATTAAGGCAACGATAGAACCAACAGACAAATCGATGTTACCGCAACCGATAATCAGGAATAACATACCTACGGCTAAGATGATAACGTAACTGTTCTGGTAAATAATGTTAGTAAAGTTCTGAGGTGAGAATAGAGATCCCTTGTCAGTTGACTGAATCAGAACTTCAAAGAAGATCATTACTAAAACTAACGCAATTAACAGAGAATTACGTTTGAACATGTTTAAAATATAAGCCATTTTTATTATTGCTCCACAATATGTTTCTTACCGGATGTACGTAGGATTGCACCCATGATTGATTCCTGACTTGCTTCTGAACGAGGCATTTCTCCAACAATCTTTCCTTCGTTCATAACATAAATACGATCTGACATACCTAAAACTTCAGGCAGCTCAGAGGAAATCATCAGCACAGCCTTTCCTGATTCAACTAGCTTGTTGATCAGACAGTAAATTTCGTATTTTGCACCAACGTCAATACCACGAGTAGGTTCGTCCAAAATCAGAACCTCTGGATGAGCTAACATCCACTTTGCAAGTAGAACCTTCTGCTGGTTACCACCAGACAGGTTACCTACATTCTGCATTACAGATGCGCACTTAACGTTAAGATCCTGTTTAAGTTCCTTAGCCTTAACAATCTCAAGGTTCTTATCTAGAACTAGGTTCTTAGAAACTTCTTCAAGATTTGCCAGGGTCATGTTGGCTGCGATTGGGTTCTCAAGAACCAGACCATCGCCCTTACGATCTTCTGTTACATAAGCTAAACCAGCCTTAATTGCCTGAACTACAGACTTGAACTGAACAGGTTTGCCATTCATCTTTACTTCGCCGCTGATGTTTACACCATATGAACGACCGAATAAAGACTTGGCAAATTCGGTTCTACCTGCGCCCATCAGACCGGCAAGACCAACTACCTCGCCACGGTGCAGCTTAATTGAAACGTTGTCATTTACCTTTCTCTTAGGATTCAAAGGATGATGAACGGTCCAGTTATTAACCTCTAGAAGAACCTCATCAGAAATCTTATGACTTGGATCTCTCTTAGGGAAACGATCGGTTAGAGCACGTCCAACCATTCCAGCAATAATTCTGTCTTCAGAAACGTTGTGATTAGAATTATCTAGTGTCTCAATTGTTGAACCATCACGAACAACAGTAATTGAATTTGCAATGTATGAAATCTCATTTAACTTATGAGAAATAATGATTGAGGTCATACCCTCTTTTCTGAACTTTGCAATAAGTTCAAGTAATTTCTGAGAATCATCTTCGTTTAAAGATGCGGTTGGCTCGTCCAAAATCAGAAGACGGCAGTTCTTAGAAACAGCCTTTGCAATCTCAACCAGCTGCTGCTTACCAACACCGATATCTTTAATTAGGGTATGAGGATCTTCATCCAAACCAACTAAATCAAGTAACTCTTTTGCACGCTGGTATGTTCTAGGCCAGTCTACAACACCCTTGTTCATTGAGCTTACACGCTCATTTCCCAAGAACATATTCTCAGCGATTGATAGATAAGGTACTAATGCTAATTCCTGATGGATAATAACAATACCTTTATCCTCGGAATCATGAATTTTATTAAACTTACAGGTTTCATTATCAAAAATAATGTCACCTTCATAAGAGCCATAAGGGTAAATTCCACTTAAGACATTCATAAGGGTTGACTTACCAGCACCGTTTTCACCTACCAGTGCGTGTACCTCGCCCTCTTTCACCTCTAAGTTAACGTCTTTTAAGGCTGTAACCTTACCAAAACGTTTGGTGATGTTTTTCATCTTAAGCAATACTTTTTGCTCGGTCATAACGTGTTCTCTTCTCCAAAACAGGCCGGTTGAATTCCGGCCTGAAATAGTACTTTAACTACTTAAAATTATTTGATTTCCTTCTCTGTGTAGTAACCAGAGTCAACTAAAACTTCCTTTAAGTTAGAGTTAGTTACAACGATAGGAGTACATAGGTATGAAGGAATTACACCGGTACCATTGTTGTAGGTGGTGGTATCGTTAACAGGAACTTCCTTCTTGTCTACGATAGCGTTAACCATCTTAACAACCTGGTCAGCTAGAACACGGGTGTCCTTGAATACTGACATGGTCTGTAGGCCACGCTTGATGTTCTTAACTGATGGCTTATCGCAGTCCTGACCAGTTAGGATTGGGAAGTTGTCCTTGTTGTAACCCTCAGCAACTAGAGCATTGGTTACACCGTTTGCTACTGAGTCGTTTGAAGATAGAATTGCGTCTAACTTAACGCCCTGAGGACCATACTGTACTGAAGAAATTAAGTTCTCCATACGCTTCTGAGCTTCTTCGGTTGACCAGTTCTGAGTAGCAACCTGCTCTTTCTTGGTCTGACCTGACTTACATACTAACTTGCCTGAATCTAAGTATGGCTGTAGAACGTCGATAGCACCGCCCCAGAAGAAGTTAACGTTGTTATCATCGATAGAACCGGTGAAGAATTCGATGTTCTTAGGAGGTGTAGCATCATTCTTTAGCTTTAGAGCGTCTACAATGTAGTTACCCTGAATCTGGCCTACCTTGTAGTTATCGAAAGTTGCATAGTATGAAACTGCGTCTGAATTCATGATTAAGCGGTCATATGATACAACAGGAATGCCTTTTTCTTTAGCGCCCTGTAGAACCTGAGTTAATGAACCACCATCGATAGGAGCAATAACAAGAACTTCACAGTTTGCTGCAATTAGGTTCTCAATCTGAGATAACTGTGTAGGAATATCGTTATCGCCTGCGTATAAAAGTTCAACTTTATGATTTGCTGCTTCTAACTGGTCTTTTAGATTGTGACCATCCTGGTTCCAACGCTGTAATGACTGAGTTGGCATTGAAACACCGATTTTAGCTGCGTTAGCAGTTGATGCGAAAGCAGTGCATGCTAGTACAGCACAGCAAAGAGTAGTTAAAGTTGTCTTAATCTTCATAGTAAACCTCATGTTTATTGTTTTCAATTGTGCACGTGCACAAAATCATACTAATTCCGATCTAAAAAAAAAGCATTATTTTCTTTTTAAATTGATTATTATTTTAGATTCAACTCTCACTTTTTATTTATCTATTTGTTTTATAGGTGTTTTTATAAAACTCCACTTAAAATTGTATAAACTGAATATTCATAAATTGTATAAAATTTTTAACTGCAAACGGTTTTGTAAACATTTAGTTTTGCAAGAAAACAAATATATATTTCTTTGTTTTTAAATATTTTTATAATTGTGCGTTAGGCTGTGCAATAAGCACATATGCATATTTAGTTTCTTTAGTAAACTTATTAAATATGGTTTAATATTGTATAGTTTTTGGTTTAATTTTTTTTATAAATTAGTGCATTTTCAGTTTTTAAAAAGAATTATTTACATAAAATCTATTATTTCTTTCTTAAGGTTATTGTGCTGATCCTTTGATCAATTGAGGCCTTTTTTGTCAAAAAGTGCATTTATCGTGCTTTTCTGCGTGCATCTTACAGTTTTCAGATGGACAGAATTACCAGTTATTACTGTTGTTTTTTTCTGGATTTAAAGATGTCTATATAAAAAAGTCTTATTTGACAGCATGTTAGTCTTATATGCCCTATTTATGATCTTCTCTTTCTTTTTTGTTAAAAGTGTTTATAATGTCGATTTGGTTAGCTTATGCTAACTTAAGTTAGTTAAAACTTACTACAATCTTCATAATAACTTCAGGAAATAAAAATGAAAAAGACAGTTTTAGGTATAGCAGTCATAACATCAAGTCTATGTGCACAGGCAGCAACAGTTTATGAGAAGGATGGAAGTTCTCTAGAGCTAGGCGGTCGAGTTCAGTCTGTTTTATACAGCACAAAACACGAAAAAGCAGCTGGCGATCATGATGCAACAATAAAAAATTCAGCTCGTTTCTCTATTGGAGGAAAAACAAAGCTGAATGATTTTATTTCAGGCTTTGGCTTTGCAGAATGGGATATGGCAGACGGCAAGGATGAGGTTACAGCACGTGAACAGTATGTTGGAGCTGATTTTAATGACTACGGTAAACTGTATGCCGGTAAGACCTATGATGCAGTTAAACACGTAATTGAAGCTACCGATGTATTCGAGGATGATGGTGGTCTTGCTCAGCCTGAGTCTGATGATTTCAGAAACGGTACTTTAAAGTACGAGTATGATAATCACGGAATCTATGCTTCAGCTTCACTTCAGACAGCAGCTGATTCTCAACCTGTATACGGCGAAGACGATACAATGAACGTTGATTCTGGTTTTGCACTATCAACAGGCTATACATTTGATGATGTTCTGTTTGGACCACTTGCTTTCAATCTAGGATACAGCTATATCAGACTTCAGAATGATGATGGTATGAGACCTGGTATTCCAGAATCCAACATGTATGTTGTTAACGGAAGAAATGTTGCAGCATCTGTAGCCTGGGGTTCAACAGATTCAGGTCCTTATCTTGCAGCACTATACACTGACAAGAAATGGAAATTCACTGGAAACATATATGGATACACAAAAGGCTACGAACTTGTAGCTGGATACGGTTTTGACAATGGTATAAGTGCATTCGCAGGTTTTGAATCAGCTTATGAAACCATGAAAGACGCAAATGGAAACAAAATGCCAAGCCTAATTACAAGAACAGTTCCTGTATACGTAAACTACAGCGCCAACGAAAATTTCAACATCTGGGCTGAGGCCAGATTTGCAGCAGGAAGCACTCCTAAATTCGGCAACGCCTACTACCATGATAATACTGGATCTATATTCTCAGTTGGAGCTAGATATACATTCTAATTTCAGAAAATCTAGAATAAAAACATAAGGAAGACTCCCAAAAAAAATCATCGGTGAAGGTTTACCTACCCACCGATGTTTTTTTGAGAAGACAAAAAAAATATGCGACATAAAAACATGCCGCATACATTAGTCAAGGAGTAAAAAACTTTTAGATTAACCTAAGTTGGTTACTTCCTTCCACTCTGTTTCTGTGAACAGTTTGGTCAGGTCAATCAGAATCAACAGATCATCCTTACGGTTGCATACACCAGAGATAAACTGAGCATTCTCCTCAGTACCAACATTTGGAGTATCATCGATATCATTAGTATTGAGATCTGCAACTTCTGCTACGGAATCCACAAGGATACCGATAACATGCTTATCAGACTCAATAATCATAATTCTTGTATTGTCTGTTACTTCTGCTGGAGGAATACCGAAACGAGCTCTGGTATCAATAACGGTAACAACGTTACCACGCAGATTAATAATACCAAGCACATAAGAAGGTGCTCCAGGAACAGGTGCAATATCTGTATAACGCAATACCTCTCGAACCTGCATAACATTGACGCCATATATTTCATTACCTAGCTTGAAGGTAACCCAACGCAGCAATTCACCTTTTTTTGCATTAACGTCGATTGGATTTTCTGCGATTGAATCTTCTTTTGACATCTCTTAATCCTCGTTATACACACCACACAATGATATGGCGCAATTACTCTTTTAATTTTATTTTAATAAACTTTAACAAATTGTAGAGGTTACATAGTTAAAACTTTGATCATGCACTCATTTGTGCATCAAGATCTTTGAGATTAACTCCATTTTCAAACATCTTGATCAAAGCCTTTACATGCAGTAAAGCACACATTTCCTTCTTAACAATACCTGCAAGCCAAGGTCTGTTTCCTGCAGTTTGCCTCCAGGTAATGTTTTCTTTATTTAAAATTCTGTTTCCTTCAAGAACATCACAGCCAATTGACCATAATGTCTTATCAAGGGAAATCATATACTCATACTTATCGGATTGAGGAGCATCACTCTTTACCCATTTTAGAGTATCCACAACATTCATCTTTCTGCCGCGAATATCAGCAATGCCCTGGAACCAGTCAGGCTTTCCGAATAAAGGAGTAACCTTATCACACTGGAAGATACCGCCAAGATTTACAAGAGGAACAGCAAAACGAATACCTTTAACCAGGAAGAACAGAACCTGGAATTCATCTGGCATCTCAATGTTGGTCCAGTTGTAAGGAGCCTCGTCATTGGATTGTTCCTGTTCAGCCTGAGCAACATTCTCATCAGCAACTACTGCTTCAGAAGCTGTAGCCTGTTCGACTTCTGTCTGCTCTTCAACAACAGTCTCTACAGCTGTTTCGGTTTGAACCTCTGTTTCTGTCTGTACAGCTGTTTCAACGGCAACTTCAGTTTCGACCTGAGTCTTAGGAACTGACTCCAAAAGACTTTCAAGACTCTTGTGTTCTGCAAATGGAAGAGGCTCACTCTTCTCCTCTACAGTCTGTAACTGTGGTTGCAGCTCATGAACTTCTGATTGTTGTGTGGTATCCTCAGGAACATAGTCGTCGGCAGCATAATCAATTTCATCGGCTGCGCCTTCTGCCTGAACCTCAACCTCAGAAGATTCAGCCTCGACAGCTACATCTTCTGGTTCAGCAACAACTTCTTCCTGTACCTCTGGTTCAGCTTCATCAGCTGAAGCTTCAACAGTTTTATCTTCAACAGCAACTTCTTCATCTGCAGGAACCTCATCCTCAGATGCAGCAAGCTCTTCTTCAGCTGGCTCCTCAGCTTCAGCTTCAACTGCTTCGTCAGGCTGTACAGCATCTTCTGCGGCTGCCCCCTCATCAGCTGATTCAGCCATTTCCATTTCGTCAGTCTGAACTTCCTGTTCTGCCTCTGGCTCTTCAGCCTGAGAATCAGTTACCTCAACATCGTTTTCACTCTGAGCCTGAACTTCTTCTTGGACAATAGAATCATCTGGCCCCTGAGCTTGTACCTCAGGATCCTGCTGTTCACATTCTTCTTCAAGCATCTGCTTGAAGTACGCTACAAGGGTGTCATCAATATCATTAAATGACATAAAAAGGTCCTTTATAATTAACTGAGCATAGCATCAACATCACCAGCAATAATATCCATATCCTTATTAACGTCAGATTTTGTATTTTTTTCACCTGAAGATAAAGAAACTATTGCAGCTGCCTTCGGAGATATTCTCTCCGGATTAAGCTCAAGCTCTTTTGATAATAGTTGTAATAATAATTCACGATAAGCTAATGCACCACGACATTTCTCATCTAGCATTGTGATTGGAAGGCCTTTTTGTGAAGATTCCCTAAATAAAGTATCCACAGGAATCTGACCTTGCCACAGGTTATCTTTGTAATGAGCATTCAGATATTCTAACGAAGTTCTGCTTGCTTTGGTACGTTTATCGTACATTGTAGGAATAACAGTATAGTTAATAATGCATCCGTTATCAGCCTTGCGCATAATGTTAAAGGTCCGTACCATACCTTCAAGTCCCTTAAGTGACAGGAACTCGGTCTGAGTTGGAACCAGAATTGATGTGCTTGCAACAAGAGCGTTCACCATCAGAGCGCCCAATACAGGAGGACAATCAATAAGAACTACATCATAATCATCTTCAAGAAGCTTCAGTGCATTGGTTAGAATACGACCGACTCCTGAACGCCCCGACAGCTTTCTGTCGATAGTTGCAAGAGTCATACTTGAGGCTATGATATCGAGATTAGGAAAATTTGTATGAGTTATATAGGACTGAATAGTCTCTTTTGTAAAATTTTCCTGTGTATACAGATCGTAGAGACTTTTCTCAATATTATTGTAGTCAAAACCTAAATAGCTAGTCAAAGAGGCATGAGGATCGGTGTCGATTATGAGAACATTCAGGTTCTCTTTCTGTAACCAACCTGCTAATGATGCGACTGTTGTTGTTTTACCAACACCGCCTTTCTGACTTGCGATTGACCAAACTAGCACAAAAGGCTCCTTAATTCATTTTTATAAACCGAAATCAAGTTCGATTGTATTACCTTCACCACGCTTAACTTCTACATCACCCTGACCGGCATTTATGCTTGGTTCACTGCCACCGTTTAGTAAATCCTGATCAATTTCTGTTGCGTTAAGAGGAGTCTTTCTGTCCATTGCATACCTTGAAATTGCGATAACAACCTTTCTGTTCATTGCTCTGCCAGCAGCAGTCTTGTTCGAATAAGTTGGAGAATACTCACCGTATGCCTCGATTGCCATGCGCTCAGGCACAATTCCGGCTCGCTCCAGCTCAGTTAAAACAGAAAGTGAACGATTAGCAGATAAATCCCAGCTATTTATGAAGATTCCATTTGGAATAAAGGAATTATCAGTATAGCCACGGATTCTGATGTAGTTATTAATGTTTGAGATAGCAACTGCAATTCTCTGGATAATTGGCCTTGATGCAGCCAGAATTGAAGCACTGCCTTCAGCAAACAGTAAGCCTGAATTTACGTTAATTGACAGCCAGTGTGGATTTTCCTCCATATCGATGTATTTTTCCATACCGGTATCATGAATAGCCTCAGAAATAGATCTTCTTACAGCATCAAACTGAGTTCCAACCTTACCCTCACCAATACTGTCAGCATTAACATCAGACTGACCGCCCTGCTCAAAGTGATCAGCGCTACCACCAGCCTGGAAACCACCTTCACCAGACTGTGAACCACCGTCTGGAGCATTGGATTTTGGATTAACGTTCTTAGATACAGTACTGTTATCAGAAATTACAAGATCACCTGATGCATTTGCTGAATCAGCATTATTCTGACCATCCATCTCGTCGTCAGAACCAGATGTAGTATCATCTCTTTCCTGATTTGACTGAGTTGATGTGATCTGGAAATTCATCATCACACCACCATCTTCGATGATCTGCTTTCCTGTATCACCCTGTGCCGACTGCATAGACTGAACAGCTTCCTGAACTTCCTGAGCAAGCTGCTGAGCAAGAGAACCTGGCACTAGCAGAGCACCACCAGGAGAACTGATTGCAGTTTCATTGAAGGCCTGAGCAATACTCTCAACCATAGATTTGGCTTCGGACTGCTTAGCCATAGCGAAGGAATAAAGAACCACGAACAGAGCGAACAGCAGAGTCATGAAGTCTGCATAGGACACCATCCATCGTTCAAGGTTTTCGGGCTCTGGCGGCTTCTTTTTCATATCATTGCCTTATTATTATATTAACTTCCGCCTTCAGTCTTATCACCACCGGTGTAAACTGCCAGACGGCGCTTTAACATCATGGTGTTCTCACCTGATGCGATAGATACAAGCCCCTCTAAGGTCATGTACTTATACAGGCCCATTTCAGCAATAATACCCTTAACACGGTTAGAAGCTGGAAGACAGATAATGTTTGCCAAAACCAGACCGTAAATGGTTGCAACGAATGCCACCGCAATAGCAGGACCTAGTTCGTCAGGACGGTCCAACAGGGACATAGCGTGAATCAGACCTAGCACCGCACCGATAATACCCATGGTAGGTGAGTAACCGCCCATAGCTTCAAGCATCTTTGCGTAAGGTTCGTATTTAGCTTCTTCAACAGCAATACCCTGCTCTAAAATTTCTTTCAGAGCATCCTTATCCACACCGTCCACAATCATCTGAATACCATCACGGGTATAATCATCAGATGCAGATGAAATAGAATTTTCCAGAGCCAACAGCCCCTGCTGACGAGCAGTTGTTGAAAGACCAACTAAAAGTTCAACCTGAGATTCAAAACCGATACGTGGAGGAGCAAGTGTCCATAGCATACACTTGAATGCACCGATAATCTGAGGCAGAGGGAACTGCACCCAGCATGCGAAGAAGGAAGCACCTACCACAACCAAGAAAGCAGGCAACTCTAACATCATTGCAGGAGATGTACCTTCTAGCATCATAGAACATACAATACATCCACACGCAAGAAAAATACCCAAAAAGTTCATAGAGACCTGCCTTTTCTGTTATTAACCCAGTTCTTTAACGATACAATCTGCAATCTCTCCCAAAGGAAGGACCAGATCTGTAACGCCAGCATTCACGATAGCCTGAGGCATACCATAAACAACACAGGTTTCCTCATTCTGAGCCCAGATGACAGCACCTAGCTTCTTTAAGATTGTGCAGCCTTCGCAGCCATCTGAGCCCATGCCGGTCAAAACCATAGCAAGGACCTTACCACCGTAAATCTTTGAAAGAGATGCAAAGGAAACATCAACACAAGGATTATATGTTGTTCTTCCAGTGTCACCGATAACACGGCATCTTACCTTTACACCGACTTTCTCAAAAATCATCTGAGTGCCGCCAGGTGCAATATAGCAGGTACCAGCTTCAAGAATGTCACCATCCTTTGCCTCAACCACATGCAGATTTGAAATAGCATCAAGTCTTGCAGCGAAGGTAGCAGTGAATGATGCAGGCATATGCTGAACAATTACAACAGGAACATTCAGCTTAGGCAGCTTAGGAATAATATCCTGAAGAGCAATAGGACCACCAGTTGAGCTTCCTATAGCAACAATTGAATGAGGCTTGCCTGACTTCTTAAAAGTAGTAGTCTCTGACTTATGGTTGCCAAAGGTAAACTTCAGTGCACTTGCTGGAGTGCCTGGGTTTGCAGCAAGCATTGCATTGATCTGATTATAGGCTTCCTTTGCAGAACCAGCAGTTGGTGCTGGAGTACTTGCAGTTGCACCTATAGGTGCTCGAGTTGCAGTTACAGCTGGTTTAGCAACAGTTGCAGATGAAGGAACAGTCTTGGTTGCAATGGTTGGCGAAGGAGCAGAAGGTCTGAAACCTCTTACACGACTTCGAGATACAGCCTTAATAGAAGCAATCAGATTTTTGATTGCATCCTCTCTTCGGTGAGCGATGTCATCGAAGTTTTTAGGCATAAAATCAACTGCACCAGCTTCCAGAGCCTTAAAAGTTGCAGTAGCACCTTCATGAGTTAGAGATGAGAACATAAGAATCGGAGTAGGATTCTTCTTCATGATCTCGGCAACAGCTGAAATACCATCCATTACAGGCATTTCAACGTCCATTGTAATTACATCAGGACGTAATTTAGTAGTTAGTTCAACTCCTTCCTTTCCGTCTTTAGCTTCTCCTACAACCTCCATAGTAGGGTCTGATTCAACAATCTCTCTTAGGCGCTTACGGAAAAAGCTAGAATCATCAACAATCAAAACTTTGGTCATAGGTTATCCTTATTCTTCGTTATTATTAGTTATTTCAGGAATGCTTGCTGGCGCATTCTCAGTATTCTGTTCATGTTCTACATGCTTGTCTGTCTGCAGAGGTACACGTTCTGCATCCTTGTGAGCATAAGCTCTCATCAGACCAGGAATATCCAGGATCAGTGCAATTCCACCGTCAGATGTGATGGTTGCACCTGCCATACCAGGAGTATGACGCAGGATTTCATCAAGAGGTTTGATAACAACTTCTTCCTGACCTAACAGTTCGTCTACAACAAAGCCGACAAGCTGTGCAGCTGAAACCTGAACCAGAACAATATGAGCCTTATTCTCCAGATATTCTTTGATTGAGACCTTTTCAAACCACTGTTTTAAGAAGAACAGAGGAATAGCCTTGTCACGGATAACGATGGTATTAAGACCATCAACGTTTCTCATTGAATCAAGGTCAAGATAGAAAATCTCTGAAACAGATGTCAGTGGTAAAGCGAAGGTTCTGTTTGAAACAGAAATCATCAGAGTAGGAAGAATTGCCAGTGTCAGAGGAACCTTAATCTCGATGGTAGTGCCTTTACCGTAGGTAGAGATAACATTTACAGTACCATTCAGTTTGGAAATGTTGGTCTTAACCACGTCCATACCCACACCACGACCAGAAATATCTGTAATCTCAGTATTGGTTGAGAAACCAGGTGCGAAGATCAGATTTAAAGCTTCAGCATCTGAAAGTCTGTCTGCTGCACCTTCATCCATCAGACCTTTCTTAACAGCGACAGTTCTTAAGATATCAGGATCCATACCCTGACCATCGTCCTGAATCTGTAGAAGAATATGGTCACCCTGCTGAGAAGCTCTCAATAAAACCACACCGGTTTCTGGCTTGCCCACTGCAACACGATCCTTAGGATCCTCAATACCGTGGTCACAGCAGTTACGAACCATGTGAACCATAGGATCAGCCAGAGCATCAACCAAGTTCTTATCTAATTCTGTATCCTCACCCTCCATTCTTAGCTCAATCTTCTTGCCAAGCTTACGTGCAAGGTCACGAACAACACGAGGGAATCTACCGAATACCTTCTTAACAGGCTGCATTCGGGTCTTCATAACAGAATTCTGAAGTTCAAGAGTTACGACATCCAGATTGGAAATTGCCTTTGACATATCCTGATCAGAACGTCTGGAAGCCATGTTTACCAAACGGTTACGAACAAGAACAAGCTCACCGACAAGATTCATGATATCGTCAAGAACCTGTGTTTCAACACGTACGGTAGTATCAACTTCAGGAGCTGCCTTTGCAGCATCAGTCTTGCCTGCTGGTTTAGCAGCAGGAGCGGCTGGTTTAGGAGCAGCAGCTGGAGCTGGAGCTGGTGCTGGATCAGGTGCTGGTGCTGGAGCAGGTGCAGGTGCTGCGGCTGGAGCAGCAGTTGGAGCAGCGTTCTTTGCTGCCTCAGACTGTGCAGTTGCGAGCATCTTATCAAAATCGGCATCGGTCGCATCTGCGGCCTTATTTTCATCACCCTCAGCGCCAGGAGCATGACCTTTACCATGCAACTGATCTAACAGAGCTTCGAATTCATCTTCGGTAATATCATCAACATCACCTGCTGGTGCAGCAGGTTCTGGCTCTGGAGCAGGAGCTGGGGTAGGCTCAGGAGCGGGAGCTGGAGCTGCAGCTGCAGGAGCTGCGCCACCGGCTGCTAGAGCATGTAATCTGTCGATAAGGTCCTGAGGTGCAGGATCAGGCTGCTGAGCATTCTTAACGGTATCGAACATTGATGTGATTTCATCATATGCCTGAAGAACGGCATCCATCAGATCAGGAGACATTGCAATGCGGGCATTACGCAGTTCATCGAACAAGCTTTCTGCAGCATGACAGATGTTAACCAGATTTGTTAACTGAAGGAATCCAGCACCACCTTTTACAGTATGGAAACCTCTGAAAATAGCATTAAGCAAATCCTTATCATCAGGTGTTTTTTCGATCTGGACTAGCTGTTCATTAAGATTTTCAATAATCTCACCAGCTTCTACTATAAAGTCTTGTAGAATTTCCTCATCCATTTTCAGGTCTCCGTTATTATTAGAATCCTAAACTTGCCAGCAAATCATCCACATCATCCTGAGTTGCGGCAATTTTATCTGACTTGAGAACATCTCCAGTTGCAGGTCCCTGTGGAGTAATTCCATTAACAGCATCGCTGTTCTCAAGGATTGAGTTCTTTTCCTCATCACTAAAATGGGTTAAGAACTGCAACAGTTTGTCTTCAACCTCAGATACAAGAGTAATCACGTTCTGAATCAGCTGTCCGGTCAAGTCCTGATAGTCCTGAGCAAGCAGAATCACATTCAACTGTTCAGAAACACTTGCTGCATTATCCTTCGTATCATGAATCAGGGTATCAACATTCCTGCACAGAGACACAAAATTATCTCTATTGATTCTGCCTTTCATCAGCGAATCCCATGCAGGTAGAAGTTTTTCAACCGAATCATTCAGTGTTTTCACCATCGGAGCACATGCCTCAACCGCATCAAGTGTTTTTGAAGCTGCTGCATCCGTCATCTGAATTATTGAGGTTAGTCTCTCTGACGCTCTAGGCATATCAACGTTCGCAATAACTCTTAAGCGCTCGTCCTCGGCAAACCTTTTGATAGCCTCATGCAAATCTCTAGTCAGATTACCAACCTGCTCATAAACCTCATCATTTTTCTGCTGACTAAAATTCTTTGAAAGTACCAGAAGCTTATCTTCAGCCTGCTCCTGCATACCACTTTCGAGCAAGTCCTTGATTTCTTCTAGATCTGCCACAGTTAACTTTCTGTGCTCTTCTCTAGACATAGCAATCCTTACTCGAATCGTTCAAAGATCTTATCTAGTTTTGTCTTCAAGGTTGCAGCTGTGAATGGCTTAACAATGTATCCGTTAACGCCAGCTTTAGCAGCTTCAACGATCTGCTCTCTCTTAGCCTCTGCGGTAACCATCAGAACTGGCATTGCCTTAAGTTTTGGACTCTGACGGATAGCCTTCAGCAGGTCAATACCCTGCATAATAGGCATGTTCCAGTCGGTAACAACGAAATCAAAGTCACCAGCTTCAAGCATAGGAAGCGCAGTTGCACCATCATCAGCCTCGTGAGTGTTGTTAAATCCAAGATCACGAAGAAGATTTTTGATGATTCGACGCATGGTTGAGAAGTCGTCTACAATAAGTATCTTGATATTCTTATCCAAGATAGTCTCCTTTTTACAGTTAAGCCTGTAATATTGGTATACCTCTATACTTATAGGGCCTAAGTCGTTAAAAAACCACTTAAATAGTATAAAAGTGTTAAATTAAACCTATTTTCCACTCCAATCTTTTAGCATTGATCGCAATCTTGCCATCGATTGAGACATCAGCTGACAGATTCTTGATTCACTAAGCTCCAGTACCTGCCCTATTTCCTTTAGATTTAGTTCTTCGTCATAGTACAGTGCCAGAACCTGCTGTTCTCGCTCCGGTAGTTTCTGTATAGCTTCTGCAAGTGAACGTTTAAACTTAGATGTTGCAAGAAGATCAAACAGTTTATCTTTTCTGTTGTCATTCCCCTCTGCTATTACATCGTCAGTTACTCCAAGATCTTCAATACCAACCATCTGGCTAGATGATGAATCCAGTAGCATCTGGTTGTACTTATCCAGATCTACTCCCAGTTCGTCTGCTATTTCAATATCTTTTGGTTCTCTACCTAACTGGTGAGATAGTTTTGTTATTGCGCTCGAGATACTTCTCGCATTCTGATGAACAGAACGTGGTGCCCAATCGTTCTGTCGCATTTCGTCAATCATCGCACCTCTTATTCTTATGGAAGCGTATGTTTCAAATACAGCACCACGCCCATCTTCAAAGTGGGTTATCGCATCCATAAGTCCAATCATTCCTGATTGGATTAAATCATCAAGTTCTACGCAGGCAGGCAATCTGGCCTTAAGATGCAAGGCAATCCTTTTGACCAGTGGCGCATATGTATCCACCATCTGGGCCATATCAATCTGGACCTGTGCCTGATAGGCCTTAGCGCCATTTACCAATCCTGCCATAACACTTTCTTTTTCTTTAAATTTAATATCTTATATATATAAGAATAATTGTTATTATTAATTTTTCTTGTCGGCGGAGATCAAATTTTCAACAAAAAATTCCAAATGACCGCCCGCTACATCAGGAATTGGCCAGGTTGTAATTCTGTTTGCCAGAGTCTTAAATGCTCTTGCAGCAGGAGAAGTCGGGAACAGATCAACCACACAAGAACGCTGTCTGATGGACTTTCTCATATTCATATCAACAGGAATACAGGCCACAAGCTCTAAGGTAGCATCAATAAATCTTTCTGTTACTGCAACCAGTTTCTGGTACATCAGTTTACCTTCATCAAGAGAATGAAGCTGGTTACCGATAATCTTGAACTTCTTAACACCATAATCTCTTGATAGAACCTTCATCTGCGCATAGGCATCAGCTACAGATGTAGGCTCATTGCATACAACCATCAGGACATCCTGAGCAGCACGGCAGAAGGAAAGAACCATGTCAGAAATACCTGCGGCAGTATCAACGATGAAGTAATCGATATCTTCATTTAAAGTAGAGAAAGCTCTGATCAGACCTGCATGCTGTTCCACAGTCAGCTCAACCATCTGCTTTAGACCAGATGAAGCAGGAACGATTCTCAGTCCGTGAGGTCCTGTCTGCAGAATATCCTTCAGCTCACACTCACCGTTGAGAACATGACCAAGATTCTTGTCTACTTTAAGACCAAGCATAACGTCAATATTCGCAAGACCTAAGTCAGCATCAAAAAGCATTACCTTTTTTCCCAGAAGAGTTAAGGCAACAGCAATATTTAAAGACACGCTTGATTTACCAACACCGCCTTTGCCACCTGTTACAGTGATAACCTTTACTTTACGTTTGTTGGTTTTTTCGTCGATAGCCATTTGCTTACCTTCTAATATTAAATAAAATCTTTTATAAGACAGAATGCTCTAAGGCAAACTTCGCTACATCACTTTCAACACTGCTTAAAGCCTTGATTGCAAGTGCCCTGGCATCAGGGACCTCAAGATCCTCCGGCACTCTCTGTCCGTCTGTAACATATGAAAGCATAAGTTTCTGCTTGATACATAAGGATAAGGCATCAGCCAAAGACTCGCTTTCATCAATTTTAGTTAGAATTATTCCTTTAAGTCCGATATTTGAGAAATGCTCATAGGCATGCTCTAAAACCTTTCTCTGAGCTGTTGCAGGCAGTACAAGATAGTGTTTCATTTTGAGTCTTGACTGCTTTTTCAGGGCATTTACCTGACTTTCAAATCTCTCATCATGCAAACCAACACCTACGGTATCAACTAGAACCAGACTCTTATCCCTCAGGGTATAAAGCATTTCTGGAAGTTCATCGATTGACTTGATAGCAAAGGTCGAGCATCCCATGATGCGACCGTAAGTCTTTACCTGTTCAACAGCGCCTATTCTGTAATGATCAGCTGTAATTAAGGCAACTCTGTCAGGTCCGTATTTCATGACAAATCTGGCAGCAAGCTTTGCAATAGTGGTTGTTTTTCCAACACCTGCAGGCCCAATTAAGGTAACGATACCGCCATCAGTCACAATTTCATCGCTACCGGTTTTAATTCTTCTTTCAAGATTCTGAGCAAGCTGACGCCATGCAAAATTGAATGAGGCATCAGAATCTATACTCTCAGATAATTCATTTGAGATTGATTTATCAAAGCCGGATGACAGCAATAGCTCATAAATCATTGCCTTGACAGGCTCCTCTCTCTTTTTGGTATCAGACATCAGTCCTGCAAGCTCAAACTGCAGAAGACGTCTTATGGAGTCTACATCGTGGCGAAGCTGTTCAATCTCTGTTTTTTCTGATTCAGATTCTTTTGATATGTAAGAGGAAATACCGTGAGAAGTCTCAACCTTCTTTTCCTTTTTCTTCTCGTCCTCTTTAATAAACAGATCACGAAGTCCGGTCTGTTCTGATAAAGGTGCAGGTGCTTTGGCTTTTGTCTTCTGAGGCTGTGCCTTGGCAGTGGCAGTCTTTTTCTGAACTGTCTGCTCACTACCCTGCTGCTGGCGCTCTAAAATCTCCAGGAGACTCTTGGCAAAAGCTTCTGACTTACTGCCACCAACAGTCTTTGAAGAAAGCTTACTCTCAGGCTTTGACTTTGATGATGCGCTTAGGGTTACCTCATCATCGGCAATAATTCTTGATAATGGTGAATCGTCATGAATATTGGAGGTAATCTGTCCTTTCTGCTTTGCTGAAGTTTTCACTGGTACTGGGGCAATATCGCCTTCAACGCCTGCGATAATTTCGACGTTAGGACCAACGCGTTTGTTAGACATGATTACAGCTTCTGCACCCAGCTCTTCCTTTATCTTAGCCAGTGCAGTTCGCATGTCCTTTGCAACAAAGCGCTTAAGTTTCATTCTCTATCAGTATGTTTCTCACGAAATATAATCAATGAAAATACACACTGCCTCCAAAAAGTATTATGTTTTGTTTCCGTATCTGACGTTTTTTTATTCTATTTTAACTAATTATAAAATAAAAATTTTGTTTTTCATCTAGTTACGATTTTCAATAAAAAATAAAAACAAGTCAATAAAGGCAAATTAGAAAAATATCAATATTGTTAAGTACATTAAGCAATTGCTGATAAATGTAAAATATATTTAAGTGCTCTCTGAAAAATAGAACATTTTTTCAGATTTACCAAAAAAATTATAAAAATATCTTCTATCTTCCGATTCCGATGTTCTGCTGATTCTGGTTGTTACCGATAACAGAAACAATCTTAATCTGTTTATCATCAGGGATTTCCTGATATGAAAGAACTCTAAGTCCAGGAATAGTGTTCTTTACAAATCTTGATAAGGTTGAACGCAGAATTCCAGAAGTCAGAAGAATTGCAGGTTCTCCTTCCATTTCCTGGGCCTGAGTTGCATCCATAAGAGATCTCTGAATTCTGTCAGCCATACCAGGCTCAATACCGATCCCCTCAGAACCTCCAGTCTCAAGTGACTTGTGAAGGACTTTCTCAAGTTCAGGTGCAAGTGTAATTACAGGAATTACATTCTCTGAGCCCACAATATCCTGAATAATCAGACGTCTTAAACCAATACGGCAGGCTGCGGTAAGAACCTCAGGGTCCTGACTCTTAGGACCATACTCTACCAGAGTCTCAAGCACAGTACGCATATCTCTGATTGGCACACCTTCATTTAAAAGGTTCTGCAGAATATGGGTTAGAAGACCAAGATTTACAACAGATGGAATCAGACCATTTACAAGCTTAGGCTGAGATTTTGCAACAATATCAAGAATATTCTGAACCTCTTCCTGACCGATAAGTGAAGCACAGTTGTTAGCAAGGATCTGAGACAAGTGTGTTGCAATAACGGTTGAACAGTCAACAACGGTATAGCCTAAACCTAAAGCCTTATCATTATCTGTTTTGCTGATCCATACAGCATCAAGACCAAAGGCAGGATCTTTTGCCTTTATGCCGGGAATATCACCGAATACCTGCCCCGGGTTGATGGCCATATCTCTTTCAGGCTGAATTTCAGCCTCACCATAGGTCACGCCCATAAGAGTAATTCTGTAGAAGTTAGGACCTAAATCCAGATTATCTCTAATGTGAACAGGAGGGATCAGGAAGCCTAAATCCTGAGACAGCTTCTTTCTTACACCCTTAACACGGTTTAAAAGCTCACCGCTCTGATTCTTGTCAACCATAGGAATAAGACGATAGCCAACCTCAAGTCCGATGACATCAACCTCTGATACATCATCCCATGACAGCTCCTTCATATCAGGAGTTGGTTTGGCAGCAGCGGTTGCGATTGATTTATCCTTTTCTGCCTGAGCCTTTTTATTCTCGACATAGCGCAGAGCTAAACCGATAGCAGCACATAAAGAAGATAACAGCAGAAAAGCTACATGAGGCATGCCTGGGACTATACCCATAACAAAGAGAATACCAGCAGAAATAAGCAGTGTTTTAGGTTTTGAAAACAGATCGGTTACAACCTGCTGGCCCATTTCCTGCTTTGAACTACTCTGACGGCTGACGATAATTGCAGAGGCTACAGACAAAAGCAGTGATGGGATCTGTGCTACCAGACCGTCACCGATTGTCAGCAAGGTGAAAATAGATGCAGATTCAGCAACTGTCAGATTAAAGTTGAAGGTACCGATAATAATACCGCCAACAAGGTTGATGGCCATAATCAGAAGACCTGCTACAGCGTCACCTTTAACGAATTTCGAGGCACCGTCCATGGAGCCGTAGAAGTCAGCCTCACGGGTAACCTCAAGACGTCTTTCACGTGCCTGATCCTGATCAATGATACCGGCATTAAGGTCAGCATCAATGGACATCTGCTTACCAGGCATAGCATCCAGAGTAAAACGGGCGGAAACTTCAGCAATTCTTCCGGCACCGTTGGTAATAACCTTGAAGTTAATGATAATCAGAATGGCGAAAACAATGATACCTACGGTATAGCTACCGCCCATAACCACATTACCGAAGGATTCAATAACCTTACCTGCAGCTGCAGTACCATTCTGACCGTTTAGAAGAATCACACGGGTTGATGCAACATTCAAAGACAGACGTAGAATTGTCGCCATCAGAAGAACTGCAGGGAATGAACCAAAATCAAGAGGCTTTTGGGAATAGATTGAAACCAGAAGCACAATCATTGACAAGGCAATGTTGAAAGAGAACAGAATATCCAGAAGAAAAGGTGGCATTGGCAGAGTAATCATGGCCAGACAGGCTAATACCAGAATAGGAGTACCAACCTTAAGCATTGATACTTTCTTTAGCGTTGTCGAGCCGATTTCTAGGCCTTTTGCAACTTTCTGATTACTCTTTGCCTTAGTAAGTGCAGGTCCTAGAAAATTTACTTTATCTTTAAGTGCCACGTGTCAAAATTCCGTTCAGACTATATAGTTACAAGACTTAGAAGCAAATAGTGTGCCTAGCTTTTGAAAAGTTTATCAAACTCCATGAGTTTTTGAATAAGCAGTTTATATTCTTGCCACTTACCTCTATATATTTCCTGAGCATACGGATGGATGCTAACATTTTTAGGCAAAGGTGCACTGCTGTTTACAATCTCAATCATTTTAGGAATGAGAACAAACTGAAGCCACTGATGAAACTCCATTGTGTCCATAAAAAACGGGGTCTGACTCAAAAATGCCTCATCAGCAGGTCTGTTTTCAGCATCAGACCATAGATTAAGATTCTTAAGTTCTTTTTCTATCTCAGACAAAGCCAGAATAATTGTTGCTTCTTTAGTTAACTTAGACATGTTCTGAAAAATACTGTTCTAAAATGGTAACTGCTGACAGAGAATCAATAGCCCCCTTGTCTTTTGCAAGAGCTCTGAATCCACCGCGCTCAAATATCTCCTCCTTTGCAGAGGCCGAAGTAAGTCGCTCGTCAATAAAGACAACCTCTTTTTTGTATTTTTCCTTTAATCGGTTGCCAAACTTTCTGGCCTTAAAGGTCATCTCCTGCTCTGTTCCATCCATATTCAGAGGAAGACCTACAACAAAAACAGCAGGAAGCCAGTCTCGAACAAGCTTATCTAAAGCATCAGCATTTGGAATTCCATCCCTGGCCTGAATAGATTTCTGAGGAGAACAGGTCCTGGTGGTGGTATTTCCTGTGGCCACACCAATATGATGAAGGCCAAAATCAAAAGCGAGGATCGTACTCAAATTAAATTCGCTCCTGCAAAGGATATAGGTGATCTGCGTGAGTTACCGAAAAGGGCTGCTCCCATAACGTTGTATTCCTTTAGTGATTCGAAGATCTCATCTCCAAGCATTCCATGCAGAGCATTAGGAACAACCGTAGTAGTGATAACCAGAGGTAGTCTTCTGGCACGGCGTGTTCTTAGAAGATCAGGAATAACCTGCTTATCAAATGCTGTAATCTTCTCATTGTTCTGACACAGAGAATCGATAATCAGAAGATCAACTGAGCTCAGACGATCCCATCTTGTAGACTTCTCCTCCACATCAACAGTTGTATCAGTGGAACTTGGAGTTCTGCAGCGCTTTATCTCCTGATAGGAACAGATCTCAACATCCTTCCATAACTTGTTCAGGTAATAGTTGGCTATACAGTTTGAAAGCACTGTCTTACCCGAACCAGGATTTCCTGACAGAAGAAACAGCTGAGGCTCCGAGTCAAGCTGAACTGCAAGTGAAGATGAAGCACAGAAGCCTTGAGCGGTTGTTACAGCCTGATTATTGAACTGGTCCATCTGAATCCTGTCAAAAGTGTATTCAGGATTGACTCTGTGAGACTCATATACAGAATTTATAAAATTTCTGTGATTCTCAGATCTTCTCTGGGCAATCTCTTTACTGGCCTCAATTGCTTCCCTTCTACGAATCTCTCTGATATCAAGATCAGAATTGTCAACTGAGTCAAAGTCAAAATGCTGACCTGACAGTTGCTCAATTGCATTTACTAAAGTTTTAAAACCGTTTTTAACGGTACCTTTCTTTTTTAAATCTGACATAGACTACTCTTTGCTCTGTGTATTCTGCCGCGTTCCAGAGTATTAACTACAAACTGATATTAACGCCAGGATCAATTCTTTCATAAATCCTGCCTGTTTTTTGAGAATCTCTATCACAAGTGTAACAGATTATATATTTTTTCGTGATGTATCACCGTGTCCGAGCAGGTGTTTTAACATTAAAGTCGAAAAAAGTTTATCCTATATTGAACAACTGGAAATTGTACTTTAAGAGATGATTATAGGCTAGTCCAGGTGACTTATTTTCGCATTAGGAAAAATTTGATAGTCGCCAAGGCTGATATATATCAAAAAATAAAAAATTCATGCTGTGTTAAGTCACAGTATTTTCACCTTTGAATATGATTTTTTTACAAGAAAACTTATTCTAGTCTTATTAAAAATACGAAAAAGAAAAATATATTCACAGCATATGATTAAGTTAAATAAATTATTTACGGCACTTGTACTTTCAACAACCTCTATCCTCAGCACAGCCTCCGCAGGAACAGTTATGTATGTGTCACCTCAGGCAAGTGACAACGGTACAGCATATCTTTCATTCAGTATAGACAAAAAGGTTTCTCCAAATGTTCTATACGTTGAAGCAGCAGATCACGAATCAGATGAAATGCGAGAGATTTATGAGAACGGAGATCCTTCTCTCAAGTTTCTAGGACAGATTCCTCAGGTTAATCATACTTTTGCCTATATCAAGACCGAATACGGAATCATCAATGAAAACTCGCTGATGGTGGGGTTATGTGAAAACACAACCGCGCTCAAGGTAAATTCAAAACCATCTGAAAAAGCAATTCTCTCTCTGCAGGAGATTACAAAACTGACTCTTGAGAGATGCGTAAAAGCTGCAGATGCTATTGCCATGATTGGCCAGATGATTGATACCTACGGATATTACGGATCACCAGCCACCCTGGTTGTAGCTGATAAGGAAGAAGGTTTTGTTATTGAGCTTATGCCTGGAATAACTCGAGCCGGCGGTTACCATGTAGCAAGAAAAATTCCACAGGGACATTTCTTTGTGGCTGCAGATCAGTTCAGAATTCAGGCTGTAGATAAGAATGACAGCGATTTTATCTTCAATGAAAATCTTGTCTCAAGAATGAAGCAGGAGGAGATTGCGCAGCTTACTTCAGGCAATCTTAACTGGCAGCGTTCAGTAAAAGGTACCGAGATTAGACCTTATTATTCTCTGCGCAGAGTCTGGAGAGCTATGGCTAATGTCGCCCCATCCAAGAACTTTTCTCCTTGGGTAAGCGGCTGGGCTACCACAGCTTATCCTTTTTCTGTAATGCCAGATAATAAAGTGTCTCTTTTAGATTTAATCTCATTAACCAGAGATACCTATACTGGTACACAGTTTGACAATGCAACAAAAGGAACAGGTGGTCTTTTTGCAACACCTTACACTCATGAGAATTACGGTGAAAGATCTATTTCAAATGAGAATACAACCTATACATTCATAAGTCAGGCAAATAAGCTTACACCTTCTGCCATCACCTGGCTGTCTTTAGGTCCTTCTGGTCAAGGAACCTATGTTCCGCTTTGTGTCGATAAAATTCCATCAGTCTATGCTGATGCAAGCAGAACAGAATATGACGAACGAAAAATGTGGTGGCTCTCCAAACGTATTTCCTATCTGACTGTAGGCTACTACTCAAGTCTTTCGGATATGCTCAAAACCAGAGTCCTGGAGCAGGAGCAGCATTCTCTTACTCTAATCAATCATTCCAAGGGACTTCCTAAGGAGAGATTCAATAAAGTTATTGCCAACAATTCACGAACTGCCTTCAATAGAATGCAGAAACTGTATGAAAACCTTCTGGAAAAACATGACGGTGGATATATGCTCCGTTACGCAGAAGGTCATAATCCTAAATTCATACCTGTAGACAGCTATAAGAAGCATGAGGTTGTCCACGTAGATAAAGAAAAGGAAAAAGCAGAGGTTGAAACTCAGGTTAAGACTGAATCTACCACCAGTGCAAAGAAAGGAGGAATTCCTTTCTACAACGCAATCGGTCTTGAGAAAATGCCAGACAAGATTGATATGAATGTTTTCTCAAAGATTATAAGCACAACCTCAGAGTATCTGAAAAAACAGAACGAAAAAGACCAAAAGAATAAATAAAAAGGGATTGATATGAAGAAATATATAGTTTCAGTTATTGCAGGCTTTATTGCATGCGCTATAAATTCATCATATGCATGCACCACAATGATTATTACCAAGGGAGCATCTGCAGATGGCTCACTTTATATAACCCATTCGAATGACGGTTATACAGGAGATACTTCTGTTGTTTATGTTCCTGCTGCAGACCACAGAAAAGGAGAAATGCGTCAGGTCTACCCTTCTGCCTGTGCAAGAGAGGCATATCCAGACTACAACTGCGACTATACTCCAAGACTAAATGTAAAAGGAAGAGGTCCTGACTATTCATTCTCCGGTGTTCCTATTACCGAATCTCTAGGAGAGATACCTCAGGTTGAACATACCTACGCATATCTGGACAGTAACTACGGTATTATCAATGAAAAGGGTCTGATGCTTGGTGAATGTACAGATAATTCTGAGTACATGGGTTATGTAAGACCTGATGCAGGTACCGGTCTATTTTACTCCTCAGAGCTAGGTCGTGTTGCTTTAGAACGCTGCACTACCGCAAAGGAAGCTGTTCTTCTGATGGGAGAACTTATTGATGAATATGGTCTGTGGGGAACCGCTGAAACCCTTATCGTAGGAGATAAGGAAGAAGGCTGGGTTCTGGAGATGATGCCAAATCCATCTGGAAAAGGTGGCTTCTGGGTTGCACAGAAGGTTCCTGACGGAGAATTCTTTATTGCAGCAAATCAGTTCAGAATCCGAGAACTTGATGCAAATAATCCCGATCAGATCTTCTCAGATCATCTGATTGAAGATTTAAAAGCCATCGGCTGGGCCGCCTTTGACAAGGATGGCAGACTTGACTGGCTGCGTTCAATTAAATCAATTGAACATCTTCACCCATACTACTGCCTGCGTCGAGTCTGGAGAGCAATGGATCTTGTGGCTCCATCAAAACACTATCCTGCATGGGTTGAAGGATATGACACCAAGGCTTATCCATTCTCTGTAAAACCTGACAAGCCAATTACACTAAATCAGATTATGGAGATCCACAGAGATTCATATGCTGGTACAGAGTTTGAGTTCGCTACCAAGGCTACAGGTGGACTGTATGGATTCCCATACTGTCATGCAGCTTATGATAAGGAAAGAGTCTTAAGTACCCCTGCTATTTCATATATCTGGATTAACCAAAATAATGACCGACTGCCAGCACCTGTTTCATGGCTTGCATATACATCACCAGCTGAGAGTCTTTACGTTCCTCTGCCTGTTGCACCTATTACAGAACTTTACAGCAGAGTAAACAGAAAACAGTATGATGACTCCAAGTTCTACTGGAACGTTTCAAATGTTGGAAATCTGACTCGTGCATATTATTCAATTCTGGCTCCAGAGGTAAAGAATACAGCTCATAGAATTGAAAAAGCATCACAGGATCTGATTGAAAGCTCTCTTGGTCTTTCCGGTGAGGAATTTAATAAAGTCCTGCTGGAGAATGCTAAGGCCAATCGTGAGGAGTGGATTACTCTCTATCATAGACTTTTAGCTATTTTAGATACAGATAGCCTAAAGTATCAGAAGGGACACATCCCAAGGAACTATGCTCCAACCTCATACGAGAAAATTGAGAATTAGATTATTTGAAAAGATATCGGGAAGGAGGGTGACTAAAAAGGTCGCCCTCTATTTTTACCTAAATTTTGTGGTTTTATTAACATTATTGATAATATTTTTATATTAAAACTTTATCTATTTCCTTGATATACAAAGTTAATATACTATACTTAATAATATAAAGAGTTATATTATTGGTAATATAGTTATGGATAAAGAAGATCTTTTCAAACCCTATATTCAAGATGATTTAGCCTTACTTCCTCCTTGTATTGGTGATTTTATCTCCCCTTCAGATCCCGTCAGACTCGTAAGTACAATTGTTGATAAACTTGATATCTCCAATATTCTTAAAGATTACAAAGGTGGTGGCACTACCAGTTATCAT
>NZ_FUXX01000011.1 GCF_900167015.1 Succinivibrio dextrinosolvens DSM 3072
GAATGACCACTACAGAGACGGCATTACCAATGCCGGCATCTACCATATCAGGACAAGTGTTCTGGAAGGTATAAATAACAAGATAAAGGTTCTAAAGCGTGTAGCCTATGGGTACAGAGATTTAGATTATTTCTTTTTAAGAATAAGAAGTGCATTCAGAGGAAAGTTTACTCCAATCCCGACGATTGGATAGAAGAAAGCCCTGATGAATTTTATTATATTCAAATCAGGGCTTTCCACAGATTCACGGATGAACCAAAATTTTGATATCTAAGTTTGGGCTTTCTAAGGTTAGGTTATAATTAGATATTAATCTTTGTCTCTTTATCGTCCTTGTCTTTTTTCTTTGATTCTGACTTCTTTGCGAACTTATCTCCGATAAAATCATTATCTCTCTTAGGAAGAGTCTCCTCTTTAGTCTCCTTTGGCTCTTTAGATTTAGCCTTTTCAGCCGCTTCCATCTTCTCATCGATAACCTTTTCGGAGACATTGAGTACCTCAAGAGCATCGTTCTTGGTCTTGGTATCCTTTTCATTAGGATCTTCTGGACTTAACTCAATCATCAGACGATGTACGAAACCTAACATATCATCAAAGAATTCCTTGTTGACGTGCTCTGTTGGCTTGTACAGGTCACCACCTTTATAGGTAAGGGTAATTCCAGGAGCATTGAGATTATAGAATGTTGAAATAGGCATAGGACATTCATCCTTTAGAGCCTTCAGCGCCACATCGATGCCGACTGGTCTTATAAAGCAGTTGTCATTGGCAGGGCATTCGTTCTCAATGTTGATCTGATGATCATGTTTTTTATTGAACTCCTCAACAGCCTTGTTGATTCTGATGAAAAGCTCACGGTCTAACGCATTGTTGCGACGCAGCTGCTGCTGTGGAATGAAGTCGTTGCCGAAGAAAATCACCACAGAAGGCCTTGGAAGACGGGCAAGCTCGTTTAGACGTTCAATGATATTCTTTAGAATATCCTGAACTCCAAGCTCCTCATTGGCGCATTTCTGAATCAGACCTTCGATTGCTGATTTGAGATTTCCCTTGTAGTGAAGAGCTGCTCTGTAGAAGAAGTCTGCAAAGGACAGAACCTCTGCCTCTCTTATCTGGGTATTGTGTTCTACCTCATTTATCTTGCTGTACATAAGTTCACGCTCTTCCATCATCATTGCTGATCTTTCAAGAGCGTTGGCTGCAACCTGTTTCAGATTCTCCAGTAAGTCAAGAATATTAAGGTTGATGAAAGGGAATGTGAAACCTAAATGAACCGCATCCGGTGTATTTGGAGAACGGTTGTTATATGTATGCAGATAATTGAAGGTCGGAGCAATGGCCCGTTTTGAGAGCTCCTTTGTAATTAAAGGATTTATCTCAATCTCATCAATAATCTTTGAAGCAACCATTGTAGGAGAGAAGCCCTTATAAGGTCTCTCTGTATCGGTGCCTTCTCCGAAGATATAAAAGCCTGCCTCAACTTTACCCATGTTTGCAGTGTAGACATTGATGGTGTCATCTGGAACATCGGTAGATTCTGGTTTGAAGGAGACAGCAAGTGTCAGCTCAATATTCTGCTCATTGATAAGATTATGAATATAAGGAAGACAGGTTCTGATACCCTCATTACCGTTTAATGATTCACTGTTACATACAAACAGAAGATTGATAGGAAGTTCCCATAATCTTTCTGAGTAGTATTTCAGAAGAATCAGCATACCTGCAATAGGTGACTTGTTCTCAAAGGAGCCAAGTCCATAGATATTGTTTTCTTTTTCAAGCTCAGAAAGCTGAGCTTCAGTAAGAGTTGAGCCCTTAAGTTTTTCCTTAAGCTCATCTGATTTGAAGGCGTAGGATTTTAAGGTACCATAGACTTCATTTGATGAGGTGTCGGTATTACATAGTACAACCAGTGTTTCACGGGTTGTCTGGTCACGTCTTACAAATGCAGTAAAGGAGTGATTTTTCTGATCATCGTGGGTGATGTAGCTTAAGTATTCAGGGTGATTCTTGAAATAGGTGAATTCTGAAACAGTATTGTAAATGGTATGACTCATGATCTCATCACCAGACGTTCTGGTGATGCTTGGAATGGCAATGAGCCACTTGAGGACAGCTAATGCCTCTTCGCTAAACTCTTTTTCGGTAAGCACACGTTATCCTTAGTCTTTGGTCTGTCTGACTACAAATTATTTTACTTCTGCTAATTTATTCTTATACAGCTCTGTCTTCAAGATGTAAACATTATTTTTAAATGCTTCTTTCAATCTTTGAGCTGTAGCAGGACTTCCGGATGGAAGATCCACTTTCAGAGGGTCAACCGGACGTCCGTTGACATGTACCTCGTAGTGAAGATGTGCGCCTGTGGAATTACCTGTATTTCCTGATTTAGCGATAATCTGACCAATATGCACACGGTCACCCTGCTGAACGTCAAACTTGGACAGGTGCATATAAACTGTTGAGTATCCGCCGTTGTGGCTGATAATAATTGAGTAGCCTCCACCACGCATGTACTTGGCATAGGTGACTACACCATCGGCTGGAGAGTAGATTGGTGTACCGATGTTAACCTTAAAATCAACACCGTAGTGTGGACGGATAATGTGCTTAATAGGGTGGAATCTCTTCAGGTTAAATGGAGAGCTTACCTTAATCTGACCCATGATAGGGAATCTTCTGAAAGCACCGGTTGATGGATTGTATCCGTTCTCCTCATAGAAGATATGATTGAGCTGATGACGGTACAGGTTGATCTGACCGAACATCTTGGTGTTCATGGAGATTGCGGTCATGCTTGAGCCCTGACCGATTCCGTTAAAGAGAATTCTGAAGGAGTCTCCGGCTGAAAGCTTGTTAAAGTTGATTCTGCCTACATACTGATTTTTGATGGTAACAATCTCAGAGCGGGTCAGACCGTATCTTGCGGCAGCCTTGTCAAAGGTTTCTTTCTCATTGATAGAACCGATAATCAGACGAGGCCTGGTCTTACCGCTGTACATGGATTTGGTTTTATCCTTTTCAGCTGGTGCAGCCACCTGCTCCTGTTTTTTCTGAGCTGCTGCAAGCTGTTCTCTCTTCAGACGGGCTTTCTCAAGAGCCTCTTTCTGTTTCTGTGAAAGCAGAGCTTCTTCCTCAAGCTTCTTTTTGCTGCGCTGTTTCTCTGCCTCGATAAATGATGGCATTAGAGTTGCGCTGTCCATACCGCGGCTCTTTAAATCAGAGAACTGTGCAAAGCGGCGTTCACGTTCAACTGTATAGGTGTTCTTTTCGATATCTCGGGAGAAGCGAACCTGTTTGTTACCGGCAAGAGGAATCGCAATCTCCTGAACAGAGTTGTCCTCGCCGATTAAAAACTGAATCTTTCCTCCGACTGAAAGGTTAAGATCACTCTCACGGGCAACAGCGGTAATCTTTTTAAGATCGTTGCTGTTTAGATTCAGGTAGGAGAATATCTTGGATAGAGAGTCTCCCTTACGGATGGTCTGTTCATACCATTTGCCGTTAAAGGTCTTTTCACCCTGAGCGCTCTGAATTGAGCCCGGGATCTTGTCAGGAGTCAGAATATTGCTGATATATTTTTCAGACTGAACTTTCTGATCAGCTAGAATTTTTTCCTTTGAATTCTTTTCAATATCGGATGCTACAAACTTAAGTCTTTCAGTTTCTGCTGAAGATGCTGAAGCGGCAGCTGCTGCCTCTTTTTTAGACTCGGCTGCATTTGCCTGAGCAATCAGAGCCTCGGTATTGATATCGTCATCGTAGTTTTCCTCAGAGCCTGCTGTTGATGAGATTTCTGCATTGGCCTCGGCGATGACTTCATTGGTCTTTAAATATTCCTGCTCATAGATACGGTTCTGCTCCTCACGACCAGAGGTTAGTGCTGCAAAAGGGGAGGCGCTCTCAGGAATAATTGATCCGAATGGAAGAGCTAAAAGAACAGATATGATACCCACAGAGAAAATAGCGAAAATGTGCTTTCCAGGAAGTGTGGTTGCACCAGTCTCTTTTTCTACTGCTATATAATCTTCTGCTGCGGTTCTATTTGTTATTTTAACGTTTATCATATTCTTTATATAATAGCACACAAATAAAAAATTATCCTTGTCAGATAAGGACTTGTATGATCACGCGCACCAATTTTTATTTGTCTGTCTTTTCTTAATAATTTTTGTTCTTATTTCTTTCTGATTTTCTTTTGCTTGTTTTGTCTATTTTTATATCTACTGTTTAATAAAAAATCAGAATCCCTTATTAAATAAGGGGTTAATCGTTTACATGTGTTCTGTATTTTCTTTGACGAACAAATAGCAGAAAAGTTTTAACTTTTTGAATTTTTTGTTTAAATTCTTTTGACACAGATAACAAAAGCAGAAATTATTTTATTTTTTAATATCAGTATGTTGGAATTTCTCACAAAAAATACTTACACATGTCGTAAAATATTTTTCAACGCAACATACATTGTGTTTCTTAGTTTTGTATTAGCTTTTGAGTGGAATTCAGCTAAGTTCTTTTTTTCATTCTGAATTATTCAGACTATTAAATTATGTCGATGTGGCGTTACCGAACATAAAGATAAATATAAAAATGAGGGAAGTTGTATGAAGTCACTAAAAATTGTAAAAAGCTTCGATGATAGTCTGTACTCTTATTTTGTAAAAGAAATCGAAAGACAGCACGTAACATTATCATTCATTCCTGACGAAAACAGCACCTCTCCAGTATGTGCTGCAATTATGGGAAGTGTCCTCGTCAATTCCTCTAATTCAATTGTCCTTGGTAAGGGAAATACTTTAGAAACCTTAACCTGTGAGAGACTGTGCGATGTATTTGGAGCAGAATTCGCTACAGTAAAAACAGTTACCATTGAGGCCGCATCAAGAGTTGTATTCAAGGCTTTAACCACCCGTGGTGATGTGGTTATGTCTCTTGATTTACGTAAGAAGGAACACTGCAACAGTGAGAATCTGGCTTTCCAGTTTGTAAACTTCGGTATTGATCCTGAAACTCAGACCTTCAATATGAAGGAGATTGAGGCAATTGCCAAGAAGAACAAGCCAAAGCTGATTATTGTATCTCCTGTTAACTATCCTTTATCTATTGATTTTGCCAAGTTCTCAAAGATTGCAAAGGAAGTTGGTGCCTATCTGTGGTGTGATTTATCCCAGACAGCAGGTCTGACCGCTGCAGGTGTGCTTCCATCTCCTGTTAAATATGCTGATGTGGTTACCTTATCAACCCACGGTGCTATGCAGGGACCTCAGGCTGCTGCAATTCTATGTAAGAAAGAGCTTGCAACAGCAATTGTCCGTTCAGAGACTCTGGCAGGACACCACGGTCTTATCACTCCTCAGTTATCAGCACTTGCTGCAAGACTTCATGAGATGAAGACCGATGTCTTTGTAACCTACTGTAAGGATGTGGTTGCAAATGCCAAGGCTTTAGCCAAAGGTTTAGATGCTGGCGGCATGAAGCTTGTCTGCAACGGAACCAATTCTCACCTTGTAATCATTGATACCAGATTCTGTGCTATTGCCGCAAAGGGAGCTCAGGAGCTGTTAGCAGACATCGGTATCCATGTAAGAATTGCAAATGTTCTGACCTCTGATCCTAAGATTAAGTTTGAGGCTGTTCGTTTCTCAACTCTGCCTGCAACTACCCGCGGTATGAAACCAAAACAGATGGAGCAGATTGGTGAGGCTATCGGTAAGTTCCTGGCAAAACCTGATGAGGACAACTCAAAGTCTTTAATGCACCTTGTTGCAACCATTACTGCAGGCCTTCCTGCATTAGACAGAAAGTATCTTGATAAGTCTGTTGCTGAAGTGATTACCGACGAATAGTACAGATAGTACGAAAAGTTAGGTTATCTACAGTGTTTTGAATGAACGTGGCGTATGGTATCATAAAGCCACGTTTTTCATTTTTATACACGCGTTTATGACTGAATTTGCAAAATTTACACCTGCTGACAGATTCTCTGTCGCACCTATGATTGATGTCACCACACCAACCTTCAGAGCCATAGCCAGACTGTTTTCAAAAAAAGCTATGCTTTATACGGAAATGATTGCGGCAAATGCAATTGTACATGGTAAGGAATACCTAATTGATCATGATGCTGATTTTATAAATCCATGTACTCTGCAGTTAGGCGGTTCTGATCCAAAGGTTCTGGCAGATGCCTGCAGAATAGCCTCAAAATTCAATTACAGTGCCATCAATTTAAATGCAGGCTGTCCCTCTGATAAGGTTCAGTCAGGATCATTCGGCGCTATTCTGATGAAAACACCTGATGTCATTACAGACTGTCTTAAGGCAATGCAGGATGCTTCAGATGTTCCTGTAACTGTAAAAACAAGAATCGGTGTAGATGATCTTGACGATTTTGACTATACGCTAAAGATTGTGGATTCAGTTTATAAGACCGGCTGTCGTCATATTATTCTGCATGCAAGAAAAGCCTGGCTTAACGGTTTATCTCCAAAGGAGAACAGAACCATTCCTCCTTTAGACTATGAAAGAGTATTTTCACTAAAGGATCATTTTCCAGATCTTGCAATCACCATCAATGGAGGAATCAAGACTATTGATGAGTGTAATGAAATGCTTAAAAAGGTTGAAGGTGTGATGCTTGGCAGGGCATGTATGGATGATCCCTATATTCTTGCATCTGTTGATAATAGAATATACAACGATGGTTCAAAAATACTTTCACGTGATGAGTGTTTTGAGAAGGTTGTTGAATACGCTGAGAAATATGTATCAGAGGGGAGAAAGCTTCATCATCTTGGCAACCATATTATAAATATGTTTAACGGCTGCAAGGGGGCCAGAAGATTCAGAAACTATCTCTCCTGTCATATGCATGAGCTTGGAGCCGGTCCTGAAGTTTTAGTTCAGGCATACAATAAAATGAAAGAGGCTTAAGGAGTTTTTAATGGAACTTACAATCAAGTCTACGGTTAATCTTAATAATGATGTAAAGATGCCTCTCCTAGGCCTTAGAGCATATAAGGTCAAAGGAGAAGATGCCTATAACGCTGTTAAGTGGGCCTTAGAGGCTGGCTACAGACTTATTGATACAGCCAGAATCTACTGTAATGAAAAAGCTGTGGGCCGAGCCATCAGGGACTCTGGCATCAGACGTGATGAAATTTTCGTTACTACAAAGCTCTGGATTACTGATTTTGATGATCCAAGAGCCGCTCTTTTAGAGTCTCTTAACCGCTTAGGGCTTGATTATGTTGACCTCTACCTTATTCACTGGCCTAAGGAAGGTTACGAGAATGCCTATCTTGAACTTGAAAAACTGCAGAAGGAAGGTCTTTGCAGAGCGATAGGTGTTGCCAACTTCAAGATTCATCATATTGAAAGTCTGAAGGCTCACGGTGCAACAGTTGTACCTCAGGTAAATCAGACAGAGATTCATCCTCTGAATACTGAAGAGGAATTATTAGGCTGGTGCCGTAAAAGAAAGATTACAGTAGAGGCATATTCTCCACTTGGAAGTGAAGGTCGTCTGATTCTGGATGACCCTCGACTTATCTGCATGAGAAACTACTATCATGCTTCAGCCTCTCAGATTCTACTCAGATGGTGTATTCAGAGAGGTATTGTGGCTATTCCTAAGGCTGTAGTCCAGAGTAAGATTGAGCAGAACTGTCAGCTGTATCATTTTGATATAACCAATTCAGATATTGAAACCATATCTGATATGAACTGTAATGACAGACGTAATTACGATCCTGATAAGATTGATTTAAGACCAATGTCCATGTATCCGAAGATTACACCGGAGAATTAGGGCTAGTCTTTTTGATTGAAAAATATTTAATTCTAATTTTTGAGTGATAGGATAGAGAACAGTTTTTTTATCTATTAAACATAAAAACATAACGGAAATATAACAAAAATGAATCAGTATAAAGAAGATGTTGAAATTGATTTAGTCAGACTCTTTAAGTATCTGCTGTCTAAATTTAAGCTGCTTGTTCTGATCGGTGCAGTGTTTGCACTGGCAGGTCTAGGATACAAGTACTACAGCGTGGAGCTTTCAGGTAAGAATTTTGCCGATGATCCTAATCTTCTTTCATATGAAACAACTGTGAAGCTTCCTAACGGAACCACCAAGAATGAAAAACATAAGGTAAGCTTTAATCAGTATATGGCCGAGATGGAAAGACGCAAGAGCAGTAATGAGGTGCAGGAGTCTTTAGCCTCATACGAGAAAGCCAGAATCAATTCTGAAATTAAGGTTCTGGAAAATACTTTAAAGGATCATCAGAACTATCTTGAAAACTCAGTTCTTTTAGGTTCAGATAAAACTGGATATGAGGCTGTTCACTATTATCTGGCATCAGAAAAAGGTGTAAAAAACTTAATCAAATTAAAGCCTGTCATTAGAAATAACTACAAGCCAAGTGGTGTTATAAATACTGATAAGAAAATCAAAGCTGATGAAGGTGATGATTCTGAACTGACTAAATTTGAAGAGAAGGACTCAGCTCTAATCAGTTTTGCAAGAACTCTTTTATATAGTGACAAGTTTGCAAACGAGTTTGCCTCTGCACTTGGTTTATCTGATGAGACCTCTACTCTTCAGATTGAAGGTTTAGTAACCTTAAACAAGGTTGATGATATTTCCTTTACAATTTCACTTAAGTCAAAGAATAAGGATGATATCCAAAAGCTCCAGCTGGTTTTATCAAAGTACGACAGAGAGCTTACTGAGTTTCTAAAAAATGAGTACGATATCAGCTCAAATGAGATTTCCTTTGCCAAGCTGAAGTCATCATATATTGATACACTTCGTGAGAAGGAAACTCAGACAATCAACAAGCTTCTTATCAAGATTGAGAATAAGAAAGAGAAGCTAAACGAGGTTCCTTTAGTACTTGAACCTGTATCAGCTGTAGATCTTAATAAGCTAAAACTTAAAAAGTATGCCATTTTCACATTTGGCGGTTTTGCTATAGGAATCTTCCTTGCTCTAGGCTGCTTTACCTGTGTATATCTGTTTGACGGCAAGATTCATGATCCAGAGAATCTTGTATTTGAGGATTTAAAGACTCTTGCCTGTGTTCACAGTTCCTCATACTGCGAAGCTAAAGCAGATGAGATTCAGAAGCTGAATGAATCTGTAGAGGTTCTGTGCAGAGGAAAGCAGAGTGTAACTGTGGTCTCAACTTTAGCTGAGAGTGAGATTGTAAATGTAACCTCTGTAATTAAAGATGCTCTAAGTGTAAATGGAATCAGCAATTGTAAGATTGTAAAACCTCAGCATATGAAGGATATTTCATCAGCTGATGCTCTGATTATTGCTGAGAAGATTGATTTCTCAAAACTTGATGATGTAATCGGTGAGATTGTCCAGATCAAGAATATCAAGAAGGATATTCTGGGTATCGTGTTTGCTTAGTTTCAGTTTTCTTTATTTATAACTTAACTTATTGTGCTCCAAATAAATAAGCTAAGTTATATAAGAAAAGGGCTTGTATGTAATATAACCATAAATATATAAATTTTTTGAATTTTACATAAGTAAATATTTGTATAAAGATTTACTTCAAAAAATATACAGTTGTATATATCTGTATATTTTTTTCAAAAACTGTGTATAAATGTAAAAAAATAGTATACAGATGTATATTTTTAGTTGAATAATTCACAATATAGTTTATAATATCGCACGCTGTGTTTATGGTCGCATTACACAGCGTTGTTTAATTTTATTTATAGGAAACATGAAAATGGCAATTACTTTAGATGCTACTTCACGTACTGACTTAGGAAGAGGTGCGAGCCGCCGCCTACGTCGTGAGTTCAAGACCCCAGCAATCATCATTGGCCAGGGCAAAGATGCACTTTCAATCTGCTTAGATGAGAAGAAAGTTATTACAGCTGCTTTAAAGGATGAGTTCTACAACGAAGTTGTAATCAACCTAAATGGCGAGTCAATCAAGGTTAAGCCTGTTGACATGCAGCGTCACCCAGTTTCAGAGCGTATTTTACACATTGATTTCCAGCGTATCTAATTTTTTGGAAATTTTGTAAAAAATACAAGAGCCATTCTTGAAAAAAGAGTGGCTTTTTTCTTATATTAACATTCTGTAAAAAATATCTGTTGTTGCAAAAGCTTTGCTAGGAAGAAATTTAATGGAAGATACTCCAGTTTTAGGTCATATGATTGACCTTCGTGTTGTAGATATAACCGATCAGGGCGCATTTGTTGATGCCGGTACTTATGGAGATCTGTTTGTTCCAAATAAGCAGCTTCCTGACGATATTGAAATCGGTAAGCTTTTAAGAGTCTTTTTATACAAGGACTCAGGCAGAGTTTTAGCAACAGCAAGACATCCATATCTTGAATGCGGTATGTGCGGCAGATTAACCGTTACCTCAATTGACTGCGGTACAGTTTATATGGATCTTGGTATTCCAAAGGAGCTTGTAGTTCCTGTATCTGAACAGCGTTCTGCCTTTGAGGTCGGTCAGTCAGTTCTGATTTATGTGACCATTGATGATCAGGGAAGACTGTTTGGTACTCAGCGTTTTAACCGCTATATCAGAGATAACTCTAAACCAGGTGAATTCAAGGTCGGCCAGCGTGTAACCGCTGTTGCAGTATCTCATACACCACTTGGCTTTAGAACTGTAATCAACGATTCTGTTTATGGTCTTATTTATAAGAATGAGCTTAAAAGCCCAATTCGAATCGGTAAGAGAACAGATGCCTATATCACCAAAATCAGAGATGACGGCAGATTGGATGTATCTCTGCAGGAGCCGGGGCTTTCAGGTATTGAGCATGCAGCCAAGACTCTTTTACATATTCTGAATAATGCAAATGGTTTTATTGCCTTCAACGATAAGTCAGATCCTCAGGATATTGAAGATTATCTTCATATGTCAAAGGGTAAGTTTAAAAAGGCAATCGGCTCACTTTATAAACAGCGTCTGATTGAAATTACTGATGATGGCATCAGATTAGTATCTTCAGATAAAAAACAATAATAAGGTTTAATCATGGAATTTCTTTTTGAATTCGGTCTTTTTGCAGGTAAGTTTGTTTTCGGTGCAATATGTATAGCAGTTGCTTTTATCTGCGTTCTACTGTCTTTAAAGGCTGCAAAGGGTGAAATGGAAGAGAAAAAGGAAAAGCTAAAGTTCACCAATCTTTTAGAAGAGTCAACTGAACGTAAAGAAAAAATCGAAGATGCCGTTTTAAGATTTGATTTAAATAAGGATGAAAAGACTCTTAAAAAAGAGCTTAAACAGAAATTAAAGAATAAGAAAAAGTCTGATGATGACCTAAAAAAAGAGCGTTCAGAGAGAATTGAAAAGGCAAAGACACAAGGCAGATTTTGTCCTAAGAGACTTTTTGTACTAGACTTTGAAGGTGATACACATGCCAGTGCCTCTCATGATCTGCGTCTTAAGGTAAATGCTTTACTTGACGTTGCAACAGCTGATGATGAGGTTATTGTAAATCTTGATTCACCTGGCGGTGTAGTTAACGGATATGGATTCTGTTCATCAATTCTTGAGAGAATCCGTGCAAGAGGTATTCATCTGACTGTCTGTGTTGACAATGTGGCTGCATCAGGCGGTTACCTTATGAGCTGTGTTGCTGACAGGATTGTCGCAGCTCCATTTGCCTATGTAGGATCTATCGGTGTGGTAGCCAATATTCCTAACTTCAACAAGGTGCTGAAAAAACACGATGTTGATTATGAGCAGGTTACAGCAGGCAAGTACAAGAGAACTCTGACCATGTTCGGTGAGAATACACCTGAGGGTCGAGAGAAGTTTAAATCAGAGCTGGAAGCCATTCATGCCCGTTTTAAGGAGGTTGTATCAAAGTACAGACCTAACCTTAATATAGAGGAGATTGCTACCGGAGAATTCTGGCTTGGCAGGGATGCTCTGGAGCGTGGACTGGTTGATGAATTAAACACTTTTGATGCATACTTGCAAAATTGCCTAGAAATTACACAGGATTGTGCTATAAAGATTAGCATAGAGCGAAAAGAAAAGAAGTCACTTAAAGATTTATTAGGAAAATTCTTTAGTGCTAAGACATGGACTCGTGCTGTTAAAGAAGAAGTTGCCGAGTCAGTTAATACAACCCCTTACAGATAATAGATAATTACGAGAATAAACATGGGTAAGTCTTTAGTTATTGTAGAGTCACCATCTAAGGCCACAATTATTAACCGTTATTTGGGTGATGATTATGTAGTAAAAGCCAGCGTCGGTCATATCAGAGATCTTGCAACTGCTGCAAGTACTGAAAAGGCTGATAAGAGCAAGGCTAAGGCTGCAAAGACTCACAAGCTTACTAAGGATGAGGTTTTAGCTCGCAGTATGGGCGTTGACCCTAAGAATGGCTGGAAGGCAAATTATGCAATCATGCCTGATAAGCAGAAGGTTGTAGCCGAACTGAAAAAACTTGCCAAGGATGCTGATAAAGTATACCTCGCAACCGACTTGGATAGAGAGGGAGAGGCAATCGCATGGCATCTTAAGGAAGTGCTTGGCGGTGATGATGACAAGTATCTTCGCGTAAAGTATCCTGAAATTACCAAGGCTGCAATTCACAAGGCTTTTGAAAATCCAGGCCGCGTTAACATGAATCTTGTTAATGCACAGCAGACCAGAAGATTCTTGGACCGTGTCGTAGGTTTCATGGTATCACCTCTTTTATGGAAAAAGGTTGCAAGAGGTTTAAGTGCCGGTCGTGTACAGTCAGTTGCAGTTGAGCTGATTGTAGATAAGGAAAGAGAGATTAAGGCCTTTATTCCTGAAGAGTACTGGAATATTGATTCTATTGTTAAGACCTCTTCAAAGGCTGAATTAAAGCTTGCTTTAAATTCAAAGGGCGGTCATAAGATTGAGATTCACAATAAGGATGAGGCGACAGCTATCGTTGATGCGCTTAAGAAGTCAGACTTTATTGTAGATAAGATTGAAACTAAAAAAGGTTCACAGAAGCCACTTCCTCCATTTACCACTTCAACTCTGCAGCAGGTTGCAAACCAGAGACTAGGTTTTTCAGTAAGACGTACTATGACAGTTGCTCAGAGACTATATGAGCAGGGTCTTATTACCTATATGCGTACTGACAGTGTAAATCTGTCTGAAGAGGCTATTGCTACTGCTAGAGATATCATTTCACGTAATTTTGGTGATAAGTACATTCCTGAAAAGCCTAACTACTACAAATCAAAGGAATCAGCTCAGGAAGCTCATGAGGCTATCAGACCATCTCATCCATTAGATCCTCTGCCATCAACTGTTGACAGAGACGGACAGAGACTGTTTGAACTGATTAAGGCAAGATATCTTGCATCCCAGATGACTGCTCAGGAATACAACACCACCAATGTGAGTGTAAGTGCCGGTGAGTATGGCTTTAAGGCATCAGGAAAGCAGATTACCTTTGATGGCTTTAAGCGTGTCTACAGTTTTAATAAGAACGAGGAAGTTATTCTTCCAAAACTTTCAGAAGGCGAAAAGCTTAGTGTATCAGAGATTCTTCCATCACAGCACTTTACCCAGCCACCTTCACGTTTCTCTGAAGCATCTTTAGTTAAAGAGCTTGAAAAGGATGGTATCGGCAGACCTTCAACCTATGCTGCAATTATTTCAACCATTCAGGAGCGTGGTTATGTAACCATTAATCACGGTCGTTTCTATGCAGAGAGAATGGGAGAGATTGTAACCGACAGACTAAGATATTCTTTCAAAGAGCTGATGGATAAGAACTTTACAGCCTCTATGGAAGATTCTTTAGATGAGATTGCTCAGGGTAATCTTGACTGGATTCAGAGTCTTGATAAGTTCTACAAGAATTTTGAGGTTGAGCTTACAAAGGCAAATCTGACCTACGCTGAAGGCGGTATGCCTGAGAATTCTCCACTTGAGATTAAGGAGATGCTCTGTCCTGAGTGTAAGAAGTACCATATGGCAGTGCAGTCTGGAAAGACCGGTATGTTCTTAAGCTGTCTTGGCTATTATGACAAGGATGTTAAGACTGCAGATCGCTGTCATAAGACTCTGAATTTAAGAGCTATTGACGTATCTTCTTTAAGTACTTCAAATATCTCTGAAGAGGAAGAGGCCAAGATTCTGCGTTCAAGACCACGCTGTCCAAAGTGTCACAGTGTTATGGATACCTATATCATTGATGAGTCACATAAGCTGCATCTGTGCTCAACTCCTAACTGTGGCGGTTATCTGTTTGAGACAGGTAAGTTTGACTCAGAGATTGAGAAAGGCCCTGAAATTCCATGTGAGAAGTGCGGTCATACCATGGTTCTTAAGGAAGGCCGTTTTGGTAAGTATATGGCATGTACCAACAAGGAATGCGGTAATACCAGAAAGATTCTAAAGAACGGTCAGGTTGCACCTCCTCGAGAGGATGCTGTTGATCTGCCTGATCTGCCATGCAAGACAGCTGGTTCTCATTATGTATTAAGAGATGGTGCTGCAGGTATATTCCTTGCTGCCCACAATTTCCCTAAGGTACGTGAGACTCGCCCACCTAAGATTGTTGAGCTTAAGAAATACAGAGACAAAATTTCACCTAAGTTCTATTATCTGGCTGATGCTCCTGCCTATGATCCTGATGGTAATGAGACTGAGGTTCGCTTTAGCCGCAAGACCAAGCAGCAGTATATTGTTTCAGTAAAGGATGAGAAACAGACTAAGTTTGTCGCTTTCTACAATCAGGAAAAAGGTGAGTGGGAAGTTCAGGAGACTGCCAAGTCTACTGCAAAGAAGTCTTCATCTAAGGCTTCTTCAAAGACTGAGAAGACAGCTTCAAAGAGCACAGCTAAGAAAACTGCTGTAAAGAAGACAGCTACCAGGAAGACAGCAGCTAAAAAGACTGTTGCCAAGAAGACCTCAAAGAAGACTTCTGAATAGAGTTAACAGTAGTATTCAGAAGGAAGAGCTAATCCTTTCTGAATAATATCTGCTGTACAGAAGGCCCCTGTTAATGTTTGCCTTAGAGCAATTGATAACAGGGGCTGAGTTTTTTATGTTTTACTTAAATCTACTGCTAAGTTATTAACATGTAACTGCTGGTATTCTGCGTATCGGTGTATTTTAGAATGCTGTAGAGTGAACATTTTTTGATTTATGTATAATTAAGTTTTACTCATACTCCTTATAATTTGTTGAAATTCAATAAGACGGGTATAATTACTCAGGTTTTATAAATATTAACTAATCGAAATATGAATAAAAAAGAATCACAACGTCTTGATATTGTTTCCACAAAACCTAATTATTCATCATTAGAAGGTTTTAAAAGATTCTGGCCATTTCTAAAGCCTGTATTTTTCTGGCTGGTCCTAGGTGTTCTTCTGACAATTCCCGTTGGCGGCCTTGATGCTGCTGTAGCCTCTTTCCTAAAGCCATTTATGGATAATGTGATGGTAGAGAAGGATACAGAATTTGCAAAACAGGTTCCTTATATCATTGTTGCCTTTACCATTGTGCAGGGGATCTGTATTTATGCATCTAACCTCGTTAACACCTATGTGGGCGCAAGAATTGCAACTAATCTGAAGAAGACACTCTACAAGAAACTTCTTCAGGCTGATATCTCATTTTTTGATAAGAATACATCCGGTATTGTAATCAACCGTTTTGCAGCTGATGCCGATACAGCAACCTCCGGACTTGTAAGCAACGCAAAACTTTTCCTTTCAAAGTTCTGGTCATCAGTCGGTCTTGTATGTGTTCTGCTGTACAACTCCTGGCAGCTTTGCTTTATTGCTGTTGGTGTACTGATTTTCCTGTTTATTCCTATCAGTATTGTCAGAAAGAAGGTTTCAAAAAGCATTGCCAAGTCTGTAAAGTCAGGAACTCAGCTTTCAACCCGTTATGTTGAAACCTATTCTGGAATTAAGATTATTAAATCCTTTAATCTTCAGAAGACTCTGTTTGAAAAGTTCAATGTGAATGTGGAAGAACTTTTCAAAATCTCTATGAAGATGACCCGAGATACCAACTGGCTTGGACCTGTCATGCACGTTGTAACCGCAATCGGTGTTGCAGGTGTTCTTTACTACGGTCTGCATCTGATTACTACAGGCGTTATAACATCAGGTACATTTGTAGCTTTTATTGCCGCTCTAATCATGCTTTATACTCCAATCAAGAGTATCGGTAATAACTATGTAGGTCTTCAGACATCACTTCTGGCCCTAGAGCGTATCTACGACGTGATTGACCTTTATAACGTTGAAGAGGCTCAGCAGGATAATCAGAACAGACTTGAGGGTATTCATAAATCAATTAAGTTTGATCATGTTGACTTCTCATATGATGGCAGAAGAAAAATTTTAAAGGATATTTCTTTTGAAGTTCCTGTGGGTTCAAAGGTTGCTCTTGTAGGTAATTCAGGAGGCGGTAAATCAACTATTACCGCACTGATTCCAAGACTTTATGAGCTTGATTCTGGTAAGGTGATGATTGATGAGCATGATATCAATGAATACTCAATTACCTCGTTACGCGACAATATTTCCATGGTTTTCCAGGATAATTTCCTATTTGATGGTACTGTCCGAGAGAATCTGATGTACGGTAATGAGAATGCATCACAGGATCAGATTGATTTTGCAATTAAATCAGCATTCTTAGATGATTTTATTAAAAAGCTTCCTCAGGGACTGGATACTCTGATTGGTGAAAGAGGTCTCCTCCTGTCAGGTGGTCAAAAACAGCGTCTTGCAATTGCTCGTGCTATTTTAAAGAATGCTCCTGTGGTTATCCTTGATGAGGCAACCTCTGCTTTGGATAATAAATCAGAGAAGGTTGTTCAGAGAGCTCTGGACAAGCTTATGGAAGGCAGAACTACCATTGTTATTGCTCACAGACTATCAACAATTATGGATGCAGATAAGATCCTTGTAATCAATGACGGTAAACTTGTAGAGGAAGGTTCTCATTCAGAACTGCTTGAGAAAAATGGAGCCTATTCTGTTCTATATAATTCTCAGTTTGCACATAAGGAATCTGCAACTGAAGAAGAGAACTCGTAGACTTGGTACTTTAAATATACCTATAACGATAATAAACAGCATAAGGTACGGTTGTAATGTATATAAAAAATAAAAGAGAAAGCCTGTTAAACTACATTCTTACTGCATCAGGATTGTTTTCGATTGTTATCTCGATGCTCATCGCGTATTCTTGTTATTTCGGGCATTTCTTTAATATTTTTATTTACGCAACTCCAATCAAATACATACTGATTTTAGGTGCAGAACTTTTCTTTGTTAATTTTTTCACCGGCCTAAACAGAAGCTTTATCTACAGAGGAATATACCGAGAGGCGATAACTGCTGCTGAGATTGCTCTTGTTCTCATATCCGGTCTTATTCTTATTCTTTTCTGGTTTCATGGCTTAACAGATTCAAGACGACTTATCGTTACATATTTTGCGATAGGCTTTGTTATCCTTGATAGTGCTTCTCGCTCAGTAATTAAGCTGTTTCTGCTTTCAATCTTTAAAAAAGGCAAGTTTGCATCGAGAGTTCTTGTTGTAGCTGATCCTGATGATTTTAGACTGGCAGTTAGAACCTTTGATAAAGAGCTGGACTGGACCCGTAATGTAATTGGTGTTTCAACCTCAGATCCTTCACTAATAGGTAAGCGAACACATGGCAAGAAAGTAATCTGCTCAAATGAAAATTTATTAAAGTACCTAACCCGTAACTCTGTTGATGAAGTGGTTGTTTTATCAAAATACTATGATTCAGATGAATCTCTGAAAGATACTCTTTCAAATGCAGAGGAAATGGGGATAAAGGTTGATATTAAGGTAAATCTCACCTTATTTGATTACATGCCTTCATCTTTTGTTAAGTTTGATAAGATTGGAAACGTACAGTGTATCTCTGTAAGCAGAACCTATATGTCCCACAAGAAGCTACTGGCTAAGCATCTTATGGACTTTTCTGGCGGTCTTGTTGGTTTTCTGATTTTCTGCTGTTTCTATGTAGTTCTGGGACCTATCATTAAGCTTGATTCCAAAGGTCCGATTCTGTTCTCTCAGCCTCGTGTAGGAAAGAACGGACGTATCTTTAAATGCTACAAGTTCCGCTCCATGTGTGCAGATGCCGAGGCCAGAAAAAAGGAGCTTATGTCCAAAAACGAAGTTGACGGTCTGATGTTCAAGATGCAGGATGACCCAAGAATTACCCGTGTAGGTCGCTTTATCAGAAAGACCAGTATCGATGAGCTGCCTCAGTTTATAAATGTATTAAAGGGAGATATGAGTCTTGTGGGAACCCGTCCTCCAACTGTTGATGAGTATGTTAAATACGAGCCCAAACACAAGGCAAGAGTTTCAATGCTGCCGGGTCTTACAGGTCTGTGGCAGGTAAGTGGACGCTCTGATATCAAAAACTTTGAGGATGTTGTCAGACTTGATATGAAGTATATTGATAACTGGTCAATTCTTCTCGATATTAAGATTGTGCTTCTGACCATCAAGGTTGTTCTCTTTGGTAAAGGAGCAAAATAAACATCTTTATACGACAGTATAAAGATGACGGGATGGTCTGGAATGATTCCTGTATACAATATGGATACAGTTGGCAGCAAAACGGTTAATAAAATAATTTTGGTATGTAAGGATAGTTTGAAATGAGAATTCGTTCAATTGAAAAGAAAGATTTAAACGAAATGTTTAATCTTTGCAGTATGCCTGAATTATCATGTTTGCCAGACTGTTCTTATCCTACTTCTGTGGAAGGTCTTCAGCATTTTTTTGAAAACTCTGCTTTAGATGATTCCGAAAAACATTTTGCCATAGTAAATGCTGATGATGAGTTTAAAGGTCTTGTCTGTTTACGTCATATTAATTCAAAAGAAAACCGAGCTTTACTGTCAATTATCGTAAATCCTAATGTCTGGTCAAAAGGCTATGCCTGGTTCGGCATGGTTGAAGTTTTAAAGTATGCCTTTAATACACTTAATTTAGAACAGGTTTACTGGTGTGTAAAAAAAGACAATCCAAGAGCAGTTCGTTTTTTCAGAAAGCATGGATTCAATACCTTAGATAAGGATATTCCCAAGAGTATTTTTGAGCAGTGGAATAATAATCACGATCTGATCTGGTTTGCGGTTTTAAAAAATGATGATTATGAGAATATAGCCCTATCCAGAAAGACTATTTCGGACTGTAATATCATCAAAATCAAAACAGTTCCTACCATTGAGGCTGGAGCCTTATCTTTCTTTGAAGGTACAAAGGATATTCCTTTTGATATAAAGAGAGTTTATTTTATATCGCAGGTTCCCGAAGGCGCCAGAAGAGGCTTTCATGCTCATAAGAATCTAAAGCAGCTTCTGTTCTGCCCATATGGAAAGATTCAGCTTGTTTTAGATAATGGCGAGAACGGCGGAAACAGAGAAGAGATAACTCTTAACGACCCATCTATAGGTATTGTTATTGATAAGCCTGTATGGAGAGAAATGCTCTGGCTTGAGAAGAATTCTGTTCTGGTAGTTGCTGCATCAGATTTTTATACAGAGGATGACTATTTAAGAAATTATGATGACTTTCTTAAATATGTTGACAGCGTAAGACAGTAGAGCTGATACAGCAGGCTATTTCAGAGTTCATCGTTTGAAGTCTGAATTTTAAGTTTGTTTTTGAGGTTCTAAAGAACTAAAATTACCTATTCGATTGAATAAGTTTTCATAAATATTTTAAGAGATTTGCAATGATTAGTTTTCTTGATCTTGGTAAGGTAAATAACCGTTTTAGGGAAGAAATAGATTCTAGAATCAAGACTGTTCTTGATAAGGGCTGGTATCTTCAGGGAGATGAGAATCAGCGCTTTGATGAGAACTTTGCCAGATTCTGCGGTACACAGTACGCTCTTGGTGTCGCAAACGGACTGGATGCACTGAATCTGCTTATAAAAGCAAGCGGCTTTGGACCTGGAGATGAAATCATTGTTCCTGCCAATACCTATATTGCAACAATTCTTGCAATCTCAGAGAACGGCTGTACTCCTGTGCTTGTAGAGCCAGATATCCATACCTACAACATTGATGTAAACAGAATTGAAGAGAAGATTACCTCAAAAACCAGAGCAATCATGGTTGTTCATCTTTACGGTCAGGCTGTTCAGATGGAAAAGGTCTGGGAGATTGCTAAGAAACACAATCTTAAGGTATTTGAGGACTGTGCTCAGGCTCATGGTGCCTATTATCAGGATAAGAAGGTTGGTAATCTGTCAGACGGTGCAGCCTTCTCATTCTATCCTGGAAAGAATCTTGGCTGTATGGGCGATGGCGGTGCTGTTGTAACCAACGATAAGACCTTATATGAAAAGGTTAAGGCAATTGCCAACTATGGCTCTGACTACAAGTACCATCATATCTACAAGGGTACCAACAGCCGATTAGATGAGATTCAGTCTGCAGTTTTAGATGTAAAGCTGAAGTATCTTGATGCCGATAACTGCAGAAGACGTGATATTTCCAAGTATTACCGAGATAATATTAAGAATCCTGCAATTATTCTTCCAGAGGTTTACTGCGAGGAATCTCATGTATGGCATATCTTTGCTGTAAGATGTGAAAACAGAGATAAGCTGCAGCAGTACCTGAAGGAAAAGGACATTCAGACTCTGATTCATTATCCTGTTCCTCCTCATAAGCAGGATGCCTACAAGGAATGGAAAGATCAGAGCTATCCAATTTCAGAAGAAATTCACAGAACTGTTCTGTCACTTCCAATGTCACCAGTACTTGAGGATTCAGAAGTCGAATCTGTTGTAGATGCTATAAACTCCTTTAGTCTATAGCTTTTATAAGAATCCGCCGTATTTTGGCGGATTATTCAGAAACTGTATTTCAGATTAAGTTACACCAAACTAATAGTTAACAATCAGTTAATTTGTATTATCAGCGAAAAGTAAATGAAAGTTGCAATTTTAGAAACTATTGTTCCATCTGCCCATGAAGTTGAATTTAACCGTGGTCTGGTTATGGAATTACGTCGTCAGGGACATGAGCCATATTTTCTGGTTCCTGAGAATTTTAAATTTACTGATAACTATGGTGTACCTATTACCTATCTTGAAGGTGGTAGTCCTATTACCTACAGAAAGGCAGGATTATTCAAAAAGATCTTTTTGTCTATCACTCGAGAAATACGTCGAATCAGATGGTTTAGCAGTGCGGTGGAGAAAGCAAAGGAATTAAACTGTGACTGTATTGTAATTCCTACAGCTTCACCTCGCTATCTTCGTTCAATACAGCACAGTAAGCTTCGTTTCTCAAAGCTTCCTGTGGTTGTAAATATGCAGCTTTACAGCTTTGAGCGAAAGGGCAGACTTGAACAGTTTAGGGCTCTGGCTAAAAAGACTCTTCCATTTGAGAATATACATATTACCTTCTGTACCCATTATCATTTCATTAAAGACTTTAAGAATGTGGAGTACATAAATCCTCCTTTTTATGGTCCGTCTTTAATTGAAAGCAAAGGTACCTATGATGGTCATGAGCCGATTGTTATTGGTCTATATGGTATTTACCGCAAAGATCCTAATACTCTGACTCTTTTAAAGATTTTAGCTGAGTCTGAGTTTAGTGTACCTGTTAAGGTGATCATGCAGACTGTAACCAATAATGAAAGAGATCAGCAATCCTGTGACGAGATTGTGCGTTTATATAAGGATAATCCAAGATTTACATTCTTTGACGGATTCCTCTTTGCAGAAAGCTGGCAGCATGCTATTGACGATGTTGATATCATTCTCTCTCCTTATGCCTCAAAGCAGTATTTCTACGCCTATAGTGCTATGTGTTTTAATGCACTGGGCTTTAAGAAGCCTGTAATTATCTCTGACAGCGTAAATCCTCAGCTTCTGGATGAATATAAGGTTGGTCTGATGCTTGATTTTAAGAATTACGAAGAGACTAAATCTAAGGTTGAATCTTTTATCAATAATTTCAAAGAGGATTATCCTAAGTATCTTGCTGAGATTAACAGAGCAGCGGATGTATACAGTTTTGAGAATGTTGTAAAAGGTCTGCTTAAATATAAAGCTGTATAACATTGGCTTTTAAGCTCTTAAAAAGGATACAATAGAAATATAATCGTTATAAGTAGAATTTATCGATAATCATCAGAATAAGGATCGTTTATGAAAGGAATATTATTAGCTGGCGGAAGCGGAACCAGACTGTATCCATTGACAAAAACAATGTCAAAGCAGCTCTTGCCTGTATATGACAAGCCAATGATTTACTATCCGCTGTCAACTCTGATGCTGTTTGGTATCAAGGATATTCTTATCATATCAACCCCAAGAGATATTCCTAATATTGAGAATCTCTTAGGTGACGGTCATAAGCTTGGATTGAATCTAAGCTATAAGATTCAGGAAGAGCCTAACGGCATTGCCCAGGCTTTTATTCTGGGTGAAGAATTCTTGGATGATCCTAAAGAGGATGTATGTCTGATTCTGGGGGATAATATATTCTACATGGGAACTCAGTTCGGAGAGTTTTCTGATCAGGTTAAGGCAAATCAGGGAAAAAATGCTACAATTTTTGCCTTCCATGTGAATGATCCTGAACGTTTTGGTGTTGTTGAGTTTGATGAAAATTACAAGGCTCTATCCATTGAAGAGAAGCCTTCAAAACCAAAATCAAACTATGCCTCTGTTGGTTTATATTTTTATCCTGGTGACGTTGTTTCAAAGGCAAAAACACTTAAACCATCAGCTCGTGGAGAGTATGAGATTACAGATTTGAATAATCTGTATTTAAAAGAGAACAGACTAAGCGTGGTTCCAATGAGACGCGGTAATGCCTGGCTTGATGCAGGTACACCTGACTCACTGATGGATTCAGGAAACTTTGTTCAGATTATCGAACAGCGACAGGGGCTTAAGATTGCATGTTTGGAGGAGATTGCCTACAACATGGGCTATATTGACGATAAGCAGATGCAGTCTTTAATTGATGAATTAAAGAAAGGTAATTATAAAGATTATTTAATAAAGGTTTTAGAGGAAAAGCATGAACTTTATTAAAACAGCTATTGATGGTGTAGTAATTGTAGAGCCTAGAGTATTTAACGATGCCAGAGGCTATTTTTATGAAAGCTACAATGAGAACGAGTTCAAGGCAAACGGTATTGACTGCAGATTTGTACAGGACAATCAGTCAAAGTCATCCTTTGGCGTAATCAGAGGTCTGCACTGTCAGACAGGAGATTTCTGTCAGGCCAAGCTTGTACGTGTTCTGTCCGGCAAGGTTCTGGATGTTGCTGTAGATGTCAGAGCAGGTTCAAAGACCTTTGGTCAGTATGTTGCTGTAGAACTGTCAGATGAGAACCATCGTCAGCTGTTTATTCCTCGCGGTTTTCTTCACGGTTTCAGTGTACTGTCTGAAACAGCTGTATTCTCCTATAAGGTGGATAATTTCTACAATAAGGAATCAGAGTGGGGCATGAGATATGATGCGCCTGAGTTTAATATTGACTGGAAGATTCCTGCAGATAGAGTTATCACCTCAGATAAGGACAGAATAGAGCATTCCCTTAAGGATGTTCCTTCATTTACCTTGTAGCAGTTTATAGTACACAAAAAGAAAATACTGGTTTCTATAATTAAAATCTGGATTTATTCAATATGTCAAAATCAATTCTTGTAACCGGTGGCGCCGGATTCATCGGTTCAAACTTTGTTCCATATTTCTGCAAAAAGTATCCTGAATATCATGTAATCAATCTTGATAAGCTGACCTATGCAGGTGATTTATCCAATGTAAAGGAGTGTGAGAACGACTCCAACTATACCTTTGTTCAGGGCGATATCTGCGATGAAAAGCTGATTGAGGAATTATTTACAAAGTATGATATCAGAGGCGTAATTCATTTTGCTGCCGAGAGTCATGTTGATAATTCAATCAAAGGTCCTAAGGTATTTATGGAAACCAATCTTATGGGAACCTTTACCTTGATTGAGACTGCAAGACGTCACTGGATGGATGCACCTTCAAAGGTTAAGCCTGGTTATGAGGATGCAAGATTCCACCACATCTCAACTGATGAGGTTTATGGTACTTTAGGTGAGACAGGATATTTCTCTGAGACAACTCCTTACGCACCTAACAGCCCATATTCATCATCAAAGGCAGGTTCTGACTTTATCGTAAGAGCATACCACCATACCTACGGTATGAATGTAACTACCTCAAACTGCTCAAATAACTACGGTCCTAAGCAGAATCACGAGAAGCTTATCCCTCACATTATTGAGAATGCTTTAAATCTTAAGCCTCTGCCTGTATACGGAAAGGGCTTGAATGTACGTGATTGGCTGTATGTACTGGATCACTGCAAGGCAATTGATTTAATCTTCCATAACGGAAAATCAGGTGAGACTTACAACATTGGCGGTCACAACGAGAGAAATAACATTACTATTGTTAATACCATCTGTTCAATCTTAGATGAGAAGTCTCCTCGCAAGGATGGCAAGTCATATTCTGAACTGATTACCTTTGTTCAGGATAGAGCCGGTCACGATCTTCGTTATGCAATTGATCCAACCAAGATTGTAAATGAGCTTGGCTGGAAGGCAGATGAGACTTTTGATACAGGTATTGTTAAGACTGTTGAATGGTATCTGGATAAGTTTAAGGCTTAATTATCTGTAATACTATTTTCTCAGAATATTTATAGGTTTCAGTCTTTAAATCTGAATTATTAAAAAATCTTTTTAATAGAAATATTAAAAAGATTTTTTTATTTCTTATTCCGAGGAAATATTTCTTTTATCAATCTCAAACATCTTTTTGTTCTTTCTTATACTTATCCTTTATTTTGTTAATACATGAAATAAATATCATTTAATTCCTTTATAATTAAAATAGATAATTAAAAATCATAATCAGAGATAATAATTTGGAGCAGACATGAGGTTATTCTCAGATCCCTTCAAAACAGTAGATCGTCTGTTTGATGAGATTTCAGATTCCATAAATGAAGGAGTTAATCGCCTTTTCGACAAGGAGATTAAGATTGGTGTTACCGGTTTTTCAAGAGGCGGGAAAACTGCGTTTATAACCTCTCTTGTGAATACCATTCTGAATTTTGGAAATGAAGGTATAACCGATAAGCTCCCCAGATTTTCTGAATATGAGAAATCAGGAATCTATTATGGAGGAATCGCCCCTAATCATGACTTATCTGTTCCTGCTTTTCCTTATCATGAGTATTATGACGGTCTTGTAAAATCTGAGCCCATCTGGCCTGTAGCAACAGATAATATCAGTGAAATACGTCTTGAGATACGTTTTCGTGAGAATCGTTTTTTAATGCCAGGAGAGCATCGAAATCTTTATATTGATATATGGGATTATCCTGGTGAATGGCTTATTGATCTGGTGCTTCTTGAGCAGTCCTATGAGGATTTCAGCTTTATGATGCATAATCAGGTTAAAAAGCTCTCAAAGTTTGTAAAAGGCACTGAAGAACTTTTATCTCTTGGCTCTAAACTTGATCCGTTAAGATCACCTGATCCAAGATTGCTAAAAGAGAGTGTCGCTCTTTATGTAAATTGGCTTAAAGAATGTAAAGCTTTAGGCATGTCCTTAATTGTTCCTAGCCGTCAGGTTCTTCCTGGTAGTCTTGCTGGAGCTCCGATTATAGAATTTATGCCATGGCTTTGGGATATACCATCAGATTATCCAAAAGATTCTCTCTATGCTGTAATGAAGAAACGCTATGAGTCATACAGAAAAGATATTGTAGAGAATTTTTATGAAACCATGTTTTCAAAGCTTGATAGACAGGTGATTTTAATTGACTGCTTTTCTGCATTAAAAGGAGGAAAAGAGGCTTTTGAAAATGTGAATGATACCTTTGAGACCTTGCTTAAGAATTTCTCTTATGGAGAGAATAATCTTTTACGCAGAATTTTTTCTCCAAAAATTGACAAGGTAATCTTTGCGGCAACAAAGGCAGATCAGGTTACATATGATGAGGAGAAGCATCTTTTATCTCTGCTCCGCTCCATGGTAACTTCTGCATCACATGAAATTCGAGGTCAGAATACTAACTGTCAGTATATGGTGTTATCCTCAATTGCAGCTACAAAATGTCTTGAGATCAATTACGATGGCAAGAATACTCAGGTATTATCAACCGGACGGGATGAGGACAAATATTTTTATCCTGGCTCAATTCCTTCCCAGTGGTCTGAGCAGAGTATGGATGATTTTCAGAAACACTTTATTCTAAGAAAGCTGCCTCCACCTCTTATAAAGCCAGGGGATATTATTCCTAATATCAATATGGATGTAATGCTGAGTTATCTTCTTAAGGACAAACTATGAGTAACTTTAAAGCAGGCTTTGAAATACCTGATGAAGCCTTAAAAAATAATACTGCTTATGATTCTGAAGATACTCTTAAAGATGTAAATGAGAGTTATAAAAAAGGCTTTTTTGTTGAAGATAAGAATGATGCAAAAGAGATTAAAGCCTCAGATGTTTCTCATGACGAGCTTACAACCGTAAATTATTCTGATACTGATTCTGAAGATGAAGGTCAGGTCTTAAGAACAAGATTCTGGTCCAGTCCTATTTTTCTGCTTCTGCTGCTTTTAATAACAGTTGGGGGACTTCAGGTTTACGATCTTATAAATTCTGCCTTTGAAAAAAGTACTCTTGCCAGCTGGTGCTGGTCAGGCGGTATTTCTTTTGTTCTTCTGCTTGTGATTATTTCGATTTTCAGAGAACTTAAATCTGTCTGGAAACTAAAGAATACCTATGAATGCAGAATGGCCTATGAGAATATTCTACGCAATGGAAATGCAAAGGATGCAGTTTCTCTATGCAAAAAGATTTTTTCAGACACAGCTCCATCATCAAAAGCTAATCTTGATTCTTTTTTAAAAAAGGTTAAGCCTAATTTCTCTGTTGAAGATATCTTTGATATATATGAGCGGGATGTTTTATCTTCTCTTGATAAAAAAGCAAAAGATATTGTTATAAAACGCTCACGTGAAACTGGAGTTGTTGTTGCTCTAAGTCCAATTGCCTGGCTTGATATGGCATTCTCTTTAGCCCGCTCTCTTCGTATGGTTCGTGAAATTGCCGAAGTTTATGGTTATCACTGTGGTTTATGGGGCAGATTTGAGCTTTATAGAAAAATAATTCGTAATGTCGTGTTTATCGGAATTGCGGATTTGACTACCGATGCTATTACAGATGCTGTTGGTGCCAAGACTTTTGCTAAACTCAGTGCGGCTGTAGGGCAGGGGCTTGCTGCAGGTATCTACTCAACTCGACTTGGATATATGACAATTAAAGCTATCAGACCTCTTCCTATCTCAAAAGATAAGCTTACACTGGCTAATCTTCGTAAAGAGATGATTACAGGGGCTCTTAAGGTTTTAAGTTCTGATTCAAAGTCAGACTAATAAGACTTATTTTAGTTTAACTTCAAAATCTACACAGTCTGACTGAGCTTTTCCATCAAATATGCAGACTTTGTAAAATCCGTTTTGAGAAACTTCAATATAATCAGATTCTAGCTGACTGTCATCTGTATTTAAAAATACCTTTCCAGAACCGCCTTCATGTCTGATGTAGATTCTGCCTTTATAGTCAGGAGCTACTACACTGTTATTTAACGGGAAAGTAATTTTCAGTTTATCCTTTTGCCCCAGTATTTCTTGTTTTATATTCTGTTTTTGCAAGGCTTTTGGAGCTGTGTTTGAAAAGAGAACATCATCTATGTCTTCTTTATCAAGACTCTCATCTTTAAGCTGCAGAAGAATATCAAAAAGTACAGGAGCTGCATCGGTATAACCAGTGTTGTTGTAGTTTGTTGTGCGATTATCTGGATGGGTTATTGCAACTCCTACCGTGTATTTCCCATTTGAGCCAATCGCCAGGGCATCCTTGAATTTATAAGAGGTTCCTGTCTTATAGGATATAGTCCTGTTGTCTGGATGATTATCTGGTCTTGCCGTATTTTTCAGTATTTCAAAAACAGCTCTAGCCGATTCCTTTGATAAAAGTCTGAATGAACTAGCCTGAGTTATCTGATTATCATTTTCTGTATTATCTGAAGCTTTTCTGAATAAATCGTAAGGATAGAACTTGCCGTCTGTATTTAACATTGCATAAAGAGAGGTTAAATCTACAAGTGATATAGAACCGCTTCCTAATATTATGGAAGAATCCGGCATACCGTCGGTGATGAAGAGAATTCTTTTACGTTTATTTAATCTTTTATAAAAATCATCAGGTCCAACTGCTTTAATGACTTCAAGTGCAGGAATATTTAAGGACATGCACAAGGCATCCTTTGCCTTGATTTCACCGTTGAATTTATAGTTGAAATTATCTGGTTTCCATGAACCATATAATCTTCCGGTATCCTTCATAATGGTCTGAGGATGAAGCTTTCCAGATTCAAACGCCATAGCATAGGCAAATGGTTTAAGCGTGGAGCCTGGTGATCTCAGTCTGTATGGTAGACATATCTGATTGTTATTTGTATCTGAGCTGCCGTTAAGTGCTACTATCTGATGTGTTTTACAGTCTAAGACTACGGTACTTAATATGGCATTATCCCTTTTACTTATCTCGTATTTCTCGGCAGCTTCATTGAGAACATGCTGTATTTTTGAATCAATATTTGTATAAAACTCTTTTGAGCTGTTATTGTTATCTGTCTTTGTGGACTCTGCACGAGTGAAGGTGTAATTTCCAAGAGTATAGGCACTCTGCTTTAGATTGTGCAGTTTATAGCTGCAGTCCTCTGCCAAGGCAATTCTCATTAAATCTTCATTGATGATTTCATTTTTATAGGCAAGCTTAATTGCCTCATTCTTATAGTATCGTGCTCTTTTGGGATGTAAATCTGGTCTTATAAGTTCAGGAGCACGAGGCAGAGCTACCATTAAGGCCGATTCTGATGGCGTAAGTCTGTCGGGCAGATGATTAAACCATTTAAGTGAGGCAGCCTTTACACCTTCTATATTTGAGCCATAAGGGGCCAGGGTAAGATACCAGGTTAGAACCTTTTCACGGCCGAAGCGTGCTGTTATATAGACAGCACCAACGATCTCTTTGAGTTTATTTATATAAGTTCTTTTTTTATGATGAGATAGTCTTTTTACTACCTGCATGGCTATTGTGGATCCACCAGAGGTTATTTCCTGATTTTTTAGATTGTAAACAAGAGCCCTTGCAAGTGACTTAAAATCCACTCCGATATGTGAGTAGAAATTCTTGTCCTCGTTTGAGAGCAGCATCTTAAGATAGATATCACTTACATCCTCAGGAGTTGTGAGAAATCTGAAGATCTGAGAGTCTGAACTTAATGAGTAGGCAATTACATTGCCATCCTTATCAAATAATACCTTTGAGCGATTCTCTATAGGTGAGAGATCAATACTTGTAATACTGAAGATTACAAATGCTGTTACAGCTGTAATAAGAAGTAAAACTGTAAGGCATAGCCTTTTTACATAAAAGAATTCTCTAATCTTTGTAAGATGCATGCTTATTTTAAGGAGCATATCTTTTAAAAGATATGCTCCTGACTATTCCTATTTATTTTCTGTTTTGACTGACTTATCGCTATCATCTGTAACCTTAAGTGCCATTGGATCAGAATAATAATACTGTTTTAGGGTTACAGTCTTCTGAGTAAGACGACTCATAATCGGTGCTGATTTTCCTTTATAGGCTGCTTTCATAATGAAGGCAAAGGTTAAAGGTCTTCCATTCAGTTCACCTGAGACATTATATGAGGTATCTGAAAGAGCTGTTTCCATCTGATAATTCTCGTTAAGATTGTAATCCTGCAGGAAGGTGAATGCCTTTTTTGTTTCCTTTGAATCAATCTTACGCAGGAATATCATATTTGATGGAAGCTTAAGGTTTACATAGGCTTTTGAATCACTAATCTCTTTTGATTTTGCTGATACCAGAACGACGATATCGTCATTAACCTTAAGAACTGAATCATTGTTCAATGCCTTTCCATTCTTATCAAAGTACCATACATGAAGTGAAAGTGAATCTGGATTTACAACATCTCCTGCAACCTTTCCTGTAACCTGTACTGAAGCAACTGCATTTTTATCTGAATCATTTCGTACCTTGATAACACCGTTTTCAACCTTGGTGTCTATCTTTGAAATACTCTTAGAGTATTTTGTGGATAGCTCACTTATAACAGCCCTTGACTGGTTATCAAGATATCCATCCTTCAAAGCGTTATCATTAAGATTAGACAGCAGTGGGGCAACATCAGTGTTTTCATCTGCATTTAGCTTTTCCTTTAGAAGAGTTAAAACATCAAAGGAAACAGTGTTGATATAAAAAGGCTGATAGGCTTTTATTTCATTAAAAATCACCTGTCTCTTCTTTAGCTCTTTAGCCTCAAGATAACGCTGTTTCAGCTTCAAAAGAGTTTTAAGATTTTCTGAAGCCTGTTTTAGAGCCTCACTCTGTCTTTGTTTATCTCCATATAATGAGAATGCCTGTGCATAGTTACATAGAGCATTTATGGACTTTATCTCCCTGTGCTCAAAGTTATAGGTTAAGGTCGTATTTACATTAACTCCCTGAGATGCTGCTAGCTTCATGGCATAAGCTGCAACAGTATCATTGTCATCATTAAGATTTCTTGCAAGGGCCTTTTCTAGATACTCTAAGGTAGCACTGTTAACATCAAAGCCATCTCTATAGGCTTCATAGAGGAATTCTGAAGCGTATACAGCAGCGTATTTTGATGCCTCATAGTTATAGAAGTTGTAATTTACATATCCCTGCATGGAGATGTGAGACTCTACATAATCGATAATATCTGAGAGATATCTCTGATAATCCCTATACTCCTGTGAGTCTTTATCCTCCATGGTCTTAAGGGTATTTAAAAGAATCCTGCCTTTGGAAACTTCATCAAAGAAAGAATTTCTGTATTCAAAATCCAAAGATTTCATTAGAGCTTCATTATCGCAAAGAGGCATACCTCCAAGTATCACCTTTGCAGGAGTGTTATTTACAAAGTTCTGGGTAAGCTTTATATCTGATGATGACTTAGCTGGAATGGATACTATTGCATTCTCATTTATAGCAAAGCTTCTGTCCAGTACTTTGATATTCCTTTTATTTGAGAAGGAGTAATCGTCAGCTTTTACCTTGTACTCAACAAAGCCCTCACCTTCTGAGAGAGCCTTTATCTCAACTGTGGTCTTATCCTTTGAGTTTTTATCAGCGTGAAACTCTCCTTTTGCGTCGCATTTTAAGGTTCCGCTGCATTTTACTTCATAGCTGAATACTGACTTATCAGATGAGAGATTATCTAATCCTAAAACGGCACTAAGTTCATCATCATTATGAAGATAATAAGGCATGTTTAAGGTGGTTACAGCCTTATCCTTTATAGGAACCTCAAATGAGGTGCTGCCAACCTTATGACTGTTGTAGGCTGTAAGCATCAGTGTGGCGGTTGTTGAAACTGATGGAAGCTCAAAGTCAATTCTGGCTTTACCGTTTTGGACCTTAACTGCTTTTGTGTACAGGGATAAAATGTTGTCCTTGATATTGGATAATGCGGCAGCATTTTCTCCGGACATCATTTCATCGCCATAGCCCTGACCGTCACCTTTGATTTCTCTTATGATATGTCCATACATATCGACAATGGTGGTTTTAAGACCTTCCTTTCCTGCAAGTGCTTTTATAAGATTTGGAACCTTGTGCTTATTGATGGCAAGAATACCGTTATCAACCAGAGTTGCTGTTACATAGGTATCATCCTCAAGCTTTGAGTTATCCTTATTCTTGACCATAACCTCAAAATCAAGCTTTGAGTTTGGCTTAATCAGAGTGTTCTCTTTGCTTATATTATCCAGTGAGGATGTAAGCTCAAGCTCGGATTTAGAAGAGTCAACCTTGATGTAGTTAAGTCCAACAGCACGAGCTGCGGTTTTATATGGATTATCCATTGCACTGAAGGTGGTTAAAAGGGCATAGGTGCCATAATTAAATGACTCATCAACCTTCAGCTTAATCTCATTTAAGCCCTTTTTAATCTCATAGTGTGTAAGGCGGTTTACTCCATTGTTACCTAGAACCAGATCCGCATAACCGTCAAACTCACTTTCAAAGCTTAAGGTTGCGGTATCTCCACTCTTGTACTCTTCCTTATCAGAGGTTAGTACAAATCTGTCTGGGGAATTTGGATTAAAGTTACTGTAGCATCCTACAAAGAAGTTATAGGAGGTATTAAATCCTGTTTTGTTATCGGTTATTTCAAGAACATATGCTCCATCCTTTAAATCAGCTTTAATGCCGTTCTTTTTGATATCGGAGGAGAGATTGAGTTCACCTGAGGTAACCGGAGTTCTGTATTCGTTTTTGATAAACTTCCAGCTGTTATTCTCAAAGATATACTGATAGCTGATGTTCCTTTTCTGAATAACGTACTGTGCATTTCCATCAAGGGCTGTACCATCCTGTCTGCACATAACTACGTTAAACTCAGTGTCATCAGAGTTGTTCTTTATCCTCTTTACACCAAGCATTGGATAGTCAAAGGCATATTTATACTCGTGATTGAGATAAAACATATCTGATGCAGGATCCATGATGTTAAGACTCAGATCAAGCATCTGTGGATACTTAGCCATAGCAACGGAAGGTGTAAAGGTAAATCTGCCTTTTTTACTGGTCTTACCAGAGTCTATGGAGAGGTTTTTAACATAATCTGAGGTAATATCCTCGTTAAGGCCAAAGTAATAATCCTTAAACTTATCAACCGGATGATTGTCTGGTTTTATGAGGTAATATCCGTCTACGTTAAGATCGGAGGCAAGAGAACCGTAATTGTATTTTGATTCAATCTCAATACTATCTCCATCCTTAAGGATATTTTTCTCTGAGACAAACCTGGCATTGATGGAGCTTGGTTTAAAGGCTGCTACAGTAAATTTAGATGAGGATAGGACCTGCTTTTTGTCATAGCCAAGCTCAATACGGTATTCACCTAAAGCGGCATTGTCTGATAGGGTAAATTCATAATCAAATACACCTGCATGTGGTTTATCTAAAGTTACTTCCTTTAATACAGTAAAATCTGGCTTATAGATGGTAAGCTTTAAAGCCTTAAGAGGAGCTGCACTTAAGTCAGCATTGCGGACATGAGCCTGATAATAGACCTTCTCTCCAGGTCTTAAAAGACTTCTCTGGGTAAAGGCATAGATTCTGTAGTTTGACTGTTTTATAAGTCTTGAGTATATGGTTCTGTCATTATCATCTGCATATTCATTATCTGTTGCCGCATCCTCTAAATAAAGGTTTTCTGAGCGTAAATCCAGAGGGAAGGTGTCTTTATTATCTGTAATCAGAACTGCTGCAGGTTCTCTTGAATTATTACCGCTAATGAGCTTCTCATCAAAATGAGCATAGCCGTTTGAATCTGTTGTGGTTACACCAAGAACTTCATTACCTGATGACAGAAGTTCAACTTTTGCTCCGCTCTTTGGCTTGGCGCTCTTAAGTGATCTTACTGCGATATCAAGTCCTAATGCTCCCTTGTATGCAGTGGCTCCGATATCGGTTATAAAAAGAAGTTTTGATAAGGCTAATGAATCATACTCAGGTGCCAGCTCATAAAGACTGTCACCGTCATTCTTATCTGCTGCAGTGATTAAAAGTACAAACAGGCCATCCTTAAGATTATCTCGAAGATCACTGATATTTACGTTAGTTGTGATTCTTTCATTTTTCTTTTGAGGAAGCTTGTAGACCTTTGATTTTATAAATTCACCATAATTATCTAAAAGTGAGTTTATCTGCCATTTATCAAGTCTGTTATCTAAAAGCGTAAATAAGGAAGCTCTTGGAATATCTGAGGTTGCAATTCTGAAAACCGAAAGCTTAAAGCTTTGCATGTTAATTGAGTTAATACTGATACTCTCAGAATTGTTCATAGGAAGGACAAGTCCATTGGTAAATGAAACACTTGATTTTGCATCTGAGGTCTTAAATTTTACAGTCAGATCCTTATCGGTTGTCCTGGTATTAAATCCTTCAATCCCTTTCTTTATGGTAAGTTCGTAATCTTCACCGAACTTAAGTCCGCTTAAACAAAGTTTTCTCTCTGAGACAAATGGAGAGATGCTGTTAACCTCATTTCCCTTGCTGTCTTTTAAAAGTAGATTCTTTTTAAGAATATCTGGCTTTTGAATATCACTCATTTCATCGTTAAAGATAAGACAGGAGGTTGCCGTTCCCTGTGTGCTCTGATCAATGATTCTCTGAACTTTAAGAGAGCTGTCCTGATTTTTCTTAGGAACAGCATCTGCACAGTTTGCTTCTATGGAGGCTGCGGTTAGAGCTGAGAGGATTAGGATTTTTGAGCTGGTATTCATGATTATGGCCTTATGTCTTAGGTAGTCTTATGCCTGCGTTTTATATTTAAGCGTACGTTCCTATATTTTAAATAAATAATACTTATATCTATGATATTGAATGGTATTTGTTTGAAGTTGGGCATGGAAAATATAGATATCCTTTTTGTGAAGAATTACCTGTTTTATAACTAGAGTTCGACGAGAATGTGGGGAGCTAAAAAAAAAGATAAGATTGCATACCAAATATGTATGGCCTCTTTTCAATGTGGGAAGAAACTATTAAGCTTTCAAAAAAGACTTAAAAACAATAAACCTGTGTTACAAAAAATCAAATAATTTGATTTTGCTCTCGACGAGACACTAGGCTTAATTTTAGTAATTTGCATGCAATTCGTGGCAACGTTCCTGTCATGGCCTAGTATTTTTTGAGTATTTATACACTAAAAAATATGGCATGATCTATTTTTGAACGGAGAGTAATCAAAATTCATAAACGTATAATTAACAACTCAATATAAAGTTTATAAGTTGGGCTTTTCTCAATCATTTCAGTTTAATAATGAATTTTACTTTTTGATCAAAACATTAAGTTCATTATGAAATGATTTAATATCGAATGAATAGCAGCCTTTTATGAAATCATCAATATATTCATCAATATTGTTCTGATCTAAGGAATATCGATCTTCTTTTATGTATTCAAGGAGCTGATAATTCATTTCTCTAGAAAAATGGATCATATCTTTATAATTCTTCACGTCTGAAGCAAAAGGTAAATTATCAAAACCATATAGTTTGAAATTCTTAAATGATGATGCCACTCTTGCTGAGACCCTCAGGAACTCGGCATATATTTCTGTTGCTTGACCATCCTGATTTCGAAGATCTAGAGAATAGAAAAGTTTAAAGTATGGCTGTGCGTAACAGTAGAAAACAGTTTCAGGATGTGCTTTAACCAAAGATACAATATTCTCGTTGATGTTTTTTTCTATTTCCCTTTTAATTGCCTTAGGCAAAGTCTTTAAAGGTCTTGAAGTAATTAGATACTTATTATTAACATCATTATATGTTCGATCGTTTTGATAGTGCTGTGCCCATTTTTCAATACCGCCAAATCTTGAATTATGAGCTGGATAGTAAATCCATGCGTTATGCTCATCAATGTTGAGTTTGTGTCCAAAGCAATTATCGTCAAAATGAGTTCCCAATATTCTGTTAAAAGTATGTTTAACGAAACATTTTGAATACTTATTGTTAAAATAAATAAGAATATCATTTATTGGATTTCTGTCGTATAGAATGTCAAATCCTTCAGTAGAATTAATAATCAGATCACCAGTTAATAACAGTAATACCTGCTTTATGTTCTTCTCTCTAAAAACTTTTTCAAGAACAATTTTTCTTTCATTATTTCGACTTCCTGACATCGATAAATTAAACCATTTTCCAGGGAGATAATCTGCTGTTTTTTTATGACTCAGGTTCTCCATGTGAGAATTGCCGATAATTACAGAATTAAAATCAAATGTCCTTATATATCCGGCATTTTGGAGACGTTGATCTGTGGAATAAGGCGCATTTTCCTTATCTTCCGGTGTCGTAAATATATGTAAAGGATCAAAAAAGAAAGCCATAAAATAAAATATTATGAATAAACACAATATGCCGGAACAATGTAATCCTAAGAACAGGAAGGATGCCTTTTTGTATGAATTATTCATTTTGCTATTAGAAATTGAAATATATAAATGTTGTATATGAATTTGTCATTATCTTAGCTAGAGATAACCATATAACTCCTGCAGAAAACACAGCAATCAGAATTGATGCCTTTTCACTGTACTTATCGTAAATATTCTGAGCTTTAGGAAACAGATAAACAATTATGAAGCTCATAATAATCATATAGAGATAAAGCCGCAGCTGATGTAAATCAAATCCAGATTTAATTTTCCAGTTAACTCCATGAGGAACGTTCAGACTGAATAAGTTTTTGAATACAGCAGTCATGCAATGAACATTGTCACTTCTGAAAGCTATCCAGAACAAAGATACAGTTATAAAGGTAATAATTATTGATGGAACTCTAGGAAGTTTAAATAAATTAGATTCTGAATATACTCTGTGGATCACCATTGCGATGCCATGTAAAGCACCCCATAGAATAAAATGAATACCGGCCCCATGCCATAGACCAGAGATGCATAGCATTAAAAATATGTTAATCAAAGTACGTTTCTTACCTTTTCTGTTACCACCTAAAGGAATGTAAACGTATTTTGTTAGGAAGTATCCTAACGTAATATGCCATCTTCTCCAGAAATCTCTGATTGATTCTGCTTTATATGGATCATTAAAGTTCTGAGGAAGTTTAATTCCAAGAATTAGAGCAGAACCGATAGCAATATCGCAATAACCGCTAAAATCAAAATAGATTTGAAATACATACCCAATAGTTGCAAGCCAAGCTTTGATTGTGTTGAGATTGGAAAAATCTGTATACCAGACATCAACGAAACTCGCAATGTAATCAGCTAGATATATTTTTTTTACACAACCTATTGCAATTAGAAAAATACCGTTAAGGATCAACTTATAGTTGATTTCTTTTTTTATAACTTTTAATTGAGGAACTAAATCATGATACTGTACAATTGGGCCTGCTATAAGATGAGGAAAGAATAATACAGCCCCAGCATATTCAATGAAATCACATTCAGGCGCTTCTTTCTTATAATTATCAATTAACCATGCTATTTGCTGAAACGTATAGAATGAAATAGCTAAAGGAAGAATGATTTGGCTTATATGAATTGATAGCCCAAAGAACTGACTGAACTTATCTACAAAGAAATTTGTATATTTAAAATATCCTAACAAACAAACATTGGTGATAACACCTAATGACAAGATCCATTTTTTTTTGTACTTGTTTATGCCGAATTTTGTTATAAAGTAGTTAAAGAACAAAGAGAATCCAAGCAGAGAAAGGTACTTTACCCCCCCCATGTATAATAGAAGATGCAACTTGCAAGGATGATTGTATAAAGAGCACTTCTTTTTTCACTCATTAAATAAAAAACAAATACAGTCAAAGGAAAGAAGATAATTAAATATTGGAAGGAAGTAAAAAGCATTTTATAGTTCTTCAGTTATTGATAAATAGAATTTTTATTAGACGAAATTATTTTATACTATTCAGTAGAATATTTGAAATTATTATGAAGTAATATCTAATCTCAAGAATTTTTTTTAACAATACTTTTTTTCATAGGAAAGTAACTCTATTTAAATAGAAGTTCTTTAGTAGCTCTCCATATTACTCAAAATTTAATATAGAGAAATTTTTATCAGAATTTATAAAAAAATTACTCTCCATTTTTTGTCAATTTCTAATACACCTTTCATGGAGAATATTGGACTTTCTTACCTAAAAATGTCGCAAAGTGTTTTTATGAATATTTAGATAAAATTAATTGAAATAAAACTGAAGAAAAGTGATTTGTGGTGCTAAGGAGATTGATAGGAAAGAACTAGGATTATTTTTTGCTATAAATTTGCATATTTTTATTTTTGATCTATAACTTAGCCATCAAATCTTGTCAAAAAGTGTTAAGCTGATATAACTTTTTTTAAATCATATTGATTCTTAAACAATTTTCTTTAAAAAAAAGTGATATTTGAAAACCATAAATTACAATTAAAAAGAGTGTGTTTTACTCTTGTCTGTTACTAACAAGGATTAGGATAACAATATGTTTAGTAAATTAAATGTGAAAGCTAAGCTGATTATTGCCTTCTTTACAGTTATTCTGTTCACCCTCGGAATTGCTGTAACCGGAATCACTGTTCAGGTGAATAACAGCAAAGTCATCAAGGATGTGAATTTTATTCTGGGAACCCGTCACGACAGAATTGACAGAGTGTATAAGGCAATTGTTGCTCTTGATAATATTGCCTATGAATTATCAACCGAGCCAGAAACATATACAGATGATACCGGCAGAAAGTTTACTGATTTAGGTACAGAGCTTCTTGCTGCTACAGGTCAGCTTGCAGGTACTAATAACCCTAAAGAGACCAATGATATCAAGTCTAACGCTGCACAATATGTAAAAACAATTCCTGAGTTTCTTGCTGTTGTAAAGAAAGGTGATCAGGAAGCAGCTGAGACTATCTATAAGGACATTTTAGCAAGCTGTTATGATGTCGTTCAGACTTTAAGCTATACAATTGGTGAAAGACAGATTAAACAGGCAAAGAATGTTGTTGCTGAAAACGACTCAGACGGACCACTAATCTTTACCATTGCTCTTTCTGTAATCGCGGTTATTGCTGCCACAGTTATTGCTATGATGTTTGCAAACAGTATTGTTAATGTCTTAAAGAAGGCCGTTGGTGCTGCAGAGGAGATGGCTCAGGGAAATCTTACCCATGAGATTCATCATTCAAGACGTGATGAGTTCGGTACTCTTTTAACCTCACTTGAAAAGATGAGAGCAGAGTGGAAGGTTCTGGTTGGCTCAATCAAGGACACAACCAGAAGTGTAGAGGATAACGTTCATCACATCAGCCGCATTACCGATACCATTAACGAAAAAGCTCAGGAAGCAGAAAACAGATCGCTTACTGTTGCAGCCGCTTCTAATGAGATGGTTTCAACAACCGGTGATATTGCCAATAACTGTGAGACTGCCGCATCTAGTGCCAAGCAGGCTAACAACACTACTGCTGAAGGTGTAGCCGCAGTTGAGGATACCATCAATGGTATTCAGCAACAGGTAGAGAACTCTCGCCGTGATGCTGAGTATATTCATGCCCTTGTAGAGCAGGCTGACAACGTAGGAACCATTGTTAACACAATTGATGATATTGCATCTCAGACCAACCTGCTGGCATTAAATGCCGCTATTGAGGCGGCTCGTGCCGGTGAAGCAGGTAAGGGATTCGCAGTGGTTGCTGATGAGGTTCGAGCTCTTGCATCACGTACTTCAACTTCAACTCAGGAAATCACCAAGATGGTTACCAAGATCCAGGCAGATGCAAATACTGCAAATGAGTCTATGACTGCAAGTTTAAATAGAATGAATGAGCTTGCAGAGAAGACAACAACTGTTAACAGTCTGTTACAGTCAATTATGGATCAGGTTGGTGGTGTAACTCAGCAGATTACACAGATTGCAACTGCAGCTGAAGAGCAGACTACTGCAACATCTGAGATTTCAACCAATATGCAGGGCATTACCGATATTTCTCAGAGCTTTGCTAGTGAAGTTAACAAGGCAAATGTTGAAGTTAACAGAAGCATTGAGATACTGGAAGAACTTGTACATAAGGTTGAAAGTATTAAGGTTTAATCTTTCTAATCTGATTTAAAACCAAAATCGCCATCGCCCCATAAAAAGTCGATGGCTTTTTTGTATGTGCCACTTAATCTGGAATTTTTATAACTCCATAGGGTAAGCCTGAATTCTGCGGATTAGATTAACGTTCTCAGGAATGCGTGAATCTGTATTCTCCATCAGATTCTCAAGCTCTCTTAGGTACTGATTAAGCTGAGACTGAATCTGTGTAGAACAGTACCTGTAGTAACTTTGAAGCTCGCTGTCAGAGAAGTTCTCTTTGTAGTTGTTACCAGCAAAGAGCATCAGATAACGTCTGTAATTCTCTGATGAACTATCATCTGCTCTTATAAAGCCTCTTTTTTGACTTGTTAAGTCTTCTCTGTAAAGCTCCAGATCGTGCTCTGATAATTTACCAACGAAAATATCATAGGCATTATCTGTCTTAGTATCTTCAGGTAACTTTGCTCTGTTCAATGCTTCCACAGCTTCTTTTAATGACAGATTAACGACTTTCTCTCTCTGCTCAGTGAGAACTGTTGCCGGAGATAATATTCCAAAGTCAGTAAGCTCGTAGTTTTTGAAAAGAACATCATTGCCATCAAAATATAAGGCGCAGATTGAATCCTCATTAAGTTTTAATGGTTTAATGATTTCAATAGAGCGGGTTTTAAGATCAAACTCTAGAAGATACTTATTGCCAGAGATAATCTTCTCAAGAGAATCCACTCTGTCTTTTGTGCTTCTTAGGGCAAATCGTAATAATGATGGATTTACCTGACTTAGGTATCTGAACAGATATTCAAGTACGTCTAGTCGCCCCTCATGATCTCCCTTAGGAATCCTGTTCTTAAAGCCGTATTTTGCAGCGCATGCTGATAGGGCATCTGAGTTAAAAGGAATTCCTGATTCTAAAGTTTCATGAAGCTTTAGCACTCTGTTGATATCACATACGCAGTAAGCTTTTTTCAGAATGTCTGGTTTTCTGAGATTTCTAATACAGAGCTGCTCCAGAATTCTGAGATTACGAATTGACCATGTGATAACAGTGGTCTCTTCATTGAAGATTTTATCGGTTATCTCATCTAAAAATCGCTCTTCAGAAAGTCCTTTTTTTATACTGAAGGGATCGATTCCCAGAGAGAAAAGATAGTTTGGACTTGGCAGCAGATTATCAAGGCCTCTACAGGTAATAATCTCACGTTTGCCGACAGGATTTAAATTCTCGTCTGCAATGAAATAGGTTAAACCGTAAAGTGCTGCTTTAGATGATGGATTATTTAATGGAAGAGGAAGTACGAAAGCGTACTTCCTTCTGATAGCATTTTGCATTACTTGAACTGATTGATTTCTTTTACGTATTCAAAGCCTGCTGCTTTGAGTTTCTTTACAAGTTCATCCTGATTTATATCATGAACCTTGCATAGTTCTTCAAGTGATGAATATTCATCTCTGAGCTGCATATTAACTGCTGAAAGAAGGATGAAAGGCTCCATTGTTGAGTAGTTCTCTAAAGACATCATATTTATAGTCCCTCGAAATCTTCGAGCTCATAGTTCATCTGAGAACGCATTTTTTTAACATTCTCTACAGCTTCATCTGTTGTGAATCCACGGCTTAGACAAACTGCCATACGACGTTCACCGTCAATATCAGGCTTACCGAAGATTCTCAGCTGTGAGGTAGGACATACCTTTAGAACATCATCAAGATTCTTGTAGGTGATCTTAGTTCCTTTTCCTTTCAGGCATACAGCAGCAGATGCTGATGGACCGAAGAAGGTAATTTTGCCAATAGGAAGTCCTAAAAGAGCTCTTACATGCAGAGCAAACTCTGACATATCCTGAGATACCATGGTAACCATACCAGTATCATGAGGACGAGGGGATAGCTCTGAGAAGATTACCTGATTTCCACAGATGAATAACTCTACACCAAATATTCCGTAGCCGCCCAGAGCTGAAACAACTGTTGATGCGATTCTCTTTGCTTCGATTAAAACTTCTTCAGAAAGCTGTGCTGGCTGCCATGACTCCTGATAGTCTCCGTATACCTGGTGATGTCCGATTGGTTCACAGAAATGTATACCGTCTGAAGCACTAACTGTCAGCAGAGTGATTTCACTGTCAAACTGAACAAAGCCTTCAACAATTACTCTGTCCATTCCTCCTCGACCGTTATGGCATGCATCCTCAAAAGCCTTTTCAATATCGCCTTCAGATTTTAGAACGCTCTGTCCTTTACCTGATGAGCTCATGATTGGTTTCATGATGCAAGGAAAACCGATGCGACCGATCTGCTCTTTGATTTCACTTACTGATGATGCAAAGAAATAAGGTGAGGTTGGAAGGGAAAGCTCTTCTGCTGCAAGAGTTCTGATGGCTTCACGGTTCATGGTGATGTTTGCTGCATTGGCGCTTGGAACAACATTATAGCCTTCAGCTTCAAGCTTAACTAAGGTCTCTGTAGAGATAGCCTCAATTTCAGGAATGATGTAATCTGGTTTGAGTTTTGTAATCAGTTCATATAACTCGTCAGGATCTTTCATGTTGATGATAGCTTTTTTCTGTGCGACCTGCATAGCTGGTGCATTGTCATATCTATCACAGGCAATAACTTCAATACCGTAACGAATTAACTCAATTGCAACTTCTTTACCAAGCTCTCCTGATCCTAACAGAAGGGCACTGGTGGTTTTATCTTGATAATCAATTGTAACTGATGTAGACATTTTTATCTCCAGGAAACAAACTGCGACTATTATAACCCATCATCAGATTCAATACATTGATATGGAAAGTTTTTTGAAAATTGCACCTAAAACTTTCGTTTGTGTAAAAGATTAAACTCCAATACACAGTATTTTTCTTTTGCTGAATATCGGAGTATTGAGGAGTTTGTTCTTTATTATTCGAATGGAATGTATGAATCTGCGTTATGCTTCCAAGGATAAATCCAACTGCTTTTTCTGATCTTTATTGAGCTTAATAAGGTTGTCTTGTGCCAAACTTATAATAAGAGCTTTGCAGCCTTTTAAAATCTGTACAAATGCCTTATCAAATTCACCTGTATACCATGGATCATCGATATTACCCGGTGTATCTGTAAAATCCAGCAGTTTATAGACCTTACTTCTGTCCATATCTGGATACAGATAATAAAGATTTCTTAGATTGTAGTCTTCCATGGCAATGATGTAATCATTGTTCTCAATGTCATCCTGACTAATCTGACGGGCAGTCTTTTCTGAGCAGTCAATATCATAGGAATTTAAAAGCTTCTTAACTGGAGGATAAACTCCATTGCCAATTTCTTCCTGAGAGGTAGCAGCAGAGCTGATATTGAATTCATCTGAAAGTCCTATGTCTTTTATGATTTTCTTCATTACAAATTCTGCCATAGGTGAGCGACATATATTACCGTGACAGATAAATTCAATTTTAATCATTGTATTCCTACTTATATTCTTTTGAATGCAGAACTATATTTTTATAATTACAGAAACTGTACCATATATATTGGCAAATATTCAAAAAATCCCTCTTTTTGGTACTCTTTTGTGTAAGCTAGAATTCTTCTTGATATCCTTGCAGAATATTTTTCTGAAAAATTATCAATTGAAGAATGTTTTTTGTATCCTGAGCTTTTTACCTCAATTGGACAGATTTTTTTATTGCACGTAATAAGAAAATCTATTTCATAATTATGCTTTGAAGCTTCATTAAGAAATGTATGATAGAACAGTTCATGTCCATTTGATACCAGTGTCTGCGCTACGATATTTTCATACAGATATCCAAGATTTGCCTGCAATTTATCATTTAATAATCTAGAATAAATATCGTTTTCTGTAAAATCTTTATCCTTGAACAATAGGGTAACAAACAGACCTGTATCCGCTGTAAAAAGCTTGAATCTTGAAAGATCTTTGTTTTGTGACAATCCTATATTTGGATCATTTGCATGATATGAAACCAAAACCGTGCCTGAATCTTTTAGTTCTGCTATACTTTCAAGAACTGAGCCTGCTCTTTGTCCTGCTAAAACTCCAGAAACCTGATATCTGGATGCGTTACTGTTTAGTTGCGCCGGTATGGCATCAAAAATAGTTGATAGTCTTCCTGAAGGATCAATTTTATAGAAATCATCGTTGTAAAGCTTGAGAATATCCCTTTTTACAGAGTCAACTATACTGAAATCGTTTGATATAATATAGCTTTCAACTGCCTGAGGCATTCCTCCAACAAGCATGTATAGACGGAAGTCTCTCATTAGTTTTCTATGAGAAGCCTGTCCCAATTTTTTTTCTGAGTTATAAAATTTTTTTAACGTTGGAACTGTTACTTCATCGCCAAGTGCCCATCTGAATTCCTCGAAATCCATTGGATGCATTTGTATCTTTCTTTCTTCACTTGGGATAAGAATATCTTTTACATTCTTATGTATTGAAATAAGTGAGCCCGTTTCAATGTAGTCATACCTTCCGTCCTCAACAAATGCTTTGATTGCTTGTCTTGCTTTTGGACATATTTGTACTTCGTCAAAAATAATAGCCGATTTTCTTTTTTTTAAACTAACACCATAGGTTAACTGTAATTGTAAAAAAATATAATCTAAATCGGACAAATCATCAAAAAGAGCTTTTGTTTCCTTAGATGCTCTAAAAAAATCCACCAGAATGAATGTTTCATACTCATTCTTAGCAAACTCTTTAACAACTGTGGATTTGCCAACTCGTCTTGGCCCCTCAATTAATAAGGCTGTATGTCCATTGGACTCGTTTTTCCAATTAAGAATCTTGTTATAAATTTTACGCTTGTACATATGATGGTTAGCCTTCCGTTTTATTATTGTTCTACTCTAATTTTGTATTATAAAAACAAAATCGTCAATTTATATTTGGTGTTTTACAACAAAATCGTTAAATGTTTATAGATGATTTATAACAAAATCGTTAAATGTTTTTAGACGATATATTGCAAAATCGCTAAATGTTAAAACTCGAATACTTTAAAATCAATATGTTAAATGTTATTTGCCATAAGTATAATTTCAAGCTTCCAAAATAGACATAAAACGTACAAATTTGAACAGATTTATCGAATTTTGTGGAAAATTCATAATTCGGTACTATTCTTACAAGTGGATGTTATATTCAATTAAGGAATTGATATGAAATCTTTTGGATTAAAAGCTCTAAACTCATTGATTCTGGTTTCTTCATTAACAGTAGGTTCAGCCTATGCTGATAACTTTGTTAATGCTTATTTTTACGATCTTGATGATGCCTTTATCAGCAATGTTGATGTTGCACTTAAAGAGGTTGCAAAACACAATAATATTATTCTGAATATCAACGACGCAAAAAATGACGCTGATAAACAGAAAGAGGCTATTTTCAGCCATGACAATTCAGATCCTAAGATAGTAAATCTTGTAAATGTCCAGGATGCCAAAGCAGTTGTTGATGCAGCTAAGAAACATAATGCAAGAGTTGTTTTTGTTAACCGTCAGCCTGATGAGTCTGTAATCAAGAGTTACGATAAAGCCTGGTATGTAGGTTCTGATGCAGCAGCTTCAGGAAAAATGCAGGCAGATCTGATTGCCCGTGTTTTAAAGGAACATCCAACCTTTGACAAGAATAAGGATGGAGTAATCAATACAATTCTTATTAAAGGTCAGAAGGAACATCAGGATACTATTCTTCGTTCTTCAAATGTAATCGATGAGCTTGCTGCTCGTAAGGTAAATATCAAGAAGATTGATGAGTTCTACGCAGATTTTGACAAGAAGAAGGCAGTTCAGCTTTTCACCGCTGCCTTAGACAGACATCCAATTCATGAAATTGAGCTTGTTATCTGTAACAATGATGCTATGGCCTTAGGTGTTATTCAGGCACTTAACGACAATGGATTCAACGTTGGCAAGAATAATATCAGTCTGATTGATTATCAGGTGGGCAATAAGTTTGTAAACTACATACCTGTATTTGGTATTGATGCAATTCCAGAGGCTATTGATGCAATCGCTGAAGATAAGATGGAGGGAACCATTCTTAATGATTACACCCGTCTTGCAGAGGCTAGCCTTGCAATTGCAACCGAGAGTGATACCTCTCGTCAGGCATTAACTTCAAAGCTGCAGCTGAAGGTTTCTCAGGATGGCTTTGTCGACGTTCCATACAAGATGCTGTCTCGTATCCATGATGAGAATAAGTAATAAGATTTAAAATTCTATCTTAAAATGGAAAAGCTGAATCTGTATATAACAATATGATTCAGCTTTTTTCATGGAGAAAACAACTTATCCTTTATGGATAAGAGCATTCTGTTTTACATGTTTCTCTTAATCACAAGAGAGGTATTGATTCCTCCGAATGCAAAGTTATTTGCAATGAGAAGCTCACACTGATGCTTAAGCGGACTATCCACAATATAGTTTAGATTTCCACAGCGAGGATCAACCTCTTTTAAGTTCAGGTTAGGATTAAACCAGCCTTCATTCATCATATTCAGCGAAAACATGGTTTCAATACAGCCGCATGCACCAAGTGTATGTCCAAAATAACTCTTCAGTGTTGAAATAGGAGTTTTATCTCCGAATATATTAAAGGTTGCATTAGACTCTGCAATATCGCCTTTATCTGTTCCCGTGCCATGAGCTGAAATATAACCGATATCCTCTGGTTTAAGCTTGGCGTTATCAATAGCTTTTCTGATACAGATTTCAATGGTCTTTTCATTTGGTGATGTAATATGAGTTGCATCTGAGTTAGTTGCAAAGCCGATAATCTCACCATAAATCTTGGCTCCACGAGCCTTAGCATGCTCGTACTCTTCAAGAACAAGAGTTCCTGCTCCCTCGCCAATAACAAGACCGTCTCTGTTCTTATCAAAAGGTGCAGGGGTCAGCTCTGGGGTGTCATTCTTTGATGAGGTTGCAAACATGGTATCGAATACAGCTGCATCACAGACTGATAGTTCTTCAGCTCCACCTGCAACCATTGCTGTCTGATATCCGTTTTTAATTGCCTCATAGGCATATCCTACCGCCATAGAACCAGATGTACATGCAGTAGAGGTTGGAATGATTCTACCGGTAATACCAAAGAACAGAGAGATGTTTACTGCAGTTGTCTGAGGCATCATCTTTACATAGGAGTTTGCATTCAGATCACCTGTGGTATTGTCAGTGAGCATTGAAGCGAAATCTTTAACCGCCATAGTGCTTCCAAATGAAGAACCATATGCTACACCGATATCTCCGCTTTTAAGCAGCGGATCATCTATAAGTCCACTGTCAATAAGCGCATATTCTGATGCACGTGTTGCCATCATGGCTACCTTGCTCATGGAGCGGATCTTTTTGCGGGTATAATGCTCAGGAAGCTTAAAATCGGGGCAGGGCGCTGCAAGATGGGTAATAAGACCATCATACTTATCCCAGTCTTTCATTGTAACTACAGCATTTCTGCACTCCAGGATTCTTTTTTTATTCTCATCCCAGCTCTCACCAAAAGCTGTAACCATTCCCTGACCGACAATCGCTACACGATGTTCCATTACTGCATACCTCCATCGATACTTATAACCTGTCTTGTTATGTATGATGCGTTATCAGACATCAGAAATGAGGCAAGTGATGCTACCTCCTGTACCTGTCCCATACGCTTTAGAGGTATAAGCTTTAATATTTCTTTTTTTACTGTCTCATCAAGTTCTGCCATATCTGTCTCAATAAGACCTGGTGCTATGGCATTTACTGTAATGTTACGCTTGCCGACTTCAACAGCAAGTGCTTTAACCGCACCGATGAGACCAGCTTTTGAAGCGCTGTAGTTTACCTGTCCACGGTTTCCAATAATTCCTGAAACAGATGAGATTGCAATGATACGTCCGCCTTTATGTGCCGCAATCATAGGCATAATGCAGGGATGCACCACATTGAAGAATCCTGTAAGATTGGTATCAATGACATTATCCCAGTCAAGAGAACTCATCATTGGAAATGCCGCATCGGCGGTAATGCCAGCATTGCATACTACTCCGTAATAAGAACCGTTTTTCTCGATATCCTCATCAAGGATTTTCTGGGTATTTTCTCGATCGCAGACATCAAAACAAAGACTGTAGGCAGTACTGTTATTCTCTTTTATATTCTTAATGGCTTCATTAACTCCATCTGCACTCTTTCTGTAATGAAGAACTACCTCAAAGCCATCCATTCCTAACTGAGAGGCGATTGCTTTTCCTATTCCGCGTCCTGCACCTGTAACAAGAACTCTTTTTCTGTTATCCATTATTAGTCTCTTTTGAATAGTCTTTCCAGATCGTTATCTGTAACTCTGATTAAATTTACTCTGCCGCTGGCTAAGGCTTGATCATTGGAGAAAATCTCTCCGTCAAATGATGCAATTGCTCCATCATCCATGATTTTCTTTACACGGATTTTTAGTGTTGAACCATTATTAAAATGATCTTTTGGATATTTTAAGTCTCTGGCTCCAAGCACCATTCCCATAGGAGGAATATCGATATTGTGAAGCTTTGCTATATAACCTGACCATACACCAACACTCTGTGAGATAAGCTCGATGGTAAAGTATGAAGGAAGATTTCCATCTTTGTCGGTAAAGTTTTTTAAAACACCTTTATCTCCGACATAGGACTCACATACTGCAGAATCCTCTGTAACCTCTGTAACTTTATCAATAAGAATCATTGGTGCTCTGTGTGGCAGATAGTCTACAGGTTCAAGATATTTTGTCATTTTATTCAAGTCCAATAATTACTGAGGCATTATTGCCACCGAAAGCAAAGGAGTTTGACATCATATAAGGTTTATTTGCCTTAATTCTCTGTGTTATAAGTCCACAGTCATCAAGCTCTTTATCCAGATTGCGAATACTGGTACTCTGAATCGGCAGTGTAAGGTTGTTCTCAAGAATATAACATAAAATACAGCTCTCTAAGATACCAGCTGCTCCCAGGGTATGACCTGTCATATATTTTGTTGAACTGCATGGAACCTTATCCCCAAAGACAGAAGCAACAGCCTTTGCCTCCATTGCATCATTAAGCTTTGTTGCAGTTCCATGAAGATTTATATACCCGATATCTGATGGAGTAAGCTTAGCATCCTCAAGTGCCATCTTCATTGCGCTTACTGCACCTTCGCCAGTAGGATCAGGTGATGATACATGATAGGCATCAGAGGATTCGCCAATACCTCTTAAAGTAAGATTCGATTTCTCTTTTGAAAGTACCATAAGTCCACCGGCCTCACCGATACTTATGCCGTCACGTCCTTCACAGAATGGTGTGCATGGATTGGAGGAGATAAGGCCCATGGAATTAAATCCATTGATAGGAACTGTACACAGAGTATCAGCTCCTCCTGCTATTACTACGTCACATAGACCGCTTTCAATCAGTCTTCTGGCACTTACAAGTGCTCTTGATGAGGATGAGCAGGCGGTTGAGATGGTATAGCTTGGTCCGCTTATTTTAAGATATTCTGAAAGGAACATGGCAGGATCTCCAAATTCCTGGAAGGAATAGAAATAGTCATCAGAGCGGACATTACTCTCTTTGAATCGTTTAATCTCTTCCTCAGATTCGCTAAGTCCTGAGGTGGATGTTCCCATAACTACGCCGATGCGATCAGGGGCGTATTTATCTGTAAAGTACTTAATCTGTTCCTTAAGCTCTTCACATAGATAAGCTAAAAAACGGTTATTTCTTGTATTGTGCTCTTTATACTCGGAAATATCTGGAAGCTCACAGTTTTCAACACAGCCGTAATAAGCGGTTTTGCCTCCGTTAATCATGTCAGAGCGTGCTGTCAGATAAGCTTTTTTCTCTGAACTAAGGCTTTTTATGATTGTATCTTTTGTATTTCCCAGAGCACTAATAGAGGCGTAGCAGTTAATATAAATCATTTTTGTTATAGGTATTTTAAAGTAATGCTGTAGTTAAATTCCTGATTAACTATTTTTACAGGAAGCAATCTATTTTTATATGGTGCATATTCTATCTTATAAATCGCTTTTCCATCGTTTTTTCTCAGGGTTACAAGATTATCATCTCTTATGATTATATATTCCTTAGAAATTTCATTTGAAAGGGTGTTTTTTCTGTCAAAAGACAGCATGATATCAAAGAGTACGTGATTAACTGGTGGCAGCATACTGCGAGGTACGTAGTATTTGCCTTCAAGCTCTTTATTCTCATATTTAAGATTGAAAAGTGGCAGAGAACTTAATGTCAGACCTGTGAGATTAAGACCGTTTTCTTTAAGCTTTACAATACACAAAAGAGAGTTCTTTTTACCGTTATAGTCAGCAGTCAGAATCTGTCGGTACTCATTTTCCTCGTCAAATGTGACAAAAGGTAGCGGTATTTTTCTGTCTTTTTCAATATTTATGTATTCACTCTGACTTTCATTTAAAGTTTTTTTATCATCTGTATCAGTGCTGACAGAACATGAACAGGTGAAAAGCATTAAAAAAAAGACAGTAAAATATCGTGAAGCTTTTATGAATCTATTAAATAACATCTTATGATTTCTCTGTTTTAGGCATCATTACAGAGAGTATGAATGCACAGATAATACCTGTTACAAGACAGATTGCAAAACACTTTATCGCGTCAACACTTGAGAAAATCAGAATTCCAATAGTCATAAGTGTGGTGGTTAAAGCTGTAAATATGGCAATAATTGAGGTTACATCAATCTTTGAACTGCTCATGAAAATATTATAGTTTATTCCGATCCCCAAAAGAACAATCAGACCAAGCTCAGAGAACAGATTAACCTTATATCCGCAAAGCTGAAGAACAAATAAGGCCATGCCGATACTTAAAAGTGAGAAAAAGGTTCCCACAAGAGCTCTTTTAAATCCTACTCTAAAGGTTGATACCAGAAGAATACATCCCATAAAGATGAAGATAACCTTTAGGAATATCTCTCGATACATCTTGAATACTTCAGTCAGATTTCCTCGATGATCAAGATAACTTGAGCCCTCAATTGAGGAAGCGATATTCTTTATTCCTTCAGTATCTGTTACATCCTCTAGTACAACCATAAGAGAGGATGTCCTGTCATTTTTATAGTAAAGACTGCTGTAAAGCTCTCCTATGGAGGATGAGAAAAAATCCTGAGGCTTTAATATTTCACAGTGATAATCAGAGGCTTCAAGATTTAATCCATGTTTCTTTAACTCGTTCTGAATAATGGTTTTTCTTTCGTTTAAAAAGATACAGTCAACTTTCTGTGTACTTTCAGAGTTTATCTTTGCTGTCAGATAATTCTTAAGCTTACCCTCAGTTACAGCTAAAGAGAGTTTTTCTCTTAGCTTTTCATTTCTCTCTAACAGAGTTTCGTCATCATCAGCATTTATAAGAATGTATTTAAGATTCTCTGAGGTATTTAAAAGAGAGTTTATCTTTAGCTCCTGAGTCTTAAGAGAGTCAGGCATTCTCTGAAAACTCATCGGATCGTCATTGTGCTTTAGATTTATAAAGGCAAAGACAGAGCAGATACAGAGAATAGCGATAATACTGTATGAAATTTTTCTCTGTCTTATAAATGTAAGATAGCCATTAAAAAAGCTTTCAAATGGAAGTTTTTCTCTTTTTAGATTCTTAAGAAAATAAGGTTCAATCACAATCACAAAAAGACAGGCAAAGGTGATGGTACACATACAGAAAAGTGCCATCTGTGATACCGCTCTGACAGGTGAGAGCAGAATAATAAGATAGGCGCATAAATCTGTAATCACAGCAAAGGATAGTGGTTTTACCAGTCGTCTTATGGTTTCAAATGAGCTCTCACTCTGACCGATTCTAAGAGTTGAGAAATAGATGGTGTAATCACAGACAATTCCTATGACACTAAGACACATTCCGATGATGATAAGATTTATTTCATCGTATATGAGTGTGGTAATTCCCAGTGCGCATATAATTCCACAGAGTACAGAGCCTATGGTTAAAAACACTGGGATAAAGGATCTGTATACAAAGAAGATAAGAGTAAAGATACCAATTGTTGTGATTAGTCCTAAAAGGGTAATCTCTCTTTGAGAGGTTGAGGCAGCGTAGTCAGAATAGAATACAGCTCCTTTTTTAAGGACTGATACTGATGGATAATTCTTCTGAATCTTATTTATAAGGTTGTCTGTTGCCTGTGCAAAATCTGAGGCTACAGCGGTACTCATAGAATCATCATTTAAGGTAACAAAAATAAGTACCCACTTATTATTCCTATCATCAGATGCTACAAGATGTCCGTTTTCGACACGGATACTGCTGTCAGATGATAATGTTGTGGCAAGATTACGTCCAACCATTAAAAGATCATTTTTTATCTCGGCTGAGGATACACCAGAAAATCCTGAATACAGCTTTGCAAGAATCTTCTGTGGGTAGTTGCCAGATGCAATCTCATGCTTTAGCTTCTCATCAATAAAAGCTGTCTTGTATTTATAGACAAAGGCTGCACTTTCTAACTGTTCCTTATCAGATATCTTTGATTTTATATTCTCTATATATGGTGATTTTCTAACCTCATCTGTAAAGCTGTCGGCAATTTCATAGATGCTTTTATCAGGGGATGTATCACTGGAGTTTTCATTTAGAGCTTTATTTTGTGAATCTGAGTCCCCCCTGGATATGGCAAAGATTACCTGAGAATTTAATCTTTTTATAAATTCCTTCTCAACTGCTTTTGAATAGCTATCTTCTCCACTTTGAGGAAGAAGAGAGAGTACAGAGGATTCAATGGTTATATGTGAGAGTCTGTATACAGAAATACAGGCTGCTACAACCATAAATACACAGAGTAACAGGGCAGAGAACTTTCTACTCAAAATACTTTAAATCCTCGGGCTTAACTGCATTATCTGAAATGTTGTAATCAGAAAACTTCATGGAGGTTACATCTCCATGAGTTCCTCTGATGATAAGACTGTCTATATATTCACTGCCGTCAATAGTGATTTCTTCAAAGAAGTTTTTAAGATTTGCATCCTTTGGAGAGAGGGTTACAGTGTATCTGTTTTTATCTCCTGTAAGCTTATATTCAAAGTCATCTGCAACAGTATCATCAAGAGTCATAAGCTTTAAAAGAAGATTCAGAAGAGAGTGAACTGCAGGATTATCATTAGCCCTGATGATATGTATCTCTCCTGCACTGTATTCTGTGATAGCATCCTTTGTGATACAAAGCTGCATCTCATAAGGTGAGGTCTGTTTTATAAGAATTCCCTTATCTTTGATGCTTAAGATTCTGCCTGAGGATGAAAGAGTAAGATCTGCATCCTTTAAAAGCTTTTCCTGAGTGAACATTACACTGTGAGAACCAGCGTTTTTTAGTTTTTCTCCAATTTCATTTAAGGTTAAAGCCAGAGTACATTGTGCTGTACACAATGTTAAAAGCATGGCTGTCAGGATATTTTTAATGAAACTACTCATTTTCTTTCTTTACTCTGAATGCTTCAATAGCTTCTAAAAGAGGCTTTGGTGTTGCAAATAAAAGCTCACTGGTTCTGGCATCAATCATAACCTGAGCGGTATGTCCATAGGCACAAAGCTCATCTGAGTTTAATGCATAAACCTCATAATGAATCTCAATCTTGCCTTCACACTGAGTCATCATGCTGACAACTCGGGCGCACTTGTCGGTTACCTTTAATGGCTTACGGTATTTACAGGCACATTCGATAATCGGCATGGCAAAGATATGTTTTTTCATCATGTCATAACCAAAATCAAAAGCGTTGAACATGTCCTCACGGGCAAGTTCAAAAAATTTTATATAATTTCCATGCCAGACAATTCTCATGGCATCGGTGTCATGAAATGAAATAGGAATGATGCTTTCATGGCTGATTATAAATTCTGGTTTTCTGTACATTAGCTGTCTCTTATATTTGTTTTAGTATCAATCTACTGTTTATCTTAGTTTAATCTTTGTCTGTATGATTTTGGGTACTGAAAAAATCAAAGAAGTTAAACCACTGATATGGATATCTTATGGCGTAGTATTCCAGAAGCTGGGCGTATTTCTGAACATATGTCCTAAGGGCTTCTTCCTTGTTCTTTCTAGGAAGCTTAACCTCATCAAACAGATCTTTACAGTAGATATCAATTTTACCTGTTTTCTCGTTTTTAAGGGCAAAAAGACACTGTACCTTGCATTTTAAAAGTGCTGCCAGGATAAAAGCACCCTGTGGCAGGTTTGCTTTTCTTCCCATAAAATCAACTTCACAGACTCGCTCTGGCTCTTTTACTCTTGTACTGTTATCTGGATTGCTTTCAATATTGTAGGATTTATCCTTAACAGGAGTTCTGTCTCCCACAATTGCAATCATCCCTTTGCTATCGATTATCTCAGACAGTCTGATTGCAGTATCAGGTCCAATTGAATCTGTTGCAATAATATTAAGCTCTGCGCTTTTACTTACAGCCTTCAGGATATTATTAAAGTTCTGTGCGTTTTTAGTAAAGAATACCGAGTAAACAGCAGGAGCTCTTTTTTCACTTACAAGTCCAACTGCCCTTAGAGCATCAATGTTTCCAAGGTGTGAGCACAGAAGAATCTTGCCTCGAGGCTCGTTTTCGTAGGAGAAAAAACGTTCTTCTGAATCCTCCATAAAAATGGCATCCTGATACAGTCTTAAAGTACCTCTCCAGGCATTGATTTTATCAATAAGCATGGTGCCAAAGGCCATAAAATGTCTGAAGCTTGAATAATGCTCTTGTGGAAGATTGTATTTTTCGCGAATTATCTCAACCTGAGATAAAAAATCCTTAGAGATTTTTCTCTGCTTTTTAGAGAAGAGATAATAAAAGAGCATGACATGATACAAAAAAATCCTGAAGATTACCTTTCCTCCGTAATCATAAAATAAAAGCATCAGTCTGATGCCGTAGTAGCCGCCAACTTTCTCGCTACTCTCAGACCAGTGATTATTATTTGCTGTCATGAGATTTGAATAGTGCTTTAAATAATACGTAAGGCAGTCTTAAGATCATGGTTGTACAGAGAACTGTATGAATGATGGAGATCTTAAGCTGGTCAGATACTTTGAAATTTGAATAACCGTTTTTAGGATAATCAACCTTTGTTTCAAAGAATTCTATTGGAGCACCTGCCCATTTAAGTCTTACCAGAATTTCAATATCAAAGGTCATTCCGAAGTTAAGGTTACAGTCTTTTGCACACTGACAGGTTAAATCAACCGGATAGGCTCTAAAGCCAATCATGGCATCTTTAATTTCATTGCTTAAGGTTTCAAGCTTTACAAAGAAATTGGTGATTTTACGTCCTATAACGCGGGATTTTGGCGCATTATCATCGTAGATTGGACAGCCTGAAACTACTGCATCAGGATTTTCATTGATGATGTCAGTAATCTTAGGAATATCCTCAACACAGTGCTGTCCGTCAGCGTCAATCTGAATTGCGTGGGTAAATCTGTTTTCCTTTGCAAAGAGGAGCCCCGTGAGGACAGAACCTCCCTTGCCTTTATTCTCATCGTGATGAAGAAGAAAGACGTCTCTTAGATTCTCACAGATTTTATAAAGCTCCATAGCATCCTCTTTACTGTTGCCGTCATCAACAACAATAATCGGAAAACCATAGGACAATAATCTCTGAATTACCCCTGCAATTTTATCTGTATGTTTATAACAGGGGATAATTACGCAAATCTTAGGCATATAGTTTTAATTTATCTATTCTGTTACAAGCTTGCCGGATGATGCCTTTTCATTATCCTTTGAGGTAATAATATACTCAAATGCAAGTCTCTTTTTCTCTGGCAGATATTCTAAGGTAAGCTTAACTCTGTCATTTGGCAGAATTGGTGAGGTAAATTTTACAGCAGTGGAACCGCCTTCAAATTTTATATTAAAAAGTTCCTCTGAAAATTCCTGAGCCCAGCCTATCTGTACGACTCCAGGAAGAACCTTCTGAGCCTCAAAGTGACCTTCAAAATAATATAAATCAGGATTTATTACCATATCCACAACGGCTTTGTTTTCACTGATTCTGCTGGTTGTAAAAAAATTAGGCTTTATCATTGAAAAGCTCCTCTAGCAATGGAGTTATTCTTTTTCCCATATGATTTACTGGGATTGTTTCAACAATTCTAAAATATCTTGGAATTGCTACTGCAGGAAGATAACCTTTTAGATATTCCTTTAAAGCATTTACCACTGATTTTCTGTCAAATGATGCATCGTTTTGATTATTTATATTCTGAGCAATACTCTCATTATTCAGAACACATACTGCTCCGATGCAGGCTCTTCTGTTTCTGGTAATAACCAGTGCAACAGCATCCTTTATCAGAGGATTATCCTTTAAAAGTTTTTCAATCTGAGTCAGACTTACTCGATTCTCTTCTATTTTTACAATTTTATCCTTGCGGCCGGTAATTCTAAAGTACGGACCTTCAAATTCGAGATTATCGTCAATTCTGTCATAACCATCAGACATCAGAGAATCAAGTTTATAGCCGTCCTCTGTTTTTACGAATTTAACGGCACTGAAAGGAATAAAGAGTGGTTTATCACCTCTGTTGTCTCTGTGTGCCATGCTGTTGCTCTCGGTAGAACCGTAGATTTCGGTTACAGGACATTCTGACCATCTGAAAAAATCAAGAGCTGCATCATCAGGCATTGGAGAGCCTGCTGATAGACAGAGACGTATATCTGGAGCCTTGATATGTGTATCAAGTCTTTTAACAAAAGCTGGTGATGTAATAAGAGCCACACTCTCTGTGTAGTTTTCAAGTTCCTCCGGGAAGCGAATCATATATGTAGTCATTGGTATATGACGCAGTATCGGCATAAAGATTCTGTAGGTAAGACCATACATATGATATGGCGGAACTGTAGAGATAAGTTTTAGATTATCAATACTCTCAAGTGAATCAGAAAGTTCATAGGAGCAGGTGATATCTATCTGCATGCTTTTAAGAGACTTGTTGACTCTTTTACTTTTGCCGGTTGTACCTGAGGTATAGAAGATAATAGGGGATTTCTCATCTAAAGATGAAAAGAGGTTATCGGGCTCTGTCTCTGATTCTAATGACTTCTGCTCTGTATAGAATTCCTCTGCTTTATTTAGAAGCTTTGAAAAATCATATGAAGGTACAGCTATGCCTTCAATATTCAGATCAGAGATTACAAGATCAGCCTTTTCTTTTATATCATCAAAGGTATGTGCTGTGATGTTTCCTAAAAGAACAGGTGTCTTTCTTGCGTACATGGCTGCAATAAAGGCAATACTGAAACTATAGGCATTCTCGATACAGATAGCGATATTCTTTACAGAATTATCCTGAAAAAGCCATAATCCCAGAGCTTTGATAGAATCTGTAAAATCCTTATGTGTGAATGATTTGTTCTTAGAGTAAGCAACTATCTTATGCTTATCGTAATTTCCAAATAGAGCCTCATGCAGGCTTAACTCATTTCTTTTCATGAATTCGTCTGAAAATCATTCTGGCAAGATACTCACAGCCTGCCAGTGTTCCGATTAAAATATATGCAATAAATCCGTTGTATAAGGTCCAGGTTTCAACAGTACAGTACTGCGATGTAATAAATGCCATGGCTCCGTTTGCCATAAAGAAGATTACCCAGACCTTGGTTACTGTTCGTGTATACTCAATAGCGTAATCAGGAAGCTCCTTATCATAAAGGAGAGCCAGTCTTGTGATTATGGGCTTTTGTGAGAATAAAGATCCTCCGAATACAAAGAACAGCACTGCATTTACACATACAGGGTAATACATTGCAATCCTCTGTGAGTCTGCTATAAAAGCGATAATGCAGATAACTGTAGCGCAGAGTGCACTTATAGATGCTAAAAGTGTTTTTATTCCTTTAGAATTTCTAAGATAGGCTATTCTTACAATAAAAATAACCGCAAGTATCGGCAGAAGAATATTCAGAAGATTGAAGCTTACCCCTAAATAGATAAAAAAAGGGTAAGCTATAATTCCGCATATACACAGAAGAGATATCAGTCTCTTTGGCATTTCTCTAGCTGTTGTTTACCAGTTTGTATACTACATCCACAACATCCTGAACAGTGCGAACGTTCTTGAATTCCTCCGGCATGATTTTCTTGCCGATGGTTTTCTGAAGTTTTACCACCAAATCAATTGCATCTATACTATCCAGTTCAAGCTCCTCAAAAAGCTTGCTTTCAGGTTTTATCTCTGAAGGCTCTATCTCAAAAAGAGATGCTAACATCTGCTGAATCTGGGTAAATATTTCCTGTTGTGTCATTTTTAGTACTCTTTTTTTATTTATTTTAATACGTTACTGAGTATCTGTCTGTGACCTTTGGCCACGTATCTCATACCTAATAAGAAAATCAGTTATTCTTTATGCTCACTGATGTATTTGGCTAGTGTTTCTACAGAATAGAAGCATTTCTTCATCTCCTCATTATCAGCAGATAAAGTAACTCCGTATTTCTGTTTAATAGCCATTCCCAGTTCAAGGGCATCAATTGAGTCTAGTCCAAGACCATCAACGAAAAGAGGTGCTTCTGTCTCAATATCCTCAATCCCGATGTCCTCAAGATTAAGAGAATCGATAATAAGCTGCTTGATTTCGTCATATAGCTCTTTCATAAAAAATCCTATATCCTTGTTTTAATCAAATTCTGTAAATGCTTTGCCATAAGTCTTGATACTGCAGAATCTTCCTTGTCTGCATACTGTTCTCTAAACTCTTTTGTATCAAAACTGTCTAAAAATGTAATTCTGTACTCAAGTATTCCTGTAAAGATTGTATACCATGGGGTATTTTTTCTTACGCAGTCACCATGGAATTTTATAACAGCAGGTCTTATTTTAAAGTTTTCTGTTAGGGCAATACTTGAAAAGCCATGGGTAAATTTTAATTTATTTTCATCAAGTGTTCTAGTTCCTTCGGGGAAAATGATGAGATTGTCTCCATTTAAAAGCGAAGTTCTGCATTTTTCTACAATCTTTTCGGTCTCTTCACTGTTTGCAATATATCTGTTACATTTTGCAATCCCCTTCATAAAGGGATTGTGGATGATAGCCTCCTTCATAAGACAGGTGGCATGAGGCACAACTGATATGAAAAGCACAATATCAAGAAGAGAAGGGTGATTGGCGATGAAGATTGTTCCTCTGTCATTCGCTATTTTATCTGTACCCTCAATTCTGATTCTGAAGATTCTACATACTACTCCTGAGAATAGATATAGCTTAAAACTGGATGCTGTAATTCTGCGTGACAGATCGGTAAGCCTGTTCTCATCCTTTATAAAGACTGATAAAAGTCTGAAAACAATCTGAGATAGAAACAGGGCACCAAGACCAAAGACACTAAAGAAGATGGCTGCAAAAAATACTCGTACAGGCCCCATTATATAAAGGCCTGTTTTTCTGAGTAATCCATTTTGGCTCATTTAGTGTTTATCCTGCTGTTCTATCTGCCAGGTACAGTTCTGTCCTTCTAAAGAATATGCTTTGGTGTTTTTTACAAAATTCTTTAAAAACTCAATTACCTGAGGAAATTCGGTTGTATCGACAGATGCTGTCTGGGTGTTTTTAGTTACTTTTATATCATCTCCATTTGTCAGAATAAGACCAATGGCATAAGGAAAGTTTGGAGTGTATTCTCTTAGGTAACCTGTGTAAAAGGTTGGAATTGTAACCTCATAATCTACAAGTAGAACCTTTTTATAATCAGTCTGAAGCATTGCATAGGCATCGATAAGAGCCTGCATGAAGGTATCTTTGCCTGAGCTTACAGAGGTTGATGGTATTTTTGCCTTATTTAGAATAGTAAAGTTACCTACACCGCAGTTATGTACAGACATTGAAAAATCGGTAGGTGAACACTCTCTACCTGAGGTTACCGCATCAAGGATTTTAAAGTTATGCTCAATCTCGCCTGATCTGCTTGAATAAATCACAGCATCGATATCAGGGTGTTTTTCAAGAAGAAGAGTTCCTACATCTACAGCCATACGACAGCCGATGCTAAGACGTCTAGCTGTCATCATGGGAATCTTCTCAGGCTTAGGTGGTTTGTTTTCCTTATCAATCTCTCGTGTACCGTTAATAACTTCCTCAAACTGTTCATTATTTACGATATCAAAGGCTTTGATTCTGTAATCTGCAATAGCTAAATTAAAGTTCATATTTACTAAACTCTCTTTTTGCAGATAAACATTGAATTACTGATACCAAGATTATCTACTATCTTTTCAACTGTGAATCCTGCATCCTCGATAAGATTTGTCAGCATATCTGTTGTAAAGAATCTTGAATGGCCGTTGGCTATGGCGCTAAAGTACAGAGATCCGGCATTAATTGAAAACTTTGCGGCATCAAACTTCTGTCTGTCTGCAATAGGTTCAAGGATACATACATGAGCATCATCCTTTATAACCTTATTTATAGCTGTAAGTATATTGTGTACATGTTCAGGCGCAAAGCAGTCTAAAAACTGGCTCATCCACCAGATATCAGCCTCACCTTTTAAAACAGGATTTGACAGAATATCAACAGCCATAAAATCAACTCTGTCTGAAAGATTGTGAACATCAATATTCTTTTGTGCCATCTTTATCTGAGATGGTAAATCCAGAATAGTAACCTTTACGTCATTAAGTCTGTTGCAGCATTCAATTGCAAATTTGCCGGTGTTACCTCCAACATCATATACAACCTTTGGGTTGAACAGCTCAAAAAGCTTATCAATTGCAGGTGTGAAAGAGGTCTGAGAGTAGAGATGATCCCAGTCAAACCATGCTTTTTTTGCATTCTCTGGTAATTCAGATAAATGAGGGTAGATAGTCTCCCATTCAGGATTAAATTCTGAAAGTCCACAAGGCTTGTGAGACGATAAAGACTCATCAAGTTTATCAAATGCTTTGTAGCAGACATGCTTTGTAAAATCAAAGTTGATTCTGGTCATGTTGTCATTTTCAAGAAAATAACCAACCTTCGTAAGCATGTATTTTTTATCGGAGGATAATTTTACAATTTCACCTGCTAAAGCCATCTCTAAAAGAACCTCCAGAGCATATCTGCTTAGATCTGATTTATTGCATAAATCCTCTATGGAAAGACCTTCTTTTGACTTGTCTAAAAGAGCAAGAATGCTGTGATTTCTTAAAGTGTATACAGTCTGGAACAGAATTGGAGCGCAGGAGAGATACTGGGCTTTTGAAATGGCTTCAAAGGCGCTTATATTTTTAGAATTAGTTGTTTTCATATAAAGGATCCTGAATTTTGGATAATTTTGCCAAAAACAGATTTTTTTTCAAGAGTGAATTTAGATAATGATAATAGCTGTATATGAGGAAAGACTTATTTGTGTCTGAGGTTATGTTTATAACTAAGGAATAATAAAGAAAAACAGTATGTTATAAAGATGAATTTCTATGAAATTTTCTTAGTAAAAAAATAAAGAGATATCTAAAATATTGTGTGAGTTAAAATCCCCAAACAGTCAAAATTTATCTAAATTGTCGGTAAATCCACCATAATTATGACGAAGATAACGTTTTACTTTTTTATACTTTTTAATAAATTTGAAAAATATTAAAAAGCCTATCTAAGCCGACAGAAAAAACATTTGTGACTAAATATTGTTAAATAATATTTAAATAAACATAGAAATAAGTGTGATTTGTGTTTTAAAAAATGCTTAATAATCAGATAAATGAAAAACTGTTTTAAGCATAAAGTATATAGAAAAGTGTCGAGTTCATCACACTATAATAAAAAAAACATCAAAATAAGAAAATATTTTTAATTTCATGATTCATAAAGTTGTTTTTTAATTTGCTTTGAGTAAACTAAAAATCGTAGTCGGTTAAACGGTTACATAAAAAAATTTAAAACAAAAGGATTTATATTATGAAAAAGTCATTATTAGCTTTAGCAGTTGTTGCAGTAGCAGCATCAGCAAACGCAGCTACCGTTTATGATAAGGACGGTACTTCTTTAGTAGCTGGTGGTCGTGTTCAGTCTGTATTTTACAATGGAAACCACACCGGTCATAATGCTGCAGAGAATGATTCTTCAATTCAGAACTCAGCTCGTTTTAGCTTAGCTGGCAAGACACAGGTAACTGATTGGGTTTCAGGCTTAGGTTATGCTGAGTGGGATATGGATAACAAGGGTACTGGTGATGGTACTACAGCTCGTGATCAGTATGTAGGTGCTGATTTTGGTGAGTTCGGTTTAGTAAAGGCAGGTCGTTTTGTTGATTCTGCTTACTATGCTGAAGAAGTTACCGATCACTATGAAGATGCTGCTGGTACTGTTCAGGGTAAATTCAATGGTGAGCGTCGTGGCGGTCAGTTAGTATACATCTATGACAACTATGGTTTCCATGCTCAGGCTGGTTTACAGACTGCACAGGATAAGGCAAGTTTAGTAAACGCTGCAAAAACGGGTCTAGAAGTTGACGAGGATGCTTGGGCAATCGATTCTGGTTTCAACGGTGCTCTAGGTTACACTTTTGATGATGTTGTATTCGGACCATTATCAATTCGTGCTGGCTATAGCTATGTTAAGGGTCAGAATGACGGTGATATCGCTAATGCTGAATCAGGTACTCCTTTCGAGAATATGAAGCATGTTACTGCTGGTATTTCTTGGGGTAATCTAAATTCAGGCTTCTACTGCGCAGCTTTATATGAGTATGCTAAGTTAAAGTTTGATGAGCAGAGAGCTTTCTCTGTTGTTGACCCAGATTCACTTGAAGCTGTTGATTTTGAGCAGGCAAGAAACAAGGGGTTTGAGTTAGCTGTTGGTTATGCATTTGACAATGGTGTTTCTGCTTTAGTTGGCTATGAGTCTTCACATGTTAAGATTACAGAGTTTGGTGGCGAATCAGGTACTTATAAGATTAAGAGAATTCCTGTATTCGTAAACTACAAGCTGAACTCAAACTTCAATGTATGGACTGAGGCAGGTTTCAATGCTGGTTCAGATCATGATTTGGGCAAGAATGTTGATCGTACTGTATGGTCAGTTGGTGCTCGCTACACCTTCTAATTATTTAGTTTAATTTAACTAGATATCAATATCCCTGCAGAGATAATCTGTGGGGATTTTTGTGTATGTTCAGCATGGGCATTATCTATAGGGGGGTAGTCCCGAAGTCGCCCGCTAATGGGAAGACTTAGCAAATCCACAAGGTGGTTACGGTGACGTGATAGCTGAAAGCAGTGGATAGCAAATCTCTGG